>DATNHM010000036.1:0-52970 GCA_035604955.1 Candidatus Limnocylindrales bacterium | reverse complement strand
ACCGTGGATTTTGGCTAAATACTCCCGTTTGCTGGGCAGACTCATGTTCGTTGTTTGGGTAACCACGATCTTGAGTCAACGAAGAGCCAAACCCCTCGTCCAGCTCCCCGCCCCGGTAACATTTATCCTGAGTCAACACGCTGCTGACTGTGCAGGGCATTTCGGCTTGCCTAGGCGCAATTTTGCCATAAAATCGCAAACGTTGGCTGGGGTCGTAGCTCAGTTGGTAGAGCGTCTCGTTCGCAATGAGAAGGTCAGGGGTTCGACTCCCCTCGGCTCCACCAGTTTAATAATCAACGTGTTACGTTCAAGATAGGCTCAGTAACAACGTCTGGTAACAACATGTTCACCCGTGTTTATGATATCACAAGCCTCTAGGACGCGCCGGGCCGTGTCAGCATCGCGGTCGGTGCGTTGCGGCTTGTCCTAGGTAACGTGGCGAACAGGAATTGTGCAAGGGAAAATGCATATCGCAGTGCTGATAGCAAGCACGCTTGGCTTGCGGGCTGGAGCACAGACAAATTCAACGCCTGTTGTCAGCACTAATTTTGTGACCGCCGTGCCGTGGTTTCGTGAAGTGAACGGCCAGCTTTACAACATTCAACGCAGTGTTTTGTGGCAGACTTTATACGGCGACATTCTGAAAGTCTCGACCAACGAATTGGTTGTTTCGACATTCACGATGGAGCCGGTTTATGAGGCAGCGACTACCAGTAGGGAGGTGGACAACTACATGGGTGGAATAGGGGGCTACAGGCAAGTCCCCACGCAACTTCAGACAGGCGAAAAGAAAGTTTACGGCGCGAAGATAATTGTTCTCGACTGCCCGGAAAACCTTAACCCCGCTGTAGCGGAAACGATTCAACTCCGCGTGATGCGGGTGGGAACAACAAATTATAATGGGGACGTGCTCGAACTTTGGGACTGCGGGACGCCGCACGTCCTGAAGGTAGTGACCACAAATTATGCTCGTGCTTTTGATGTCGAGAAAGGAAAGCAGTGAAGCCAAACAAATACAATCAAAGGGCGTCCTGCCTGACGTGGCGAATCGGGCCAGGTGTTCATGATCGCTTGCCGATATGAAGCGGTTCAGCAAGCTCGCCCTGGTTGTACTTGCGGTTGGAATTCTTATTCAATTTGCAGCCCTGCTTGGCGAACATGCAACCGAAATTCCATTTGTCCTTCGTATTATTGCACCAAGTTATTGCCATGCCATCGCTGGAGCAAAAATCTTAGCAGAAAGACATGGATTACAGAGCAATGAGGAAGGCTATCCAGAAATCTCAAATGTTTTATACAATTACCTTTTTGATGGTGAGAAATTTCCAGCACGACTGAGGAGTAATGATATTAGAATTGGCAGGATTTTCGATTCAGGAAACATGGTGATGTCAGGTAGTGCGAACGGTGGCCAAATGTACAATCGACCGTTTTACTTCAGTATAATTTCCACAAATATTGTATTTTACGGCAATACTATGGCTGGTAGTCCAACCAACTATGTTTGCGATCTTGACCGAATAAAGGAACCAATAGAACGATTAAAGGAACCGAATATTTTACTTTTCTGTTTTGGTATGTTTATCGTTGGAAGCATTCTCGATGTGTTTGCGTTCTTTATGGAGTCTGATCAACCGAAGGAACCAGCCGCCAAAGTAAATAAAAGCAGCTACAAACAGGAGGCTCAAACCGCCGATAAGAGAGAACAGAAATAGCCATCCGCCTAAGCTGATTTCATTCATATTTAAAGACCTGTAGAAGCGCGGTCGGCCATTCAATTATCAGCCGCCAGCCCGAATTGTCCGGCTTGCTGATCATGCCGGAGACGTGTGCGCCGCGGGCTTTGAGTGAGCGCAAGACGGCAATCAGATCGCCGTTGCTGATTTCCATCGAGCGCGGCTGAAGACGGTCAAACAAAGTTGGTTGCTTCCTGTCCATCGAAATCAAAAGCCGGTTGCCCGGAAAGCCCACGCACAGGGCAAAAAAGCAACCGGCTTGCAACCGGCGTGCCTAATCGCCGGATGAAAAAGAGCCCGGCTTGGCGCCAACCAAACCGGGCTCAACAAACACCAATCAACAGTAGGTGGGCAGGAAATCATGCGCTCGTCAAAATCGCCAGAGCGTTCGTGTCGGCTGGAGTCGCCGCAAAGAAAACCCGGTAAGCTGCGCTCAAACTTCGAGAATCGAGCGCCATCCAAATTGATGATTCGATTTGGAGGCCGCCGAGCTGGGGGAGCGGGATTAGTTGCGAATAAACTACGCGCCGCTCATTCATGCTAATGTCTGGCGATGCCCAGCGGAAAACGAAGGCTTGAGGGCAGGCCGCGAAACCGACGATGTTTGTTCCGGCAGTCCAGCGGTTGCACTCATAAACTGTGCAGTTTCCGCTGGCAGGCAACCAAACCGTCGGCGTCTTCAGGGCATAGCTCTTATCCAAAACCACGGCCCGCCGTTCGCTGTCAATGGAAGCGGCGAGGGTCGCAAAATTGTCTTCTGTCCAGGCTGACGACGCCACAGTGACCGCCGGCAAGCCAAAGACCGAAGTTTTAATGTTCGCCTTGACCGAATCGATGATTGAATTGCATAACTGGCGAATCGCAAACTCTGCTGCATACACCAGGCGGTCGCCGCCTTGGTAAAACGCGTTCTCCACGCTGATCGGCTGTAAAAAAAGTTTAGGACTGGCCGCTATCGGTGAGGTGATCGTGCCGGTCGCCTGATAATCCGGCGTGTCGCCCCGGCTGAGGATTTGGGTCGGCGGCGCGGCGGTAACGAAGGGAATGACGGAGTCCAGACCCTTCAGAAACGGTTCTTCGATTGGAATGATAGTCCCGTAGGCGGAAAGCGGAGCCAACTTGCTTTGAGCCACTCGCGTTGCGACGTGGGACAAGGTGACGGCCAGGGTGGCGACGGACAAGGTGTAGTTAGACATAATTAATTTTTTTCCATCAAGGTATCTGCACCACGATTTTTCAACCAATCAGACACCGAGCGAAGTGTGATGATCGTCGAAGAAGACGAATACAAGAGGCCAAACTTTTGGGCGTTCGCGGCCTCCATTTTCTCAAGCTCGAAGATTTGCTGATGCAATTCCTGTAGAAGTAAATCTGAAATCTCAGATTCATAACACCGGAACTGCTTCCAGATTTTCTGCGCGGCTAGTCCCGCGGCGGCGCGGCGCGATGCAAAATCAATTTCCCAGTCAGCTAGGCTTCTTCCTCTGGTAATGTTCGCAAGGTTGTCGGAGTCCACTGCTTCACCATGCTGTCGCTGCTGTTCTTCAAAGGCTAAGGTCGCGCCGTGCGAAGACAATTCCGTATTGATCCGTTTCTGGATTTGGCGGCCCTTCGCGTACAAGATTTTTGCTTCCCCTAGCCGCGAACCCATCGCATTTTTGATGCGCTTCTCGGCTAATTGGACAACGACTTCGGCGGCAGCCTCGACGGGATTCGTTTTCGGGGGCGTCGGTTTGACCGCATCTAAAATTTTATCTAAAACATTCACAGTTCCAGATTAAGACGGTTTTGGAATTTTGCATTTCAACCTTTAGGCCATGCCGGAAAAATCAGTCTTTTTGCTCGGAATTGTCGCGCAAAAACTTTAGGAGTTGCGACACGCGGCCTTCGCTGATTTCCAAAATCTCAGCTAGTTGCCGTTGTGAAACTGACAAAAGTCCAGCCAGAAACGCGGCCAGCATGGTCCGCTGATAGACACGCTCCATGTCCGCGTCATCCTCCACGAGCTGGCCCAACAATTCCTTCCGGGCCTCATGCCGGATTCGCCTGGCGGAAATATCCTCAAAGGTCATCAAAGTTTTGTGAAATAAATTCTGCGTTTAACCGGACGGCGCGATGTCGAGGTCATCATTCAAAGCCGGGTGAAAAATCTGTGTTCGGGCCGACGTTTGGGCATGGCCTGGTAGCGTTGCTCGGTGGCCTCGGAGCATCGCCAGCACGAGCACGGCCATGCGGGTTTTTCGGATTCCGAATATTCAAAAAGCGATCCACACCACCGGCATTTCGCGGTTTTGATTTCTTCGGGGAAAAAGATTTTCGTGATGACGTTCATAAAAAAACCTGCGTTCATTGCGCGGCGCGAGCCTCGGCCTTTGTTTGTTCGTTGTATTCCGCGAGAATCTGACGGCACTTTGCCGGGTCGCTTTCGCTGGCGAGACGCGAGTCCAACAACGCCGGCTGCGAGTCGAGCCTTTGGCAGATGGCTTGCAATTTGCGGCCGTAGATCTGCAAGGCGATTTCCGCTTCAATCAATTCTCCGTCGGCAACGCGGTTTTTTCGTTGTTCACCGTCGGCCTGGGCTTTTCGCAATCGGGTTAACTCCCGGCGTGGATCACCCGCCATTGCTTCAAACAGTTGCCGGAGCGTGAAGGTTTCACCCTTGCCGGTTTTGATTCCGATTTCAGTAAGCCGCCGCCGGACGGTTTCCTTTGAAACTCCAAGCTCAACGGCAGCTTTGGTGACGCTAAATTTTGTCATAAGTTTTCCTTTTTTGTGGTAGTCGAATCCCGAAAATTGCTTTCATGGTCTTTGAGTGGGATGTTTCACGCCCGCGCTTTGGCGGGGTTATTAAAAGAATCCTTAAATGGTTTTCCGGCTCGCCGGTTGTCTCTGTCTCCGCCCCTACGGGGCTGCGGAGACAGGAGACATGTCTCCGGCTTGTCTCCGCTTTTCTCAGGAGACAAACAGGAGACAAAGCTATTTGCGGTAGTAGGTTTCATTCGATTTTTTGAAGCTGATTTTCGTGGCTTGTTCGGCGCGGGTGATGTAGCGGTAGGCGCTTCCACGGTAGCAGCCGCAATCGTCCATGATGGCTTTGGCAAGCGCGGCCTTGTTGCTGCCTCCCAGGTCGCACAATTCGCGCACACGGTCGGGGTTCATCAATGGCGCGTTATCCTTCGCGCCAGTCATGTCCTGTTGCCACTGGGTCACGTCCACGGTCGGGTCGCACTCATAAATCATACTGTCGCGATTCAATCGCACGGCGAAGGTTTGAAACTCGCGCCCATTGGAACACTTGCCGCACGCGATGATTAGACGGTCATTGTTGTCTGGGTCAACCGGGGCAATGTTTATTTGTCCTCGCGTCCAAGCATGAATCACCTTCGAGTTTCTAGCGAAGCCAGCCCGGTCATAGCCCGTCGCTTTTGCTGCGCCTGCCCGCCCGGTCAAACTGTGATGCGAGACGATGATGACGCGTTTTGGATTTCCACGCCGGCAGATACGCGACAACGTTTGCAGGGTCAATTTCATGTCGCTGTCTTTATTCAAGTCGCCGATGGCAAAATCGTTTAACGGATCAATGATGATGCCGTCCGGCCGGTTCTCTTGGATGGCGGCCTGTATTCGGGCAACCGCGTCCGTGTCGTCGAGATTCATAAATCCATCGGCGTCGGTTTCAATCGTGTGGATGATGACGCGCTCTGTGAAACGCGGCCAGTTGTCGCCCAGCCATGATTTGAGCGGTGCGATGTCCTGTTGCAATCGGCGGTTGGAATTTTCGGTTTGCAGGACAAGCCATTTCATGTTCGGTCTGAACGTGTCGAAGGTCAGGAACCGGCGAGCACCAGCGATGCAGGCCAGCAGCAGCAGCAGCAGCCGTGATTTGCCGACGCCACCCGCGCCCAGCAGGGCGAGATTGCCACCATCATCGAGCAGATGGTCACCCAGAATCCGGTCGCCGTCGTCAAACGACATGGCCAGAATTTCATCCGGGGTGCGGATAGTTAAACCGCCTTTACCTTGGTCGGCGTTCAATTCCGTGTATGAACGGATTGCGCCGTCTATGATGATCCCAGCCTTGCCGGGCGAACCAACCAGGGCTTTGCTTGTTTCCTCTGAAATGGAAATTGCCCGGCGCACTTGATAGGCAGCGAGCGCGGCCTCCGCCTCTAGTTCAGATTGCTCGCGCATTAAAACACTATTTTCAAGTTGGGCCATGAGTAATGGCTCGCCACACTTGGCTTCCACGCTCCTGAAATGGACAGCCTGCCGTTGCTCCGTCATCGAGCGCACGACAAGGGCGATTTTTCCAAGGGATTTATTACTGAAGGATTCGGGCGAAAACTGAATCAGCTTGGCGATTGGCGGCGGTAGGTCTTGGTTGCCCCGTTCGATTGCAAAGGCGAGTGCGATTTCTTCGGCGCGTTCAAGGGTGCTGCCAGTGGCCGGGCGCGGAGCGCCGTTGCTGCTTGACGGTCTGGAAATATCATTTAAATTGTCCATGTCATTTGATTCTTCGCCGCGTGAATCCGTCCAGGAGCGCGGCGAAATTATTTTCAGGCCTCAACGCGAGCGAAGATGTATTCGCGCAAACTGGCGTAGTCCACGATTCGGATGCCTGTGGCCGCGCCCTTTTTCCGCAAACAGAATGACCGCACGGGCGGTTTATTTCCGTTGTGTAGGTTGGGGAGGATCAACTCGTTGATTGCGCTGCGGCTCAGGCCGGTGAGCGGACAGAGTTGTCCGGGCTTCGGGAGCCGGAGAAATTCAGGAACGAAATTGACCGGCGTTGGATGTTGTGGAATTTCAACTGGCGTGGTTGTGGCCGCGTCTTTTTTATTATTCTTTGTCGTGCTCATATCGCACGACGACTAAAACACAGACGAGTGAGAAATACTTGCCCCACGAGGCAAGTTTCTTGAAGCAATACTGTCGCAAGCTACGGTCGTGAACTGGGAGTGTCGTCCAACTGAATTTTGAATTCCTTCGCGTATCGCTGAAGTTTTTTACGGTGTTTCTCCCAAGCGCCGTCGCTAACGTCCACACCTTTCCGTTCAAGGCTTTTTCTAAGGTCGCGCATTGCGATTTTCACCCGCCTGCCGCGTGGCACAGCGGAGTAACCGGGAGCCATTTTTCCAGTGCGAGAGTCCCTGCCCCAAGTCTTTTCCCATCCAGGCGGGAACATGCCGCTCATGTTGAATAAAGTAATCAGGTCGTAATCTGGTTGTGGTTCGTGTTGCTTCAGTTCCGCGAGGTCATCGGCAAGCGTGTGGAGCGATTGCACTTCTCGTCTTAAAATCCTTGTTGCCACCCATGCGCCTAAGAATTCAAGGGATTGGTGAGTTAGTGGCCGGTATTTGTTCTCCATGTCTTTTGCAAGCTGTGCTTCCTTAAACAGTTCATCGGACGGAGTTCCGGGCCATTTGTCCAAAGCGATTTCGGCACGTTCACGCCATGTCTTTGCTTTGCGAATTTTCTTGATTAGATTTTTCATGGCTTCCTCATTTGGTAACGTCCGGCAGTTTGGCTGCCGCGCGCTTCAACATTTTGGTTTCGATGTGCGTGTATTGGCGGCTGACGCTTCTTGAATCATGGCCGACAAATTCCATTGCAATGGCTTCACCGACGCCAGCCGATTTCAAAAGGCTGGTGGCTGTGTGTCGCAAACTGTGAAAGCTCACTTCGTTTTGCTCGCGCTTGGCCGAACGCCCCTTCTTTTTGTCCGGGTCGGCGTGATGTGATTTCTTTGTGGCCAGTCCGGCAGAGACAAGGATGGCGAAAAACTCGTTGCTCAAATTCCCGGCGTGCTTGTGGCGTTGGGCGGTGGCGTGGATTTTCGGAAACAACGGTGCATCCGGTTTGTCCCCGGCGGGCAGGGTGTCAATGTGGCGGAGCAGGGGAGGTGCCAGTGGAATGATCTGGCGCCGTCCGGTTTTGCCCGTCACCAGATGAAGCTCGGCGCGTTGCAAATCCACGTTTTGCCACGTCAGACTGGCGAGATCACTAAGACGCTGGCCGGTGTACAGTCCAAAGAGAATCATCCCGCGCCATTCATCGCTGGCCACTTCAAGGATGCGTTTCAGTTCGGGCACGGAGAACGGGCGGCGTTCAAAGCGGTCTTTGCGCTTCAACAGTGTGACACGTTCGGCCTCATTCACGTCAATCATGCCGTCCCGCCGGGCCTGGGCAAACGCCGAACGGATGATCTTCAAAGAGACGTTGACCGTGCCGGCCGTCACCCGCTTGGCGAGCGAATCCCGAAACTTGGTTATGTCCGCCGCCGTGATATTGCTAATGTCGCGTTTTACCTTGCTGCCTAAAAACTCCTTAAACTGGCTCGCAACACTTTCATATTTCTGGTGCGTCTTTTCGCCCGCTTCCAGCTCCTTCCGCTTCAACCATGAGTTGAGAAAATCTTCAGTGGTGGAGCTGGTCAAGCGGTCTGGATTTGCCAGGGCGTAAATATCGGAGATGGTCCTCCGCGCCCGTGATTCAATGAAGCGGCCCTCCGATGCTGTACGGGCGGCGTCCTCAAATTCATTGGCGATGCGTTGTGCCTTTTTTCGGTTGTCTGTGCCCGTGCTTCGTTGCGTGCGGCGTCCATCGGGCAGGGTGAAACACGCAAAGAGGAACGGCGAGCGGGGGTGTTTTCGTAGTGATGCCATAACAGTCACAACAATAGTTACAACATTGGCCCGTGTCAAGCGTGTTTGAACGTATTGAAAACATTGGGAAATATGAAGATTGCGAACCTGTAGTCGTGTCAGGGGTTCGACTCCCCTCGGCTCCACCAGCCTTGTAATCAAACTTTAAATAGCTTTGGAAGTCCAAAGCGCAATCCGAGCCATCATACCCATCGCGCTTTTGTCAAGGTGCGGTCGCGGCAGGAATCCAAGGTCAAGGAGGCGTTTGCACGCGGTAAAACCGCTGCGGCTGGCTGCCCGCATTGGGGTCAACAATCTGGAGAACCCCGCCAGAACCGGACACGTTGGTGACCACCAGCGTATTCCAGAAGTTACCGGTCAGATTGCTGCTCCATTCCACATCGTAAGAACCCAGCGGAAGGCTGGCAAAATCCAATGCGATGTCCGGACCAAGGCTTTGAATGGTGATGAAACCCGGGGTGGCCAACGCCTGTTTGACGGCTTGCAACAAAGCATCCGGTTGGCCGTTCTGGTGGTCCTGGGCCAGTTCCCAAATCATTACTCCGCCCAGTCCGTGATTGCGGGCGTAGCTGACTTTCGATTGGCAGGTGCGTTGATCATCATAGGAAATGAACATGTCATTGGCCGGGTTGGCGTTGCTGATGCTGAGATAGGCGGCCTGCGCGCTGTTGTCCCAATGGTAAAGATTTGCTGGAAAATTACTGGAGATGATGGCGTTGTAAGCCGACTGGTTCAGCGAAGGCGCTGTCGTCCAGGATTGGCGCGGCTGGGTGACACCGCCGGTGCTCGTGCCGGCGCCGCCCTGCCAGACGTCGCCGTAAAAAGCGATGCCAATGCCAAGTTTCGCGGCCAACACGCCGTTCGTGAGGAAGTTGCCAACTGCGCCGTCCACCGAGGGGACTAGGCCACCGCTGCTGGGGAAGCGATAGCCGCCGTCGTAGATGGGCGAATTAAACCAGGTCACCCAGCCCGCGTAGGGTCCGGACAGGTCGTAAGTCATGATGTTGATCTGATCAAACTCATTTTGCAGGGAGGCGAACATGGTGTATTCCGCCGTCGGCGGGTCGCCGTAAGGCGGATACGCGCCGGCGGCGACGGTCAGCAGCTTGTGCTGGGGAAAGGCGTTCAACGCCGACCGCAAACTGTTCACCAAATTCGTAAACTGGCCGGTATCGGCGGCGGTCAGCGGCTCCCAGTCAAGGTCCACGCCATCATAGCCGCGCGTGGCCATGTAATTTGTCAGGCTGCTGACGAACACGGCCGAAGTGGAGTTGCTCGTGGCCGCCTGAAAATCGCTTTCACTGCTCGCGCCGCCCACGCAAATGAGCACCGGCTTGCCGGCGGCGTGCGCCCGCGCAACAATGTCCGTGGAATTGGCGAGGGTGACACCATTGTCGCTGCTGTTCAAGGTTCCGTCGGTGTTGGGAATGACCGAGAAATGAATGACGTGAGTCAGCGCGGTAAAATCAATGTTGGAGGCGGGCAGGGAGCCTTGCTCCCATCCCGGATAGTAGCCGGTACTCCAAAGATCTGCGTGCGCGACAGAGAAAAAAAGGCATAAGCTTCCAAGTGAAAGAATAATTCCTCCCGTTCGGTACGAGCGTTTGGCATTAAAACACATGCACGACAAAGAGTGTGAATTCAGTTGACCAGGTATCGCTCATTTCCGCACGGTCGTTACCCTCTGCAATTTGGAAAAATCCGGGTTGGGAGGCGTGTTGACATTGGCAGGGACCGGCCATCGACTACGGGCATCCAGCAGGTAGTAGATCTCAGAATGCCCATCCACAAACGAAAGCCCGTAGCCTCGATTATGTCGTGTGGCCGGAAAGTCGGCAAAGGGACGCGTACTGGTCATATCCACCCAAAAAAATCCATCGTTGATGCTCTTCTCATGTTCATCAATCACGTACCAGGTCCGGGATGGGGCCTTGACGTCAGTATCCTTCAGGAAATAGCGAAAAAACGTTGCCCCAGACACCCCGAAGGTTGGGTCGTACGCATGGGTGGTTCCGATCCAACCGTTCATTGAATAACTGCGCACTCGGGGAAGGCCCGCTGTCCTGCTGGGATCCGCCGGACAATGATATATGGCTAAACTTTTGTTATAAGGCCAGAAGGCTGCCAATTCGTCGCAAAGGACGTTGGTGGAATCAAGCGCCCCTGCTGTGACGTGGCCATAGACCCCGCCACTGTCACTCATATCTCCCTGAACCCAGGAATTCGAAGACGCGCCGGCCGTCGGATTGTTCAGAGCGAACGTCTCATTATTATCGCCGCAGTACTCAATGCCGCACAGGTTCAATTGCCTGAGATTGTTCAGGCATTGTATTTGTTTTGCCTTCGATTTTGCTGCGGCCAGCGCCGGCAGGAGCATCGCCGCGAGAATGGCAATGATGGCGATCACCACCAGAAGCTCAATGAGCGTGAAAGCAACTTTATTGCGCCGGGCGAATCCGGGGCCGGAAATCCTGCTGGCCATGCAAACTTTCATCATGTTCACGCTTTTGCCAATCTGCCGGGGTAACCATCACCCCGGCAGATTGACTTTTAAACTTCAGTACCGGTTACTGCAACTGGGCCCGATAGAACAGCCGGGATGACCCGCTTGCAGAATTTGTATAAGGTGACGTTGGCGTTCCACTGACATTGGTATAGGGTCCGTTGACATTCGTTGACGACTGCAACGTGCCGGCGCCCCAGGTAATGACCACGTTGGGGCCCTGTGGCACTACCGTCAGGCGGGTGGTGTTCAGGAAGTGATTCTGAATTTGTTGCGGGCTGAGCACATAATTATAGACCGCCAGATCCTCAACGCCACCGTCCCAATCACCATATACGCCATCACTCCGTATGGCGATGGTGGTCGGACCACCGGCAACACCGGGATCGCCATTGGTGCCGTTTTGAACAAAGCCCACTCCCTGCACGCTTTCTGTGAGCACCAGCCGGTTGTTTGAGTACCAATTCATATTGGTGCCGTCGTCCGTCAGCACCATGTGGTACCAGGTGCCAGGCACGATGGGGTTGTCGGTGAACTCGCTGGTGAAGCTGCCATTCGGACCGCCGTTGAATATATTCCAGGTCCAAACGTTCGCCACGTGCTGGTAAATATTCCAACCCGAGAGCAGGCCCGAGTAAACGCCCCCGACGATTGTATTGCCTTCAGACGAGATCGGCGTGATGAAGTTGCCGGAGAGCGAGGTGGGCTGGATCCAGAATTCGTAGGACCATGGCCCTGAAACCGGATTGATCTCCAGCGCGTAGGGAATCGTCACGATCGCGGTATTGGTGACGTGTACGGCGGTATCGGTGTCATGCGGAATGCCACTCGGATACGCGTAAGTCAAATCGCTTCCGACGTATGAATAGGCGCCGTCGAAGCTGCCCGCGGTATCCAATGCATTGGTGCCACTCTTTTCATCGAGACGCCAAAAGGCGACCGGGTTGTCCGCCATGACGACCCTGGAATAGGCGTTCGTAGGCGCTTCACTCGCGCGCGCAATCACGGTCAGGCTTGCCTGGCTGCTGAGCTGGGTGCCAAAAGGACCGGTTACCCGGGCATAATAGAGAGTTCCACTGGCAGAGGGTTGAATGTTCGATAACCACAGCGTGTCGCTGGTGGCGCCGGTGATGGTTCGATCCACCGCATTGGAGAGGCTATGCCACTGATAGGTAATCGGCAGGGCGCCGTTGGCCACGACCCGGAAGGCGGCCCAGCTGCCCACTCGGCGGGTAATGGAGAATGGATTATAAAGTATGTTCAAATTGGTCTGGACGGTCAGTGTTACCGTGTCGCTGTTTGTGTTCCCTGCGGAATTGGAAGCCGTCACGTAGAACATCGCCCCGTTATCACCGGGATAAACCGGCGTGATGGTATAGTTATTATTGGTTGCATTTAATATGGGACCGCTGCCGACTCTCGTCCATAGATAGGATATGGGCGCGGTGCCGATTGCCTGTGAGGAAAACGTTACCGGTACGCCTGCGTACGTATTGGCGGACACCGGTTGTGCATTAAACGAGGGCGGTGTCGGCAGAACCCGAATCTCGTTAGTTCCAATCGCATAGTGGTTCGTGACTTGCGTTGCGCTTAACGCGTAGTTGTAAATGGCAATCTCATCCACATACCCATCATACGGAACCTGCCCGGTATTCGGGCCTTGGCCTACGAGCAGATCTGCAGCGGAACCCGTCCCGGGATTAGCCAGATATTGGGGGACGGCGTACGTGCCGAAGGCAACGCCATTGACGTAAAAAGTTGCGTTTGTGCCATTATAGCTCAGTACCAAATGGGTCCACTGGCCCACCGTTACGGCGGGTCCATTTCCGACAAAACCGGGATTGGGTCTTATGCTGAACGACCAGGTGCTTCCGGGTCCGGCCGTCTCATAAAAGTTCCACCCGGCCGAATTGTTCCAGGGAGGCGGTTGCGCGAAGTTGCAAGAACTGTCCAAAGGCACTCCATAACCGCTGGATTGTTTGGTGGCTTGCACCCAAAGTTCGGCGGAGAATGGCGCTCCGTTTGTGCCATCGGTTGTGGGATTCATTGCCGAAGTCCACGGAACATCAATATCGCCCTGTCCAGGGCCGGTGGAGGTTGCGAAAAGCGCGGAATTAGTGTCAATGCCCGGCAGTCCCAACTGCGGGTAAACGGTAATGTTATCAGCTTGGGTAACGTAAGTGACGTAGCCGATATTACCATTCCCGGAAGAATCGGCCACGGTGGCGGATCCATTCGGTTCTTCGAGCCGGTAATAAGCGACAGGATGATCCGCCAGGATGGTTGTGGGATAATCTGCCGCGCTGGCCAGGCGCAGGCCCAATAATACGAATGCCGCCGCGAATGGCAGCGACACATGCCTCCAAGTGACCGACTTTATTGTTGGTTTCATATATCGTTTAGGTTGTCTGGTTGTGAACTCCGCCGGTTTCGGGTCGCAGATCAAAATCAAGCATGCATTCTGCCTGCTTTATCTGTATCATTTACGGCCCTACTATGGGGCGTTTTCCCGTTTGCGTCCATCCCCTGTTTTGGGGGGGCAGGCAATCAGTTCGGATTGCCGCGGGTTGGGTGTGCCGGATGCCGGCGGACAAAACGGGCGGGATTATTTTTCCAAATACCGGATGACGGCTTCGGTGCGGGTGCGCACCTGGAGCCGCTCGAAAATTTTTTTGATGTGGCCATGCACCGTCCAGAGGCTGATGCCCATGGCCTGGGCGATTTCCTTGTCCACACAACCTTTGCTCAAAAGCTCCATCACTTCCTGTTCGCGGTGCGTCAGCCTGGCCAGCCCCGGGCTGTCCTGGCTGGAATGCAGTTGCAGCAGTTCCTGGAAATAATACTTAACGCGCAGAAGAAAATCTTCGGTCATCAGCTCCGACCGGCTGGCGACTTTGAGGATGGGTTCCAGCAATCGATCGGGCTTGACCCGTTTAACCAGATAGCCTCCAGCGCCGCCGGGTGTGGAGACAAACATCTGGTCACCGTCGGCATGAATCGAATAGGTAAGGGCCGGCACTCCTGGTTGAACGGGGGTCACCGTGCCGGCGGACTTGAAACCGATTCGTCCAGCCATGTTGCGATTCAGGAGAACCATACGGGGCTTGTGCAGTTTGAGCGCATCAGTGAACGATGCCGCCGAGTCGCAGGGAACACTCACGAATCCGGCTTGCTGATCGATGCTCCAGCACAATGCCCGGCGGATGCCTGCGTCCAGTTCCACCACCAGAACGCGCTGCCGGTTGGGATTGGGCGGTGATGAATCGGATTCCGGCCCCGTTCGTTTCCCGACCAGGGTATGTATGGTGGTGTAGGTCCACAACACCGGGTTCATGCACCATTCGAAACTCACAATCAGTTCGCGGGAAAATTGCCGGCAGGCGGCGCTCCAACCTTGTTTCACCGCCGCCTGATAAATCTGACATGCTTTGGCAGCGGCCGTTTCCACCTCGGGGGTGCCCAGCGGAAAAAAAAAGCCGATGCCGGCATGATCAATCTGCGCGGCCAAATCCTGCTCCGATCCGCCGGACGCCGGGAAACGATAGCGACGCAAGAGCAACCGTTGCCGCCAATAACGCGCGTCGGTCCTGGGAAAATCATTCTCCGGCTGGTCTTTTCCCGAAGGTGAGGCGGAGAAAATTTCGCTGGGAGTTTTGATTCGCCCAAACTTCCGAACCGATTTGCTTCGATGCTGCGTGGTCGCGGATTTCATCGCCAGACGGGCCAATTTGAGAACATTTGGCGCGGGTCGTCAAAGATTTTCCATTCCTGAAGATCGCCAAAGCCGTTAAACGTCGTCCAAAACGGTCGCAATTTCCTTCTTCCGCCGGCCGGGCTTGAGGGGATGACCATCCAGATTGGAAGCGTTCGAACCATTGCGGTAAGACTGCCATTGTGGTTCATTCTCAAAAATCCAGCGATAATAATCCACCTCCTGGAGCCGGCCGGCAGCCGCTTCGTCCAGGACCACCGTGCAATGCGGATGGAATTGCAGCGCCGTGGCGGAAATCATGCTCGTCACCGGCCCTTCAATCGCCCGCGCAACAATCTCCGCCTTGTCCTCGCCGGTGGCGAGCAGCAGGCAGCGGCGTGCGTCAAGAATCGTCCTTACGCCCATCGTGATGGCGCGGCGGGGCATTTCATCGGGCGGCGTGAACAACGGCGCGTTTTGGGCGCAGGTCACCGGCGAAAGCACCTTGATCCGGGTGCGCGAGCGCAGCGAGGAAACCGGCTCGTTGAAACCAAGATGTCCCGCCAGCCCGATGCCAAGTAATTGCAGGTCAATTCCGCCACATTGTGCAATGAGCCGTTCGTAACGCTCGCATTCGGCTTCGATGTCGGCGGCGGCGCCGTCCGGCAAATGCGTGTTGCGCAGGTCCACGTTCACGTTCAGGAACAAATTGTGGTTCATGTAATGCCGGTAGGAATTGCGGTGACTGCCCGGCAGCCCGACGTATTCGTCCAGGTTGAAAGTGTGACAGGCTGAAAAATCGAGGCCTTCCTTTCGGTGCATTTGGACCAGCCGGGCATAGACCGCTTCCATCGTGCGGCCCGTGGCCAGCCCGATCACCAGTCGCGGATCGTCCCGCAGTTCCCTGGCCATGACCCGTGCCACCAGGTCGGTAGCGGCTTCCGCGTTTGGTCGAATGACGACTTCCATAAAGTTAGTTTGCTAAAACCATTTTGGCCTCTGTGCCAAAGGTTGCTGTTCAGATTGAATCTTATCCAAGTGGTTCAGGGCAACAACCCCCTGAATTGGGGGTTGAACTGACAGGGCTTCCTGTCAAAAATCATGCTCCGTCGCACCGCAAATACGATGAACCCTGATCATAATTTTGTTTCCTCGTTCGCCCGCCTCATTGAGAAGGCAAATCGCTTCCCTCGGGCGGCATGCCTCCGCATCACAGACTCAACTCCCTGCCCAGGGCAACAACGATAATCCTGTTTTCACCACATCTATGAACGAGCATCACGACGTGACCAAGACCCGATATAACCGGTTTCTCCTGTTCGTCGCGGGACTCGGCGGGCTGCTGTACGGCGTGGACGTCGGCATCATTTCCGGCGCCCTGCCGTATCTCGAAGCCACGTCCGGTTTAAGCGCGGGGCAACTATCATTCGTGGTCGCCGCGGTTTTGCTCGGCAGTGTCATTTCCACTTTGTTCGCCGGCCTGTTGTCGGACTGGCTGGGGCGCAAAAAAATGATGTCGTTGAGCGGCATCTTGTTCGTCATCAGCATTCCGATCATTGCGCTGGCGCACGGTTACTGGCCGCTGGTGTTTGGCCGGTTGTTGCAGGGCATCAGCGCCGGCCTGATTGGCGTGGTCGTGCCGCTGTATCTCGCCGAGTGCCTCGGTGCAGCCAATCGCGGTAAAGGCACAGGCATCTTCCAATGGTTGTTAACGCTGGGTATCGTTGCCGCGGCCGTCATCGGTCTGTATTTCAGCATCCGGGTTGATGAGATTCAAAAACTCGGTGATGCGGACAAGCTGTTTGCGTTCAAGGATACCGCCTGGCGCGGCATTTTCTGGATCTCGTTGCCGCCGGGAATTTTATTTGTCATTGGCAGCTTCATGGTGGCCGAATCGCCGCGCTGGTTGTTCCGCAGGGGCAGGAAAGATGCGGCGCTCGCCGCACTGCTTCGTTCGCGCTCGGAAGAGCAGGCGGCTGTTGAATTAAGGGAGATGGAAGCCACCGCCGCTGCAGAAAGGGCAGCGGCGGCCAAGGCGAGTGAAAAGGTCAAGGAATCCCTTTTGCGTCGCAAATATGTGATTCCATTTGTACTGGCCTGTATCATCCTTGCTTGCAATCAGGCCACGGGAGTCAATTCCGTCATTGGCTACAACGCCAATATTCTGATTCAAGCCGGCCTGTCGGATTTTCAAGCCCATTTAGGCTCCGTCATTTTTATGGCCGTCAACTTTCTTGCCACCATCATCGCCATCCTTTTGGTGGACCGCAAAGGCCGCAAGTTTTTGCTCTCGCTTGGAACCGCTGGCGTGATCATTTCAATGATTTGCGTGGGATTGCTGTTTCACAAAACCGAATCGCAGCGCGTGGATGCGAAAGACGCCGTACAGGCGATGGTCGCGACGAATCAAACCCTCACGCTCGCGTTCAACGAAAAGAATGTGACTGATCTTCTTGCCGGAAAAATGACCAGCCAGCCCACCACACTCGTCATCATCTATTCCTACGGCGATTTCCGGTCCGCAACTCCGGCCAGGCGTTCCGACGAGACCGCCGCACCGATTGAACTCTCGCGCACCAATTCCCTTCCCGGAAATAAAGTCATCGCTTTTTTTTCGAGCCCATTCGGCAATTTCGACGCAGCGAAAACCGCGCCGCTAAAAATTGACGCCGCGCTGATTACACCGGTGCCCGGCAGGGGGAACGGCTGGCTCACGGCCATTTGCCTGTTCAGCTTCATAGCGTTTTTTGCCGCCGGTCCGGGCGTCTGCGTCTGGCTGGCGCTGTCAGAGTTGATGCCCACGCGCATCCGGTCCAACGGCATGAGCATCGCGCTGGTCATCAACCAGGCCGTTTCGACGACCATCGCGGCCGTCTTTCTGCCAACGGTCGGCAAATACGGTTACTCGACCATGTTCTTCGCGTTCGCTGGATTCACCGTGATTTATTTTGTCACCGCTACGTTCTTTCTGCCGGAAACCAAGGGGAAAACTTTGGAGGAAATCGAGGAACATTTTGAAGGCGGAAAAAAACCGGAACCACCATCTGCCAAAACTGAAAATTGAGCATGAAAATGAAATCTTCCATCACCGGAATTTTGCTCTGCCTGGTGGCGATAACGGTTCCCGCCGCCGACACCCACAGCCTGGCCATCATTCCGTGGCCGCAGCAGGTGACCTTGGAGGCTGGCGGCTTTAAACTCACCCCGGGCACCCGTGTCTATGTGGATTCCGCTTCACGCCAGACCGCAGACTTCTTGACGGAGCGGCTTCGTCAGTCCACCGGTTATCCGTTCACCATCCACGCGAAATTTTTTTCCGGCAAAGCCGTCAAAGGCGGCATTCTGCTGACGACCAGGGACGCCAACACGAATTTGGGTGCGGAAGGCTACGATCTTGCCGTCACGCCGGATACGGTCGTGATTCGCGCGCCGACCCAGGCGGGTCTGTTTTACGGTTTGCAAACCCTGTTCCAATTATTGCCGCCGGAAATTTTTTCTTCCAACGTGGTGCACGGCGTGGACTGGCAGATGCCGTGCGTTCAATTCGAAGACTGGCCGCGTTTCAAGTGGCGCGGACTGCTGCTGGACGTGAGCCGCCATTTTTTCAATAAGGCCGAAGTTGAAACCATCCTTGACGCCATGGCGTTGCACAAACTGAACGTGTTACACTGGCATTTGACGGACGATCAAGGCTGGCGGATTGAAATCAAAAAATATCCAAAACTCACGCAAATCGGCGCCTGGCGGCCAGGCGTTGGTTTTGGTTTTGACCCAAATTCCACAACCGCCTACGGCCCGGACGGGCGTTACGGCGGCTTTTACACGCCGGTTGATATTCACGAAGTGCTGAAATATGCGGCGGCACGGCATATTATGGTCGTGCCCGAAATCGAAATGCCCGGACATTCGACGGCGGCGCTGGAGGCGTATCCTCAGTTCAGTTGCACCGGCGGGCCGTTCACCATGCCGCTCACCGGTGGGATTTTCAATGGCATCTATAACCCGGCCAATGACCAAACTTTCAAATTTTTGGACGACGTGCTGACCGAGGTGTTCCAGCTCTTTCCGGGCAAATACGTCCACCTTGGCGGGGATGAGGTGCCGAAGGAAACCTGGGAAAACAGTCCGGCCTGCCAGGCGCTCATGAAACGGGAGGGATTCACGAACGAGGACCAGTTGCAGGGCTGGTTCATGCGGCGCATGGAGAAGTTCGTGAGCGCCCACGGACGCACGATGATTGGCTGGAGCGAAATTATGCAAGGCGGACTCGCGAGTAACGCTGTCGTCATGGATTGGATCGGTGGCGCGAAGGAAGCCGCCAGTGCCGGTCACGACGTGGTGATGTCGCCTACGGCTTATTGCTACCTCGACTTTTACCAGTCCGCCAATCGCGCCACCGAACCCCCGGCCGCCACCTGGGGAGGTCCCCTGACGTTGCGCAAGGTTTATGCCTTTGACCCGATGCCGGCAAATTTACCGCCGCAACTGCAATCGCACATTCTCGGCACGCAGGGTAATTTGTGGACCGAATGGGTCCCCAATTTGAAACACGCCGAATACATGATTTTTCCGCGCGAATGCGCCATCGCCGAAATCACGTGGTCATCACCCGCCTCGCACAACTGGGACGATTTCCTGCGCCGGCTGCAAATTCACGCGCAGCGGCTGGACGAACTCGGAATTAATTACCGCCACGCTTCCATCGAAACCCCGGAGCCAGACCCGCTTAAGTAGACTGTTTATCGTTGCCCCAAATTGCCGCGTCGCTTGACCTGGGTTTTCAAGCGGCGACGGCGCAAAACGCGAATCAGGAGCCTGGCTCCGCTGGCTTACCGGCCCCGAAAGCTTTCGGGACTGCCGCGGCGGAGTGTAGCCATTGCCGGAAATCCCGCGCTGCCCGTTATCAGGCATCCGCGTGTGGGCAAGAAACCTCGCATCAATAGTATGGACAGCCGTTCCGAGCATTGACACAATCAAATTAGAAACACCGCTCAATCAGACATGAAAACAAAATCTCAATTGATTCAGCACGCAAGCCTGGTTCTCGCCGTCGGTTTCTTTTTTGGCGGATGCGCCTCCGTTGGATTGAAGGATTACCAGGGAAAGCCATTTCAAGACAGCCAGTATCAAGGAGGGCCGCAGAAAATTCCCGGACGCGTCCAATGCGCCTATTACGACCTGGGCGGAGAAGGCGTCGCCTATCACAACCAGGACACGAAGAACCATGGCAGCGGGGAGCTGAATCCGGCCAACGGGACGTACCTCAACGAGTTTCGGATAAACGAGGGCGTTAGCACGTCCTACACCAAGTTCCACGATGGGATTGACAACAATCCTTATAACCTGGTGACGCCGCCCGAGGGACAACTTTATGTCGGTTGGACGGTGCCCGGCGAATGGTTCAACCTGACCGTGTCGGTCGAAAAGGCCGGGGTTTACACCATTGACCTCTTATACACTTCGAACCGGGGCGGAACGATTTCCCTGGACCTGAATGGCAAACCACTGGCTTCCTCAATCAATATTATTTCAACCCGCACCGACCGGGATCCCCTGGCCTGGCGTCAGTGGCATCATTGGAACCTCCTGTCGAATATGGCTGAAGTGGAGTTGCCCAAAGGATTGTCGGTTTTGACCCTTCACATCGTCACGGAAGGGAATATGAATCTGGCGTATCTTGATTTTAAGCCAAAAAATAAATAGCTGTGCGCTTCTTCAATTTGCAAAAAACGCTTCGCGCTGTAGCCCGGTAAGCCGCTCTTTTATTAAAGCTGGCACACGCGGGCGATCGTTGCCGCAGAATCTTCACCCAATTGTTTCAAATTGTTGGTTGATTTGTTGTCCCTTCGTCTCCTAAGATCATGACACCGACTGCCGGCGACCGGCGGTTGGACAAGGAGGATATGTTGCAATTGATACACCCGTTTTTCGGCGACCTGATGTTCGATGGGATCGGTTTGTTGGGATGTGTGTTCGTGCTGGTTTTGATGTGGGACGCCTGGAAGGACTGGAAGCGGGCCGGCGTCATGCGTGACCGGCGGAGAAACCAGTTGGCCTATTCGACCGGCAGCCGCCGGCCGGCCAGAGGGTTCTTCAGAAAATCCAGGGCAAGGTTGGTCTTGCTGGTCATTGTTTCAGGCGTGGCCGTAGCGCTGGTCGGGGGAAGACAGAATCCTCATGGCGACAAGACCTCACCGATAACGCCGGCCGGGACGCTGAATTCCGCCACCAACAATTTGTCGGGTGGCAAAGATTCGGGCCGGGTTGATGGAGCCATTTTAACGTTTGAAACACTTCCCTCGCCAGGCGGGGCAGGGCGTTCAGTTGCCAGGGGCAGCTCGAATATGATTGCACCCTCCTTTGGAAACAACCCGGACGCAACCAACGGCACGCTGAAGCACCCCTGATGGTGGCCGCAATCGGCTTGCAACATTTCTAGTCTGATCAGTGTGGACCGATTTGCCCGGCTGGCCGGCCTTTTCGCTTTGCGACAAGTCGGAATTGACATCCGCTTCCGGGCGTGGCTCAGTTCCCGCTCTTAACCAAAGAAATCATGGCCCAAATTATCATTTACGCGCATCGCCAAAATCTTGCCGGGAGAAAGAAATCCATCTCCGACACGTTACACGCCTGCGTCACCGCCGCTCTGGGTTTACCCGCCGACAAACGGTTTCACCGCTTCATTGCCCTGGACGAGGAGGATTTCGTGCATCCGCCGGACCGCAGTTCCCGCTACACCATCATTGAAATCAGCATGTTTGAAGGACGCACCCGGGAGACGAAGAAGGAACTGATTCGCCTCATCTACCGCCGATTCGAGGAAGAGCTGGGCATCGCGCCGCAGGACGTCGAAATCACCATTCAAGAAAGTCCCCGGGAGAACTGGGGCATTCGCGGGAAACCCGGCGATGAGCTGGCCCTGTCATACAAGGTCGAAAAATAAATGGACCGGCAGAATTACAGGAGCCGGCGGCCAACCCTGAACCGTTGGCCAAGACCGGGCTGGAGTGCCAGGCCGCGTTCCAATACTCTCCCCAAAATCAATCCATGAGTTCTGCCGTCTCATCGCAATATTGGGGGTTGCTGCGTCGGCGGACATGCTGGTTGCCGACCCTGCGTGGTTGGTTGCTGTTGTTCATCCTCTTCGGTTTTCCGGTCGTTTTCGGCTTTCGGAATGCGGATACGTTTCTGGCGGTCAACGATCCCGTGCCGGATGGTATGCTCGTGGTGGAAGGCTGGTCGCCGGATTACGCCATGGAAACCGCCATGTCGGAAGCTCAGCGGAATCCCTATCACAAACTTTACGTCGTCGGTGGGCCATTGGATCGGGGCGCGCCACTTTCCGAATACAAAACCTACGCCGAACTTGGCGCGGCGACACTTTTACGGATGGGCATGAGCCAGGACACGGTTCAGGCCGTTCCGGCTCCCTATGAACGCAGGGATCGTACCTATGCCGCGGCCATGGCCTTGCGGAATTGGTTTCGTGAGCATGGCGACGCTCCCAAAACGATTAATCTCATAACCGTGGGCGCGCATGCCCGGCGTTCGCGGTTGTTATTCGAGAAAGCGTTCGGCAACGGCACCCGGGTCGGAGTCATGGACATCGAAGACCGCGGTTACGACCTGAGCCATTGGTGGAAATCCAGCCAGGGCGTTCGGTCGGTGCTGGATGAGATGATTGCCTATGGATATGCCCGCTTTCTGTTTTCACCATCCGAGGAAGCATCGCCATGATTTTAGCTTTTGGAAAACGTCAAAAAAATTGGATTGTCACGACTTCATTTGAGAGTCAGTCTCCGGTCACAGCCACTCAGCTATGAATCGTAAAGCACCATCACGCGTCCTGAGAATTCTTGTACTTGCCGTCGTGCTCGCCGTCGGCGGATGCGCGCACCGTGACAAGCTTTCCGAGCGGCCGGCGGAGGCAGTGGCACAGATTCAGCATTGGGTTCCGGTTGGCACTTCGCTGGCCGATGCACAGAACATCATGGAGCAGCACCATTTTACCTGTTCGGTGAAGAAAAACAGCAGCTTTGGGGATTTGAAGGCCGCAGATTTTCTTTATTGTGACCGCAAAGACACCGACCGTCGGGTCACTCCAGTCGTGACGCGACATTGGCAGGTGGCGCTGATTTTGGCTGATGGCAAGGTTTCCGCCATGCGAGTCAATATGGGATTGGTTGGTCCATGAAGCTGGCGCTGCCGGTGAGGGTTGAAGGTTGAGAGGATTTTCAAGTTGAGTTACGAAATTTGAGAATCCAGATTGCAGGGCGTGAGCCGGCTGTATCCCGCCATGCGGGATTTGAATCGTTGGCGACACTGAATATCAAACACAAACCAACCCTGTACCCAATCATGCAACCCAACATCATGGCATCGCTCGGAGGATTATTTGTTCTGGCCTATCTCGCCTGCGTAATCGCCGTCATTATTTTCGTGCTGAGGCTCTTGTGGCGCTTCGTCTGTGCCCACGAACGGCTGGCCGGCGCGCTGGACATTATCTCACGCAAGATGCGGGACGATGCCAGGCCTTGAGAGGACTCGATTGAATTCTCCCGTAGCCCAGCCGTCCCGGCGGCGGGTTCCCGCAGCGTCCTGCTGCGAGGAATCCAGGTTGAGGTGGATTCGCGCGGCGGGACGCCGCCCCAACCGCAGGCGGAGACGCCTGCGCTACGATGCTCGTGCCCGATGGTGGCGCAGGGTCAAGTGCAAACCGGGCTTCGTTTCGCGAAAGTCGGGATTGACATCGTGGTCCAGGCGCGGCCGAGCTCAAGCGGGAAGCGCGCACGGGTTAAAAGAACTTATGGACAGGCTTGAAAGTGAGGAATAAGTTAATTCCGTAACGCCTTGAAAGGCGTGCGATATGAACCCGACTTAAACTGTTCCCTGGATCAACACCCCAACCATGGATTTAGTCGCTTCACCGACTGAAATCACGACCAGCGCAACCGATACGGTGCTGGCTATTGAGTGCGTGTTCGTTCTGGCATATCTGTGGCGGACTCCGACCGGCGATCGTTGGAGAATAGGGTTGTGGTGTTGGGTATTCGGTTTACTGGCGTTTGTATCCTTTCTTGGATCCGCGGCACATGGACTGGAGATGCCGCATTCCTGGCGCGCTGCACTTTGGAAACCGCTCTACTTGAGTCTGGGACTTCTGGTGGCCCTGTTCCTGGTTGGTGTTTTTTTTGACTGGCGTGGCCATGCCCTCGCCCGGCGTCTCGTTCCGTGCAGCCTCGGAGTGGGAGCCATCTTCTTCGGGCTGACCGAATTTCTCGACGGGGGGTTTGTCATCTTTCTGGTGTACGAGGCGGTGGCGATGGCAGGCGCGCTGGCCATCTACTCCTTTCTGGCGGCGAGACATCGGTTGAGGGGAGCAGGGATCGTGGCCGTAGCCATCTTTCTGAATCTGGCGGCGGCGACGGTTCAAGCCAGCCGCCTGTCGTTCACGGTCTGGGTCCCCTTCGACCACAATGGTGTGTTTCACCTGATCCAGATGCTGGCGATAGCGGTGTTGGGGCTTGGATTATACACAGGCCTGAAGCCCGGCGCGAAGCGGGTGATCAGCGAACCCGGTGGTGGCGCAAATTGAGAATCAGCGCAAAACAGACCAATCGAGAAAGGCAAATCAATGAACAGAACAGTGGATATGCTCGTTTTGATAAGCGTGGTCGTGTTGCTGGGGGCAACGGGGTGCTCGGCGCTGCACAAGTCGGACTCGGCCAGGCTCCAGGGGACATGGAAAGGTGACGAGGTCGGAGCCAGCATGAAGGGCGAGTGCAGTCTGGTCGTTTCCAGGGCGCATTGGGAGTTCCGTGGCGGGGATACCAACGAATGGTACAAGGGAGATTTCTCCCTTCGGGAGGACGCAAGCCCGAAGCAGATCGTTCTGTCCATCAGCGAATGTTCGGCCCCCCGATTTATTGGCAAAACGAGTTACGGGTTATACCGGTTCGAGAATGACACGGTCACTTTGGCGGTCAATAAGCCTGGCAGTTCCGAAGCGCCATTGAACTTCGAGGCCCCCGGCACTCGTCAGTTTGTGCTTAAGAAGCAGTAAGCAATCCTGGTCGGGCGTAATGGCCGACAATTTATTTATGGCACCAAAGAGACAACGGATTTTCGGGATGACGCTGATGGAACTGTTGTGTGTCATCGCCATTATTTCCATCCTGGCCGCCATTTATCTGGTCGTGATTGCCAGGGCCTTTGTGCACGTTAAGAAATTTCTCGGAAAATAGACTGCCTCCGATCATGAACCGCTTCATTTCCCGACAAGTCGCGATTGACATCGTAGTTCCGGCGTGGCTCAGTTCTCGTCGTCAGGCCACAGGCGAAGCACACAACTTTAACCAACCAAATCTATGAAAAAGCAACTGATCCGCATCTCCATTCTACAATCCAGCAAGATAATGACCGCTCTCTATGTTTTGATGGGCTTCATCTACACCCTCGTCGGCATTCCAATGATCATCTTCGGCAACAACCAGCTCCGAATCATTGGAATTTTTTACCTTCTGGGGCCGATCTTTGCCGGCATTTTCGGTTTCATCTTCTTCGTGATTTTCGCCGCGATTTACAACTTTCTAGCCAAATTGCTCGGTGGATTTGAAATTGAAATTAAGAACATTGAGTAGCCAATCAAACAAATAGCTGTAGCCAGCCTCGCAGTAGCGGGAAACTTGGCAGAGGTGTGGTCAACATGGGGAACTGCTATCAAGAAATTTTTTGGACTCTGATATGAAGCCGAATCGGTTTGCGTGGATTTTTCTGTGGTTGATGCTGACCAATTTAGCATCTGCTCAACAGTCCAAATCTACATTTGCAACAAATCCGCCAGCCACCAATGCAGCTCGGGCACTCGATCTCAGATCGGTGACAACAAATGATTTGGAGGTGTTGGCTGAAAAAGGAGATGCCGAGGCACAGTTTGAATTAGGGAAAAGCTTCTTTGGTAACAATGACGAAGAAGCAACAAAGTGGTTGCTAAAAGCCGCTGAACAAAATCACAAAAAAGCGTGCTTTTATGTGGGCTATCATTTCCTTATCGCAGATTCACCAGACTACAATCCTGCAAAGGCGTTCGATTTCTTTTTGCGAGGTGCAAAATTAGGCGATAGCGGCTGTGACTATTTCGCGGGTGATGCTTATCTCAAAGGCAATGGCACTGCAACAAATATAACTGAAGGTATTCACTGGATTGAGAAGTCAGCGGATCAGGGTTACGCAACCGCACAACTTGACCTTGCTCGACGATATTACGCTGGCGATGCATTGGCTAAAAATCTTACGAATGCGATTCACTATTATGAACTGACCGCAGATAATCAACACGATGATTACAGAGCTAATCTCGCCCAAAGGACGCTTGATTTTATTTACTCCACAGACGTAACAAATGATGTTGAGGCGGCAAAGTGGTGTCGAAAAGCGGCGGAAGGCGGCGACGAAATATCGCAATATAATCTCGGCGTCAAATATGAGAACGGTAACGGCGTGTCAGTTGATTACGCCGAGTCGGGGAAGTGGTATCAAAAGGCCGCAGACCAAGATTTTGCGCCGGCAGAAGCTAACCTCGGAGGTTGTTACCATGATGGTCAAGGCGTGCCGCGTGATTTTGTTGAAAGCGTCAGATGGTGGCGAAAAGCGGCCGAGCAGGGAAATGCCGTTGGCGAATATAACCTCGGTGCGTGCTATGCAAACGGAGAAGGTATTCCTAAAAATTACTTGGAAGCTTACAAGTGGATAAACCTTGCGTCCGCCCAAGATTATGATGTTGCAAAGAAATTTTTACCAATTTTGGAACGGCGTATGACGCCCGAACAAATTGCCGAAGCACAACAGCTTTCAGCAAAGTTTGTTCCGCGTGCAGAAAGCTCATCAAATTTTAAGCCGCCAAGCCCAGATGAAATTGTTTCCACCGAAAATGAACCAAAAGCCACCGGCACCGGCTTCTTTATCACGGACGACGGTTATTTGATTTCCAATTATCATGTGATCAAGGATGCGATGAAAGTTCGTTTGGTCACGGGCGCGGGTTTGATTGATGCCAAAGTTGTTCAGGTGGATGCGGCCAATGATTTGGCTTTGTTGAAGGCGGACGGGCGGTTTGCGCCACTGCCCATTGCCGCCAGTCGCACGGTGAATCTGGGCGGCACGGTGGCGACGGTCGGTTTTCCCGATCCCGCAGTGCGGGATGAATTACGCGGTTAAGAGCCGGGAGGGACGGCATGTTGCCGTCCCCAATTTCAGGGACGCCGACACGGCGTCCTTCCCAGTCCTCGAATCGGTGCCGGATGTGGATGCCAAGCTCAAAGCGCCGAACACAAAGGATGAGAAATTTGAGGACGTGGTGAAGCAGGCGCAGAATGCGGCGGTACTCGTTCTTGTTTATTAAAGTAGCAGCCGAAGTGAGTCGACTCATAATTCCTACCTGAAGTTAGAGCGAACTGACGCTCGCTGCTACAGGGTAGGCGGCGCTGGTGCTGGTTTATTAAGCAGTGGCAGCCGTTCTATTTCTCCATCTCAAATACTTCGTAGCTGTGAGGCAGCAGATGCACGGTGAAGGATTCGCGCTCTTCATCAGGCGCTGGCCGGCGTGCGCCAAAGCCCATCGGTTCTTGCGGTGCCTGGCCGGCCAGGTCTTCGCCGGTGACCAGATTCCGCAGCGTGGTGTAATCGCCAGTCACGGACACTTTCACGTCGGTTTCCGTGGGTAGAAAGGATTCCACGATAAAGGTATTGTTGTCATACGCGAACAGCGCGACCTGGCTGGGACCGTCCAGGCGAACGGGAAAACCGCGCAGCAAATAGCCTTTGACCGCGCTCGTGACGGCGGGCGGCAACCGGTATAAATCGGCAAAGTTGTCGGGAATGGTCAGCACGTAAAGCACACCTTGGGAATAGCGGTCCATGAGCAACAGCGGGCACGCGCCGCCGTTGGCCATCGCTCGCACCAACGGCCACGCGTCGTTGGTCAGGAATTCAATCACCGGCAGCAGGATGGCCGCGTTCGTGTCGTTGCCGAGATCGGCCCCGTTGCCGGCGCCGAATCCGCCGTAAAACTCGCGCGCCAGCAGTTTGCGGTCCGTATAGCGCAGTTCCACGATGTCGTTGATACCCCGGTCTGCCAGCGCGTGGAGCAGGCCGGAGGTGATGACGATGGATTTGCCGGCGACGAGTTGCGCTTTGATTTTGGCGACGATGTCGGGGTCAAACTTCGCTTCTTCGGTCAGCAGCACCATGTCCGAGTTGGTGGGGAAATACGGATACATCTCAATCGGGACGCCAATCATCCCGAGGTAATTGTGCAGGAAATCTTCGCCGGTGGATTGATAGGGTTTGTAGCTGGCGATGCCCATCGGATTGCCAAGCCGGCCGAGGAATAAGTTCAATGGTTTTAGACTGTGACTCACGACGGAAGCAATGGTGGGGTTTGCCAATCCGATGGACGGGTCGGGATGAAAGTTTTTCAGCATTTGCTCGTAATTGAAACTGGTGGGTAAATCGTGCCAGGCTTCGCGGTCGCCCGGCACGATGGGCCGGCTCATGGCCGACCATTCGAACAGCATGATTTGCGGCGCCTTGGCAAACATCGTGTCCCAAAGCTGCTCGGCGTAGCGGTCAATGTACCGGATGCTGTACGTGTCCACCCAGCCGCCGCCATTGCCACCGGGTTTGATGTTGTCAAAATAACGGATGATTTCGTAGCTCTCATATGGCTGCAAATGCTGGTCGGTGATGACGGGGTCACGCGTTTCCGTGCCGGTATAGATGCCGTCGAACAGTTTGGACTCCCGGTCGAGGTCGTAGCCGAGCCCTTGAAAATGCTCGTACCAGTTGGGGAACTTGATGATGAGTTTGACCCTGGGATTGACCGCGCGCGCGGGATTGATGATCAGGTTTTCTGCGGCGTCATCCATCAAGGCGAGCCGGAACTGCGTCCAACTGTTCGTTCCCCTGGCGGCGATGTCGGAATCGGTCTTCGTGTTCACAAAAAAGAAATCGTCCTGAATCACTTCGTCGAAATGCCGCGCCGCCAGTTCCACCGCGTTCCGGATGAACTGCCGGTCCTGTGGGTCGGTGTAACAAAATGATTTGAACTGGCCGAAGCCGCCGTCGGACAACGCCATCCCGCCCGCCACGCGCACGCCGTGGTCGAGGAAGAATTTTTTAACGCGCTCCAGCAGTTCGTCGCTCGCCAGCTCCCGATTGCGCTGCACCTCGATATAAACCTTGTCCACCTTCAATTGGGCGCTGATGCGATTCCAGTCGTCCTGCAATTTTTTGGGATCTTCAAAACTGCGCACCACGCCCACGGGAATATAGATGGCCACGTCAAAGTTGGTGTCATTGCCTCCCCGGCAACATAAAACCGACAGGGTGAAGGTGGCAAAGACAATGGACAATGCTCTGGTATTCATAGAAATCAGCGTCGCGCGACAATAGAAGAGGCGCGTCCCGCCTGCACGTTCAAAAATTAGTGACAAGGTCAACGGCCGCCGTTTATCGTTGTAGCGCAGTTTGTTAATCTGCCATTTCGCCGACTGACAGTCGGCACGCCTGCGGATTGCCAATCCGCGATACGGCAGGCTGCCAGCCTGCGCTACGGTTACGATGCGCGGGTTGCGCCCGGTCATTTCAGACGCACTATGACGCAATCAGTATTTGTTGGTATTGACATCGTCCTGCGGCGTCCGCGGAAGGGGCGGCGCACTGACCCTGCCTCGGCAATACTTTCACCTTGAACTAAGTCAATGGCGGATGAAGATTCTGTCGGATGAATTCGCTGAAGAATAAATGGGTTTTGATTACCGGCGCGTCATCGGGTTTCGGCGCGGCGGCGGCGCGGGCGTTTGGCGCCCAAGGCGCAAAGCTGCTACTGGGCGCGCGGCGCGTTGACCGGCTGAAAGCCGTTGCCGCCGAATCGAAGCAAACCGGGGCAGGGGAGGCGCTGTTTCATGAACTCGACGTGAGCAAAACCTCCAGCGTTGAAGCCTTCATTTCGTGGGTTCGGCAGAAAATCGGGGGTCGGAAGTCCGGAGCCGGAGGTCTGCATGTGTTGGTCAACAACGCTGGCGGCGCGCACGGCCTGGACACGGTCGCCGGGGGCCAGGATGCGGATTGGGAAGCGATGATTCAATCAAACGTGCTGGGTGTGGTGCGCATGACGCGCGCGGCGCTGCCGCTGATGCCGCATGACGCAGGGGCGAGCATCATCAACATCGGCTCGGTGGCCGGCCATACGGCTTATGAAGGCGGCGCGGTCTATTGCGCGGCCAAGGCGGGCGAACTGCAAATCACCCGCGCGCTACGGCTCGAATTGCTCGGCACGGGCATTCGGGTCGGCACGGTGGACCCCGGCCTGGCGGAGACGGAATTTTCGCTGGTGCGCTTCAAAGGCGACGCGGTCGGCGCGAAAAAGGTATATGAAGGCATCAATCCGCTGACCGCCGGGGATATTGCGGAAATCCTGGTCTGGATTGCCAGCCGTCCCGCGCACGTGAACATTGACGAACTCATCGTCAAACCTGTGGACCAGGCGGCGGTGGGAAAAGTGTATCGGCGGAAAAACTAGATTAACCACAGATGGACACAGATGAACACGGATGGAATTCCGTGGTCGGGCGCGTCACTCCGTGCGCGCCGCTTTTTGCAAATCAGGCATCCGGCGGACAGAGGACTCCGATGAATCGCGAGGAGGCTGGCCGCACTGCCAAATAAAAATCCGTGCGAATCCGTGTTCATCCGTGGTTGATGCTTCAAATACCTTTGTTAGCGCGCCAGAGCAGGACGGTGCCGACGGCCTGGAAAATAAAATTGGGCAGCCAGAAAATCAGGTGCGGCGCAAATTCGGGGCGGGCCGAAAGCGATTCGCCCACCATGATAAAGGTGTAATAAATCAGCACGAGGATCAACGCAACGGCGACGCCAACATTCGTCTCGCGGCGGTGAACACGGATGCCGAGCGGAATACCGATGAGGGTGAAACTGAAGCACGCGAAGGAAAAAGCAACCTGCCGGTGCATTTCCACGCGAATCGGTTCCGTCAAGTCCTCCCGTTGTTTCTCCGCTTCATGGGATTTCATCAGACGTCCTTCCGGACCCACTTCGTCCAGGTCCGGTGGCAAACTGAGTTTCCGGTTCAAATCGTCCAGTTCACCCTGTAATTGCCAGAAGGTCATGTCGCTGATGGACGGATGGTAGATGGGCGTGTCGGTAGATGGGAATTGGTAAGTGTACGAGGACCATCCCTTGAAGAAATTAATGGTCACACTGCCGTTCGGGTTTACCTTGACCGTTTGGGCGTTCAATAAATCCAGGGTCAGTTCCTTGTTTGGTGGGTCCACCTTCAACCGTCCCTGCGGTGCGTGAATGGTGGTGGTGATATTGGTTCCGTTTTGCAGCACGAACACCATCACGTTCTGCAAATCGCCGCCGTGGTTTTTGTCCACGTAAATAATGTAGCCGGGGAAGTCGCGGATGAATTGTCGTTCAGGCAGTTGGAGCCGCGCCAGGTCGGCCCTCGCGCGGAAGGTCAGCTCCTTGAACGCCACGCGCGAGCGCGGCCCCAAATCCAGGTTGATCCACGCGCTGAGGACGCAGCAGAACAGGCTCAGGAGCAAAACCGGCGTGACGAGTGAAAGCAAACTGATGCCGCTGGCGCGCGCGGCGGTGAGTTCCTGGTCAGCGCTAAACCGGCCGAACACCAGCAACGTGGCCGTCAGCAGCCCCATGGGCAGCGCATAGACCCAGAAAAACGGAATCAACAGGCCAATCGCTTCCAGTACAATGCCGGGCCGCACCTGGCCGCCAATGAGCAGGGGGAGGATTTCCTTGAGCCCATCGCCAATCAGCAACACGAAAGTGAACACCGCCATGCCCAGCAACAACGACGCGAGCACCTGGCGGGTCAGGTAGGTGTGCAGTGTTCTCATTTGGTTCGGCGGACAGGCTCAACCCTAAAGCCAAGCCGCGAAATGCGAAATGCCAAAATGAAGCATAGTCGGAGCCGAATCAGGTGTGTGATGAAAGGGCGATAAAATTGCTTGCGACAAAGGCGGATTGGCGGTTTACTGCCAACAGGCAATGGAGTTTGCCAGCCCGCACAAGGGAAACTGCCTGACCATTTCAGTGCTAATGACTCCTACGAGTGAACAAACATTCGCAGGAGTTTTTTTATGGAAAACGTTTGGTATGTGGCGGCAATTTGGATGGGACTGGCATTTCTGGCCAGTCTGATTTCCATTCGCGTTGGCATTTCCGTGGCACTCATCGAGATTCTGGTGGGTGTGGCCGCGGGCAACATCCATTTCGCCGGCGGCCAGCATATTTTACAAACCACGGACTGGACGAATTTTCTGGCGATGCTCGGCAGCGGTGTGCTGACGTTTCTGGCGGGCGCGGAAATTGACCCGGTTTCGCTTCGCGCCAATCTGCGCGCCAGCATGACCATCGGCATTTTGTCCTTCGCGCTTCCGTTCGCGGCCGTCTGGCTGTTCGCGCAATTTGTCCTGGGCTGGCCGCTGCATCAGGCGCAAATCGCCGGTATCGCGCTCTCGACCACCTCCGTCGCCGTCGTTTATGCCGTCATGATTGAGAGTGGCCAGGGTGATACACCGCTCGGCAAAACGATTCTGGCTGCGTGCTTCATCACCGATTTGGGGACCGTGCTCGCGCTGGGCACGCTCTTTGCCAACTTCGATCTCTGGTTACTGGTGTTCGTTGTGGTCACAGCGGTCATGCTCTGGTTTATACCCGGCTTGACGCGGTTCCTCATCACCAAACTGGGTGCGACCCGGGTCAGCGAACCGGAGGTGAAATTCATTTTTCTCGTGCTGTTTTTCCTCGGTGGTCTCGCGACCACCGCCAAAAGCGAAGCGGTCCTGCCAGCCTACCTCGTCGGCCTGGTCATCGCGGGCGTTTTCCTGCGCGACAAGACGCTCGTGCGCCGGATGCGCACCATTGCGTTCACGATTTTCACGCCGTTTTATTTCATCAAAGCCGGCCTGTTCGTTTCGCTGCCTGACTTGTGGGCGTCGCTGGGACTCATCGTTATTCTGTTGTTGATAAAATTGGTGACCAAATACATCGGCGTCTGGCCCTCCACAAAAATCTTTTACATGCGCAATCGCGAGGCACATTACACGACGCTGCTGATGGCGACTGGCCTCACGTTCGGCACCATCTCCGCGCTGTTCGGCCTGCAAAACCAGATCATTAACCAGTCGCAATATACCGTGCTGGTGACGGTGGTGATTTTGAGCGCGTTCGTGCCGACGCTGATTGCGCAAAAGTTTTTCCAGCCAACGATTGAAACCATGGTGGAATGGGGCAAATTTTACAGCGAGAAAATCAATAACCGGAAAAACACCCCGACATCCGATATCGGGGCAACGAAAAAGTGAGGAAATCATGCTGCCCATGTTTCGAAAAATACTGGTGGGTTACGACGGGTCGAAAGGCGGAAAGGCCGCACTCGAACGCGCCGCTGTCGCCGCCAAACATTACAACGCCCAACTGACCGCGCTTTGGGTGCGACAACCATTGCCGCGGCACGCCGACCTGCCCGGCGAACCTGAGGGTGAAGCCGAGGCCGCCGCCGATTATTTCGAGGAACGCAAACGCGAGGTGTCGGAACTGGCGAAACAGCAGGGTGTTGAAATCGCCTGCGAAACCCGCGCCGGTCATGCCGCGAAGGTCATCGTGAACTTTGCCAAGGATGGCGGCTACGACCTGATTATCATCGGCCATAGCGACCATTCGGAATTGTGGGGCCGGCTGCTCGGTGACACCGCCGACCGCATCAGCGATCACGCCCATTGCAGCGTGCTTATCGTCAAGCAGTAAACACGGCGGTCTGGTGACGCTGGAGAAGGGAAAGGTGATTGACTAGCGCGCCGGCAAGGAAGCGGCGTCGTCCTGAGTGCAAGTTTGTTTTGACGTCCGCCCTCACCTGAATCCTCTCCCCCAGGAGAGGACTTCCACTTTCACGCTTTCGAGTTTTACGACTGATCATTCGGCCAATCCAGTTGCGGGCTCTTAAAGAACGCGCCGAATGATTCTCCCTCTCCTGGAGGAGAGGGCCGGGGTGAGGACGAGCGTTTTAACTGCCTCTTGTTTCGCACACAGTGAGGGAGTTTGGAATTGTGGTTCGTAAATCCAATTCCCTGAGTTCTGAATCGAATTGCCTAAATCGTGGTGCTGCATCACATTTTGTCCATGGCTTCAGAGACATTTCAGGCGAGCCGCTGGACGCACGGGAATTTTCTTTTTCCCACCGTCATTGAAGTGACGGACCAGGCGGTCGTCCGGCACAAGCGTTCCTGGTTCAGCCGGGACGAAATGAGCATCAGCATCACCAAGGTCGCCTCGGTGCACATCAAGACCGAACTCATCTGGTCGAATATTTTGATTGAGTCCAGCGGCGGCAGTGATCCGCTGGCCAGCCACGGGCATACCAAGGCCGATGCCCGGCGCATCCGTGAGTTGATTGAAACCGCCCAGGGGAAGCTGGCGAGCGCGCCGAAAACGCCGTGATCCTTTTGTTTTTCCCATTTCCCGCCGGACGCTAAAATGGGCGCGTTGATGAATGGCCGCTTGCCCATTTACGAGATTGAAGCCGAAATCATTTCGCGTTTGAAATCCGGCCGGCGGCTGATTTTGTCTGCGCCTACCGGCTCGGGTAAATCCACGCAGGTTCCCCAAATGCTGCTCAAGCACGGGTTGCTCGGCAACGGTCAGGTGGTGATTCTCCAGCCGCGCCGGCTGGCCGCGCGCCTGCTGGCATCGCGCGTGGCCAGGGAACTGGGTGTCGAGCTGGGCCGCGAAGTCGGTTATCAGGTTCGTTTTGAAAACTGCGTCAGTACTGCCACCCGCATCAAGTTCGAAACCGAGGGCATTCTGTTGCGGCAGTTGATTCAGGACCCAACGTTGCGCGGAGTGCAGGCCGTCATTTTCGACGAGTTTCACGAGCGCCACCTTTACGGCGACATCACGCTGGCGCGCGCGCTGGACATTCAGGAGCAGCAACGTCCCGACCTGCTCATCGTCGTCATGTCCGCGACGCTCGATGCGAGGGCGTTGGAGAAATATCTTTCTCCATGTAGCAGCGGACGTGAGTCCGCTCATTCTTCATCGGTTAAAAGTCAGAGCCGACTCACTTCGGCTGCTACGAGTAATTTTCACTGCGCCGTCCTTTCTTCTGAGGGCCGTGTGTACCCGGTCGAGATCGAATACCTGCCGCATCGTTTGGGTGCAAGCGCGCCGCCGGTCTGGGAACTTGCGGCGGAGGCGTTTGTCAATCACATCCGTTCCGGTGATGGTGGCGATGTGCTTGTTTTCATGCCGGGCGGTTTTGAAATCAGCCAGACCATCGAGGCCATCCGACACATGCCGGAGTCGAAGGGTCACCTGCTGCTGCCGTTACACGGCGAATTGCCGCCGCGTGACCAGGACGCGGCCGTCGCGCGTTATGACCAGCCCAAGGTCGTCGTGGCCACCAACGTTGCCGAGACCTCCATCACCATTGACGGCGTTCGCCTGGTGATTGACAGCGGGTTGGCGCGCATTCCGCGCTACGATGCCAATCGCGGCATCAATACGCTGTTGGTTGAGAAGATCAGCCAGTCCTCGGCCGACCAGCGGGCGGGACGCGCGGGCCGGACGGCGCCGGGCGTTTGCGTGCGGCTCTGGTCGCGGCCGGAACACGACGAGCGCGCGCCACAGGAATTGCCGGAAATCAAGCGGCTCGATTTGGCCGAAGTGGTGCTCACGCTCAAAGCTTCGGGTGTCGAGGACCTGCGGAATTTTCGCTGGCTGGAGAAACCGGACGAAATCTCACTGACGCACGCGGAGGAATTGTTGGAGGATTTGGGGGCGTTGACAAACAGCGTGGCACAGGCGTCCTCGCCTGCGAGTTCTGGTGGCGTCTCCGCCGCCAGTTTCACCAACGGCGGGCATGGATGCCCGCCGAACCCGCCGACGAGGACGTCTGCGCTACAAATCACTCCGGTCGGCCGCAAGATGCTGGCGTTTCCGGTACATCCGCGTTATTCCCGCATGTTACTGGCAGCGCAGGAGTACGGCTGCGTCCATCAGGCCTGTCTCGTGGCTGCGCTGACCCAGGGCCGAGATTTGCTGCTTCGCAACGTCGGACGCGAAGTTACGTCTGCGCGGGAAGATTTGTTCGGCGACAAGGCGTCGTCGGATTTCTGGATCCTGATGCGGGCATGGAATTACGCCGCAAAAAATCAATTCCGCATGGATGCGTGCCGTCGGCTGGGCATCCACGCCGTGACCGCCCGGCAGGTCGGGCCGTTGTTCGACCAATTTCTCCGCATCGCCAAAGCCGAAGGTCTCGACATCCAGCCGCGTGAAATCAAGGATGAGGCGTTGCAAAAATGCATTCTTATCGGTTTCAGTGATCGCGTGACCCACCGGCTGGACCAGGGCACGTTGCGTTGTGAACTGGTTCATAACCGGCGCGGTGTGCTGGCGCGCGAAAGCGCCGTCCAACACAGCCCGCTTTTCGTTGCTGCCGAAATCCGCGAGGTTGAGGGCAGGGACGTAAACACGATTTTGTCGCTCGCCACGGCCATTGAACCTGATTGGTTGCGTGAATTGTTTCCCGATGACCTCAAATCCGAGCTTCACGTCCAGTTCGACTCAACCACCAGGCGTGTACAGGCCGCCGAACTGGTTCGATTCCGCGGACTGGCCTTGTCGGCCAAGCGGGTCGAACCGCCGCCTGCCGACGCCGCGGCGCGATTGCTGGCCGATGAAATTCTTGCCGGCCGGCTGCCGTTGCCGAATTGGGACCATAGCGTCGAGCAGTGGCTGGCCCGGTTGCATTTACTTTGCCGACACTGTCCGGAATTGCAATTGCCGGCCATTACTGAAGGCGACCGCAAACACATTATCGAACAGCTTTGCCACGGCGCAGTGAGTTACAAAGACATCAAGGAACGCGAAGTGAAACCGCTGGTGATGTCGTGGTTGTCGGCAGCGCAACGCGAGCTGCTGGACAAACACGCGCCCGAGCGATTAGCGCTGGCCAACGGCCGCACGCCCAAAGTGGCATATGAGGACGGCAAATCGCCGTACATCGCGCTGCGGATTCAGGAGCTTTACGATGTAAATCAGACGCCGAAGATCGCGATGGGCCGCGTGCCGGTGACGGTTCACATCCTGACACCCGGGATGAAGCCGATCCAGGTCACGCAAGACCTTGCTAATTTCTGGCGGGAGCATTATCCGCGTATTAAGTCCGAGTTGCAGCGGAAATATCCCAAGCACCTGTGGCGATGAAGAGAGTGTGTAGCGGCGGCCAATGGCTGCCGCTAAAGGGGAGTGATTGACGAAAACGTTTGTTCCGCCTAGCTTGGTGCAAACAAGCGCAGGATTTTTGCCATGAACAAGGAAGATTCTACCGGTTCAACCTCCGATCCGCGAACCTATCTGGCGGTCGAACGCACGTTTCTGGCGTGGCTTCGGACCGGAGTCGCGCTCATGGGTTTTGGCTTTGTGATTGCCCGTTTCGGCCTGTTTCTTCACGAACTGGCCCTTGAAAAACTGGCCGCCAAAAATTCGGAATCCGGCTTTTCCATTCCGGCTGGCATCGCTCTGATTGCCATCGGCATCATTGTCTCGCTGGCGGCTGCGATCCGGTATCATCGTTACCTTCGCGCACTCGACCGGGGTGAAACCAGAACGGCTTTCGACACGGGACTGGCCTACCTGATCGCGGTGCTGATGGCGCTGGTCGGGATAGCGGTGGTGATTTATCTCACGGCTTTGTTGTAAGCAATTTCACCGGGTCGGCAGGCCGATGTCCTGGCTCAATTTGTCGGCGGCTTCGGCATTCACCCATTTCACCAGGGAAATAAAATTCACCAAAGCGGGGCTGTCCGGTTTCACCTTGAACAGGTTTCGCAAGGCGTGCACGACCTTGGCGTAGGTTTCCGCGTATTTTTCATGCGTCAACCGCGAGACGTAGGATTCCATGATGGCCTGGGCCATCGGATCGGTTTGCCCGTCGGGCAGGTAAGGCAGCAGGCAAAAAATTCGAACCAAGGCCATCGGTTCGGCTGCGGTCAATGCCAGCCAGCTTTGCTTGACCTCGTCGGCATCATATTTGGCGTGCAGCCGGTCGCGGATGGCCGTGGCGATGTCATTGGGCGAAGCCCGCTGGGTGAGACGGGCTTTGATGTTTTCCCAGGCCATGCGTTGTTCCATTTCCGGCGTGAGGGTCATCTCGGGTTTCTTCAATTCCACTTCGATCCCTTTCAAACCCAATTCCTGGCCGAGGGCCAAACCGAGGGCTTCTGCCTCGTCCTTGCGAATCCGGGTCGAAGTGGCAATGGCCTTCACCACCTGCCGTTGCGGTTCGGATTTAATCAACCGCACCACTGCGGCGACCTGTTGGGGCGGCGGCGCCTTTTGATTGGGGAGGAGATGTTTGACAAACGTGGCAATTACACCGTCCAATTCAGGCACCTTCTCCATTCGCAAGGTGAGGACAAACTTCAAAGTCCGGCCCGCCCGCCCGCCTTTGCCGATGTTGTTCACAATCATCAGGCGTTGGTCGTGCCCGGCCACGAAGGCCAGCAAACTCTCCGCCTGTTTGATCAATTTTTCATCCAGGTTGTCCTGATCGTTCGTGACCACCAACTGTTCGATCACGGCCGGCAGGCGTTGGGCAAAGGTGCCTTCGGGCGCTTCGGTGTTTTGATGGTTGTAGTAATGAAGCAGTTCGAGGATGAACGAGAGTTTCAAGAAGGCGTTTTTTTGCGCCTGGGCTTCGGCGGTGGCCGCCTTGCTGCGCTGAATTTTCCGGTACAACGCCAGCAATTCTTTCCGTTTATCCGCCGGCAAGGCCGGGTCCTGCCGGAGCAGCGCCTCGAAATCACTTTTGAATCCCAGTACAATTTCCTCGGGCTTGGGGCGCGGATTGAGCTTGGAATCGGTGGTCAAATCGTTGAAGCCAACCAGCGCCGGCTCGCCAAATTCGCGGACAATCCGCTCCCGCGACACCTGGCCCTTGACGAAACAACGATTGGCCCGGATGGTTTCCGGTGAGAAGAACGAGTCCGGCTGAGTAATCAGGGACTGGAGTATTTTTGTTTCGAGCGGCGTGTCCAGACGGATCAGTTCGTCCACAGTTGGTTTTACGGCGGCGGCCAGGTCGCGTTTGGTTTGCTCCAATACCTTCAGGATAGCCGGTTGCAGCACGTTTCCTTCAATTTTGCCGTTGGCCAGCGCGGCGCAGACTTCGTTGACGTGGGTGTTATGCTCCACCAGCCGGGACACCACCACGCCAACGTCGCTGATGGGCAGTTTGCTCACCAGGCCGGCGATCAGATTCACCAGTTCACCGTGCGATTTCTGCCGGTGTTCGATGGTCTTTTCCAGGAGCGTTCGCAACGACTTGTTTTCCTGTTCCAACGCGCTGCGTTCGGCTTCCAGTTGGTCCACTCTCGACGCCAGAGTGTGCCATCCCTGTTGGATTTCCTCCATCGAAGTGATGGGACGGCTGCCATTCTCTGTGTCTTTCTCTGCCATGAGTCAATATTCCACAATCTGGCCCCTTTTTTCCATTCAATTTTTGCACGGCAGAATGGACCGAAAAGGCCACATGCTCCGGGGCGCAATTTCGCACTGCTGCCAAGCCATTGCGGCGTCAGCGGAACGCCGGTCTCCGATCCGGCGCGTTACCAAGCGCAACGTCCGTGCCAGCCGGGCCGGAGGCCGGCGCTCCGACCGCAGTGTCAAGTTGGGCTTAAAAAACATTTGCAAACTTGCCCAATAAGTTGAAGCTTACAAGGAAAATAAGGTCGGAGGGATTGATTATGGCACACGTTGTTACCAATAAATGCGCGAAGTGTAAGTTCACCGATTGCGTGGAGGTATGCCCCGTGGCGTGCTTTTACGAGCTGGACCATCAACTGGTCATCCACCCGGAGGAGTGCATTGACTGCCAGGCTTGCGTGGCGGAATGCCCCGTGGAAGCCATTTATGCCGAGGCGGATGTGCCGGAGCAGTTCCGGGGAGACGTTGCGTTCAACGCGGCTCAGGCCAAAGAGGTCAAGGGGGCGGGCCGGGAAGCCCTCCTGAAAAAGAAGGAACCGTTGCCGACCGCGGCGGAACGGAAAAAAGAACTCGGTTATTGAACCCGGGAGCGCTGGTATCCTGCCGGCTGCTGGAGCAATTTAATTCGTCTCCTCGCCGCCTCGCCTCGCGGAGGGGGAGTGACGCGCCCTACCTGACACTGCCCCGATTCAACCACGGTAAAAAGACCCGCCGACAGGATGCCGGCGCGCCCCGGCGCTCCCGGTGCGTCATGAATTAATGGCGGACAGCGGCAACCGGTCTTGAAAATAAGGAACAACGGCAGGGGGTGAATCGAAACCGTGGCGCCCGGGCTTGGGCACCGCACCGGCGAAATCGCGGTAGAGCGTGATGGCGACGTGTTCGTTGCGGCGGATGCAATCCTTGATGGCCTCGGCATCCTTTTCGCAGTGGATGAGCGTCTTCCACGAAAAGATGTGCTTGGGCTTGTGGAAATCGCTGTTGGCTCAGAGGCGCCCGCGAATGTCTGGTGGGGCCCGGTGGTGGCCACTTTTGCCTTGACTTATTCAGGCGGTGCGATAAAATAATCTTATCAAATGGATTAACCAATGAAATCGCACATTAAAAACCTGTTCCTCCGGCCCGCGCTGGTAGCCGGTCTCGGCTTGACACTGGCCAGCTCCGCGACGGCGCAACTGACAATCACTCTTTCCGGAACAAATGTTATCTTGACGTGGCCAACCAATAATACCGCCGGGCTTGCTTTGCAATCCACCCTCAATCTCGGCTCGGCGTCGGTTTGGAGTCCCGTTTCTCCCGCACCTGTCATTGTCAATGGGCCATACACCGTGACCAATCCCATTTCCGGCACACAGCAGTTTTACCGGTTAATCCCTCCGGGCATGGCACTCATTCCGGCAGGGTCGTTCACGAACGGGGACACTTTGGATGGCGAGACCGATGCGATTCCCGCGACCGTTTATGTGTCGGCCTTTTACATGGACACGAATCTGGTGAGTTCCAATCAATGGCAGTCGGTCTATACCTACGCCACGAACCAAGGGTATACTTTTGTGAATGCCGGTTCAGGCAAGGCGACGAACTATCCAGTGGAACTGGTGGACTGGTATGACTGTGTGAAGTGGTGCAATGCGCGGTCAGCGCAGGCACATTTGACGCCGGTCTATTACACGGATACGAACTTGACGCAGTTGTTCACCAGTGGCGACAATGGAACCACGGTGTATGCGAACTGGGGAGCGAATGGGTATCGGCTGCCGACGGAAGCGGAGTGGGAGAAGGCGGCGCGTGGCGGGTTGAGCGGGCAGCGGTTTCCGTGGAGCGATCTCATTTCGGAAACAAATGCCAACTACTATCCTGGCTCCGGCCAACCCTACGATTTGGGCGGGACGCAGATTTATGGAGGCGGGGCGTCTCCTTGGACGAGTCCGGTGGGAACGTTTCCGGCAAACGGGTATGGCTTGAATGACATGGCTGGGAATGTGTGGGAGTGGTGTTGGGACTGGTATGCCGGGCCGGCTTATCCGGCCGGCAGTCCGTATTTGGGAGGCGCCGATCCACGCGGGCCGGTCGGACCGTTGAGCGACCGTGTGCGGCGCGGCGGCAGTTACTTCAACGTCGCCTCCTTCGCGCGGTGCGCGTGTCGCAACGACGCCGTCCCGTACGTCGCCAGCAGCAGCATTGGCTTTCGGTGTGTGAGGGGGCTTTAGTTTTTGCTCTTTTACGCTTTAACGTATTTGAACGTATGCGCATTCAAATTGCAGAAAGACACGGCACGAACGCGTCGCCCTCACACAGCCCACGGGGAATTTATTCTTTTGCCTGGTCAATCCCAGAAACACGTAGAGCAATATAGCGTCACTTGAGGTCCAATATTCTCTGTCAGCCGGATACGCTGATTCGGTATTTCCAAGAGATATAGACGACAAGGTCGTTTTACGAATTGAGGGCGTGCAGCGGCAACCGGTCCTGAAAATAAGGAACAACGGCAGGGGGTGAATCGAAACCGTGCCGCCCGGGCTTGGGTACCGCGCCGGCGAAATCACGGTAAAGTGTGATGGCGACGTGTTCGTTACGGCGGATGCAATCCTTGATGGCCTCGGCATCCTTTTCGCAGTGGATGAGCGTCTTCCACGAATAAATGTGTTTGGGCTTGTGAAAATCGCTGTTGGCGATGAACGGCAGCCGCTTGAGCCCGATGTCGTTGAAGATGTTATTGCGATTGGCGATTTCCCAGGCATCGAGCAGGGGCGCGAATTTTTCCTGGTTTTCCCAGAGATACAGCGTGTTCTTGCCCCACTCGCTTTTCATGATGTGCGGGTGCGAAGCCACCGCCAGGGCGCCTTGCTCGTGGATTTTTTCGATGATTTCGGGAATGTGGAGCGACGCATCAATCGGCGCCTTCAAATCAATGCCCAGCAAATGCGCGGAAGTCTTGCGCGTGTAACCGTCTTTGTTGAATTCGATGCCGGTCATCACCAGCATCTGGTACCGGCGCCACGCCCGCTGCCGTTCGCGTTCAATTACCGCAAAGTATTCTTCGACCTGTTCCTGGCCCAGCGTGCAGTTGGCCAGTTCAGAGAGCTTGCCGATCAGGCGGCTCGGATCCGCCAGGTGGTCGGTGATGCAAATGCAATCGAACCCGCGCTCGCCGTAGAAGTCCACAATCTCCGGCACACTCAACTTGCCGTCGGAATAATTGGAGTGGATGTGGAAATCGCAGAGCAGCATCTGCGGATGGCTGACGTTGCCACTTTGCCGCGGCGCGGTGCGCATGACACGATCCGGCGCGGTCTCGAACAACTTGACTGCCTTGCGGCCGGGTGTGTCATGGTCCGCTTCACCCAGAATGAGCTCGCCGATACGCAATGCCGCGTCAGGCCGGCTGATCTTTTGCAGGTTTGTACGCCATTCCGACCAGAGCGCCGCGCGCTGGGTGAAGGCCTTTTCCACCAATTCGGCAACCTCGCGGTTTTTCTCGCCGATGGCGCCGAGATGGTACCGCCAGATCAATTCCGCGTTGCCTTCCTCCTGCCCGGGGATGACCTGATTGACAATCATCGGGCAACGCGCGGCGATGGCTTCCTGGACGGTTGCGCCGCCGGCTTTGCTGATGACCAGATGATGCGACCTCATCAGTTCAGGCATTTGATTCGTCCAGCCGAACACCCGGACCCGGTCGGAGTGCTTGCGCGTGCGCTCAATCAGTTCGGAGCGCAATTTGGCGTCACGCCCGGCGGTAATGGTCAGGTGCACTTGGTCCAATTCGAGCAGCCGGTCGATCGCCTTGCCCGCCTTTTTCTTACCGGTGTTGATGATGTAAAGCACGCGGCGTGGTTCATCCCCGACCGGCGGTGGCAGGTCCGCCACGGGTTCGGCGAAGACCGGGTTCACCGGAAACCCGAGCACTTTGATTTGTTTTTCCGGCACACCGCCTTTGCGCAACGCTTCGGCGGAGGCGTCGTTGGCCATGCAGAAAAAATCGCTCGGCGCGCGGAACCAGGCGGAATTGATGGTGATGGAATCAGTGACAACGATGATGAACCGGAACGGCCGCTCGTGATGATGGCGGTAAATTTTCTGGATGACGTGGCCGTAAACGGGATAAGTGGAGATGACACAATCCGGCTGGGCCTCGCCGAGGATTTTTTCGAGCGTGGCCTGGAGCCGGGTGAAGTTGCCGAGCTGCCTTTCAACGAGCGGCGATTTGTCGAGCAATGAATAAATGCCGCCCCAAAGTTTGGGCGCGTACTGGACGACGCCGAGATAGGTTTTTCGGGCGACGGTATTGAACACGCCATAACTGTCTGCGAAAAGGTCGAGCACTTCGGTGCGCGCGTCCTCATCGAGCATTTCAATGGCGTCGCGCAAACTGCGGGCGGCGGCGTTGTGCCCGTCTCCGAATCCGGCCGTCAGAATCAGGATTTTTTTCATGCACGTCCTCGGACATTAACACGCTATTTTAAGAATGTTACAGCCGCGTGACGGGCAGGTTAACTTTTATTCACAATTTATTCGCAAGGGGATGTGAATAAAAGGTTCCGTGGGTATGCTGACGGGTTGGAAATTCATCAATTTGCGGCTCGTCAGTTGCCTGGTGTCGGCTCAATTTGGCTGAAGGATGGAAGCGCGATATTTGCTGATGAAACTGTTTTGGTGCATGACCGTTTTGTGGCCGGCTTGCTCACTGATTGCCCGGGCGGACGATGACACGGTTTCACTGCCGGAGCTGATTCAAGGCGCGCAACAATGGGCACAGGAAAATCTTGATACCAACGTGGTCAATGCCCTGCCCCGGGTTGATGACCCCGAGGTGCAGCAGTTTTTTCAGGAGATTCAACGGCGTTACCAGGGCGAATATGTGGTGGACCTGGCGCCGTTGCGGCAAACGGCCCAGGATGTCCTCTCTTTGTTGGAAGGCACCGACGAAACCCGGCCTTACGCGGCGTGGCTCAAGACACAAATGGATTACTTCGATGTCGCCGACGAAGTCCGGCTTACCGTTCCGCCGCCGGAAGTTACAACCAACCAGCCGCCCCTGCCGGTTCCCAATCCTTCTGCGCAAAAGGAACGCGAACTTTGGGTGAAGAAAGTGTCCGTGGTTCCCTGGCCGGCGGCGGCCCGGGAATATGTGCCGGAACTGAAACCGATTTTTACCGCGCAAAAGGTGCCGCCGGATCTGGTCTGGGTGGCGGAAGTGGAATCCTCCTTTGACCGGCACGCATTAAGCCCGGCGGGCGCGGCGGGATTGTTTCAATTGATGCCGGCCACCGCGAAACGGTTCGGTCTTTCCCTGTGGCCACGCGACCAGCGGTTTCAGCCGGAACCCAGCGCGACCGCCTCCGCCCAGTATCTCAAACATCTCTACGATCATTTCCAGGACTGGCGGCTGGCGCTGGCCGCCTACAACGCCGGCGAAGCCACGGTGCAAAAACTTTTGGACCGTTATAAAACGCACAGCTACGACGACATCGCCGAACATCTGCCCGCGGAAACACAATTATACGTGCCGAGGGTCGAAGCCGTCCTGCGACAACGCGAAGGCGTGGACCTCGAAGAACTTTCCGCGCCGCAAAATTGAATTAATTCCCGGCTTTCAGCCATTACTATCCGCAGCCGCCGTCCCTGGATGTTTTGTCCCGTGGCGGTGGTAACTACCCGGGCAGGTATTATTTTTTCAGGGCAGCCAACTCGATCGTGGCGCTGACGTATTCCGCGCAACCCTTTTCTCCCGTATCGAGGGACTTCTTGAACAGCGCGATGGCGCCTTCCTTGTCGCCGGCAATCAGATGTTTCATTCCCGCGTAATAATTGGCCTGGCAAAGCTGGCCGTTCTGCTGTTTCGGGTTATGCGCGCTGATTTTGGCGGCATCCAGGAAATCTTCCTCGGTCAAAGAGCCGGCGAGGAATTGTCCGATCCTGGCGGTCCAATCCGCCGCCGCGCCGGAAAGTGATTTCACGTGGCCGGCCAGTTCCCGGGTGGCGGCCTCCGGTTCACCCAGCCGGGTGCGGATGAGCCAGATGCGGAAGCGGGGATACTCCAGCCGGGGATCCAGTTGCAGGGACGAGCGGAAGTTTTCCAGAGCCGGCTGGAATTGCGATTGATTGTTCTGCAGCAGGCCGAGATTTTCATGGGCCGCAGCGTTTTGGGGAGCCAGTTCGACGGCCGTGGAACAGTCGGTAAAGGCGCGGTCAATCTCCTTGAGATTTTCCCTGGCCAGCCCGCGATAAGACCAGGCCAGGGCATTTTTGGGGTCCTTGCCGATGGCTTGGGTGCAATCGGCGATGGCGTCGTCGAATTTTTTCAGCAACCGCCTGGCTTCGCCGCGCAGGATGTAGCCGGCGGCAGCATTTGGGTTCAATTCAATGACCCGAGTGCCATCCGCAACCGCCCCGTCAAAGTCGCTAAGGGCGAATTTCGCCCAACCCCGGTTGACCAGATACGGAATATTGGTGGCGTCCATCTCGACGGCGGCGTTGAAGTCGGCGAGTGCCGCGTCGTAATTCTTAAGTTGTTTTTCGGCCAGCCCGCGGAAGTAACGGGCATCTGCGCCCGGTAGCTGGAGGTCGATGGCCCGGGTGCAATCGGCAACGACACCCTCAAAATCGTTGAGAAAATACCTGGCGCTGCCCCGGGTAAAATAAGCCATGGCATAATTGGGGTTCAGGCTGATGGCCCGGGTGCAATCCGCGATGGCTGCCGGGTAATCCTTCAACTGAAACCGGGCGCTGCCCCGTGTGAAATAAGCCATGGCGTCATTGGAGTTCAAGCTGATGGCCCTGGTACAATCCGCGATGGCTGCCGGGTAATCCTTCAACTGAAACCGGGTGTTGCCGCGGCTCCAGTACACGTGGGCATATTGGGGGTTAAGAGCAAGGGCCTGATTATAATCCATGATGGCATCGGTGTATTTCCTGGCGTTGTATTTGATGTCGCCGCGAGCGGCGTAAACGTCCGGAAATTGGGGATTGTACTCGACGGCCAGGTCGAAGTCGGCGAGAGCCACGGCATAATTGATGCGTGCAGCCTCGACGTTGCCGCGCTGGAAGTACGCCATGACATTTTTCGGCTCCAGTTCGATCGTCTTGTTATAATCCTGGATCGCGTTCGGATAATCTTTGAGCGCCGCCCGGGCGTCGCCCCGGGCGAGGTAGGACTTGGCGTCGTTGGGATCCAGGGCAATGGCTTTGGTGTCATCAACAATGGTTCCGGTGTAATCCTTGAGTGCCGCCCGGGCGTTGCCGCGCGTGAAGTAAGCATAGGCGTACTCAGGCTTGAGCTCGATGGCCCGGGTGTCGTCGGCAATGGTCCCGGCATAATCCCTGAGTGCCGCCCGGGCGTTGCCACGCGTGAAATAAGCATACGCGTAGTCAGGTTTGAGTTCGATGGCCCGGGTGTCGTCAGCAATGGTTCCGGCATAGTCGTTGAGACGGCTTTTCGCCTCGCCGCGGTAGAGGTAGGCATCGGGATAATTGGTGTTCAGCACCATGGCCTGGCTGAAGTCGGCAATGGCTTTGGCGTAGTCGCCGGACTGCAGATCGTTTAAGCCGGTGTTGAAAAATAACTCGGCGTTTCGGGCGGGTGGGCGATGCCGGGAACAGGAGGCGCAGACAAGGATCAGGGCGGGCAGGAGGAGGCCCAACCAGTATCTCCGATGGGATTTCATGCGCCGCGAGCGTACCATGATCGCATCCGGGTACAAGAGTTGTTGAGATTCTGATGCTGTTGATTAACCGGGTTTGCTGAACCGCATTGCGCTGACGGCCGGTGCAAAACGCACAGCTACGACGACATCGCCGAACCTCTGCCCGCGGAAACGCAATTATACGTGCCCAAGGCCCGAAGCCGTCCTGCGGCAAGGCGAAGGCGTGGACCTCGAACAACTTTCCGCGCCGCAAAATTAAATCAGTTCTCCGTTCTCAACCCGTCAGGCTTTGTTTGGGAAATATCTTTTGATGAAGAAGAGGTAGCCGAGGAAGGGCAGGGCGGACAACGCCATCAGCCAGCTCATCCAGTGGCCCGTCAACAGCCCGGTCTTTTGCATCTGGTCAATCTGCGTCTGGGGATAGCCCATCAATTGATACATCTCCAGCACGTCATGCCGCGCAAAGGTCAGCAGCCCGGACACCATAAACACGACCAACGCCACGAGGATCAGCCACCAGCCTTGCGGCCTGAGATGATAGAGCAGCCACGCGGCATAGGCCCAGATGGCGGCGACCAACAGGCAAAACAGCGCGCCTGGCACGCCCGTGAGGAAAATGCCGAAGAACGGCATCGCGATATGGCCCATCAGCGGCATCAACAGCATCATCGGCACGGGAAACGCCAGCCACAGGCACAACCCCAATACCGGGAGCGGACAGGCGTCGGTCCAGCGCGTCCCGCCGTCGCGCGCCTCGCAGGTGGCCTTCACATGTCGGCTGTTATAGAAAAAAGTCCAGATGGCCGGCGCCAAAACAAAGAAGATTCCGATGAACAGGAACATAAAGACCATCGCCACGCCCATCGCTCCCGGGGGCATCGCCGGCTGGTTCGCCGTTCCGCTGGACGGCAGATTTGCGAACACCTTGGGCATGACGAACCCTATGACCACCAGCATGATGATGCCCATCACCAGCCAGGTCCAGGAAAAGATGAGCATAAGGGCGCGGGCCCAGCGCCGGGCCATGATGGAACCAATGCCGAGCCAGATCAGCATCACGGCCAGGACACCATAAACCGCCAGCGCGGGCAGCAAGGCCGCCAGGTTGGCCGAATCGGGGTTGGTCCGGGCCGCCACCACCTGCCCGAGCAGCATCAAGAGGATGAACAGCCCGCACAGGCCGCCCAGCAATAGCGTCAGGATGCCAAAGACAACCAATCCGGTGGACCGGTCTTTGTAATCCGGGACAGTGGGTTCAATTGGAGTGGATAGGAGAGTGGATTCATTCATAAATAAATTTTTTATGCGATCAATGTCATTTCAACCGGTGCGACACAGGCTGCCCAAACCAATATTGTCCCCGTCCCGGCGTTCATGGTTTTTCGCCGCCGGTTGCTCTTCTAAAACTTGCGATATCCGAGCTTATGGCCCGTGCCCGCAGCGTCAAGGAATTCCACGTAAAGCCTCGCTGCACATCGATTGCACTTCCAGCCGCCGGGCGGCACAAAAGGGCCATTGAAACCTTGAATAATTGAATTGCTCAGCGCCTTCTGTGCCTTTTTGCGGCCATCGCGCTGCGGATTTCGAGTTGAACAGAAGCTAACCGAGAGAACAAAAATTATTCCCGCCTGGTTTCCTGCATTGCCGTTTATGGCCGCGCCGACGCCATCAATGGTTGGATGAACATGGCCGCGACGCCTTGAATCAGATTGGAGACTCGCAAAGTTCGTCGCTCCGGATTTACTTCGCCAGGCTTTTGCAGAAGCGCTCGATGCGCTCCAGGCCCTTCTCCAGGTTCGCCATGCTGGTGGCGTAACTAAGACGGAAGTAATCGTCCGCGCCGAAGGCGATGCCCGGCACGGCGGCGACTTTTTCCGCTTCCAGGAGTTTGGCGCAAAAGTCGGTGCTCTTGAGGCCGGTTTTCGAGATGTTCGGGAACAGATAGAACGCGCCCCTGGCATTCACGCAGGAAAGACCCGGAATGCTGTTCAATTTCTGATGCGCAAACCGGCGGCGCTTGTCGAATTCCACGAGCCAGCCTTTCAGGTGGTCCATCGGGCCGGTGATGGCGGCCAGCGCGCCTTTTTGGGCGAATGAAGTCGGGTTGCTCGTGCTGTGGCTTTGCACGGCGTCAATCGCCTTGGCAATCGGCTCCGGCGCGGCCAGAAAACCCAGACGCCAGCCGGTCATGCTCCACGCCTTGGCAAAGCCGTGGACGATGATGGTGTGCTCCTGGTGCGCGGGCGAGAAACTCGCAACACTTTTCACCTTCGCGCCGTCATAAAGCAGGTGCTCGTAAATTTCGTCGCTCATGATGAGCACGCCTTTCTCGACGCAGATGTCGCCGATGGCCTTGACCTCTTCCGGCGTGTAAACACTGCCGGTCGGGTTGCTGGGCGAGTTCAGAATAAGCAGGCGCGTGCGCGGCGTGATGGCGGCGCGGAGTTGTTCCGGAGTGATTTTGAATTCGGTCTTGTCGGCGGTTTCCAGAATCACTGGTTTGGCGCTGGCGAGCTTGACCATTTCCGGATAGCTCAGCCAGTACGGCGCGGGAATGAGCACCTCATCGCCTTCCTGGCAGGTGGCAATGATGACATTATAGCACGAGTGCTTGCCGCCGCAGGAAACGATGATTTGCGACGGCTTGTAGGTCAGGCCGTTCTCGCGCTTGAATTTGCCGGCGATGGCCTCGCGCAATTCCGGCATGCCGCTGGAGGGCGTGTATTTGGTAAATCCGGCTGCCAGCGCCTGGGCGGCGGCGTCCTTGATGAATTGCGGCGTGTCAAAGTCCGGTTCGCCCGCGCCGAAGCCGACGACGTCCTCGCCCGCGGCCTTCATGGCCTTGGCCTTGGCATCAATGGCCAGCGTGAGGGACGGTGACAGCGACGCGGCGCGTTTAGAAATTTTGTAATTCATTGGCGCGGAGAATTTACGCGGTGAGCGACAAAGTTCAAGAGCGGAAGTAAAACCTGCCTGCCGATTGGTTGGTAGATTCGCGTAATGCGACCGGCTGCAGAATTGTTATTGCGCCGGTTGCGGGGTTGCCGGCTGATTTGTCTGCATTTGGCCGTTACCCTCCCCGGTAAATTGAACCACATCGCCGGTGATGACCAGCTTCGGAATCGAAAACAACAGCAGCCAGGTGGTGGAGCGGTCTTCCGTGACGTTAATCAGCGCGACCGATTTGCCGGTTACGGGTTCGCCCAGGCGGTTATACAAATCCGCACGGGCCGTGGCGGTGTTGGGGGCCGTGATGGGAATTATCCCCAGCAGGAACCGGAAGCCATAACTCCGGCCTTCGGCGCCGGCCTTGATCATCTTGTAGTTGGCGTGGTTCAGGTCGATCTGGGTCTGGGTAGAGGACGCATTGTTTGTGACCCGGGTCGTCGAGCATCCGGTGGCAAGGCAAAGGAGGATTGTGCCGACGGTGATGGGAATCAAACGTGTGGAGATATATGCAAGTTGTTTCATATTATCTGACTGTTGATGGTTCTGAATCAGGCCAAGCAAGTGCTGCGCATTTGGCCCGGACAGAGTAAAACGCAAGAAAGCACTTCTGGCAAGTGCCGAAGCCGATAGGTAGTGTCCTGATTTAAGGAGCGCGGCATTTATGCCGCTTCAGCGTCCATTACATTGATGCGTTGAAGCGGGCTGAAGCCCGCGCTCCGGAGACAAATTAGGACAGTTCCAGCCGATATTATTCGGAAAATGTCCAGCAGGTGTTACTTTGCCGAATAATACTTGTGCGTGTATTCCTTGACCATGCGGTCGGTGGTGAATTGCGGCACGAGGGTGACCATCGCGCGGCGGATGCGTTGAATCCATTGGCGTGGGATGCCCTGTTCATCGCGGTCGAAAAACATCGGGATGACCTGTTCGGTGAGTGTACGGTAAAGATTCGCGCTGTCCTGGAGGTCCTGTTCCTCAATGTTGTCCGGATGCGAATCCTCGCCAATGGCAAACCCGTTGGTTTTATCGTAGCCTTCGCGCCACCAGCCGTCGAGGATGCTCAGATTTAAACAACCATGGCAGCCCGCTTTCATGCCGCTGGTGCCGGAGGCTTCGAGCGGCCGACGGGGATTGTTCAGCCAGATGTCGCAGCCCGAAGCCATCTGCCGCGCGACGTGGACATCGTAGTTTTCAACGAACACAAGGTAGCCGGCCAACTCGCTGTGCTTGCTCAGGTGGATGATCTGCTGGATGAAACGCTTGCCCTCGTCGTCGCGCGGGTGCGCCTTGCCGGCGAAAATGAACTGGATGGGCCGCTTTTTGTCGCGCGCGAGTTTCACAATGCTGTCGAACTGCTGGAAAATCAACGGCGCGCGTTTGTACGTGGCGAACCGGCGCGCGAAACCGATGGTTAGCGCGTCGGGATTCAGCAGATGATCGAAGCGGATGAAATCGCCCGGCCCGAGCCGCTGGTGCTGGAGCAACAGGCGGCGGCGGACGAATTCAATCATTTCACGCCGTAATTTGTAGCGCAGCGCCCAAAGTTCCTCGTCGGAGACAAAATCCGGGTCGGTCGTTTTTTTCCAAAATTCGACCGAGTTGACCGCGGCCGCCCAGTCCGATCCGAATTTCTCGCGGCAGGCAGCGGTGGCGTTGGCTTTGCCTTCCTTCAATTTCTTCCGCCAGAACTGCCGGACGGGCCCTTTCATCCACCCCAGCAGATGAATGCCGTTGGTGATGTGGCTGATGGGGACTTTTTCAACGGGCACATTCGGGTAAAGGTCATGCCACATGTGGCGGCTGACCTCGCCATGCAACTGGCTGACGCCGTTCGCAGCATGCGACAATTTCAACGCGAGCACGGTCATGCAAAACGATTCCTCCGCATCCTTCGGGTTCACCCGGCCCAGCGCCATGAGGTCATCAAAGGGCACGGCCAGTTGCGTGTGGAAAAGTTTAAAGGCGTAGTCCATCAATTCCAGGGTGAAGCGGTCATGTCCGGCTTCCACCGGTGTGTGCGTGGTGAAAATGCATTGCGCGCGGGTCGCGGCGGCGGCGTCGGAAAAGTTTTGGCCGGCGGCCATTTTTTCGCGGATTAATTCCAGGGTCAGGAAGGCCGCGTGACCTTCGTTCATGTGGAACACCGACGGTTCCACGCCGAGTTTGCGGAGCAGCCGCACACCGCCGATGCCGAGCAGAATTTCCTGCATGATGCGCATGGAACGGTCGCCGCCATAGACCCGGGCGGTCAAATCGCGAAAGTGCTGGGCATTTTCCGGCAGGTTGGTGTCGAGCAAATACACCGGAACCCGTCCGACGTTTACGCGCCAGGCCCGGAACTGGACGCGATTCATGTCAATCTCCACCTGCAACACCAGGGGCTGGCCATCGGCGTCCAGCACCGGTTCCAACGGCACGTTTTGCGGATCAATCAGATTGTAGAATTCGGTCTGCCAATTATTGTTGTCCACGGCCTGTTGGAAATAACCTTCGCGGTAAAACAGGCTGATGCCGACAAAGCCGAGGCCGAGGTCGCTCGCGGACTTGGTGTGGTCGCCCGACAGGATGCCGAGGCCGCCGGCGGAAATCGGCAGCGACTCGTGGAAGCCGAACTCGGCTGAAAAATAGGCGACCGGATTCTTGTGCAGCTCCGGGGCGTTCTTGTGGCCCCAGGTGTTCTTCTCCTTGAGATACGACTCGAAGCTGTGCAGCACGGCGCGGGCGTGGCATTGGAAATCGTGTTCCTGCAAATGCACGCGCAGTTCGTAATCCGACACCTCGCGGAGGATGGCGACGGCGTTGTGATACAGGTTTTGCCACCCGCGCGGCGACAGTTCCTGGAACAAATCCTGAGCCTCCTGGTTCCATGTCCACCACAGGTTATGCGCGAGCTTGTTCAAGCCCGCGACCAGTTCGTTTAATTCTGCGCCCGACAGCGGTTTTCTTGTCATAAGTCGTTCGGAACACTTTCCTGCGCCGGTGAAATTACAAAACGCGCGCCGTTGCGCAAACAATTTTATTCCGGGCGCGCTCCCTTCTCCATTCGGATGGATTGTCCGGCGCCGCGAACCTGCCGGTCTCGCGTCGGCGTCTGTGGAAAAGGGCGCATCCTGAATTGCGCCCGTGGAAAGTCAAAAGTGCGGATTTTTCTTGATAAGATGCCTAATATGGTTTATAAGGATGATTCAG
>DATNHM010000035.1:0-4388 GCA_035604955.1 Candidatus Limnocylindrales bacterium | reverse complement strand
ATGTTTTTTCGCCCGCCATTTGGAAACGAAGAGCGCGTCCTGTTCCTGGATGTGCGCGGAGTCCATCAGCATGACGCCGCAGAGGTCGCGCGTGGCGTCGGTGCAATGGATGGGGCCGTGGCAGCCCTGCCGGGCGAGGTTGGGCAGGTTGCCGGCGTGGTCAATGTGCGCATGGCTCAGGACCACGGCGTCAATCTGCCGCGGGTCGAACGGAAAACCGCAGTTGCGTTGCGTGGTTTCCTCACGATGACCCTGGAACAGGCCGCATTCGAGCAGCAGCCGTTTGCCGTTGACCTCGAAGAGATACATCGAGCCGGTGGTGGTTCTGGTCGCCCCCAGGAAATGGACTTTCATATTTGTAAGACGTGAAACGTGAAACGTGATGCATGCCGGCCAGGTTCACGTTTCAGGTTTCACGCATCAGGCTCAACTATGCCGGTAGGTGATGCGCGCCTTGTTCAAATCGTACGGTGACATTTCGACGTTGACCTTGTCGCCGACGCTGATGCGGATGAAATTCTTCCGCATTTTGCCGGAGATATGCGCCAGAACCTCATGGCCATTCGGCAGCGCCACCCGGAACATGGTGCCGGGCAGCACCTGCGTCACACTGCCGGTCAATTCAATTGGCTCTTCTTTGGGCAAAGATGAATTCGCCGCCACTAATGCCAGCCGGCGGGCTTGAAATCAACCCATTTTTGACACCCATTTTTACCCTCAAAATCGCAGTGGACATTTGCCGGCAATTCGCTAGATTCGGCACATTCATTATGAAAAGTGAAGCTATCAATACTGTTTTAACCTTTGTGCTGGCCGTCCTGGTGCTGGCGAGCGTGCTCTTTGCACTGCAAAGCATATTTCGCTCGCGCGAGCTTCGCAACCTTCAGGCCCAGACCATTGCCTGCCAAAGCAACCTCAACCGTTTGAATCTGCTGATGAATGATGCCATCATTTACGGGAAGGTGCACCCGGACATTACCCGCGTTCTCCAACCTTTTGAAGCGAAACCCGTCACGCATTGATATCATGAACGAACCACAAACGAACACTCCCGTCCCGGACGATTTGGCCAGCCAGGTTGCGTCGCTGCGCCGTCAAATTACCCACCTGCTCCTGGTGTTGATTGTGATCAGCGGCACGCTGGCGACGTATTTATTTTATCAAGCGCATACTTTTGGCAAAGACCTCACCGCACTGGAACCGCAAGCCCGCGGGGTCATTCAGAATTACCAGAAAAATCTTCCCAACATCCAGAAATTCGTCCAGGAACTCGTGACCTACGGCCAGGCACACCCGGACTTCCAGCCCATTTTGAAAAAATACGGAATTCCATTGACGCTGTCCGGACTCACCAACTCCGTGCCTAAGCCGTAACCGCCGCCAGCCGCGCGCCGCAATTCGGACAGAAATTGGATTGGGGCGGACAACTGTTCCCGCAACTCGGGCAGTTCACGTGCGCATGCTTGTGCCGCCGATGGATGATGAGATTCCGGGTGTACGGGAGCCAGGTGAAGGCGTAGGCAAAAATGAAAACCGAATCCCGCTGGTGAATGGAGTAACACAGAAACGTCAGCGACCCGACGAGGCTCAACCACCAGAAGGCCTGCGGCACCACCACCCGCTTCTTTTTCTCGGTGACATACCATTGCACCAAAAAGCGCGAGGAAAAAACGAAGTTGCCCAGCCAGCCGACAACTTTCCAAACGCTCCAATCAATGCCGAGCAGTTTGCCATTGTGCCAGATGAGGTCATTCCAGAGGAAATGGGCCAGCCAATCCATAATGCGCGCAGCTTAACGCAAAGGCGCAACGCTGCAAAATAAAAGAGAATCGGGAGGGACAGCGTGCCGCTGTCCCAAACACAAATCAGGGACGCCGACACGGCGTCCCTCCCCCGTCATCCACCCGCGACGATTTTGACAATCTCCAGGCGGTCACCGGCCTTGAGAGTGCGTTTGGAAAATTCCGAGGGCGCGACCGCCTCGCCGTTGTGTTCCACCACCACGCTGCGCGGCAGGAGCTTTTGCGCAACGAGGAAATCCTCAATCGAGCAAGGCAGTTTCGCCTCAATTGGTTTTCCGTTGGCGGTGACAAAATCCTTGCTCACGAGAACAGATTGTCAAATTCATTGTGCGTGCCGATCCAAATCCACTCTATCGTGTCGCCGAAGCGGACGCCGACGGCGCGATACTGGTCATTCACGCGCACCGACCAAACGTCGTTATGGCCCCGGAGCTTCTTGAAACAAAGCGAGGGATGGTTTGGGTTTTTTTCGAAGTACCGATAAATTTCGCGTGCGCGGATTTTCACCGATGGCGCGAGCCGGTCATAAGCGCGCCAGAAGGCAGGACGGGCCTTGGAGATCACAATTTGTCTATGTCAAGCGGTATGGCTTCACCTTCACGCAATGCCTCCGCCACAAACGCATCGAGCTTGGGGCGCGGACGCGCCTCGCCGATAATACGCTCCCACTCCAAATCACTCGCCTGTTGCTTGAGGAAACGGGCGAAATCCATGACCTCCCGCGCTTTTTCCTCCGGCAATCCATCCACGATTTGAACCAACTCTTTGGCAACCGCAGTCATGTTGAGACTTTAACGCCAATTGAGCGCGACGGCAAGGGCGTTTGAAATTTTCATCACGCCGTCAGCGCCGCGTCCCAATCCTTCCAGACCGGTTCGTAGCCGAGCTTGCGAATCAATTCCGCCACTTCGCCCGGCGAGCGTGCGTCGGCAATGTCAAATTGTCCCGTTGCATTCGTCGCCCGCGAGGCTGCCGACGAGCCGCCATTAGGTGTGGCGGCATCGGCTCGCGAGGACGCTCGCCCCACCGGCGCCCATTCACTGGCGCCCAGTTCCACGATGCGTCCGCGCACGGTTTGATGCAATTTCTCCCGGCCGGCGCCGGTGTAACCGCCCGGTTCGGTGTGGCTGCCCGCGCTCATCAGCGTGATGCCCAGCGGAATCAGGCCGTCACGCAATTTTGACGGTTCGCGCGTCGAAAGCACCAGGCCGGCATCGGGGAACATCAAACGAAACGCGCACACCAGTTGCGCCAGATCACGGTCGCTCATGTGCGTCAGCGGTTGGAATTCGCCGGCACAGGGACGCAACCGCGGCAGGGAAATGGTCAATTGCGCCTTCCAGCAATTCCGGAGCAAATAATCCGCATGGGCGGCGACGCTGATGGCCTCGTACCGCCAGTCCGCCAGTCCGTAAAGCGGGCTGATGCCGAGCCGCCGGAAGCCCGCGGCGTAGGCGCGTTCCGGCGTTTCCAGTCGCCAATCGAAATTTCGTTTCGGCCCGGCGGTGTGCATTTGCGCGTAAACGCCGCGGTCATAGGTTTCCTGATAAACCACCAGCCCGTCCGCGCCCGCCGCGACGAGCGGACGATAATCCGCCGTTTCCAGCGGGCCGACTTCGAGTGACACGCTGGGAATTTCCTCGTGCAACGCGTGAACGCAATTTTCGAGATAGGCCACCGGGACAAATTTCGGGTGCTCACCCGCCACCAGCAGGACATTGCGGAAGCCCTGTTCCTTCAGCGCCCGGGCCTCGCGTTTAACCTCGTCCAGCGACAGGGTCACGCGCAGGATCGGATTGTCGCGCGAGAAACCGCAATATTGGCAGTTGTTGACGCATTCATTGGAAAGATACAATGGCGCGAAGAGGCGGATGACTTTGCCGAAACGCTGCTGGGTCAACTGGTGTGAACGCCGTGAAAGCACTTCCAGCGATTCCGCCGCGGCCGGGGAAATCAAATGCGCAAAATCCATCAGCGACAACCTGGGTTTGGCCTGGCTCTCGCGCACCGCCGTCGCGTCTGCCGTCAGCGATTTTCGCACCAGCGACGGCATGGGCAGGGAATTGAACTCAGCGACAAAACTCATGGTTCAATCGTATCAAACCGGCTCGCTAAGTCGAGTGAACGCAATATCAGAATTGCCTGTCTTTTGATTAAGACCGGAATGGCAGCCAAGGGCCAAATTGGGGGGTAGTGGGTGGTGTCTCGAATCGTTACAGGATGCCCCAAGGACCCAAGGCATTGGGGGAAATACGACGGATGATTGCGGACAACAGGATACACCGGGTTATACAGGAATTGCCAAGTTAAGGCTATTTTGGCTCAATTCCTGCCGAGATGGAAAACCAAACAGCCAAAGCGGTGTTTCAATTATTGGCATTAAGGCTGCTAGTTTTTAAACACAAAGCGGTAGTAGCAGGCAATCAGTGAACAAAAACCGAAATCATAGTAACCCGCCTGTTACGCGTTCACACCGCCAAGCAGAAAGAAAAGTAGTATGAAAATGAAAACCTCCCGCAAAGCGGGTTTTACACTGGTGGAAATCATGATTGTGGTGGCCATTATCGGCCTTTTGGCCGCAATCGC
>DATNHM010000034.1:0-77446 GCA_035604955.1 Candidatus Limnocylindrales bacterium | reverse complement strand
CTGACGATTAGTTCGGGGATAACGATTCGTGGGCAGAATGGGAATGTAGGCGCTTACACCGGCTACCCGTGGTGGGGGCCAGGCAACGTTGGCGTGATCAACCAAGGAACCATTTCAGCGGATGTCAGCGGCGGGACGATTGTCGTCAACGGAAGCAGTTTCCAGAATTCAGGCTTAATCTGGGCCGCCGGAGGAACAGTGATGCTTCCGGCGAGTGGCTTCCAAAACAGTGGTACACTCCAAGCATCAAGTGGTGGCGTATTGAATGTTCCACAGATGCCATCAACTGTAGGGAACGTTATCGCCCTGGCTGGGGGCACGGTGAATCTGCAAAGCTCGGTTTATTTCAACGGCCTGAACCTCTTGAGCAGTCAACCGGGAGGCACAGTACAATTAAGTGGCAGTTTGCTCGGCAATACGAGGAATCTCGGGCAGTTTACTCCTCTTGGCACGCTCATCATGAATGGCTCGGGCACGCAGGCTTCGCCGCAGCTCTTGGAGGTAATGGGGCAGGACTTCGGAACATCGCAACTGGGCTTCATCCATAACTTCAACTACGGCACGCTGACGCTGGCGAACAACACGTACGTCAAGCTCATCGACCAGTATGACAACGCCAGCGGCACCGGCTCCGAGGCGCTCTACGTTAATTCATTGATAGTACCCGTTGGATGCACGCTCGATCTGAACGGCCTGCACCTGTATGCGCGGAGCACGCAGATTGGCGGCACGATTCTGCATGGCACGGTGACGCAGATTCCCAACAGCGGTCCCATCGGCTTCGACAATCCCACGTTGGGCAATATTGCCACCGCAGGCCAGTTGGATGAATGGACCTTTTTCGCCCGCGCCGGACAGTTTTACACGGTGTTGGTTGATCCGGGTAGCGGTAGCGGTGTGCCACCCTATCTCAATTTCGTCGAAGCGAAGGTGGTGGACACTAACGGCGTCGTGCTTGCGACGGGCACGAATGCGACCAGTGGCACGGCGTTGCTTTTATCCAGCATCGCCATAACCAACGACGGCACGTACCGCGTGCAGGTGCATGCCTCCCCAGCTTCGCCGTCCAGCACCGGCCATTACATGGTCACGATCTGGCAGACGACCCCGAACGTGGCAGCCCTCACCATGAACGAAATCGTGAGCGGGAGCATTGAGACGCCCTACAGCGTGGACCAGTGGACATTCGGGGCGAACGTAAACGACCAGGTGCGCTTTCATCTCGTTAGCCTCTCCGGTCCGGGTGTGGGCTTTGATCTGCAAGGCCCCAATGGGTGGCGCGGCTTTACCAATCTTGTGGCCGACTCGGACTTCATCACCCTGCCAGCCGCCGGCAGTTACTCGGTGCTGGCTCACAGCTTGAACGGGCAGTACGGTGTGAATTACGCCTTCGAGTTGTTCAGCATCGCTATTACAAATCTAGCTCTCGGAACGCCGTACCAGGGTCAGTGCACCGTCACCGGGCAGGGCCAGTTGTTCCAATTCATTTTACCTGCCAGCGCTCCATTGCAAATCGTGTTGAACAACTTGGTGGCGGGCAACCATTACGAGATTTATGCCAAACTTGGCGCGCCACCCACACGCTCCATTTACGATTACCACGCCGCAGTCACGGGTGTCCCGGGTCAGCAGTTGCTCATTCCCATGGCCGCGCCTGGAACCTGGTATGTGCTGGTCTATGCGGACAATATCCAGACACCGGGTGCTTACACTGTCACTGCTTCCTCGGCTTCCGTGCTGCTGTTCTCGGTTACGCCGAACCATTCCGGGCGAAACGCGCCGATCACCGTTACTTTGACCGGGGCCGGATTCGACTCGTCCAGTTCGGTCCAGTTCATTGATGGCGCGAGCAATGTGTATCCCGCGACCACGACGAGCGTGGATTCATTCACGCAAATCACGGCCACCGAAGCCGCCAGCACTCTGCCGCCGGGAACCTATTCCGTCCGCGTGTCGCTGGGCTCCGGGACTTCAGCGACTTTGATGAACGCCTTCCAAGTTTTGTCGGTCGGTGCCCCGGTTTTCGCATCGTCGGTCGTGGCGCCTAGCCAGATTGGTTACCATGTGCCCGCAACGATTTATCCCGAATACAGCAACACCGGTGATGCTGCCATGCCGGCCCCCCTGCTGGTGTTAACTGCCCTTCAGAATGGGAATCAAGGTGCCTTCCTGACCATGGACGCAACACTCGTTAAGCAAGGTTTGTGGACGTCGGCTGAACCGGCCGGCTTCTACCACACAGTGCAATTCCTTGGTTGTGGCCAAACGCCTGGCGTTTTGCAGCCGGGCGAAACATTCCGCGTGCCCATTTATTACGCCGGTTGGCAGCAGCCGTGGGACTTCAGCTACACGCCAATTAATTGGAACCTGGGTGTGGTGAAGGCCGATGACCCGACACCGGTGGATTGGAGTTCGTTGGAAGCGGGAATGAAGCCTTCGACCATCGCCGCGGATGCGTGGCACGCCATCTTCACAGCCTTTACCGCCCAAGCCGGCACAACCTGGGGCGGCTATGTGACCATGTTGGACAATAACGCCTCCTACCTGGGACGGGTCGGCCTCAACGTCGTGGATATCAGCAAGCTGCTCGGGTTCCAGTTTATGCAAGCGGATGGTCTGTGTCCGCTCAGGACGCTCGCTTCTTCAGTGGATGCCTCGGTGGCAGCGCCGGGCTTGCCGCTGACCTTCAGCCGCTCTTTCGGCGAGCCGATTTCGCAACGTTACAGTCTCGGCCCGCTTGGCCGTGGTTGGTCGCACAACTGGCAATACTCGCTGCAGCAGTCGAGCGACGGCACCGTGACGATCTTTGGGCCGGGCGGCGCACAACGCATGTTCCAGCCGGACACGCGGGGTGGCTACTTCGCGCAGCCTGGCGATTACGGCACGCTCGCCCCGGCGGGCGGTGGCGCGTTCACACTCACGGAGAAATCTGGTGTCCTCTACTTTTACCGTTCCGATGGCAAATTGAGTTACGTTGAGGATCTGAACCAAAACCGCATCACGCTCGGCTACACCGGCAGCCTATTGACGAGCCTGATGCACTCCTCCGGTCAGAGCATCCAGATCGCCTACAATGGTGCAGGTCGAATCCAGACCCTGACCGACAACCTGAACCAGCAGACCGTTCTCAGCTACGACGCCGGGAACGAATACCTTATCTGCTCCCAATACTCCGATGGCCGCACTGCAACGTACACTTACAACACGACTGGTACGCCGGGTCAACTGCACGCGCTCACGGGCGTTGCCAGTTCCTGCTGCAATTGGCGGTATTTCAGCTATGACCCGCTGGGGCGGTTGGTGGGAACCTATCTGGGCGGTAACGCGGAAGCCCTCACCTTCACCTACGACATCGGCGGGAAGGTCACCGTTACAGATGGCATCGGCAATGCGACCAAATTCTACTACGACCATCGCGGCTTGCTGGCCAAGACTGAGGACGCTCTTGGCAATGCCGTCCATCTAGCTTTTGACGATTCCTACAACCTAGTCTCGATCATGGACCCGACCGGGCGCTCTTACAACTACGCTTACGACGACAAAGGCAACGTGACCCGCAGCACCGACCCGATGGGACACAACAGTCAGTTCGGCTTCACCAGCGACTACAACCGCCTTGCCTTGGTCAAAGATGCGAAGGGGAATCCAACCAAATATGATTACGACCCATACGGCAACGTACAGTCCATTACATATGCCGACAACAGCGTTGAGGAATGGAGCTACGATTACCAGGGCAACCCCCAAACTTGGCAAAACCGCCGTGGCCATGAAACCTTCTACACCTGCGATAACAGCGGTCGGGTTACTGGCAAGTATTTTGCAGACGGATCAGCCACGGAGTACACCTACGATACCCGGGGCAATTTGACCAATTCGACAACGTACGACACGATTTTGAACCCGCTGGAATCTGTCAGCATGACCTACGATGCCAGCAATCGCTTGGCGCGTATGGATTATCCTGGCGGCAAGTATTTGACATTCTCCTACGATTCAGCCGGGCGCCGAACCTCCAGCCTGGATCAACTCGGTCATCGTCTCGATTACTACTACGATGTTGCTGGCCGGCTTCAGAGCATGACAAACGAGCTGAATGCGCTCGTTGTGCTCTACGACTATGACCCTGCTGGGCGGATTGCGCGCAAAACGGTTGGCAATGGTATGTTCACGACACACCAATATGATCCTACAGGGCAACTCTTGAAACTGACGAATTCACTGGCGAATGACACCGTAATTTCCCGGTTCAATTATAGTTACGATAGCCGGGGCCGTCGCTCCTCCATGGACACGCTTGATGGACATTGGACTTACGATTACGACGACATCGGGCAATTGACACATGCTGTCTTTGCTTCGACCACGACTAACATACCCAATCAGGATTTTACCTATGTATATGATGTGATGGGCAATCGCACCCAAACGATCGAGAATGGCGTCACAAATTCATATACCATCAACAACCTGAATCAATACGTTACCGTCGGCACGACACATTACACTTTCGACGCAGACGGTAATCTGATTCGGGAAGCTTCACCACAAGGCACGAACACCTATACGTACAATGACGACAATCAGCTCATCGCGGTGTCCACGCCGCAAGGCAATTGGGGTTACGCATATGACGGCATGGGCAGTCGCGTCGCTAAAACCGAGAATGAAAGCATGACACGCTACGTGATTGACCCCGTTGGCCTTGGCAACGTTGTCGGCGAGTATGATGCTGTGGGCGGTTTCCTTGCGCGCTATGACCACAGCAGCGAGTTGGTGTCCCGGACCGATGTGGGCGGAAATGCGACATTTTACACGTTCGATGCGATTGGGAACGCACAACAACTCGTCACCGCCGCAGGTGTTGTCGTCAATTCATACACTCATGCGCCCTTTGGTACTCCGCTAAAGCGGGTAGAGACAGTCCCCAATCCATTTCAGTTCAATGGACAACTTGGCGTGGTGCAAGAAGACAACGGTTTTGTTTTTATGCGCAACCGCTCCTACAGTCCGAGCCTCGGTCGATTCACATCGCCCGATCCGCTTGGTCTTGGTGGCGGCGAAATTAATCTCTACACGCTCGCAAACGACCCCATATCGGAAACCGATCCATCTGGCCTAGGTTGGGATGAATTCATTAAGTGCTCCGCCAATGACGTTGGGAAACGTATTGTCAGTCTAATTGGAAGCCAGATTGCCAAACGCGCGGTGACCAAAGTGGAGCGGATGACTGAACTCAGAATAGTGTTTAAGCAATTCGGAAAATTACTCGGAAGAACATTGCTGCCAAAGTTACTCCCACTGGTAACGGTATACGATATTTCCATGGCGTTTCTCGACGGTGTGGACATCGGAATCGGATGCTACGGCTCACTCATAATGGACGACAGCCCCAGGCCGTCGTGGGAGACGGAACCAGACCTGTGTTACGCATACCACATGTGCATGACAAATTCTGGGCCAACAACTCCCGTTACTCGCCCCACCGACCCGAACCAACTAACCGGCCCCGCTGGTTTTGGCACGAGCGGTTTCCTATCATCGGACAACGCTTTTGCCTACCGCATTGATTTCGAGAACACAACCAACGCCACCGCACCGGCACAGCAGGTCGTCATCGCGGACCAACTCAGCACGAATTTCGATTGGTCCACATTCAACGTCTCAGAATTCGGGTTTGGCGACATGCTGTTCGCGTTGCCGCCCGGCATCCAACACTTTGAAACCAACGTGCTGGTCAGTTACCTCGGCACGAATTTCCAAGTGCAAATCCAAATTGGTATCAACCTCGTCTCCGGCCAAGTCTATGCCAACTTCCACTCAATTGATCCCAACACCAGCCTGCCGCCACCCGTAAACATTGGATTCCTTCCGCCAGAGGACGGCACCGGGCGCGGTCAGGGCCATGTCACCTACACTATCCGTGTCAAGGACGGCCTGCCCAACGGCACGCAATTCCGCAACGTGGCTTTGATCTCCTTCGACAATCAGCCAGCCATCTCCACCGACCAGGTTGACCCCAATAATCCCGCCGCCGGCACTGACCCTGCCAAGCAGTGTCTCATCACGATAGACGCGGTCGCGCCTACCAGTCACGTCCTGCCGCTGCCGGCACAGAGCCAACTGCTCCAATTCCCAATCTCGTGGACCGGCACCGACGACTCCGGCGGTTCGGGTGTGGCGAGCTATGACATTTATGTCTCCGACAACGGTGGTTCATGGACGCTCTGGGAGTCTGCCACCACAAGCACGAACGCCTCATTCCGCGGCCTGCCGCAGCACACTTACGGCTTCTACAGCACGGCCCACGACAACGCCGGCAATATTGAGCAACCCTACCTTACGGCGGATGCAACGACGACCATTGTCGCCAATCCGCAGTTCCATTTAACCGTTACCCCGGCGAGCACTAATCTCAATAACAACGCCACATTCAGCTACACGATTACCGTCAAGAACGTCGGCTCGCTTAATCTGAACAACGTCACCATGAGCAACGCCATGCCGGCAGGAATCAGTCTGGATTGGGTACAATATGGCCGTGGGTCATGCGATATCGGCGACAGTTCAATCATTTGGTCGCTAGGCAACATGAACACCAATGTAAGCGCCGCGATGAACGTCACCGCTGATTCCGTGGCCAATGGAACTTGGACCAATTTCTTTTCCGTCGCCGACTCTGACGGTGCGGCTGCGGCCAATGCTATTCAGGTTCTCTCCATCGGAGTAGCGTCACCGGTGGTGTTGAACATTACCCTCACCAACTATCAGGTGTTGCTTTCCTGGCCCGTCGTTCCAGATGGATTCGCCCTTGAAACGACATCGAATCTCGTGTTGCAATCAAGCTGGTTGGCCGTTACCAACACGCCGGTGGTCGTTGGCGACCAAAAAACTGTCACGGCAGACATCACCGGTTCGAGCAAGTTCTACCGGCTGAGAAAGCCGTAAGGCCCAAAACGGTCGAGCCGATTCGCAAACCCAAACCTTCATTCCATAAACGGCCCGGATCATTTGTTTCGTCGCGCGCTCAAAAACGGCGCTGATTTTTGTTCACAGCGGCGAATAAGTTGCGGTTTTTCCAACAGAGACGCGGTGTTTTCCCGGCTTTTACCTGGGGAATATCGTTCGTGTAACTTTTTTGAAAATTTTTCTTGTCACCACAATATGTTGGGTATAGGCTCGCTTTGTTGCCCACTAAATGGGGTTTTGCCGAAAATCAGCAGGTTGGCAGAATCTTATAAAGCAGGCTAGAAAGTCGATTTTCCCGACCGTTTTTCTGTACCGAGGCGGTCGGGTGATTTGTCTGAAAACGAAATTTCAACCATCTTGAAAAAGGAACAGCATGATTGACGCACGGGAAGAAGTGACGGTGCCACCGTCGCCCAAAAGCCGCCGCCGCACCACGTCGGTGGCCGGCGGGCGCATCAAGGGCAAAGATATGAGCACGGCGAAAAAATCATTGCGCGTCGAACGCATTTTCAGCGACGCGAAAGTCAAGCCGTTCGACCAGATCGAATGGGACCGCCGCACTGCGGAAATCACCGACGACGCCGGCAAGGTGATTTTCAAGCAGGAAAACGTCGAGGTGCCGAAGTCGTGGTCGTTGCTGGCCACCAAGGTCGTCGTCTCGAAGTATTTCTACGGCGAGCAACACACGTCCGAGCGCGAGACCTCGGTGCGCCAGCTCATTCAGCGCATCTCCCGGACCATTGCGGATTGGGGCGTGAAGGACGGTTATTTCAGCAAGGCCGACGGGGAGGTTTTTTATGACGAATTGACGTGGCTTTGCCTGAACCAATACGGCGCATTCAATTCGCCGGTCTGGTTCAACGTCGGGTTGTATCATCAGTACGGCATCGGCAAGAATTCCGGCAAGGGCAACTGGTATTACAACCGCCAGGCACACCAGGCCGAACGCGCGGCGACGCAATACGAATATCCGCAGGGCAGCGCCTGCTTCATCCAGTCGGTCGCGGACAACATGGAAGACATCATGCGTCTCGCCCACAGCGAAGCCATGCTCTTTAAGTACGGTTCCGGCACCGGCACGGATTTGTCGCCGCTCCGTTCCGCCCGCGAAAAGCTCAGCGGCGGCGGCCGGCCCAGCGGCCCGATGAGTTTCCTGAAGGTGTATGACCAGGTGGCCAATGTTGTGAAATCCGGCGGCAAAACCCGGCGCGCGGCCAAAATGAACACGTTGCGCGACTGGCACGGCGATATCGAGGAATTCATTGACGCCAAGCAAAAAGAGGAAAAGAAGGCCTGGGCGCTGATTGAACAAGGCTATGACGGTTCCTACAACGGCGACGCCTACGGCAGCGTGATGTACCAAAACGAAAATCTCTCCGTGCGCGCCAGCGATGAATTCATGCAGGCCGCGCTCGCGGGCAAGGAATGGCAAACGCGAGCCGTCACCACCGGCAAACCGCTCGAAAAGAAGGATGCCGCCAAACTGCTCTACAAGATCGCCGAAGGCACGTGGACTTGCGGCGACCCCGGCATGCAATACGACGGCGCCATCCAGAAATGGCACACCTGCAAGGGTACCGAGCCGATTCACTCCACCAATCCGTGCAGCGAATACGTCTTTCTCAACAACACCGCCTGCAATCTCGCGTCGCTCAATTTGATGAAATTCAAGCGCGAAGACGGCACGTTCGATGTCGAGCGTTTCAAGGCCGCCGTGCGTATTTACATCACCGCCCAGGAAATCATCGTGGACAACGCCAGCTATCCGACGAAGGACATCACCGAAAATTCGCACATTTTCCGGACGCTGGGCCTTGGCTACGCGAACCTCGGCTCGCTCTGCATGAGCTACGGGCTGCCCTACGACAGCGATGAAGGCCGCGCGCTGGCCGGCGCCATCACGGCGATCATGACCGGACACGCCTACGAGCAGAGTGCGGAAATTGCCGCCGGCATCGGACCGTTCCCGGGTTACCGTGACGCCCGCTGCTCGCACGTTTCCAAGCCGCTCAGGGCGGACAACGTCGAACCCATGCTGGGCGTCATTCAACAGCATCGCGACGCCGTGGAAGACATTCATCCGAGCGAGGAATTCGGCTATCTCAAGGACGAGGCGCGCAAGACCTGGGAGGGCGCGCTGGCCAAGGGCCGGCGACATGGCTACCGCAACGCGCAGGTCACCGTGCTCGCGCCGACCGGCACCATCGCGTTTTTGATGGATTGTGACACGACCGGCGTGGAACCCGACATCGCGTTGGTTAAATACAAACTTCTGGCCGGCGGCGGCATGTTGAAGATTGTCAATCGTGGCGTTCCGGACGCGTTGCGCCGCCTCGGCTATGGAGAGGCGGAAAACAAGAACATCATCGCCCACATCGAACAATTCGACACGATTGAAGACGCGGAGGAAAACGGCAAAACGGTGCGGAGCGGCTTGAAGCCGGAACATCTGGCCGTATTTGATTGTGCCTTCAAACCTTATCGTGGCAAGCGCAGCATTCATTATCTGGCGCACTTGAAGATGATGGCGGCCGCGCAGCCATTCATCAGCGGCGCCATATCCAAGACCGTCAACATGCCCAAGGAAAGCACGGTGGAGGAAATTCGCGACACCTACGTGCAGGCATGGAAGATGGGGCTCAAGTGTGTGGCCATCTACCGCGACGGCTCGAAACGTTCGCAGCCGCTGAGCACCAAAAAGAGCAGTGACGGTTTCAGTGGAGCGGCCGCGGCCGAAGTCTCGGCGCTGGAAACCCGCATCCGGGAACTTGAATCCGAAGTGGTCGGATTGCGCACCGAGGCCGGCAAACCGATCCGTCGCCGTTTGACCGACACGCGCACGGCCGTCACGCACAAATTCGACATTGCCGGCCATGAAGGTTACATGACGGTGGGACTGTTCGAGGACGGCCATCCGGGTGAATTGTTCATCACCATGGCCAAGGAAGGTTCGACCATCGGCGGGTTGATGGACAGCATCGGCACGCTCACCAGCATCGCCCTGCAATACGGCGTCCCGCTGGAAACGCTCGTGAAAAAATTCGCGCATCAGCGGTTCGAGCCGAGCGGCTTCACCAAAAACCCGGAAATCCGCAACGCGGCCTCCATCACCGATTACGTTTTCCGCTGGCTCGCGCTGCAATTCGTGCCCGGTTACCGTGAAAACGTCGCCGCCGCGCGCAATCAACCGGAACTCGCCATGCCCGGCTTGATGGAAGAGCTAAAAAAAAAGGTGAACCGCCCGGTGCCTGAATTGCCGATTGCGGAGGAGAATGACGTGCTGGAAGTGAAAAGCGGCAACGGCAATGGCCATCACCCGCCCGCCGAACGCACCGTAAAAAGTCTGAGTGAGTCCGTGGCGCACTTTCAGGAGGACGCGCCGACGTGTCCAAGTTGCGGCCACGTGGCCGTGCGAAACGGCGCGTGCTACAAATGCCTGAATTGCGGCGAAAGTCTTGGTTGCTCCTGAGGGATCGGACAAAAACCGGGCCGGAGAATTTGCCGTTTCTCCGGCCTTTTCATTTTCCGATGCTCGATTATTCTGCCGTCATGAACGACTCAACCTCCTTCATCCGCGAAGACCCCTGGCGCATTTTCCGCATCATGGCCGAGTTTGTGGATTCCTTCCAGACGCTGTCAGAGGCCGGCCCGGCCGTCACGATTTTCGGCTCCGCGCGAATGCGCCCGAGCGACAAGTATTATCACGCCGCCGTGGCGATCGCCAAAGGCCTGGCGCAGCACCACCTGGCCGTCATTACCGGCGGTGGTCCGGGCATCATGGAAGCCGCGAACAAGGGCGCAGCCCAGGGCGGCGGCAAATCCATTGGCCTCAACATTGAATTGCCTCACGAACAATCCGGCAATCGCTTTGTCAACCTGCCACTGCATTTCCATTATTTCTTCGCGCGCAAGGTCTGCTTCGCCAAATACAGCCTCGGCTTTGTCTTCATGCCCGGCGGGTTCGGCACGCTTGACGAGTTTTTCGAAATCACCACGCTCGCACAAACGGAGCGCATTCCGCAGTTTCCCCTCATCCTGTTCGGGCGTGAGTACTGGAGCGGGCTGCTGCGCTGGCTCAAAGCCGAGATGCAGGACAAACACAAATTCATCAGCCCCGGCGACCTTGACCTCGTCAAGGTGACGGACACACCGCAGGAAGCGGTCGAAATCATCCTGGACTACGAACGCCGGGTCGGCCATCCCAGTGTCATTCCCAAGGCGTTTGCGTAACCTCCGGAGCCCGGATTTATGGATTTATGGATTTATGGATTGGTGGAGAAGCGGGACCGCGCCGGCGTCCATTCGTCCATTTATCCATCGGTCCAATCGTCCAATCATCCTTTTGGACAATGCGCCCGCTGATTCTGGAAATCGCCACGGCCCACACGCCGGAATCGCTGGTCGAAACTCTGCACGGCGCCGCGGGGATTGTCCTGCTGCGCACGGCGGCGTTTGATTTGCCATCCGCACGCTATTCGTTGGTTGCGGCGAATCCATTTTTCACCTTCCGCTCGACCGGCTCGCGCTGTGAAATTGTGGCCGCGAATGTGAATTCGCGGACAGTTCCGCCGTTTGACAACGGCGGCTACGTCCAGTTTGGCAACCCTTGGCAGGTGTTGGATGCACTGATGGCGCGGTTTGAGCTGTTGGACGAGGTTGACCTGCCGTTTCCGCTGGGCGGCTGTTTCGGTTACTGGGGTTACGATTTGAAAAATTTTACTGAGCCGAAACTCCCGCGCCGCGCCGCCAACGACCTGGAATTGCCCGATGGCCACGTTGGTTTCTATGACAGCCTGGTAGTTTTCGACCACCAGCTCGGCAAGGTGTGCATCATATCCACCGGTCTCAACGCCGACGGTTCGCGCAGCGAAAAACGGGCGCGGGAACAGGTGGAATTTTGGAAACGAGCCCTCACCCGGTCCCGCCCTGACGGGACGACCCTCTCCCATCCGATGGGCGAGGGCCGGGGTGCGGGTTTCGTCACTTCCAATATATCTCGCGCGGAGTTCATCGCTACCGTCGAACGCGCCCAGCGTTACATCCGTGCCGGCGACATTTATCAGGTCAACCTCTCGCAACGGCTTACGGTCCCATGCGATTTGTCCGGTTGGGAATTATTCGAGCGATTGAATTCCGTTTCACCTGCGCCGTTTTCTGCGTTTCTCGATTGTGATGATGGGAGGCGGCACTGCCGCTTTCAAATCGCGTCGTCGTCACCGGAATTGTTTTTACGCCTGAGCGGTTCGCATATTCAGACGAAGCCGATCAAGGGCACGCGCCCGCGCGACCCCGACTCGACCCGCGACGCGCAACTTGCCTACGAACTCCAGACCAGCGCCAAGGAACTCGCCGAGTTGATCATGATCACCGATTTGTTGCGCAACGATCTCGGCAAGGTTTGCGAATTCGGCTCAATTCAAGTGCCCGAGCTGGCCAAACTCGAAAAATTCGCCCAGGTGCAACATCTGGTCTCCACGGTCGAAGGCCGATTGCGGCATGACGTGACGCATTTCGCCGCGCTGGCTTCGTGTTTTCCCGGCGGCAGCATCACCGGCGCGCCGAAATTTCGCGCCATGGAAATCATTGACGAGCTGGAACCGATTGCGCGCGGGCCTTACTGCGGTTGCCACGGCTACTTGGGTTTCAACCGCGAAAGCCAGTTGAGCATTACCATCCGCACGGCGGTTTGCAAAGATGGCTTCGCGCATTTCAACGTGGGCGCCGGTATTGTGGCCGATTCCAGCCCTCAAGCGGAATACGAAGAAACGCTGGCCAAAGCCGCCGGCTTTCTGGCGGCTTTGCAAATGAAAGTTCCGGCTTCGCTCGTTGTCCACGCCGGAGAACGCGAAATTAATTCCTGAAAATTAGCGAAACCCGGTGGGCAAATTTTTTCTGCTCGCGGAATCACGGCATTTTGGATAATTGGAGGGCATTAGGAACGCATGACCATTTTTCTCAACGGCCGGTTTGTACCCGAAACCCAGGCTGTCATTCCGGTCAACGATCGCGGTTTCATGTACGGTGATGGGCTCTTCGAAACCGTCCGGGTCGTGAACGGCCGGCCGTTTCGCCTGGCCCAGCACCTGGAACGCATGACACGCGGTGCGGATTTTTTGAAAATCAAACTGCCGATTGCGCCGAAGGAATTGCAGGAATTTGCGGAACAACTCATCGAACAAAACCAGCTGTCGGAGGCCATCCTGCGCGTGACGCTGACACGCGGGCCAGGTGAACGCGGATACACGCCTGAAACGGATGGCAAACCGACTATCGTCATGACGTTGCACGCCGCGCCGCATTCAAAAACACCGGTTCAGTGGAGTTTGATTACGTCATCGTTTCGGGTGCTCGCCGCCGATCCGCTGTCGTCATTTAAAACCCTGAACAAACTCACGCACGTCATGGCGCGCGTCGAGGCCGCCGGGAAGGGTGCGGACGAGGCGTTGCTGATCAACTCCAACGGCGAGGTGGCGGAGACCGCGAGCGGCAACGTCTTCTGGGTTTACCATGACAAGATTTGCACGACCCCGACGGGCCGCGGCGTGCTGCCGGGCATCACGCGCGCGGTCGTGCTGGAAATCTGCCAGGCACTGGGCCTGCTGACCAACAAGCGCGTCGTCAAACCCGGGGCGTTGAAAAACTCTGAAGGCATCTTCATCACCCAAAGTGCGTTCGGCATCGTACCCGTGGCAACCTTCGACGGCGAGCCCGTTGCCTCATCACCCCTGGTGGATCAAGTTTTCAACGCGTATCGCGAACTGCTTGCCAAAGCCTAAGTCTCCCATTCCGGCCGGGCCGCCGCTTTATTTACCTGATTTGAAGAGGTGCGGCATGGTTAACTGTCGTTTGCCGATTTTATAATTTACATTAGTCACCATCAAATCGCCTGGGTGCCCTTGAAATCCGCAGTATGGGAGGAGTAGGTTGAGTTGGAAACGGCGAAGCTGAATCAAAAATGCATCGTCGGCTTGAAACCGTTGAGGCAATTATGGTCGAAACGCAAATCCAACGGACACCAAAAGCTTTGCGAGGACAGAAAGGCAGGGAAGTTCCCCATCCTGCATACCCATCCCCAAAATCAGGAGGCCGTTATGATTGAAACCCGTGGTGTTGATCCGTGTGCGTCATTCATCAGCAGCCAGTTGCAATCGGCCGATGATTCCAGGACACTCACCAAAAGCGGTATTTGCCGGGCAGTAACCATTTCCCGCCAAACCGGGTGTGGAGCCTTGGTGGTGGCCGGGAAGCTGGCGCATTATTTGCAGGAACATTCCCGAAACCCCGCTCCCTGGACAATCTTTGACCGCAACCTGATCGACAAGGTCCTTGAAGATCACAATTTGCCACCCTGCCTTGCCAAATTTTTGCCCGAGGATCGTGTTTCGCAGCTTGAGGATTTTTTGGACGAAATGTTTGAGGTGCATCCACCGTTGCATACCATCGTGCATCAAACCGCCGAGACCCTGCTCGGGCTGGCGGCGATGGGCAGAGTGATTTTGATTGGCCGTGGCGGCAACGTGGTCACGGCCCGATTGCCGGACGTACTGCACGTGCGGCTGGTGGCTCCTTTCGAAAAACGCGTTGAGCACGCCCACCAATACTACCACATGACCAAAGCCGAAGCGCAAAAATTCTGCCTCCGGGAAGATCATGGCCGCGCCCGCTATCTGAAAAAGTATTTTAACGCCGACATTGACGACCCGCTGCTTTACCACCTGATTATCAATACCGGCCAGATGGACTATCATGCCGCCGCCAAACTGATTGGCGAAGCAGTTTTAAATCCGGATGGCAGGACGGCCACTTCGGCGGAATGGAAATAATCCGCCTTTCGTTTCCAGTTCGACCTTGGGTTGGCGCCTGGCTTGTGGCTTAATCCCGGCGTGTCTCGCGGCACCCGACACCATTCAAACCCTGTCCGGCGTAAAAAACGCGGCGGCTGGGTGTGGTTGCTCGTGCTGGTCGGGTTTGCCTTGCTGGCCTGGTTTTGGTGGCGGCATGAACATCCCAGGAAGATTGCCCGGCCCCCAACCGCCGTCCAGCGGCGGGTGCAACCGCTGGTGCTGACGCGGCAGTCGCCGGGCGATTTCCCGCGACCAGTCCATGACGTGCTGGAGGCGCAAATCGCGCTGGCGCGCCGGGCGATTTCCCCCGGCTCCATTGACGGTGCGCTCGGTTCCCAGACCCGTGAGGCGATCGCGGTCTTCCAACAAACGCAAAATCTGCCTGCGACCGGCCGGCTGGACACCAACACGTACACCCGGCTCACGCTCGACGCGCCGGTGTTGACAACCTGCACCGTGACGACCAATGACCTGGCGCGCCTCCAACCGCTCGGCAATACGTGGCTGGCCAAATCACAACAGACGGCACTGGAATACGAAACGGAACTCGAGCTGGTGGCCGAGCAAAGCCATTCGAACCCCAAATTGATTCAGCGACTTAACCCCGGAGTAAATTGGACAAACGTCGCCCCGGGCACGGTTTTGAAGATCCCCGATGTGAATTATCCCGTGGTGACGGACAAGGCGGCGTTTGTAGTGATCCATCTTGACGGAAAATATCTGGAGGCGTTCGGCCTGGAAACGAACCTGCTCGCGCATTTTCCGTGCAGCATTGCGGCGCGTGTCGAGAAGCGGCCGGTGGGCGAGTTGCATGTTGTTGTCATTGCACCGAATCCAAATTACACCGTGGATCCGGAGCTTTTTCCCGAATCCCCGGAATTGCAGGCGGTCGGCCACAAGCTGATTCTACCGCCCGGGCCGAACAACCCCGTTGGGGTGGCGTGGATTGGATTGGACAAAACCGGTTACGGCATTCATGGCACACCCAGTCCGGAGCAGGTTGGCCGCACTGAATCGCACGGCTGTTTCCGGCTGGCGAACTGGGACGCGGAATACCTGATGCAACTGGCGTGGACGGGCATGCCGGTGCTGGTGGAGCCATGAAAGGGAATTGAACTTGCGCCGGGCTGGTGCCTGGCATAAAAATCTGTGGCCAGATCAGACGATGGTATGTGTCCTCGGAAGGCTCTTGATTAAACGGCAGGCAAACATGGATCGAATCTTGAACCGCTGCGCAATGGAATATTACCACGGGCTGGAATGATGATGCAAAAATCTTCCCCAAAACAGGCCCTTCGACAAGAGAATCCGGGAGCCTCGCAACCGGATGACGAACGCTTTAAATTAATTGCCCGCGCCACCAATGACGTCTTTTGGGACTGGGATCTGGAAACCAACGCGGCGTGGCGCAGCGAAGGCGCGAGCGAAACTTTTGGATATCCGTCGAACGAGCAGGTCTCGGATGTCAATTTTTGGATCAATCGCATTCACCCGGAAGATCGGGTCCGCGTGGAGGAAAGCATTCAAGGGGTGATCCGCAGCGGCAAGGAATTCTGGCGTGAGGAATACTGCTTTTTGTGCCAAAACGGTTTGTATGCGGAAGTGTTGGATCGCGGCTATGTGGTCCACAACGCCGAAGGCAAGCCCGTGCGCATGGTCGGCGTACTGTCAGACATCTCCAAACAAAGGGAGATGGAGACCAAACTGGCAGCGGAGCGGAATCTGCTCCGCGCGCTGATTGACAATTACCCGGACTCCGTTTACTTGAAGGATCTTCAGGCGCGCAAGACGCTGGCGAACAAGGCCAACGTCCGAAACACAGGATTCAACAGCGAAGCTGAGGTCCTGGGCAAAACCGATTTTGAACTGTTTGCGCCGGAGGTCGCCGCCAAACTGTTTGAGGAAGATCAGAAAGTGCTGCGGGGCGAATCGCTCATTGAGCATGAAGAGCGGCTGGTGACCGCCACCGGCAAGGTTTATTGGATGCTCACCACCAAGGTCCCGTGGCGCGACGCCGCGGGAAACATTATCGGACTCATCGGTGGCGGCCGCAATATCACCCGCCAAAAGGAAGCGGAACTCAAGCTGACGGCTGAACGCAATCTGTTGCGCACGGTGATTGACAACCTTCCCGATGCCATTTACGCCAAAGACGCCGCCGCACGCAAAATCATGGCCAATGCGGGCGACTTGAAAAACCTGGGTTGCCAGACGGAAGCCGAGGCCATCGGCAAAACCGATTTTGACCTGTTTCCCAAGATCATCGCCGACGCATTTTTTGCCGATGACCAAGTCGTGCTGAAAACGGGGGAGCCGGTCATCAACCGTGAAGAGAAAGTCATCCGGCCCGACGGCGAAGTCCGCTGGCTGCTCACCACGAAAGTTCCCTGGCGCGATGCCCATGGCCATATCATCGGTCTCGTCGGCATTGGCCGCGACATCACCGATAAAAAGCATCTGGAAGAACAATTCCTGCGCGCCCAGCGGATGGAAAGTATTGGCCGTCTGGCCACCGGCATCGCTCACGACCTGAACAACATCCTGGCGCCCATTTTGATTTCCACCGCCTTGTTGCGGCAAAAGGTTCAGGACGATGAAGGCCTGGCAATGTTGACCCGGCTGGAAGCCAGTGCCAAGCGCGGCGCGGACATTGTCAGACAGGTCCTGGGATTTGGCCGTGGTCTGGAAGGTCAGCGGATGCCGGTCAACCCTCAACTGCTCATCAAAGACGTTATCCGCATCACAACCGAAACTTTCAGCAAATCCATTCAGGTTGAAACCGACGTGGCTCCGGATGTCTCCTTTGTTTCCGGCGACATGACGCAGTTGCACCAGGTCCTGCTCAATCTTTGCGTCAACGCGCGCGACGCCATGCCCCAGGGCGGCAACCTGAAGTTGAAGGTGCGCAATTTTACCGCCGACTCCCATTTCGTCAGTCTCAACCCGGAAGCCAAACCCGTGGCTTATGTGCTGTTTGAAGTAATCGACACCGGCCACGGAATTCCGCAAGACATTCGTGACCGGATTTTTGAACCGTTTTTCACCACCAAGGAACTGGGCAAAGGCACTGGCTTGGGGTTGTCCACCACACTATCCATCGTCAAGAGCCACGGCGGCTTCATCCTGGTGGAAAGCGAATCCGGGAAAGGTTCCACGTTTCAGGTTTATTTGCCCGCAATGTCCCAGGCAGATTTGGACAAAGCCAAAGCGCAGGGCAACCGTTGACCGCGCAAAATTCCTCCCACGCCTGCGTCCGGTAAAACGGCCGGTGGGTGGACAATGCCGGTTCTGACCGCCGGAACTGAAGCCTTCTGGCGATTCCAAAATGCCGTCCAAATTATTATTGCCGGGAGATACGCTTTGACCTAATGGTTAAGCAACCTGAACAAAGGAAAAATATGGCTATGGGATTGATTTTTGTCGTTATCGTGCTGTTGGTGTTGCTCGGCCTCGTCGGCTTTGTCATCGGCGGCTACAATAAACTCGTCACCTTGCGCAATCGCTACAAAGACGCCTATGCGCAGATTGACGTACAGCTCAAGCGCCGCTACGACTTGATTCCCAATCTGGTCGAAACGGCCAAGGGCTACATCAAGCACGAACGCGAGACGCTGGAAAACGTCACCAAGGCGCGCAATATCGCCTATGCCGCGTCACAGGCCGCCGCCGCCAATCCCGGCGACGCCAGCACCATGAAAAATCTTATTTCCGCCGAAAGCGGCCTCGCCGGCACCCTCAGCCGCCTGATGATGGTTTCCGAATCATATCCGGATTTGAAGGCCAACCAGAACATGATGCAACTCAGCGAGGAATTGACCTCGACGGAAAATAAAATCTCCTTCGCCCGGCAGGCGTACAACGACTCGGTGATGACCTATAATACCGACCGCGAGGTTTTCCCCAGCAATCTCATCGCCGGCATGTTCAACTTCGCCCCGGCGGAACTGTTCGTCATCGACAAACCGGAGCAAAAGGACGCTCCGAAGGTGCAGTTTTGAGCGGATTTATGATTGATGATTTATGATTAATGATTGAGGCGTCCGCCCGCCCGACGCAAATGGGCGCCAATCATAAGTCGTAAATCGCAAATCATAAATGCTATGGATTTTTTTCAGCAACAGGATAAGGCCCACCGCAAAACGAAGTGGCTCGTCGTTTACTTTGCCATGGCTGTCGTCGCGATGATCGCTGCCATTTATGTCGCTGTTTTGCTGATCTTTTCCGGTGTTCAGGCGCATCAAAACCGTAATGATTATGGGCAGGAGCAGCCGCAGTTTTCGGTTTGGAACCCGCAGATTTTTTTCGGTGTCAGCATCGCCACGCTCGCCATTATCGGCATCGGCAGCCTTTACAAAACCTCGTCGCTCGCCGCCGGCGGCAGCGCCGTTTCGGAGATGATGGGCGGCCGGCCGCTCAGCCCCAACGCCACCGATCCGGACGAGCGCAAGCTGCTCAATGTGGTGGAGGAAATGGCCATCGCTTCCGGTGTGCCCGTGCCGCAGGTTTACGTCATGGACGCGGAGGACGGCATCAATGCCTTTGCTGCCGGCCACAAACCCGGCGACGCGACCATTACCGTCACCCGTGGCTGCATGAAACTGCTTTCGCGTGACGAATTGCAGGGCGTCATCGGCCACGAATTCAGCCACATTCTGAACGGTGACATGCGGCTGAACCTCCGGCTCATGGGAATCATCTTTGGCATCCTTTGCCTCGCCGTCATCGGTCGGGTGCTGCTGCAAACGTCGCGCGGCGGCGGACGCGGGCGCGGCCAGAATCCGTTGCCGTTGCTGGGCCTGGTTTTATTGCTCATCGGTTACATTGGTGTTTTCTTTGGACGACTCATCCAGGCCGCCGTCAGCCGCCAACGTGAATTTCTCGCCGACGCCTCCTCCGTCCAATTCACGCGCAATCCCGGAGGCATCACCGGCGCGCTGAAAAAAATCGGCGGCCTTGGCGAAACCGGTTCCCGGATCAGTCATGCCCATGCCGAGGAATTGTCACACATGTTTTTTGGCAATGGTGTTTCCGAACCGTTCATCGGCCTGCTCGAAACGCATCCGCCGCTCGTGCAACGCATCCGCGTCTTTGACCCGAATTTTGACGGACAATTTCCATACGTCCGTTACGATGGGCGTGCGCAACCGCCGGAGGAAACGGCTAAACCGAAACGCCAGCCCATGCCCAATCTTTTTGGCACCGTGCTGGGCAGTGCCGTCCTCGCCTCCGGCAACGCCGAAAGACCGCCAGTCATCCGGCCGCACTCCGTCCTGCCAAATATGGGCAATCCCACGCCGCTCCATTTGCATTATGCCGAGCAATTACGCGATTCCTTGCCCGACGGCGTCAAGGCCGCCGCGCGTGAGCCGCTCGACGCCGTCGCGCTCATTTACGCCATGCTGCTGAGTTCTGACGAAACAGTGCGCGCGACGCAACTGGCCGGGCTGGCCCAGCGCGTGGACCCGGCGATCCAGCAAAAAACCGCTGCGCTGTTTCCAGACGTGGCCAAGGCCGCCACGCACGCGCATCTGCCCATGATCAATCTTGCCCTGGGCACTTTGCGGCACTTGAACGCCGACCAGTTCACGCAATTCTCGCAGACGCTTCAGTGGCTCAGCGAAAGCGACGGCAAGGTCGGATGGTTCGGGTTCGTTCTCCAGAAAATTGTTCTGCACCACCTCGCGCCGCAATTTGGCCAGGCGTCGCGCGCCGTGGTGCAATATTACTCCCTCAAACCGCTCATGCCGGATTGCGCCGTTTTGCTTTCGGCGCTGGCCAACGTCGGCAGCCATGACGCTGCCGAAATTCAAAAGGCGTTTGCAACAGGCATGCCGTACTTGCGCGCGCCGGATGCAACCGATCTGATGCTGCTGCCCGGCGAACAATGCGGCGTGAACCAGATTGACGCCGCGCTCAACCGCCTGATGCAGGCGTCGCCGCTGATCAAGAAAAATCTGCTCGAAGCCTGTATCCATACCATCGGTGCCGATGGCGTCATTCTGGAAGCGGAAGCCGAACTGCTCCGTGCGATCGCCGATACCCTGGATTGCCCGATGCCGCCGTTTGTGGCAGGAGAGTAAGATAAATGCGGATCAACCGCAGACAGTTCCTCCAGACCACAAGTGCTGCGGGTTTCACGCTTGCCGCCGGCCTGCTGCCGGCGTGGGGAGATTGGTCCGGCCAGATTGACCGGCGTGCATTGATCCGCCGGCATAATCCGCTCGCGACACAATTCGATCCCTTTGCCGCATTAACTGTAGGCAACGGCGAATTCGCCTTCACCGCCGACGTGACCGGGTTGCAGACCTTTTCGGCCGAATGCGAGAAACAATTTCCACTCTGCACCACGTCGCATTGGGCCTGGCACAGCACGCCATTGTCCGCCGGGCTTGCCCCGAAAAAATTTCGGTACCAGGACTTCGATACTTATGGCCGGCCTGTCGGTTACGCGACGGATTCGACGGGACAGGAACTGCTGTTCAACTGGCTGCGGGAAAATCCGCACCGCTTTCATCTGGGCCAAATCGGATTTGCATTGAAGAAATCGGATGGCTCGCCGGCAGTGCCCGGTGATTTGAAAAACATCCATCAGACACTCGACCTATGGAACGGCTTGCTGGAAAGTTATTTTGAATTTGAAGGCCGGCCGGTTCAGGTCCAAACCTGTTGCCATCCCGAATTGGATTTGATTGCAGCACATATCGAATCGCCACTGCTGGCGGATGGCCGGTTGCTGGTGCGCCTTGCGTTTCCCTGCGCCTCGCCGGCCATGAGCATGGCCGACTGGGGTCACCCGGAGCGTCATACGACGACACTTTCGCGCCCCGCAAAAAACTGCGCCGATTTTGCGCGTAATCTGGATGCCACCGAATACACCGTCCGTCTGCAATGGAACGACGATGCCGAGCTGGCACGGCGCGGGGAACACGAATTTCTGCTGGGCATAAAAAACGGCCATACGCTTGAATTCGCCTGCCACTTTTCGCCGAAGCCATTTCCCGAAAAACTGCCTGGCGTCGCCCAAACCCAATCCGCCGCCGAAAAACATTGGCGCCAATTCTGGAATGGTGGCGGTGCGATTGACTTGAGCGGCAGCACCGACCCGCGCGCGCCTGAACTGGAACGGCGTATTGTGCTTTCGCTCTACAACACGGCGTTGCACTGCACCGGCGCGTTGCCGTCGGCAGAAACCGGGCTCTTGTGCAACAGCTGGTTTGGAAAATTCCACCTGGAAATGCACTGGTGGCACAGCGTCCATTTCACCGCGTGGAACCGTTTCAAGTTGTTTGAACAGAGCCTGGCGATATACGAGCGCATCCTGCCGCTGGCGCGCGACACCGCCCGGCGCCAGGGCTATCGCGGCGCGCGCTGGCCGAAAATGATTGGCCCGGACGGACACGATTCGCCCTCGTCCATCGGCCCGTTGCTCATCTGGCAGCAACCACACCCGATTTACTACGCCGAACTTTCCTACCGTCAGCGACCGGATAAACAAACTCTGGCCCGCTGGCGGGAAATTGTTTTTGAATCGGCGGAATTCATGGCTTCCTACGCCGAGTTCGTTCAAAAACAAAACCAATTCGTTCTCGGCCCGCCTTTGAAAACGGTTTCAGAAAACACTGACGCGCTGACGACCGCCAACCCGACGTTTGAATTGGCTTACTGGCGGTTTGGCCTGCGCGTGGCACAAAGCTGGCGCGAGCGGCTGGGGTTGGCGCGCGAAACGCGTTGGGACCAGGTCCTGAAGAATCTTTCGCCGTTGCCGGTTCAAGACGGCGTTTATTTGATGCAGGAAGGCATGACCGACACCTACACAAAATGGAATTGGGAACACCCGGCGTTGCTCGGAACACTGGGCATGCAGCCCGGCGATGGAGTGGACGCCGACACCATGCGCCGTACAGTACAACGCGTCCGGGAAACCTGGCAGTGGGATCGTTCCTGGGGCTGGGATTTTCCGATGGCCGCGATGGCCGCCACGCGCACCGGCCAACCCGAACTGGCGCTCGATTTTCTCCTGCTCGACGCACCGAAAAACCGTTATTTATCCAACGGCCACAACTATCAGCGCGCCGATTTGCCGGCCTATTTGCCGGGCAACGGCGGATTGCTTGCTGCCACCGCCATGATGTGCGCCGGTTGGACTGGCGGCCCGAATGGGTCCGAGCCTGGATTTCCGAAAGACGGCAAATGGTCGGTACGCTGGGAAAATCTGAAGCAATGGATGTGATGCGATGAATGTGGCGGTTGACAAGTGCCGTGATTGTCCCGTCACGCGTCACCCGCCACTTACTCACGTACCGTTGCCTTCAATTGCGTTTTGAAGGCTGCCACAACTTTCGAGTGCGCCGCGTTGACTTCGGCATCGGTCAAAGTTTTTTCCGGTGAACGATAGGTGAAGGCGTAAGCCAGGCTTTTTTGCCCTTCCGGAACATTTTTCCCGTGAAAAACGTCGAACAATTCGACGCCTTCAAGATTCGCCGGCCTGGCTTGTTTGACGGTTTGCAGCACGGCGTCGTGCGTTGTCGTTTCCGGCACAATCATCGCCACGTCGCGGCGAATCGCTGGAAATTGCGGCAACAGCTTGAACGACTTCACCGGATTTCTTCGTGCCAACAGTTGATCGAGACTCAACTCCGCGAGAAAAACTGCGTCCCGCAAATCGTACCTTTTGGCCAGGACCGGCGAGAGTTGGCCCATGTCCCCGAGTGGTAGCTTGCCGCCGAGTGCGATTGTCGCGGATTCGAGAAATAACGCCGTGCTTTCAGTGCTTTTGCCGAACGACACGCCGCGGACGCCGAATTGTTCCAGGAATTCCTCGACGACGCCTTTCAAATCAAAAGCATCAAATCTGGCGTCGCGTTCGTCACCGCTCCAGAAGGGCAGGGCGCGTTGACCGGTGAGCGCAATAGCCACACGGCGTTCTTCCTGGTGGGGACAGCGCGCTGCGCTGTCCGGACGCTTCGGCGATGCGTCCCTACCTTGCGCAAACACCCTTCCAATCTCAAACAGCGCCACGTCGTAGTTCTTCCGGCTGACGTTGTGGCGCAATGAATGAATCAACCCCGGTAACAAACTCGGTCGCAACACATCCATGTCGCTGCTCAAAGGATTCGCCAGCGCCAGGATTTCTTCTGACTTCTGACTTCTGACCTCTGACTTCGCAATCAGCGTCTGTCCCTGCGCCTCGTACAATCCCAGACCGCTCAAAATCCGGCGGGCTTCATCAATCTGGTCGTGAACGGAATCAAATTCATTCGCGCCAATCGCGCCGCGCGGCGGCGTGGCGGGAATCTTTTCGACGCCGTGCAATCGGGCGATTTCCTCAATCAAATCCACCTCGCGTTTGAGATCCACGCGGAAGGTGGGAATCTGGAATGTGGCCGGCTCCGGCGGACCACCCTCACCAACGGGCCGCGCCTTGCGATTGACCATTTTCAGCCCGAGTTGTCCGAGATAAAATTCACACTCTTCCGGCTTCAATTCGATGCCGAGCAATTCATTGACCTTGTGATGGCGCAAAGTCACCTGCTTCGGTTCGGCCGGTTTCGGATACGCATCCACGACGCCTTCCGCAAGCTGGCCGCCGGCGGTTTCGAGAATCAGTTGCACGCAACGCTGGCTCGCCCAATCGGAAATGCCGATGTCCGCGCCGCGTTCGAAGCGATAGGACGATTCGCTGCGCAGACCAAGCGCTTTGCTGGTGCGCCGGATGTTCGTCGGCGAGAAACAGGCACTCTCGATGAGCACATCCACGGTCTTTTCGTTGATTTCTGTGTTCTGCCCCCCCATGACACCAGCCAGCGCGATGCCTTTTTGCTCGTCGGCAATCAGCAGCATTTCGTCCGTCAGCGTGCGCTCAACATTGTCCAGCGTTTTGAATTTTTCTTTTTCGCTCGCGCGGCGGACGACGATAGTTGGTTTGCCATCCTTGCCTTTGGCGATGAGATGATAGTCAAACGCGTGGAGCGGCTGGCCTATTTCCAACATGACGTAATTCGTCACGTCCACGACGTTGTTGATGCTCCGAATTCCCACCTTCTCCAGGGTGGTCCGGAGCCAATTCGGGCTGGGACCAATCTTCAAACCCTTTACAACGCGCGCCGTGTAACGCGGGCAAAGCTCAGCATCTTCAATTCTCACCGACACAAGGTCACTGACATTTTCGGAGGGGCGAGTTCCATGAGCCCCTGATTTCTCCGTTGAGTCAGGGCGTCGCAGAGCTCCGCCCTCCGAAACATCCGGCATTTTCAGCTTATTCCCCGTCACGGCTGCGATTTCGCGGGCGATGCCAATGACGCTGTTCCAATCCGGCCGGTTCGGCGTGATTTCCAAATCGTAAACCACGTCGCCTCCGGCACGGCCGAGGTATTCGGCGAACGATTTTCCAATCGGCGCGTCCTGGGGCAGGATGAGCAGACCGTCCACCTTGTCCGGCAGACCAAGTTCCTGCGGCGAACACATCATGCCGTGGCTGGTGATGCCGAAGACTTTCCGTTCCTTGATGACGAACGGCTCCTTTTCGCCGGGTTTCAGCGGCAGCGCGAAGTTTGGCAGGATCAGCGGGACTTTGTCGCCGACGTTGTGGTTCTGCGCGCCACAAATGATAATGCGCTCGCCCTTGCCGTCGTTGACCTTGCAGACCGTCAATTTGTCCGAGGAAGGAACCTTGTCCTTGGTGAGGATTTGAGCGATGACGATGCCTTCGAATTTGCCGCCGATCTTGTGGACGCTCTCGGCTTCGAGGCCGAGCATGGTGAGCCGCTCGGTCAATTCCTCGGGCGACAAGTCAAAATCGACGTACTGTTTAAGCCAGTTAAAGGTGACTTTCATTGATAAAACTATTTCTCGAAGAAACGCACTTCACCGGTGGAAAGGTCATACATGCCGCCGACCAGTGCGATTTGACCGTTATCGATCATTTCTCGCAGGATGGGACTGCGGTCGCGAATCTGTTGCATGACCAGACGCACGTTGGCTTCGGAAACTTCATCCACGAATTTATAATTTTTGGAAGTACGCGGCTGGACGTCGGCAGGAACCGCGTCCATCGCGGGTTTGATTTTGGCGAGCAGGCCGGTGAGGTTGCCGAGTTGGACATCATCAATGGCACCCTTGATGGCACCACAATTGGAATGGCCGATGACCGCAATCAGTTTCGCACCTGAAACCTTGCAGGCGAATTCCATGCTGCCCAGGACGTCGTCGTTCAGCACGTTGCCGGCGACGCGCGCGCTGAAAATGTCGCCGATACCCTGGTCGAGGACGATTTCAATTGGCTGGCGCGAGTCAATGCAAGTCAACACCACGGCAAAGGGATACTGGCCGGAAGCGGTGGCCTTGACGTCCGCCGGCAGATTGCGCTTCAGCGGGTGGCCGGCCACAAACCTGGCGTTGCCTGCCTTCAATTCTGTCAGCGCCTGCTGCGGCGTCATGGCCACCTGCGACGCCTTCGTGGGAGGTGAGGCCAGCGCCGGCATGGAACAGGTCGCCGCCGTTATCGAACAACTTGAGCAACAGGTGTTCCTGGAAGACTGGCAGCCGGCCGCGATGGACAAGGCAACGGCCAGAACGGCGAGCCAGGAGAAGCAGTTCAATGAATTTTTCATATGTTTGGTTTCGGCTCGCGGGGACGCTCGCCCTACCGAATTAAAATTGTTTCAAAAACCTCACGTCATTCTCGTAAAAAAGGCGGATGTCGTTGATGCCGTAGCGGATCATGGCGATGCGTTCGATGCCGAAGCCGAAGGCCCAGCCGGTCCAGATTTCCGGGTCGTAACCAACGTTCTCGAACACCTCCGGATGCACCATGCCGCACCCGGCGATTTCCAGCCAGTCCTTGCCCAGTCTTTTCACGAGGGCGTTGCTGAAATCAATCTCAAAGCTCGGCTCGGTGTAACTGAAATAATGGGGGCGGAACCGGATCTTGGTTTCCTCGCCGAGCAGTTCCTTGAAAACAAATTCCACCGTGCCCTTGAGGTCGCTGACGGTGACGTTTTTGTCCACATAGAGTCCTTCGATTTGCTGGAACGTCGGATTGTGCGTGGCGTCGGCGTTGTCGCGACGATAGACGCGGCCCGGCACGATAATGCGGATGGGCGGCGGTTGCTTTTCCATCACGCGGATTTGGACGGACGAAGTGTGAGTGCGGAGCAACAGTGGTTGACGACCGCCCTCACCCCGGCCCTCTCCCCCAGGAGAGGGAGAAACATTCGCTGCGCCGTTTGCAAGATAGAACGTGTCCTGCGTGTCGCGGGCGGGATGGTCGGCAGGCGTGTTGAGCGCGTCAAAGCAATGATATTCGTCCTCGATTTCGGGGCCGTCGGCGACGACGAACCCGATTTTGCGGAAGCTGCGGACAATATCCTCGGTCACTTGCGTGAGCGGATGCAACTTGCCGAGGGCACGGCGGCGACCGGGTGCGCTGAAATCGGTCGGTTCCCTGGGCAGCGCGGCTTTCAATTCCAATTCTTCACGGCGAGAAGCCAGCGCGGCTTCAAGTTCGACCTTGGCGGCGTTGATGGCCTTGCCGGCGGCGGGTTTTTCCTCCTTCGACAGCGTGCCGAGCTGTTTCATGAGCGCAGTGAACTTCCCGTGCGGTCCGATCCATGCGCCTTTGCTTTGTTCAAGCGCGGCAAGATCGGCGGCGGATTTCAATTCGGCCAGCGCAGCCTGCTTCAGAGGCTCAATTTCGTCGAGGAGTCCGGCCATAAAGTTTCCAAAAGTTTAGCCACAAAAAGGCACAAAAGACACAAAGAAAAATCCCGTTGCTCGTAGCGCAGGTTGACAACCTGCTGTTTCGCCGACTGGCAGTCGGCAGACTCTTGTGGTTCCCACAATTCGCAGATTGCCAATCTGCGTTACAAAAGCAAAACGAGCGGTCCTTCCCGGCCGCCCGTTTGAGTTCAAATCGAGATTTTAGCTATGCCTTGATCAGCGTCGCGCCGGGTTTGGCCTTGAGCGCATTTTTGGCGACATTGGCCAGTTCGTTAAAAGCGGCGGCGTCGGTCGCGGCGAGGTCGGCGATGACTTTGCGGTCAAGCGCGCATTTGGCGGCCTTCAGCCCTTCGATCAGGCGGCTGTAAGTGAGGCCGGCAGCCCGGGCGGCGGCGTTGATGCGCACCTGCCAGAGGTAACGGAACAAGCGCTTTTTTCGACGGCGGTCGCGATAGGCGTACTGGCGGCCATGGTCCACGGCATCGGACGCGTAGCGGTAAAGTTTTGAGCGGCGCATCCGGAAGCCTTTGGCGGCGCGGATCATCCGGGTGCGTCGTTTACGGGAAGCGGGGGCATTGGTAACTCGCATGAGTCAGTTGAGAGTTGAATGTTGAAAGTTGAGAGTCAGTGGCTGAAAGGCAGATTCTGCGTGATGCGATAAGCGTCGGTGACGTCCACGCCAGTCAGTCCGCGCAGACCGCGTCGTCGTTTTGGGTTTTTGGATTGCGCCAGGTGGCGCCGGCCTGCGCTGGAGCGCAGTACTTTTCCGCGCGCCGTAATCTTGAACCGTTTGGCCACGGACTTTCTGGTTTTGATGCCTTTGGGACGTCGCATAAAATCTTAAAATCTCTATTGCAAAAGAGCGCAAACTATACGCCAGGCGGGCGGGGGCGGCAAGCAATTTTTAAGGCCAAAATCGGGTGGCGTTGCTTGCCAGAGTTCCGGGGGTCACTTATTTTTCGGCCCGATGAAATATCGTCGTTTTGGGCGGACGGAACTGGCCATGCCGGTGATTTCCTGTGGCGGGATGCGTTACCAGTTTAAGTGGCAGGATGTGGCACCCGGGGAAATCCCGCGCGAAAGCCAGGAAAACATCGAGGCCACCATCCACCACGCGCTGGAACTCGGCATTAATCATATCGAGACGGCGCGTGGCTACGGCACCTCGGAAATGCAACTCGGCAACGTCCTGCCGGAATTGCCGCGAGAGAAAATCATCGTCCAGACCAAAATCAAGCTCTACGCCACGCAGCCGGAGTTTCTCAAGGACTTTGAGACTTCGATGAAGTACCTGAAGCTGGACCACGTGGACTTGCTTTCCTTGCACGGCATTAACAATCGCGAACTGCTGGACTGGTCACTGAAGAAAGACGGCTGTCTGGCTGCGGCCCGGCAGTTGCAAAGGGAAGGCCGCGCGCGGTTCGTTGGTTTCTCCACCCACGCGACCACGGATGTCATCCTGGACGCAGTGAACAGCGGCGGGTTCGATTACATGAATGTTCACTGGTATTTCGTGAATGATTTGAACCGGGCAGCGGTGGTGGCGGCGCACCGGCAGGACATGGGTGTATTCATCATCAGCCCGAACGACAAGGGCGGAAAACTCTATGAGCCGCCGGAAAAACTGGTAAAGCTGTGCGCGCCGCTGACGCCGATGGAGTTCAACGACCTTTATTGCCTGGCGCGAAAGGAAGTTCACACCCTGAGCTGCGGCCCGGCCCGGCCCGCGGATTTTGACGAGCATGTTCGCGCGCTGAAATTTTACGACCGGATTCCGGAGACGATTACGCCGATTGAAAAGCGGTTGCGCGCGGAAATGGAACGCGTGCTCGGCGCGGACTGGTGCGCGCGGTGGTTCGACGGATTGCCCAATTTTGAAGACGTGCCCGGCGAAATCAACGTATCGGAAATTTTGCGGTTGTGGACGTATGCCAAGTCACTCGATCTGGTTGCCTGGGGGAAAATGCGCTACAACCTGCTGGGCCAGGCCGAGCATTGGTTCCCCGGCCAGAACGCGGCGAAGATCCGGGAACTGGATTTGCAGACGGCGATTCAGCGGAGCCCGTTTGCCAGGCGGATTCCCGAAATTCTGGAGGAGGCGCACCGGATGTTGTTTGAGAAACCGGTGCAGCGGCTCAGCGCCAGTTAAAATGGCCCGCTACGGGCTGTTGGTGGTAATCGTCAACGCGGGCACAGCCGATGCGGCTGCCTTGTTCAGGTCAATGGGGGCGCCGGCGTTGAGCTGGGCGAGGACCGCCGCCGTCAAATCACTTTGACCATCAGTGTAAAGCACCACCGATGTTTGGTTGGCATTATCCGAGGCGATGTCCACCACCATGGTGTAACCGGCAGCCTTGGCCTTGGTGCTCACCGCCGCTGTGATTTCCTTGATAATATCGCCGCGCATCCGTTGGGTTTGGGCGCCCAGGGTTGCCTGGGCCTGGCGTTCAAATTGCACAATGGCCGTTTGCGAATCCTTGATCTCGGCGTATTTGTCAGCCGCGGCTTGTTTGCGTTTGTCGCGCTCGTCGGCCGAGATGGCCTGGTCGGCGGCCGCATCCAGTAATTTTTGATATGCGTCCCGGTCTTTCTGCAAATTATCAAGGAAACCGCGGTCCTCCTTGTCCAGTTCGGCCTTGCGGTCATTGAGCGCGGTCTCGGCCTGCTTGGTTTTCCAATAACCGTCAAAGAGCTTGCGCATGTCCACCGTGGCGATCTTCTGCTGCGCCAGGGCGGAGCTGCTTAAAAGCGACATCAACAAAACCGCCGGAAAAATAATTCGCAAAACGCGTTTCATGGGCATAGGAAAACAGAGTTTTCGGCAAACGCCAACTGAAAACTGGCGGGCTTAAATCCCGGCTGGCCGGTCATGGTTATTGCATTTGCAGAAGGTAAAACAGTTGCGGCACGTCGGTGGGCGCGATGTTGGTGAAAACAAACTGGCCCTGGTTGCCGAATTGATTGGTCGCCACCGGCGTCCAGAGCGCCGGCGGTATCGCCAGGTTGGTCGAGGTCAACACGGTATAGGAACCACTGTTGGTGCCCCCCACGCCCGTCAAAATGAAACCGCCGTTGGTGTCCGCCGTGATACCATTGAAAAGCGGCGCTGTCAGCACTGTCAAGACAGCAGGAGGAGCGCTGGTTACCGACCCAACACTGTTTGTAACAATGACCGTATAGCCCCCGTTATCGCTTGTTTGCGCGTTGGTGATGGTCAGTACGTTGGTAGTTGCGCCGGTGATGCGCCCTCCGTTGACCAAACTCGTTCCATTCGCCTGCCATTGATAACTCAACGGCACCGCTCCAACGGCAGTGACATTAAAGGTCACCAGTGATCCCAACCCTACCGTCTGGTTGGTCGGCGGCACAATGATCGTCGGGAAAGATAACACCGTCAGCACAGCAACAGAACTGGTTGTGGATCCTCCGGCATTCGTGATGACTATCCAATAATTCCCGGCGTCATTTGTCTGTACGTTGCTGATAATCAGCGGGTCAAAGGTTGCATTGCTGATGACAGAACCACTGGCGTTCGTCCCGTTCGTCAGACTCAAACCATCTTTGAACCACTGGAAAAAGTACGGCGGCGACGGCCCGGGACCGTTGACGAAGAATTGCACAGTGGAACCGACACCCGCCGTTTGATTCGTCGGCTGTAGCGTGATCAGCGGAGCCGACTGAACCGTCAATACGGCATTGGAACTGGTGACCGATCCGGCAAAATTGGTAACGATGACCTGATAGGTTCCGCTGTCGTTTGTCTGTGCGGGACTGATGGTCAGCGTGGCATTGGTAGCGCCAAAGACATTTGTTCCAGCCAGATTCGTCCCGTTCAATTGCCATTGGTAACTCAATGGCGGCGTCCCGGTGGCCGTGATTGAAAACGTTACGGACTGTCCCTTCTCCACCAACCGGTTGGTCAAGGAGGACTGGTCGGTGATCTGCGGCGGCAATACGGCCCAACCAATCTTGGCCAGGAAGGCGTCGCTTGGGCCATTGAGCGAAGGCTGATACGGAAAAAGGGTCGGAAAGTTTATCGAGGCGGTCTGGCCGACAATGTATACATTGGTCAGAGCGTCCACCGCGATGCCGTAGCCGAAGTCATCGCCGGAGCCGCCCAAATAACCGGAATAAAGAATGGCGGTGGCATTGGTATTAAAAGCGATGACAAAGGCATCACTGCCGCCGGCATTGGTGGGGCCAAAGAAACCGGGCGTGTTAACCGCCGGGAAATTGGTCGAGGAAGATGAACCAACCACGAACACATCGCCAGACGGGTCCACGGCCACGCCATAGCCGACATCAAAGCCGAAATTAGTACCACCGAAGACCGCGGAATAGCCGATGGCCGCATTGGTGGTGGTGCCGTTCCAGACAATTTGCGTCAGGAAGGCATTGGTGATGAGCGGGAAAAAAAGACCGGCGTTGTTAGTCAGGCCATTATATAAACCAGCGACGTTCGTGATGGTATTGGGGAAATTGGTAGAGACCGTCCACCCGGTCACATAAGCGTTGCCCGAACCGTCCACGGCAATGCCGTCGGCAACGTCATTGTTGGTCCCGCCCAGGAAAGTGGAATAGATCAGACTGGTGCAGCCCGGAGCGAATTTGGCGACAAAGGCATCGAAGGCTGGGTCCACATTCGTCGTGCCATTGAGTAAATAACCATTGAAGAAATTGGTAATCAACACCACGTTGGTGGGCGCGGAATTGGTTGTCAATATCACGGAGACGAACTGCTGTTGCACGGCATTGGTCGTGGGAAAATTAGTTGAAGCAGTGAGCCCCGTCACATAGACATTATTTGAAATGTCAACGGCGATCGCATCGCCTTGATCGAAGTTGGTGCCGCCGAGGTAGGAGGAATAAAGCAAATTTGTGCCGTTGGCGCTGATTTCAGTCACAAACGCATTAGCGTTGAAGTAAGCCTGGTAAGCCCAATTGGTGACCATCAGATTTTTTTGGAATGCATTGAGGGTCGTGGGGAAATTGGTCGAGTAAGAAACTCCGGTCACATAGGCGTTTCCTGAAGAATCCACGGCAATACCGATGCCCGCATCTGTGGCCGAACCACCCAGGTAAGTTGAATAGACCAGATTTGAGCCGCTGGGGCTTAATTCTGCAACAAAGGCATCTCCCGGGTAATAACCGGTAGGCCCCACTATTCCACTGATCTTCATGGAGTTGGAGAGTCCTTCAACCCCGCCGGGAATGCTGTTGGTGACAGGGAAATTTTTCGAATCTGTGAAACCGGTTACATAAGCGTCGCCCGCGCCATCCACCGCCAGCGCATAGGCAGCGTCATCCGCATTGCCGCCCAGGTAAGTGAAATAGATGAGACTTTGACCGTTAGTCGTCAATTTAGCCACGAAGGCATCACCGGTGATACCGCCGCCCGCAAAATTCGTCTGAATCGCGCCAGGCGTGGGATAAAATCGGGAGGATAGTGTCTGACCCGCGATATAGACAAACCCATTTGTGTCCAGAGCGACTGACGAGGCTAAATCAATGGAATTGCCACCAAAATAGGTTGAGAAACCCAATATCGGATCAATCACCAATGGCTGTTTTTGATCATATTTTCCGATGGCGAAGGCGATCGTATGGGCATCCACCAGCCGATAGCGGCCGGTGACTGCCTGGTGCTGGCCGTGAAGTGTCTGGTAAATGACCGGCGCCGGTTGGCGAATTTCGCTTCCTCCCACCGCCAGAATCAATTCTTCCTGCGGTCCAATTGAAATTTTGTCCACACCATCGAAATGAATCCTTATCGCGTCTGGATTCGCGCCCGGCGCAACAGTGAAATCATATTCAAGCTGCCGCTGGTTACCGTAGTACACCAGATTGATAGCGGGATAAAGCCGTTCCACTCGCACCCGCGCAAACGTGGCTACACCCGTATGCCACTTCGCTGGATTGTTGCCGATGAGATAATTGATTTTGCCGGGCAGTTCGGTGTCGCCAGATATCTGCGCTCCGGGATTGGCCCCGGCAAAATGCATCCGTACTTCAGCAGGTTTGACCCCGGTTTTGCCAAGCGAGATTTGGACCGCCGTCGGAGAAAGCAAAAACTGGTAATTACAGCCGCGGGTAAGGAATTGGACCGGGCCGGAAGTTGGATCGGGATGGGTTTCGAAGTATAGCGGCAGATTGCCGAGTTCCGCCGGGACGGGGCGCAAGGGTGTGAACCCAAACACATTCAAGGCAGCTGCACAACCCAGCCCCAGAAGGGTTGTTTTTAACGACAAAAACTTTTTCATACGACGGCTCTTGTTAAAATTCACGCGAATAGCCAAATCCAAATTGAAACTTGCCGGCACCACTGTTGAATTGGTCATGGCTGATGGGGATGCCGTAATACAGCTGCAAGGGACCCAAATGGGGAATGTTCAAAAGCAAGCCAACCCCGTAGTCGTCACTCACGCTGCCGGAGAACGAATAAGGTTGCGTGCTGACAGACCCAGCGTCGTAGAAGAGATCGAAACGCAGGCTAACGCCACCCTCTTTCTGAATGATGGGAATGTAGTAATCAACGGAACCAAACCAGTAACTGTCGCCGCCAACCGGTTCATTGGGTAAAAGAGGCTGGATGCCAAACAAAGGGTCACGGGGGCCGATATTGCGATACTTGAAGCCGCGCAGATTGTAGAGGCCGCCGAGATAGTAACGGTCATAAAACGGCACATCTTCGGTGCCCAAACCGTCCGCGATACCCGCGCGTCCACTCAATTCGATGACGTGACTCTTGTACAGACCACGGAAGAACCACTCGGTTTTAAGTTCCAGTTTGTAATACGTGCTGTCGCCGGTTACAAACTCCGGATCGAATTCCGTGCGCTGACCGCCATTGGGCAGTTCGATGCTGTTACGTGTGTCATAGGCCAGTGAAGCGGTGAAATGATGGAACAAATGATCCCCGTTTTGTTCCAGAATGGCGCTTGGCACATTTGGTAAAATCGGGATCAGCGGATAAGGAAAAATAGGACTTGGAACCAGTTCATCACCATGCCAACCACCGTTCAAGGAGATACCCACATCCTCGATGTTGTAACCAATTGTGCCCATGAGGAAGTCACTCCACAGGGCGCGGGTCAGGCTGACGCTGGCGCCGGTGCGGGTTTCATTGAAAATGTTGTTGGGGCTTTCAAAATCCCATTGATGCCGATAGAGGTCCACGTCCAGCCGGAGCTTGCGATTCATAAACCACGGCTCGCTGAACAGGAGTTCATAATCCTGTCGCTGGCTGCCCAATTGGATGAAAAGCCGCGCCCGCTGGCCGCCACCCGTAAAGTAGGGCGGATGGAACAAATCAAAATTGGCCTGCTCGATTTCAATGAAACCCACCACCGAATCCACGGAACTGAAGCCCGCGCCGAGCATCAGTTTGCCGGTATTTTGTTCCTCGACGTCCACGACCAGATTCTGGCGCCCGGCAATCGGCGGATCGGTCGGCTCCGGGTTCATGTCCACCTTGTCGAAATACTGGAGCCCTTCGAGGCGTTGCTTGCTGATTTTGACCCGCACCATGTCGAAGACCTCGCCGGGGGAGATGGCCAGTTCGCGCCGGATGACCTTGTCCTTGGTCTTGACGTTGCCGTGGATATCAATGCGCTCGACGTAATACTTGTGGCCCTCGTCAATTTGAAATTCCAGATCCATCGTGCCGGTATCGACGTTCGGCACGCGCAGAACCTGGAGCGCGGGACCTTGTTTCACATTAATGTATCCCTTGCTGCCGTAAAAATCCTCGACCGCCGTCACATCCTTGTCGAGGCCGTCGGGAGTAAAAATATCGCCCGCATCCATTGGCAATCCATGCGGGCCGAGCTTGCCCCGCTCCCGCTCGAAATCGTGAACGTATTGGAGCCCTTGACGCAACTGCGCGTCGTTGAAAATCTTGTTGCCGGTGAACTTGACCGAGCCGACTTTGTATTGCCGGCCTTCGAAAATGAAAAATCGGATGTCCATGGTTTTGGGCGTCGGATGCTCAAGTTTTACGTCCTTGATTTCAAAATCCAGGTAACCGTGGCTGCGGTAATATTCCACGAGCGCGTCCTGGTCATCCGCGAACTGGTCCTCCTTGTACACGTCGCTGCCCGTCAGCCATGAAAACATCCAGCGTTGCCGGGTTTTGAGTTGCTTGCGCAGTTCCCGCTGGGAAAATGCCGCCGCGCCGATAAATTCAACTTTTACAATTTTGACCTTCGGCTGCTCGGTGATTTGAAACGTCGCCGTGCCGCGCCCGGCGTTTTCATCCACGTCCACCACGTATTTGACCCTGGTGCCGGCATAACCGTATTTTTCATAAAGTTTCTGGATCTCCTGGCTGTCGGTGAACAGTTTTTGTTCGTCCAACGGCTGGCCGACCTTGGCGGTGATCTTCTTCCGGATTTTCGAGGCGCTCAGTTTTTTGTTGCCATCGATTTTAATCTCCGTCAGGCGCGGGCGGGCCTGCACGATATACGTCAGCACCACGCCCCCATCGCTGGCCTGATCCAGGCTCACCCGGATGTTATAAAACTGTCCCGTGGCATAGAGGCTGCGAATGTCCGCCTCGGAAGCGCTGGCAATGTAGAAGTCTCCCGCCTTGAGCCGGATGTTGGAACGGATGAATTGTTCGCTGACGGACGCCGGGCCGACGTATTTGATGTCCACGCGGTCAATTTTAAGCCCGGCAGTTTGCGACCACACGGCCGGCGCGCAGCCCAGCAGGAGGCATATCCCGAAAAGGCGAAAAAATAATTTCATCGTCTATCGGTCCACCGGCACATCTTCATCGCTGACTTTGGCTGCGCTTTCAAATCGCGTGTAAGGCCTCAAGAATGTCAGATTGATATCGCCCGTCGGGCCGTTTCGTTGTTTGGCAATCAGCAAATTGACCGGCACACCATCGGCTTCCTCGCCGAATGCGGCCTCTTCATCGTCACCCGCGTTAGGTTTGTACAACAGACCGACCAGGTCGGCATCCTGTTCAATCGCGCCGGATTCCCGCAAATCCGACAGCCGCGGCTTGCGGCTTTTGTCCCGTTCGAGTTCACGGTTTAACTGGCTGAGCACCAGCACCGGCACCTGTAATTCCTTCGCCAGCGCCTTGAGGCCGCTGGAGATGTCCGAAATTTCCTGCTGCCGGTTTTCCTGTGCTCGGCGGCCAGTAGAATGCAATAACTGTAAATAATCAACCACAAAAAGCTTGATGCCATGTTGCTGCCACATGCGCCGCGCCCGTGCCCGGAGCTGCAAGATCGAGAGGGCAGCCGTATCGTCAATCAACAGCTTTGCGTTTGCCAGTTTGCCGGCCGCGCTGGTCAGTTTGGGGAAGTCCGATTCGCTCATGAACCCCTCGCGGATGCTCCGCAAATTCACCCGGGCGATGGAACACATCATGCGCAATACCAGCGCTTCCGCGCTCATTTCCAGGCTGAACACACCCACCGGCAATTTTTGCTCCAGGACCGCGTTTTCCACGATGTTCATCGCCAGTGACGTCTTGCCCATGCTCGGCCGCGCCGCGATGACGATCATCTCGCTGCCATGCAGACCGTCCGTCATCCGGTCCAAATCCGCAAAGCCCGTGGCCAGGCCGGTGAGCGTTCCTTTGCGGCTGAAAAAGTTTTCAATCGTGCCGATGGCCTTGTTGACCAAATCCTTGGTCGTCAGCACGTCGCTTTGCGCGCGCGATTCGGAAATTCTTAAAACATCGCGCTCCACTTCATCCAGCAGCGCGTCCACCTCGCCTTCATAATCATAAACCCGTCCGACGACGTCGGTGCAGGTCTGGATCATCTTCCGCAGCAGGAATTTTTCCCGGACGATGTCGAGGTAATAGGAAAGATTCGCCGCGCTCGGCACGGCATCCTGCAGTTGCGCCAGATACGCAATCCCGCCGATTTGTTCCAACAGTTGCTTGTCCTTGAGTCGTTGTTGCAGCGTGATGACGTCAATCGCCTCCCGCGTGTCATACATGGCCACCAACGTCTCGAAAATAGTCTGGTGCCGCAGGTCGTAGAAAACCTCCCTGCCGTCCTTGAGTTTTTCCACGCACTCCCCCATGCACTCATTCGGCGAAAGCAGCACGCAACCGAGCACGCCTTGCTCGGCTTCGGGGGAATGCGGCGGCAAGCGATCCGCAAGTGCGGATTCCGGATTGCGGAGTGCGGGTTTTTGGCGCCGCGCCTTTTTCAAATCGGCGGTGGCACCGGCGGTCTCGGAAACGGAATCAATCATTGGAACAGGAGACCGCGAATTTGAACCAGTAACAAGCGGTAATTCCAAACATCCATTCGCAGCCAATTCACAGAGTTATTCGCCGCCGGGCACTTTTGACGGCGGCTATCCGGTCAGGCACAAAGGGAATGACCCGGGTTTCCTTGCGTATACCAATAATGTTCCGCGCGACGGCCGGGCTGGCAATGGGACGTCCAGCGGCTTCCGCCTCCCGGACGACCTGTTCGATGAGCCGGACGTTGGTGGCCGGATCGGTTTTTTCCGCGTCCATCCAAAGATTGTCTTCCAGACCGACTCGCACATGACCGCCCATTTGGATGGCCAGATTGTGGATGGGAGATTGAAAGCGACCGATGCCGGCAGCCGACCACACCGTGCCCGTCGGCAGCGCTTCCACCATGTGGGCTAAATTGCGGGCGGACGCGGCCATCGTGCCCAGCGAACCCAGAAGCAGATTCGCGTAGTGCGGACTCCGGATGAAACCTTTGGGGATCAGGTAATCGCGCACGTAATCAATCATGCCGATCTCAAAAAACTCCAACTCGGGCATGATGCCGCGTTCCAGCATGGCGGCGGCCAATTGGCGGATGATTTGCGGCGGGTTCACCGACGCGGCCGTGGAAAAATTCAACGAACCAGGTGTCAGGGAAGCCAAATCCGGCCGACAATCCAACACCTCCGAACGTTTTTCATACTCGAACCAGAGACGCCCGCTGGTGGATGCAGAAATCAACAGCCCGGGACAACTGGACCGGATGCCGTCTATAATATCCTGATAGATTTCCTTCTGCCAGGTCGGCGCGCCATCGTCACCCCGCGCATGGACGTGGATGATAGAAGCACCGGCGTCGGCGCAGCGGCGGGCTTCAGCAATAATCTGTTTGACCGTCACGGGCAGCGACGCATTGTCCGATGGCATCGGAACCATGCCGGTGATGGCCGCGTTGATAATCAAGGGTTGCATGAGTTCGGTGGTTTGAATTTGGATCAGTTTATTTCCCGTCGATCCCTTCCTTGACTACTTTAGCCGGCACGCCGACGACGAGGACCTTGTCCGGGACAGCCTTCGTCACCACGGCGCCGGCTCCGACCACCGATTGCGAACCTACTGTCAGGTTGTCAATAATCGTGGCGCCGATGCCGATATACGTGGCCCGGCCAATCCGGCAGTTGCCCGCCAGGTTAACTCCCGGCCCAATCGTGACGAAGTCGTCAACCGTGGTATGGTGTCCGATGGTGGCGCCGCGGTTCACGCACACGTGGTTTCCCAAGCGGGAGTGTCCGGCCACAATTGCGCCCGGATGAATAACGCAACCTGCACCGAGCGAGCTGCTCGCGGAAATCCGGGCACTCGGATGCACGAGCGACACAAACCCGCCCCCCATCTGTTGCACCTGCTCCGTGAAACGGCTGCGATGGGTGGTACCCAATCCGCAAACAAACCAGTGCGTGCCGATGCTGTTTCCCAGATCATCCACCCAGAACACCGGTTTGTCTTCCAACCGTTCACGACAGCGCGAGCGATCCAGATTTTCCACAAAGCCTGCCACGATGAATCCCGGCACCTCGGACGCCACGTCGGCAATCTCAACTGCGAACGTTCCGGTTCCCAGGATGAGCAATGGTTTGTCAGGTGTATTCATTCAGGTCTTGAATCCACAACACACCGTCTCGCATGCGGAATTTTTTGTAAAAACGCTGACGGCCTGAATGACTGCGTCCACGTCGGCGTCCGTCATCTCCGCAAAAAACGGCAGAGAGACGATTTGCCCGAAGAGCCGCTCCGTCACCGGTAGATTCGAACGGCCGGAGGCGAATGCGGGCTGGAGGTGGTTCGGGATGAATTGCACCAGCGTATTGATTCCTTTTTGCCGGAGTTGCTCGCGAAACGCATCACGGCGCCCGTCGAGAATTTTGAGCATGCAGGCCCAAGGACAGGTTGTTTCCAGGTCATGCTGGAGGACTTCGATGCCGGGAAGTTCCGAGAACGCTGCGTCGTAGCGCTCCATGATCTCACGTTTTCGCCGCTGGAAAACGGAAAATTTCTCCATCTGAACGAGGCCGATGGCGGCATGGAGATCGGACATATGGTAGCGGAACCCGTGCGAGACTACCTGATATTGCCAGTTGGCTTCCGCCGCCGTGCGGGGCTCAAAATCCATCTCCATCCCTAACCGGCGGCGGTGCCGGATGCGCCGGGCCCACGTCTCGTTGTTCGTGGCCACCGCCCCGCCTTCGCCGCAGGTGATGTTCTTGATGGTGTCAAAACTGAAACAGACCAGATCACCGGCGGCCCCGACCGGATGGTTGCGATACCGGCTCCCAAAGGCGTGCGCGGCGTCCTCCACGACGTGGATACCGCGCCGGCGAGCGGTTTCCCACAACGGATCCAGGTCGCAAGGCAGTCCGGCGAAATGCACCGGCATGATAGCGCGGGTCCGGGGGGTGATCCTCGCGGCGGCGTCCGGCAGGTCCAGGTTCAGCGTGTCCGGATCCACCTCGCAGAACACCGGCGTTGCGGCACACATCCGGATCGCCTGCACCGAGCCCACAAACGTCAACGACGGGACAATCACCTCGTCGCCCGGCGCCAGCCCGAGCACGTCCAGCGCCAGATGCAACGCCGCAGTGCCGTGTCCGACGCCAACGACGTATTTACATTCCAGGAATTCCGCCAGTCGGCACTCGAATTTTTCGGTAACTGGACCAAGCCCGAGCCACCGGCTGTCAAAAACCGAGGCGACGGCTTGCAGTTCTTCGGGCCCCAGCGAAGGACGATACGTGTCGATCATCAACTCTTTGTTCAAAGTGTGGATTGGCATTTTGGGGAGCATGTTTTCCAGAGTCAATTCCTCCGTCACGAAAGGACGTTGGTCATAGCCGGGCCAGCCTCTCTGGATTTACGGTTTCGCCCAAATCGATCAATTTTTCCGTTGCGCGCAGGAGCGTTAATTCGTGCTGGCACAGGTCGGCAGCGGCGGACGTAAGCTGACGAATTTTCGCCGGGTCGTCGAGCAGTTTGCCGATGACCTCCGGCATCTCATCCGCGGCGGCGGCAACATAATGGACACCCGCGATCATCGGGTGCTCGTCCTTCATCGGTTCGCTCACCACCAGTGTTCCGCATCGCGCTGCAATCAAAAGGCGGATCCACGCGGGGTCCCAGGAATAATTGTGCAGGCTGAGCAGGATGCGGGTGCGGTTGAGCCATTCACAGCGTTTCTCGCCGTAGCAACCGTTCACCATCCGGGCGAACGGGATGTTCTTTTCCTTCAGGCGTTTGCTCAATCGCTCGAGCATTTCCGTGCGCCGGCTGTGCTTTACGTTGCCAAGAAAACCAACCGGGATGTCCCGCGGCCGGCCCAGGTCGCGGCCCATTGCCTCATGCGCTCCCACCGGAATGAACGGCGCGGTAATCCCCCGGCTCGCGAGGAAACGCCGACGCGGGTTTGTGCTGACGGCAATCTGATCCAACCATCCTTCCCGCCATGCGTCCAGAATCCTCCGCCATGCTTCCATCACCCCGCGGACCTTCATCCAGTCGAATTCTCCCCCGACGCAGCGTTGGATGAGCCGGGTGGCTTTGCGGTAACCAGGAGCGGAACATTGTTTGTTGGCCCATGCGCGCAGCCGGAACAACGTGCAGTTTTTTTTCCAACGCGGCATTGCCGCGGTGGACTGGTGCAGCCGGAACCGGTCCTTCCAGCGGGTGGCCTTAAGCCCGACGGCCTCCGCTGCCGGCGGCAGAGTTTCCGGCGGCAACGGATCCACCTGCCACAAGATGGTTTTGGGACGTTGTGAGCCGCAGCTTTTCAACCTTCGGCAATACGCCGGAAAATTGCCGAGGTAGGTCAATAGCAACAGTACATCCGCTTCAAACCCGGCCGGCTCCCCGTCCTGCACCAAAATCGCCTGATGCCCCAGTTGTTGCAGGCACTGACAGATGGCCGTGGAAAGTTCCAGATCCAGAGGGATATTCTTCGACTGAACCGCAACCGCCCAGCGGGTTTTGCTCACGACCGGTGGATATTACGATCACCGGTGAAGTTTTCAAGTTGTGTTTTTAACTTTGAGTTGGAGGCCGAAAAACTTAAAACTTAACGTTTAAATTTACATAGGAATGAATCGCAAGCCATCGTTGCTCGTCGTTTTCCTGACGGTCTTCATTGACCTCATCGGTTTCGGCATCGTCGTGCCGCTGGTGCCGATTTACAGCCGGCATTACGGCGCGGGCGGTTTTGTCATCGGTGCCATCATCGCCTCGTTTTCGGCCATGCAATTCCTCTTCGCCCCGATTTGGGGCCGGTTGTCTGATCATCACGGACGCCGCCCGATTCTGCTCATCAGCACCGCCGGCGCGGCGTTTTCGTACGTCCTGTTTGCCATCGGGTCCGGGTTTGAAAATCACGCTGCCGCGCTCTGGGCATTGTTCATCTCCCGCCTGTTCGCCGGCGCTTGCGGGGGGAACATCACCGTTGCCCAGGCTTACATCGCCGACATCACACCGCCGGAACAGCGTTCCAAACGGATGGGTTTGATTGGCATGGCGTTCGGGCTGGGATTCATTTTCGGCCCGGCCATCAGCGGCGTCGCCCTGAAGCTTTTTGGCGCAACCGGTCCCGGTTGGACGGCGGCAGCGCTGTGCGCAGCCAATTTCCTCCTGGCCTTTTGCATTCTCGCCGAAAGCTGGAAACCGGATTCCAACCCAACCACCCGCCGCCCGCGCCTGAAGCAATGGGGACACACGCTGTCCCAGCCGAAAATCGGCCTGCTCATCCTGATTTTTTTCCTGGCCACGTTCGCCTTCAGTTGTTTTGAAAGCACCCTGCCTTTGCTGGTGAACGACAATTTCAACCTTGGGATCACCGTGGACGAGACCAAACCGGCCACAACCGTGATTTCGCTTTTCGTCTTTTGCGGCATCATCGGAGCATTCATCCAGGGTGGTGCCATTGGGAGGTTGGTGAACAAATTCGGCGAACCCAGACTGATTGCGTTCAGTCTCGTGTTGACCGGTATCAGTCTGGCATTGCTGCCGTTTATTAAAGGCGACGGCCAATTAAAATGGCTGGCGGTTTTGCGTCTCGCCGACTGGCCGTGGATTAGAATGCTGCTGGCGTTGGCGTTGCTGGCCATTGGCTCCAGCCTGACGCGACCGCCGGTCTTTGGCCTGCTGTCGAACCTCGCACCGGCCAACGAACAGGGCTCCACTATTGGCGTGGCCCAAAGCGCCGGCGCCCTGGCGCGTATTGTTGGCCCCATTTTCGCCGCGACATTTTATCTGCAGGTCCCGATGCTGCCTTACGTAACGTGCGGGGCCATTTCCATCCTGGCCGGTATTCTGGCGATGCAGCGGTTGGGTAAAGGAATTGAAATTGCCGGTGGCAAAATTCAAGAAGCGGCGGATTGATCGCGTCACACCGGCTTTTGCGTCAATCCGCCGCCGATCCGTTCACTCGAACGGAAATCTATTGCTGGTCCGGAGGCGGCCCGGAGGACTGGCCGTTATCACCGGGCGGCGGGGTGCTATTGTCAGCGTTTGGACCTCCTTCGCGAGGGGGGCCCATGTGCGGACGCGGCCCGATGAATTCATTGGGCGTCAATTGGCCGTCGCCGTTTTTATCCAGCGCCTTTAAGGCCGCCGGTGCATTGGCGATTTCAGTCGCGTCAATCACCCCGTCGCCGTTGGCATCGAGCGCCTTAACGATCGCCGGGAGCGGCGGACGCGGGGCGTCCTTCGGCACGTTGGCCGGCAGCGGCGGCAGATATTCGTCCTTGGTCAATTGACCATCGCCGTTTTTGTCCAGCGTCAACAACGCCGCGCTGGCGTTGGCGATTTCGTTGGAATCAATCACGCCATCGTGATTGGCATCCAGCGCCAGAACGAGCGGCAGGGGCGGCGGGCGATGCCGGGGACCAACTCCGCCTGGACCACGGTCTGGAGGTGGTCCGCCAGCGTCCTGGGCATTGATGAGGAAGGCTGACGCGCCAAGCGCCAGCAGTGTCAGCATGGTTTTCATTGTGGTTTTCATGTTGTGCTCACTTTCTTTTTTGCCGGTGTGATTTTTTCTTTTGAGGCAATTTACCCGAACGCACCTTAAGGAAACGTGAAGCCGGAAATTTTTTGAAGTTTTTTCGCTTCGCACCTTCATCTTCCCTTAAGGTTGCGCCTGCGAGAGTGACGGCAGACCGCGGTTGTGTTAAATCAGCCGCAGCCGCAGCCCGCATGAGAATCCTGATTGTCGAAGACGAACCGGACCTGCTGCGCAGCCTGGCCCAGGCGTTGCGCGAGGAAGGTTACGCCGTGGACAGCGCCAACAACGGCGAGGACGGCCTGTTCAATGCCGAGAGCTACGATTATGATGCCATCGTACTGGACGTGATGCTGCCCAGGCTCGACGGCTGGGAAATCCTCAAACGCCTCCGCAAAACCAAAAAGACACCGGTGCTGATGCTTACCGCGAGGGACCAATCGCGCGATCGCGTCAAAGGCCTCGACACCGGCGCGGACGATTACGTGATCAAACCATTTGATTTGCCGGAATTATTCGCCCGCCTGCGCGCTCTCATCCGCCGCAGCGCGAACCAGACCACCAACATCATCGAAATCGGCGACATAACAATTGATACCGCGGCACGGAAGGTTTCACTCAAGGGCAAACCGGTCGAGTTGACCGCGCGTGAATATTCGCTCGTGGAATTTCTCGCCCGGCATCGGGGCGAAGTCGTTACCCGGACGCAACTTTATGAGCATCTGTTCGACGAAAACGACAGCTCGCTCTCCAACCTGCTGGATGTCCATGTCTCCAATGTCCGCAAAAAACTGGGCGCGGATTTCATCACTACCCGGCGCGGCCATGGCTATTGCATCGAATGAAGATTTTCAAATCCATCAAGTGGCGATTGCAACTCTGGTACGGTCTTATCCTGGTGGTTGTGCTGGCGGGGTTTGGTTTCACGGCGTATCAACTTGAGCGAGGGCGGGTGCTTCGCAAGGTGGACGATGAGTTGAACATGCGCCTGCATCTCATTACTGACGCACTTCATCCACCGCCCCACAGGCCCGGTTTCGGTCCACCACCACCGGACCGGCCCCCGGAAGGCCCTCCCATGGGGGCCGGACTTGACAACGAACTGCCGCGACCAACGAATCAGTTCCAACTGTCGGCTTGGGCCGAACATTTTTTTGGTACGAATGACGGTCAGAATTTTTATTATGTCGTTTGGTCACGATATGGCGATGAAATCGCCCGGGAGGGTGCCGTGCCAACGCACATGACTGCAATGAAAGCTGCCGAGCCCGTCGACGTGCGGACCTTGGACGGTTTTCGCGAAATTCATAGCACATTCCCACTGGGCGAACAAATCACAGTCGGTCGCAGTCTGGCGCCGGAATTGAAGGATCTTCGGCTGACGGCCTGGCGGCTCACCGCTGTCGGTACGGCTATTTTGCTGGTTGGCCTTGTCGGCGGCGGGTGGCTGGTGGGGCGCGCTCTCCGACCGATTGACGGCATCAGCGCCGCCGCCGTGAAGATTTCCGCCGGCGACCTGACGCAACGCATCAACGTCGCCGAAACCGAAAGCGAGCTGGGCCGGTTGGCCAGTGTTTTAAACTCCACTTTTGCCCGGCTGGAAACCGCGTTTGCCCAGCAACAACAATTCACCGCCGATGCTGCGCATGAATTGCGCACACCGGTTTCGGTGGTACTGACGCAAACCCAGACCGCCTTAAACCGCGAGCGCAGCCCGGCCGAATATCGCGAGACGATCGAAGCCTGCCAGCGTTCGGCCCAGCGGATGCGTCGCTTGATTGAATCATTGCTGGAACTGGCACGGCTCGACACGGGCCAGGAAACCCTGAAACGGTTGTGCTTTAATCTGGCCGAAACGGTAAACGAGTGTGCCGAACAAATGAAACCCATTGCCAGTCAGCGTAATGTGAATATCCTGACCGGGCTGGCCCCGGTTGAAATCATCGGCGATGCCGAACGTTTGGCGCTGGTCATTACCAACTTGTTGGTTAATGCCATTCAATACAACCGGCCGGGCGGCGAAGTTCGCGTCAAATTGGAAGCCTCGGCCGGGCTCGCCGTGTTGACGGTCAGCGACACGGGGCCGGGAATTTCCGGTGAGGATCTGCCCCACGTGTTTGAGCGATTTTATCGGGGCGACAAATCACGAACAACCTCCAATGGTAACGCCGGGCTGGGACTGGCGATTTCGAAGGCGATTGTCGAAGCGCATGGTGGGACCATCGAAGTTTCAAGCAGGGAAAATGTCGGGTCCACTTTCACCGTCCGGTTACCACTCGGTTGACTCCAAGGTAGGGCGGCGCTGCTGCGCCGCCTCGACTTTCACTCGTTCCCCATCCTTGCCGGGGACGGGATTAGGGCAGAGCGGCAGCTCTGCCCTACCAGAAAAGCTCAACGAAGGAACATTTCTGCCGCGGCATCCGCGAAACGCAACCCCCGGGGCGTGAGGTGAAAGCGGTCCGGCGAAATCTTTGCCCAGCCGCGATCCGCCAGTTGATTCATGTCCGCCGACCATTCGCGGCGCAGGTCAAAATTTGTCGTACGTTGAAATTCTTCAAACGGCCAGCCGGCGACCATCCGCAGACCGAACGCGGCGGTTTCCCCGGCGCGTCTCAACGGCGGCAGTTCTTCGCGGGATTCGATGGCGCGGTTTCCTTTTCCCAACTGCTCGCAGTAAAGCTGCGTGTTGGCCCAATTTTTCGTCCGAACGCCGCGCACATAGCTCGTCGCGCTGGGACCCAGGCCGTAAAACGAACCGCCACGCCAATAATTCACGTTGTGGCGGCAGGCAAAGGCGGGGATGTCCACAGTCGTCAGTCCACAGTCCTCAGTCATGCCACCTTCGGGCACGGACTGTAGACTCTGGACTGTGGACGTATTGGACTTCGATCCACGTGCAAAGTTGGCAATCTCGTATTGCCGGAAACCGGCGGCGGTTGCGCCGTCAACGAGTTCTTCATACATCGCGCAGGCCAAATCTTCGTCCACGTCGAATTCGCCGGCTTTTAATTGCGCAAACAGCGGCGTATCGTCCTCGTAGATGACTTCATAACTGGACAAATGCTCGCTACCGAGCGCGAGCGCCTCGGTCAAAGTGGCACGCCAGACTTCCAGGGTCTGGCCGGGAATGGCAAACATGAGGTCGAGGTTGAGATTGTCAAAACCGGCCCGGCGCAGGATGTCGAACGATTTGAAGACCATCTCCCGCGAATGAACCCGGCCCAGGCGGTTGAGCAAGGCCTCGTCGAGGGATTGCACACCCATCGAAATGCGATTGACGCCGAAGTCTCGGAGTAATTTGGCTTTGTCCGCCGAAACGGTGGCCGGATTGCATTCAACGGTGAATTCCGCTGCCCCGAGCAGATTCAGCCGTTCCATGGCCCGAAGGATTTGTTCCCACTGGCGAAGGTTAAGCAGCGACGGTGTGCCGCCACCGAAGAAGATTGTTTCCGGCCGGAGATCATCCGCCACGATCTCCAGCTCATGCACGAGCACGGCGATATACCGATTAATCAGATCGCCGGTTGAAGGCTCCGAATAAAAGGCGCAGTACGCGCATTTCTGCGCGCAGAACGGCACATGCAGATAGAGGCTGGAGACGCGTGTTGCTTTTGAATCCGGCATGAAGACACATTACCCCTTCAACCGCCGTCGGCTAACACAAATCCTCGGGGTCGCGCACACAAACTAAATTCCGACGGCGGCAGTCGTTACTGCTGATGCACGCGCTGAACGTTCTGGGCTTTCAACCCTTTGTCACTGACGACGACATCAAACAAGACATCGTCTCCCTCATTCAGTGTTTTAAATCCCGTGCCGACAATAGACGAATGATGCACAAAGACGTCCTGCCCGGAATTTTGGGCGATGAACCCAAACCCTTTTTTATTATCGAACCACTTGACTTTGCCACTGGCCATAATCTCTCCTGACTTCCCAGGCGCAACTCATCGAAGCGAAAAGACACGACTGAAGTCCAGCCGTGTCTGTCGTCACTTTTCAGGTGCACTCATGCCTATAACGCGAGAATAAATAGTTATTGTGTCCGCGTCAAGCACAACTTTTTAACACGCTTTAACACAATCTTAACACTTGATTAACCAGAGACCTTACTCCAGCTGCAGGGCCTGATTGAGCAACTGGGGCAGGTAATTAATGATGGCGGCCTCGCTGACCGCCAGGTTCGCCCCGGCTTTTTGCGCCGCCGCCTGCCATTCCGCTGCCTGATCACCGGCAAAGGCGATGACGGGGATGTGCTGCGTGGCCGCATCGGCCTTCAACGCGGCAATGGCGCGGCAAACCTCCTCCCGGCCCGCCAGATCCACTATCACCAACAAGGGGCCTTCACTGCGCGCACATTGCTGCAGCGACGCCAAATCGTTGACCGCCTGGACGCGATAATTCAAATCCTGCAGCCGGTTCACCAATTGGCTGCCCGGCATCAACTTCTCGTAAAAAACGAGCGCGAGCGGCTGCGTCATGCGGTCAGCGTGCGCCATGGCGGGATAAATAGCAAAATTGTTTTCTCAGGGCAACCGTTAGTCATGGCAAATCGGTCTGTCCCATCAAATACCGGTCACACTCGCGCGCCGCGCCGCGCCCCTCGTTGAACGCCCACACCACCAGGCTTTGGCCGCGTCGGCAATCGCCGCAGGCAAAGACACCTTTGAGATTCGTCGTGTATTTCTCGAATTCGGCCCGGGCGTTGCTGCGCGCGTCGCGCTCGACGCCCAACGCTTCCAACAACGGCTGTTCCGGTCCAAGAAAACCCATGGCCAGCAGTACGAGTTGCGTGGCCAGAACCTTTTCCGTGCCAGGAACGTTTTTGGGAATGAACTGTCCTTTTTCGTTTCGTTCCCATTGGACCTGCACGGTATGGACGGCCTTGACCTGGCCGTGAGCGTCCCCTTCAAACCGGGTGGCGGTCGTCAGATAGACCCGCGGGTCGGCGCCGAACTTCGCCGCGGCTTCCTCCTGGCCGTAGTCGAGGCGATAAACCTTCGGCCATTCCGGCCACGGATTGTCCTGGGCGCGGTCCGCCGGCGGCTGCGGCAGGATTTCCACCTGCACCAGGCTGTTACAACCGTGGCGCATCGCGGTGCCCACGCAGTCCGTACCCGTGTCGCCACCGCCGATGACGACGACGTCTTTGCCGGTGGCGGAGATAAAATTGCCGTTTTTCCGGCCGTCCAGGACGCTTTTGGTATTCGCGGTGAGAAAATCCATGGCGAAACAAACACCTTTAAGTTCCCGCCCGGGAACCGGCAAATCGCGCGGCTGGGTGGCGCCCGTGGCCAGGATCACGGCATCAAATTCCTTCAACAATTTCTGCGCCGGATAATTTGTTCCGACTTCCGTATGGCACACGAATTTGATGCCTTCGGCTTCCATTTGTTTAATGCGGCGCAGCACGACTTGCTCCTTGTCCAGTTTCATGTTCGGAATGCCGTACATGAGCAACCCGCCCGGACGGTCGGCTCGCTCAAAAACCGTCACGAGGTGGCCGGCCTGGTTCAATTGGGCGGCAGCGCAAAGTCCCGCCGGGCCGGAACCGACGACGGCGACCTTTTTGCCGGTGCGAACCTTTGGCGGCTCAGGCACAATCCAGCCTTCCGCCCAGGCCTTTTCGGAGATGGCATACTCGATGTTTTTGATGGTGACCGGCGGATTGTTGATGCCGAGTACGCACGAGCCTTCGCATGGCGCCGGACAAACGCGGCCGGTGAAATCAGGAAAATTGTTTGTCTTGTGCAACCGTTCGAGCGCTTCCTTCCAGAGGCCGCGATAAACCAGATCGTTCCACTCGGGGATCAGATTGTGGATCGGGCAGCCGCTGGCCATGCCGCTGAGCAGTGTGCCGGTGTGGCAGAACGGGATGCCGCAGTCCATGCAGCGTGCGCCCTGCTCGCGAAGTTTTTTCTCCTCCATGTGGAAGTGAAATTCCTTCCAATCGGCGACACGTTCGTTCGGCGGACGGTCCGCCGGGAGTTCGCGCAGATAATCTAAAAATCCTCGTGGGTTTCCCATTTATAAATCGGGTTTGATGGCTGAATTACCATTAACCGCCGCCGACGCGCGCGACGTCACGAATGTTTTCCTCGAATGCAGCCATGATGGCCTCGTCGCCGCTCAAGCCCTGCGACTGTACCTTTTTCATGGACTGCAACACGCGCGCATAATCCTTCGGCATCACCTTCACAAATTTCGGCACCAGCTTTTTCCATTCACCGAGAATTCCGGCCGCACGCTCGCTCCGGGTATAAGTTTGATGGCGCTGGATCAATTTCCAAACCGCCTCGATTTCATCCGCGTCCTCGAGTTTTTCCAGGCTGACCAGAGCCTGATTGCAACGCGTCGGAAAATCACCGGCTTCATCCAGCACATAGGCGATGCCACCGGACATGCCCGCGGCGAAATTGCGGCCGGTTTTGCCCAGTACCACCACGCGTCCCCCCGTCATATATTCACAACCGTGATCGCCGATGGACTCCACGACGGCATCCACACCGCTGTTGCGCACGCCAAAACGCTCACCCGCCATGCCGCGCACAAACACTTCGCCACTCGTCGCGCCGTAAAGCGCCACGTTGCCGATGATGATGTTTTCCTCCGCGACAAAAGTCGAACCTTTCGGCGGATAAACAATGATTTTGCCGCCGCTCAAGCCCTTGCCGAAATAGTCGTTGGCGTCGCCTTCGAGTTCAATCGTCATTCCCCGGGGCATGAACGCGCCGAGACTCTGGCCGGCGCTGCCGGTGAATTTCAGATGGATCGTGTCCTCTGGCAAACCGTTCGGACCTTGTTTTTTCGTCACTTCACTGCCGACGATCGTGCCGACGACCCGGTTGACATTCCGGATGGGCAAATCGGCGTGGACGCGCTCGCCGCGTTCGATGGCCGGCTCGCAGATGCCGAGCAGCTTCGTCACGTCCAGCGATTTCTCGATGCCGTGCTCCTGGTCAATCTGCCGGTAACGTCCGACTTCCGGCCCGACTTCCGGCTGATGCAAAATCGGGGTCAGGTCGAGTCCCTTCGCCTTCCAATGCTCAATGGCCTTCCACGGAATCAATTTGTCCGTGCGGCCAATCATTTCGTTGAGCGTGCGGAAGCCGAGTTTGGCCATGATTTCGCGCAGCTCCTGCGCTACAAACCGCATGAAATTCTCAACGTGTTCAGGTTCGCCGGTAAACCGTGCCCGCAAACGCGGGTCCTGCGTGGCCACCCCGACCGGGCAGGTGTTCAAATGGCAGACGCGCATCATGATGCAACCGAGCACCACAAGTGGCGCGGTGGCAAAACCGAATTCCTCCGCGCCGAGCAGCGCGGCCACGGCCACGTCGCGACCGGTCTTCAACTGGCCGTCCGTCTCGACATAAATACGGCTGCGCAGATTGTTCAGCACCAGTGTCTGGTGGGTTTCGGCCACGCCCAGTTCCCACGGTGCGCCCGCGTGCTTGATGGACGACAGCGGCGACGCCCCGGTGCCGCCGTCGTGGCCGGAGATCAGCACCACGTCCGCGTGCGCCTTCGCGACGCCGGCCGCGACCGTACCAACGCCAATTTCGGCGACGAGCTTCACGCTCACCCGCGCATCGCGATTTGAATTCTTCAAATCGTGAATCAACTCCGCCAGATCCTCGATGGAATAAATGTCGTGATGCGGCGGCGGCGAGATGAGACCGACACCCGGCGTGGTAAACCGGGTCTTGGCAATCCACGGGTACACCTTGCGGCCCGGCAATTCGCCGCCTTCACCCGGCTTGGCGCCCTGGGCCATTTTGATCTGCAGCTCACGCGCGTTGATGAGGTAATGGCTCGTCACGCCGAACCGGCCGGACGCAACCTGCTTGATGGCTGAATTCTTCGAATCACCGTTGGGCAGCGGGACATAACGATCGGGGTCTTCGCCGCCTTCGCCAGTATTGGATTTTCCGCCCAGGCGGTTCATCGCCACCGCGAGCGCTTCGTGCGCTTCCTTCGAAATCGAGCCATAGCTCATCGCCCCGGTCTTGAACCGTTTCACAATTTCTTCGACCGTCTCGACCTCGCCGATCGGGATCGGATTTTCCGCGAATTTGAAATCGAGCAGGCCGCGCAAGGTGCAGAGGTTCGCCGCCTGCTGGTTGATTAACCCGGCATATTCACGGTAAATTCTCTCGCTGTTAAGGCGGCAGGCGATTTGCAATTTGTGAATCGTCTGCGGATTGAACAAATGATATTCGCCGTCCGAGCGCCACTGATACTGGCCGCCGGGTTCCAGTCCCGACGAGTCGGGATTGAGCGGCCGGTTCGGGAACGCGTGGCGATGCCGCGCCAGAACTTCCTCCGCCAGTACGTCCATCCCTACGCCTTGAATACGCGATGGCGTCCAGGTGAAATACTTGTCCACCACGTTGCTGTTAAGGCCGACGGCTTCGAAGATTTGCGCGCCGCGATAGCTTTGGACGGTCGAGATGCCCATTTTGGCCATCGTTTTGACCACGCCTTTCACCGCCGCCTTGATGTACTTCTTGACGGCGGTCGGATGGTCGAGCTTGGGCAGCAAGCCCTCGCGAATCATGTCGTCGAGCGTTTGAAACGCCAGATACGGATTGATGGCGCTGCAACCGTAACCGATCAGCAGCGCGAAATGATGCACCTCGCGCGGTTCGCCGGATTCGAGCACCAGGCCGACTTTGCCGCGTGTTCCCGCCCGAATTAAATGATGATGCAGGCCGGACACCGCCAGCAACGCCGGGATGGGCGCGTGTTGCGCGTCAATGCCGCGATCCGAGAGAATCACGATGTTGGCGCCGCCGGCAATAGCCTGGTCCGCCGCGGCAAACAGTTTGTCGAGCGCGGCCTCCAGACCCCTGGTACCATCGGCCGCTGAGAACAGGATCGGCAAGGTGGCACTCTTGAAGGTCTTGCCCTCCACACGGCGCAATTTTTCCAGTTCTTCGTTCGTAAGCACCGGGTACTTCAACTTGATCAACGCGCAGCTTTGAGGCGCCGGCTGGAGCAGGCTGCCCCGCGGGCCGATCATTGTTTCGGTCGAAGTAATGATTTCTTCGCGGATCGGATCAATCGGCGGATTGGTGACCTGCGCGAAAAGCTGCTTGAAATAGTTGTAAAGCAACTGCGGCTTGTTCGAGAGCACTGCCAGCGGCGTGTCCGTGCCCATGGAACCCAGCGGCTGCACACCATCGCTCGCCATCGGACCGATGATGAACCGCAAATCTTCGAACGTATAACCAAACGCCTGCTGCCTTTCCAACACCGTCTGGTGGCCGGGTTCGGTCTGAAACCCCGGTTCCGGCAGACTTTCGAGCAGGACATGGTGTTCGCTCAACCACTGCTGATAGGGATGCGCCCGGGCAAATTTATTCTTCAGTTCCTCGTCGGCCACAATGCGGCCCTGCTCGATGTCCACGAGAAACATGCGGCCCGGTTGCAAGCGGCCTTTCTGCAAAACCCGTTCCGGTTCCACCGGCAGCACACCCGCCTCCGACGCCATGATGACGAGGTCGTCCTTGGTGACATAATAACGCGACGGACGCAGCCCGTTGCGGTCGAGGCACGCGCCAATCACCTTGCCATCCGTGAACGCAATGGATGCCGGGCCATCCCACGGCTCCATCAGGCACGAATGGAATTCATAGAACGCACGGCGTTCCGGGTCCATGCTCTCGTGATTTTCCCACGGCTCGGGAATCATCATCATCATGGCGTGCGGCAGTTCGCGGCCCGCCATGACGAGCAATTCGAGGCAATTATCGAACATTGCCGAATCGCTGCCGTCCGTGTTGATGACCGGGGCGATTTTTTTGATGTCATCGCCGAAAAGTTCGCAGGCGAAATTCGACTGGGCCGCGTGCATCCAGTTGATGTTGCCGCGCAACGTGTTGATTTCGCCGTTGTGCGCGAGATAACGATAGGGATGCGCGCGGTTCCAGCTCGGAAAGGTGTTGGTGGAGAAGCGCGAATGCACGAGGGCCAGCGCCGATGCCAGCGCCGGATGGGACAAATCCGGATAGTATTCGCCCAATTGCGCCGTCAGCAACATGCCCTTGTACACGACGGTCTTGTACGACAGGCTGGCGAGGTAGAAAAACTCGCCGCCCTTGACCTTGCCGGAATAGCGGATCGTATTTTCCACCCGCTTGCGAATGACGTAGAGCTTCCGCTCAAACGCCATGTCATCAGCGAGCTTCGCACTGCGCGCGATGAACACCTGCCGCATGAACGGCTCGGACGCCTTCGCGGTGGCGCCCAGCGAGGCATTGTTCGTGGGCACCGTGCGCCAGCCGAGCACGCGCTGGCCTTCCTCGGTGACAATGTCGCCAAAAATCCGTTCGCATTCGGCGCGCTGCGCGGCGTCGTGCGGCAGGAACACCATGCCCACGCCGTATTCGCGGAACGAAGGCAGGGAAATCTTCGCTTCCTTCGCCGCCACCTGCAAAAATTCATGCGGCGTCTGCATCAGGATGCCCGCCCCGTCGCCGGTGTTGGCTTCACACCCGCACGCACCGCGATGGTCCAGATTGAGCAGCACCTGCAGCGCCTGCCGTACAATCGTGTGGGATTTTTTCCCCTTCATGTTGACCACAAAGCCCACCCCGCAGGCCTCGTGTTCAAATTGCGGATCGTAAAGCCCCTGTTTCGGCGGCGCGGAGATTGGCGCGGGCCGTCTGACATTAGCGTTTGCTGTTAAGCTTCGGGTCATCGCTTGGCGAATTAGCCTTCGTTCATCCATTTTTTACTCAATTTTTGCCGTTGTGCAATAAATGTTTTGCACAAACCAGCCTCAATCTACACCCCGAAGGGGAATTGTACATGGCGCGTTGCCGGGCGGAACGAGGCACCGGGCGCGCCACTCGCCATCAAATGACCCTGAGCGGAACGCCCGGTGGGGAAATGTGTCCGCAAAAAGTCGGGGTGAACTCTGAAATTTTTTGGGAGCCAGAGCCACCGGCTTACTGCGCCACCACGCGCCAGAACTGAGGACTGCCGGATGGCAGCGGCAGGGAAATCACCTGCGTACTGTTGGTCAGCACGAAAGTTTGCGTTGTCTGCCAATCGGTTGAGGTCAGGGAGTTGATCTGTTGGATTTGGTTGGTGTGGCCGGTGTCGCCGCTGATCATTAACAGCAGATTCGTCGAGCCAGGCGTCAGAGACAGGCGGGGCGCATGCGGCGGGGCAATGCTGGCCGGGTTGTCGCTGAAATCCGGAATGCCGTTGGCATTGGCATCGTTCGTGTCATTGATGGATAGCACCCACCAATCGTAATCCGAGCTTGCCGTACTCGGATCGCCGTCGGCAAAGTGGACGTAGCCGGCGTAATTGGTGGGCCAGGTGGGAATGCCCCGCAAATAAATTTCACTGTCAAAACTGAGTGTCTGCGAAGAAGCATTGGTCCACACGCCGGGCTGATTGGTGAGTGTGTTAAAACGGTCGGTGGAAGATTTGACGAAGACCATCGGCCCTTTCAACGTGTTGGCGGGATTGCCGGTCTGAGCCAGATTCACGGCAGCCGAAACCGTGTTCGAGCCGGGCGTGTAAGTCATCGGGCCGGTGTATTCGATCAGGGTGAACGGACACGTAAAATTGCCCAAATCTCCCCATAAATCGTCATTCAAGTTGAGCACGCAAGTACCGCTTGCCGATCCGGCTGCGCGGTTCCAGGTGGCGGTGACGGTCCCCGAAAAGTCAGTCTTGGTGGAATAGGTTCCAGAACTGCTCCCATTGCTTACGCCTTGCGAAACTTCAAAGAAATCGTCGTAGCCATCGTTGTTTGCGTCAACTCCCAGCGGTAAATTCACGTAAATGCTTCCACTGTCTCCCATGCCGCTCCAAACGAGCACCAGACCGCTGCCCCAGGGATTGCCGGAAACATCGCTCAAATACGTTGGCATCAACTCACCATTGTACGATGTTCCTGCGATGGTGCTTATATTCATGGTGCCGCCATACGCGGTGCCTTGCTGAAATCGGAGAGACATGCAATACAGCCGCGCCTGCGCCGTTTCCGCGCCGTGGTTTGTGATTGGGTAAAGAAGCCAACCCGCCGTCAAAAGAATCAAGAATCGTTTCATGACCGCTCCTGTCGAGGAGGCATTAAAGCAGTTATTTCCACACCTGTCAATATAAGATATCGTTCTCAACAAATAGGCGGGTGTAACTTCACGCCGCCACCGGAGCGCCGAACACCTTTTCGGCCCGGTTAACGAAATCGCGCGGTCCAAGCCGATACGGTGATCGGCGTTCCGCTTTCATGCAACTTCATGGTGGCGGTTGAAGTTGCGTCCCAAACAGACTCGCTGGCCGAAGAATTGCAAATTATGTCCGGTTGAATTTACGATATGCGTTTTATGATTTACGGGTCTTGCGACATGCGGAGCGTCGCGTAGATCGTATTTTGTAAATCGAAAATAAGCTTCAGGTCTTTGCCAGCCGGGCGTCCACCGACCAGCGCCCGGGCCCGGTCACCAGCAGGAACAGCAGTCCGAACCACATGGAGAAATCCGTGCGCGCCTCATGTACCATGCTGAGAAAGCCGTAGTGCGGCAGGTCCATCAACGAAAAGCCGAGAAAACCGTGCCCCAACAAGACCGGGATTTTGGTGGTGAAAATCGCCACGGAAATATCGATGAACAAGGCGATGGCTGCCGGGCGCGTCAGCAGGCCGAGAATGACCATCACTCCGCAAACGGTTTCCACCGTCGCCACAAACGGGCCGAAGAAATCGGGATACGGTATGCCAATCTTGGCAAAACGGCCCGCCGCCTGTGCCACCGGATACAGGAATTTGAGGATGCCTTCGTTCAGAAACACGCCGCCCACCACCAGACGAATCAGGATGTTGGCGTTGGCGCCCGTCGGTTCGCAGATTTTTTTCCAGAGGCTCATAATCTCTCTCCTTTCTTGTTTGGTTCACGGTTTGGAAGATTTTTCCGGTCCCCACGTCCAGTAAAGTCCGAAATACCAGAGCAAATGGCTGTCGCCGGCCACACTGTGTCCGGCGCTGAACAACAGGCTGAAATGCTCGGTGAAATTGTAGTACCCGCCGAAGTTGAGCGCGGCAAAACCACGGTCGGTGTCCGTGTCCTGCCCCTGCGCAAAAAGCTCCCCGCCCAGCGTGAGGTGCGGGCCAAAATCGCGCTGCAACAACCAGCCGCCAAAAGGATAATCGCGCTGGCCGGGGGCGGAGTTCAAGGCCGCACCGCCGCCCCCGTAGGTCGTCCAGGGTCCCCAACTCTTTTGCAGCCACAACGGCAGGCGAAACCAGGTACGGCCATTGCCCAAACCCCGGCTGGCCTCACCCGCCGGCAATTCGGCCATCGGAAAAATCCCAATCTGTGGCCATTCGTCTGTTTCATGCACAAACCGGTATTTGACACCCAATTCCATGTCGCCCAAACCGACCTCGGTCGGCGCACCATCGGCGCCCACCGTGGTCATCGGCAACACCAGATGCAGTTGCGTGTCGGGCAGCACCCCATAATTCAATTCCATTGCCGGACCGTTGATGGTGTAATTGTCCAGACTGGCGTGGTCGCCATCGCCGAAGAGATAAAATTCCCAATGTTGATAATCCACCGGCTCCGGATCATCCGTCAGGAACGGTGGACCAGCGAAGGTGTGTGCGGCAGGCATCAGACTCATTCCGACGAGGAGTAAAAGTGTCTTACCTGCGGCATTCATAAATCGAATCCAAAGTAATGGAAACAGCGGTGTTTGTAAAAAGCCGATTCGGCTCCGCGTAGCGGCGTCTCGGTAGAGCGCCGCCAACTTCTCAAAAAGAAGATCCGGCTTTCTGCCGAAAGCCGCTGCGTTGCCTTAAAAATAACCTGTTACCTTTTGGCTTTGGCGTAAATATATCAGTGAAATCATGAATGACGACCTGAGCTTGCTGCGGGAATATGCCCGGCGCCATTCCGAGGAAGCGTTTGCCGCGCTCGTCTCACGTTACGTCAATCTGGTTTATTCCGTGGCGTTGCGGCAAGTCCGTGATCCGCAACTGGCTGAGGAAATCACACAGGCGGTGTTCATTATTCTGGCGCGCAAGTCGTCGTCACTCGGCCCGAAGACCATTTTAAGCGGCTGGCTCTGCCGCACGGCGCATTACGCGAGCGCCAACGCATTGACTATTCAACGGCGGCGGCAACACCGCGAACAGGAGGCGCCCATGCAGACGATGTTGAACGAACCGACTACCGATGAAACCTGGATGCAAATCGCGCCACTGCTCGACACAGCGATGGAAAAGCTCGGCCAGAAGGACCACGATGCCGTTGTGCTACGGTTCTTTCAAGGTCGGGATTTCAGGGAAATCGGCGCGGCATTGGGCACGAGCGAGGGCGCGGCGAAGATGCGTGTGAGCCGCGCCTTGGAAAAGCTGCACCGCTTCTTCAACCAGCACGGGATTTCCTCGACCACCGCCATCCTTGCCGGAACCATTTCCACCAATTCTGTTCAAGCGGCGCCGGTGACGCTGGCCAAATCTGTGACGGCCGTAGCGCTGGCCAAAGGTATGGCGGCTTCGGCTTCGACTCTAATCCTCATTAAAGGAGCACTGAAAATTATGGCCTGGGCAAAAGCGAAAACGGCAATCATTTTCGGCACGTGCGTGTTGATGGCGGCGGGGACGACAACAACCGTCATCATCTACCGCACGGAAAGGCCGGTCCAGGGCATTCCCAGCGATTGGTCGGTGATCAACGGCAGTCCGGACCAATGGAGTTGGACCAACGGCGCCATCCATGGACATAGCATCGGGGGAGACAGCCTCTTGGTTTCAGGTAAGGAATATCGTGATATCACCATGTCGGCTGTCGTCGGCACCACCAATCGGGAAGCGAGTCTGGCGATCCGTATGCAGGATGCCGACAACGGTTATATTGTCCTCTTTACTCCAGATGGTTTCAGCAACTGGCCGGGCCGGCTCGCCGTGTATAGGAGGCTTGCCGGGAACATGGACGACCAAACCGTCATCGCTTCCTACCACGGACGAATTTTTTCCTCCTTGGGCCAGTCGGCACAAATCGGAGTCTCGGCGCGGGGGCCCTGGATCGAAGTTCGCTTGAAGGATGTCACGGTTTTGCGGGTCAAGGATGCCACCTTCACCTCCGGTTACATCGGCCTTCGAATCTTCGGTGATCCGGGCTCTCCGTGCGATGCCACTTATTCCAACTTGACTTTCCATTGATGGGAGTGCGTTTAGAAAGGAATCATGAGCCATCCCGTCAGGAACCCACCCGGACAGGCTTTCACGCTCATTGAACTGCTGGTGGTCATCGCCATCATCGCCGTTCTGGCCGCATTGCTGCTTCCCGTTTTGAGTCGTTCCAAAGCCTCGGCACTCGGGGCGCAATGCACGAGCAACCATCGGCAGCTTGTTCTGGCGTGGAACATGTATTGCCATGACAACAATGACCAGTTGCCCGGCCTTCAGAGTTGGGTGGTCGGAAACATGCAAGATCCGTTTGATGCAACGAATGGTTCGCTGTTGGTGGACCCAAAACAATCGGCCTTCGCCCGGTATATTTCGGCGCCAAAAATTTATAAATGTCCTTCAGACCGGGGTGTGCTGGTGCGCAGTGTATCGATGAACGGCCGGATGGGGAATTCACCACCCGCCCCCTGGCTTGACGGCGGTGGCGGCACTTTGTATCAGATCTTTACCACGCTCAAGCAAATACGGAAGCCGGCGGATATGTATGTGATCCTGGACGAGCGCAGCGACTCGATTAACGATTCTTCACTGACCGTTGACATGAGTAATACCGGCCGCGCGGATGGAACCGGAGCGAACAATCCTTACTGGATGATTGATTACCCGGCCAGCTACCATAATGGATCATGCCGCCTTTCATTTGCGGACGGTCATGTGGAAGGTCATCGATGGCTGGAGCCGACGACTTTGGTGCCATTGGGACAGGCCCATGCCACTCATACTTCGGCCACGGACCGGGATGTGAAATGGCTGCAGGATCACTGCACTTACTTGAAATAAAATTCCCGGTTATTGCTGGTGCAGAAAGCGCAACGGCATTTTCCTTTCAGACGCCGTTCAAAGCATTTACACCCCGCCCGCGCTGTTATAATGTCCTTCTGTGAATTCGCAAAAGCGCTGGCGCTGCGTATGAGCGGTGGAGCAGATTGCCCAAGGCACTACGGCCAATGGTTCAGCGTTAACCCTCATCAACGAAGCATTGAATCTTATGGTGTGGACAAAAACGAAAATGGCAATTGCTGTCGGAGCCTGTGTGTTGCTGGTGGCAGAAGTAGCAACCATCACCTTCTATCAACTTAACAAGCCCCTGCAGGGTATTCCCAAGGATTGGTCGGTTCTAAGCGGTAATGCTGATCAATGGAGTTGGGCAAATGACAAAATCTGCGGGCATAGCACCACCGGAGACAGCATCCTGGCTTCTGGCAGGGAGTATCATGATGTTACCCTGGCCGCGATCGTTAGCACCCCCAATCGTGAAGCGAGCCTGGCCGTTCGCCTGCAGGACGCTCACAACGGTTATTTTATCGTCTTTGTCCCTTTTTCTTCGGATGACGGTCTGATTAATCTGGTCAAGAGGTTGGGCGGGGACGAAACCGTTCTCGCCTCCTACCACGGGCGGCTGATGTCCTCGATAGACCGGACGGCGAAAATCACCATTACCACCCGAGGACCGTTGATCGAGGTCAGGTTAAGTGGCACCCGGGTCTTGCGGGTCATCGATTCGACGTTTGCCAGTGGTCTCATCGGCTTCAGAATCTTCGGTGAAGGGAACTGGCCTTGTGATGCCACGTTTTCCAGGGTGAGCTTTTAGCGAAATTGTGAATTCATCTGGCGCTCATACCGAAAAGCGGGCCTTTACACTCATCGAACTGCTGGTGGTGATGGCTATTATTGCCATTCTGGCCGCACTGCTGCTGTCGGCACTCTCTTCTGCCAAGGCCAAAGCACAACGGATTGCCTGCCAGAACAACCTGAAGCAACTGGCCATCGCGTGGACCATTTATTGCGGCGACAATAGCGGGAAACTTCCGTCCTGCATTCCGAGTCATCCCTCCAGCCAAACCAACTTAAATGCCTGGGTTCTTGGCAACGCCCAGACCCTGCCGCAAAACGTCGCCTTTTTTGGCCAGTTGGACCCGGGTGTACTGGATCCGACTAATGCCCGCGCCATCACGCGCGGAACACTTTTCCCTTATATCCGGTCACTTGGAATTTATCGGTGCCCCTTGGATTACCGAAATGTGGCTGGCGTTCCGTATGTGCGAAGTTACTCGATGAACAACTGGATGAATGGCTCCTCCCCGGCCGATTGGATTGCCGGACTGAGCCCTTCACGCAAGGTTTACAAAAGGGATTCCGACCTTCCGTCGCCCTCCAGGCTTTTTGTTTTCATAGACGAGGACCAGGCCAGCATTAACGACGCCATGTTCGTCGTGATCATGGACCCGGGCTGGTATATGAATGACATTCCCTCGCGCAGCCACAAAACCGCCTACCCTTTGAGCTTTGCTGACGGCCACTCGGAAGCATTTAAACTTCTGTGTCAGGATACCATGTCCTGGAACCCCTCCCAACCCGGTCCTCCGGAAATATCCAGCGACGGAACGCCCAATCAGGACTTAATCAACCTGCGGAACGCCGCCTACATCTCGCGGTGATTGATTCAACGACCTCATTGTTTTGCAGGCTATTTTACAGGTCGCCCGGAAATAGCCTGAAAATTGCAATTAAATTGTCGGGTTTTGCCGGCTGGCGCACACTTATCAGGGAATGCAGCCAACAGACGACAGCATGTTGTTGCGGCAATATGCCGAGAACCAGTCCGATGGGGCATTCGCTGCGCTGGTGACGCGACACATCAACCTGGTGTATTCCGTCGCGTTGCGACACGTCGGCAATCCCCATAACGCTGAGGAAATCACCCAGGCGGTCTTCGTCATTCTGGCCAAAAAGGCGCCGTCATTGCGCCATGACAAGGCGCTGTCCAGTTGGCTGTTTCAGGTCACGCGCCTGACGGCCAGTAATTTCATCAGAAGCGAAACCCGCCGCCATCACCGTGAAGAGGAGGCGTATATGCAGTCTGTGTTGGAAGAAGATGGAACCGAGGTGTGGCCGAGAATTGCGCCGTTGCTGGACACTGCGGTCGCTAACCTGCGCGAGAAAGATCGGCAAGCCATCGTGCTCCGGTTTTACGATGGCAGGAACTTGCGCGAAGTCGGATTGGCCTTGGGCGCCAACGAGGACGCGGCGGAGAAACGGGTCAACCGCGCCTTGGAAAAGCTGCGGAAATTTTTCACCAGACATGGCGTTTACTCGACCACCGCCATCATTGCTGGAACGATTTCGGTCAACTCCATTCAAGCCGCTCCCGTGGCGCTGGCAAAATCCATGACTACCGTGGCGATTGCAAAAGGGTCAATCGCTGCGGCATCAACTCTGACCCTTGTGAAAGGAACTATGAAAATAATGACTTGGATGAAAATCAAATTCGCAATCGGCGTGGGTATGGCGGCATTGCTGGTGGGCGGCGTGGTGACGGTGGCCATCTCGCAAAACAGTAGTGATGACAAACTGACGGCTCAGGATATCGCCGGAAAATCACGCGACGCCTACGCCGCTCTTGCCAGTTACAGCGACAGCGGGACCGTGGTTTATCAAATCGGAAGCCAACAGATAACAACCGCTTTCAATATCCGATTGCAGCGGCCAAATCTTTATCGGATTGACTGGACGCAAACAGGCGGGATATCCACGACCAAAGGGATGGTTTGGTCCGACGGGAGCGGCAACTATTCCTTGATGGGCGACCCGATGGGTGTAAACGTGCCGGGTCAAAAACCCAAGCTCAAACAAATGCCCGACATGAAGACAGCCTTGACTCTGGCCACAGGGCTTTCAGGTTCTGCGGCATCAACAATACCCGGAGCTTTCTTCAACCAAGACCTTGGTGATGTTTTTATTGCTCCTGTCGCATCAGGCCGGTATCCACTTCAAAAAGAGCCAGACGCGAAGGTGAGTGATGTTGATTGTTTTGTTGTGTCGAGCGTGCTGGACTTTTCCAAAATTCCTGACAACAAAGGCAAGCCGGGAACAGCCTCCACCACGCTTTGGATCGGCAAGAGGGATTTTCTCATCCACCAATGCCGCACGAAGTATGTGGAAAAGATGGACTCCAGCGCGTCGAGTGATCAAGCGATTGATGAAGCGATAAAAAAGGCACTGCAAGCGCAGAGTAAACCGGCCACGCCTGAAGCGATTGCAGCCATGAGACCACAGATGAGAGCAATCATGAAACAGGTGCAAGGCACACTCAAATCAAGCTTCGAATCAGGAGTTGTGTTTACACAGACACACGAAAACATTGTCGTGAACCGAAAATTTTCGCCGGCAGATTTTGAGGAAGCACAGTAACATTTTCCTAAACGTGCTTCGCAAACCATTTTACACGCCGCCGGGGCATCGTATAATGTCCCACTGTGAATTCGCAAAAGCGCCAGCGCGTCGTCTGTGGCATGAGCGGGGGAGTGGACTCATCTGCCACGGCGGCGCTGTTGCTCGAACAGGGCTACGAGGTCATCGGCATCACGCTGAAACTCTGGCCACAGGATTGCGTGAACCGCGCGGAGGACAAGTGCTGCGGCCCGCAGGCCGTCACCGACGCCCGCGCCGTCTGCCATAAACTCGACATTCCATACTACCTCATTGATGAGGCGGCAGAATTCCAGAAGCACGTCATTCAATACTTCGCCGACGAATACAAAGCCGGCCGCACGCCCAATCCGTGCGTGATGTGCAACCAGAATCTCAAGTTTGGCAGGTTGATTGACCGGGCGAAGCAGCTCGGCGCGGATTACATCGCCACCGGCCATTTTGCAAGGATTGAACGGCCCCTCGCCCCGTCCCTCTCCCCGCTGGGCGGGGAGAGGGTGGCGAAGGCAGGTGAGGGGCGTTATTTACTCAAGCGCGGACGGGATTTGAAGAAGGACCAGAGTTATTTCCTGTTTTCGCTGCGTCAGGACCAATTGGCGCGAGCGCTGTTTCCGCTCGGCGAGAAGACCAAAAGCGACACGCGCGCAGTGGCGCGGCATTGTCAGCTCAAGACCGCCGACAAGGCGGAGAGCATGGAAATCTGTTTCGTACCGGACAATAATTACGGTGGCTTCCTTCAGCAGGCTGGCCTCGCGCAAAAGCATCGCGGCGATATTGTAGATTTGCACGGAACGGTCCTTGGTCACCACGACGGCATCGAATTTTACACCATTGGCCAGCGCAAAGGGCTCGGCATCACGACACCGAAGCCGGTCTATGTCGTCGAGCTGGACGTGGAAAACAATCGCGTCGTCGTCGGCGACGAATCCGCGCTCGATCGTGACGAATTCACCGCGACGAACTGCAACTGGATTCCGTTCGACAAGTTGACGGAGCCCATCGAGGTTATGACGAAAATCCGTTACAACCATCCCGGCACACCGGCCACGGTGACACCAACAGGCAACGGTTCGGTGGGGGTAAAACTGCATTCCGCCCAGCGGGCCATCACCCCTGGCCAGGCGGCGGTGTTTTACCAGGACGATTTGGTCCTCGGCGGCGGTTGGATTGCGCGTTGACTCTCCTGGGATCAAGGCAAATCGAAAGCGGGCCGGCTTTCGGCCAACCCGCTTCGCATTCAGCGCAGTTCTCGGAAACAAATCGTTGCGTCAATTATCATCAGCGTCACCATCGAAATCGAACGGCGGGGTCAGGCCGGTGTAATCACCGATGATTTTGGCGTCATACGGTGAATACAATCCGTTTTGCGTCGTATGGATGTCGTAGCCAAAATTGTTGCCGAATGGGAATGAGCCTACCGGGCCGCCCGCGAGCGGAAGTCCATAGCTCATCACAATTGTTCCCGCCATGTTGACCCGAATCACCCGGTTATTGAATTGGTCACTGATCAAGGTGTCGCCGTTCTTCAGCCGTACGGCGCGCGTCGGCAGCGGCGAAGGCACGCTGGGGAACGCGGTATTAATGTCGTACTCCCAGACGATATTGTCATTGGGATCCACCTCGACTACCCGGGCGTTGCCGGAATCGGTCAACAACGTGTCGCCGTTGTTGAGTCGGCTGGAAAATGCAACAATGCTGACTGTGCCGCCGGCGGAGAATGTCTTGACGACCTGGTTTTTGTTGTCATGGGTGACTTCGAGGGCGCGGTTATTGCCCTGGTCGGAGATCAGAACGTGGCCATTTTCCAGTAGCTCGGCCGAATTCGGGCCACTCAGCTGCTGATCCGCGTTGGTGTTCGAGCCCGGATACTGCCAGACGATTTTCTTCGCCAGGTTGACCTCGATGATCCGGTTGTTGGCCTGATCAGTAATGAGAACGTCGAAGTTTGGCAACCAGGTGGATTGCACCGGTGTGCTCAACTGGTTGGAACCGGAACCCGTCACTCCAAACTGGCCGTATTGCCAGACAATCCGCTTGAAAGGATCGACGAGGATGACGCGATTGTCAGCCACGCCGCCCGGAGCCTGGGGAATCACACCCGGCGGGGTGCCGGTACCCGCCATCAGGGTGAACGGCCCGACGCGCTGAGCATCATTGCAGCCGACGATGGATTTAGGCGAGAAGTCATTCGGCCCCAGGCCGAACTGCCAGACGATGTTGCCACCCGGGGTGGCTTCAATGACCCGATTATTGAACTGGTCGGCAATCAGGATATTCCCCGGGTCGTTGAAATGGCGGTTCAGTATCAGGCCACCGGCTGAAGCCGTGCCGGCCAAAACCGAGACTCCAACAGCGGCAAGAAGGCTGCACCAACTGCCAGCCGATCTGAAGATTCTATTGCGTTGTTTAATCATAAAACTCTCCTCTTTGTTCTTTTTTGCGAACGAAACATTTGTTGCGTCGGGTAAGAGGTGTGAGACGATAAAAGGTTCCCCGAAAGTTAATTTGCCCCGGTCTGCCTGCTCCGGGTTGACAGCCCGCCAAAGCCGGTGCATCGTTCCGGCCATGAAAATACTTTCTCTACTGGTCGCGATTACATTCCTTCAAATCCTGGCCGCCAGCGCAGCGGGGTCCATTTACGATATTCCGCTCAAGGACATTGACGGCCACAGCACTTCGCTGAAACCGTATCAGGGCAAGGTGTTGCTCATCGTCAACGTAGCGTCGAAATGCGGTTTCACTCCGCAATACACCGCGTTGGAAGCGACTTACCAAAAATATAAGGACCAGGGGTTGGTGGTGCTCGGTTTTCCCTGCAACCAGTTTGGCCAGCAGGAACCCGGCACGGACGCGGAAATCAAACAATTCTGCACCTCGAAATTCGACGTGACCTTTCCGATGTTTGACAAGCTCGAAGTCAACGGCCCCAACCGCCATCCGCTTTACGTGCTGCTGGCAGGCCAGGACTCGCCGTTCCGCGGGAATATCGGCTGGAATTTCACCAAGTTTGTGATTGGCCGCGACGGCAAAATCCTGAACCGCTTCCCCTCGCCCGTGAAACCCGATTCAGCGGAAGTGACTCAGGCCATCGAAGCGGCGCTGGCGGCGAAATAGGGAAGTGGGCGGCAGGCAGACCGAACAAGTAGCAGCCGACGTGAGTCGGCTCATTCTAATTCGGGCACGAAAAGTCAAAGCCTCCTCACGTCTGCTACAAAATCAGGCAACCAACTCCGCCGCGTCAGCATTGGCGCGCACCTGTTCCGGATTTTTGCAGCCGGGAATGACCGCGGTTACCGCCGGATTTTTCAAGCACCACGCCATCGCCCATTTCGCCATCGGCACACCGGCGGGGACTTCCTCGCGTTGCAGGCGCTCTAATTCGGCCAGGTCGCGTTTCATTTTTTCGGCGTCAAACGTCGCACGGACGTCATTAGCAACAAAGGTCGCGCCGGGTTTGTATTTGCCGGAGAGCAGGCCGCTGGCGAGCGGGACACGGGCAAGAATGCCGAGGTTGTTTTTCTGCGCGTGCGGGAAATAAATCTGTTCCGGCCGCCGGTCGAGCCGGTTATAGACCATCTGCAACGCTTCCACGCCGAACCGCGCCGCCTCGCGCGCCTGCCATTCGCTGCCCTTGCCCAAAATCGAAACCCCCAGATGCCGGATTTTGCCAGCGCGCTTCTGCTGCGCCAGCATTGTCCACAGTTCCTGGTTCAGAAACAGCGCGTCGGAACCGGAATGAAACTGATAGAGGTCAATCGTCTCGACGCGCAACGCCTGGAGTGAGGCTTCGAGTTGTTCTTTCACACCGGCGACGGAAAAGTCGTCGTCGCGGTTCATGAAGCGGTTGAAGTGGTGGCCGAATTTGGTCGCCACGAACCAGCGTGAGCGGTCACGGCGCGACAAGTAATCGCCAATCAGCCGTTCGGACAAGTGGTCGCCGTAGCATTCGGCGGTGTCAATGAGGTTGATGTCGCACTCCGCTGCCGCGTCGAGGATGGCGTCGGCCTCGGCCTGTGAAAAATCGTGTCCCCACTCACCGCCAAACTGCCAGGTGCCGACGCCGACGACCGACGCGCGCAGACCGGTCTTGCCTAAAACCCGATAACGCATGACCCGATGTTGTGAGTAAAATCCGCTTGCGCCAAGTTTGTTCGTTGTTACAGTCAGGTCGCGTTTTCATCCGCCGACCGCGGCGGCTTTTCTATTTTAACCTGAAAGACCATTAATTTGTGAAAATTTTCAGTGGCACCGCCAACGAGCCTTTGGCTCGCGCGATTTGTAAATCCATCAACATGGAACTGGGCAAGTGTTCCATCCAGCCGTTCCCCGACGGCGAGACGTTCATCAAAATCGAGGAGAACGTGCGCGGCGAGGACGTGTTCGTGGTCCAACCGACGTCACCGCCGACCAACCACAATTTGATGGAGCTGTTCATCATGATTGACGCTTTGCGGCGGGCCAGTGCGACGCGCATCACCGCCGTGCTGCCGTTTTACGGTTACGCGCGGCAGGACCGCAAGGACCAGCCGCGCGTGCCCATCACGGCCAAGCTCATCGCCAATCTGTTGGTGGCGGCGGGCGTCAACCGCATCCTCACGGTGGATTTGCACGCGCAACAGATTCAGGGATTTTTCGACATCCCGGTGGATCATCTCTATGCCGCGCCGGTCATGTACGAGTATTTGAAGAAAAAAAAGTTGCCCGACCTCGTCGTGGTCAGTCCGGACGTGGGCGGTTTGAAAATGGCGCACGCGTATTCGCAGGTGCTGGAATCGGGGCTGGCCATCGTGGCCAAGCGGCGCAAGAGCGCGACGGAGGTGGAATCCATGGCCGTCATCGGCGAAATCCGGGGCAAAAACATCCTGTTGGTGGACGATTTGACGGAAACGGCGGGCACGCTGACGGCAGCGGCGGCGTTGTTGAAGAAAAAGGGCGCCAAACAGATTCTGGCCTGTGTTTCCCATGCCATTCTCAACAACGTGGGCATTGAAAGATTGCGAAAATCAGTCATTGACGAATTGATTACAACTGATACAGTCCAACGCCCCGCAATTGACGGTGTAAAAATAACGACGCTGTCGGTGGCCGGGCTTTTGGGCGAAGCCATCAAACGAATTAACAGCAATTCGTCGGTGAACTCGCTCTTTGAATTCAAAGGCGGGCGCACGAGTTGATGAGCCGGCCGGAAAACATTTTTTAGCATGAAATCGGTGCCATTAAAAGCGTATCCCCGCACGCAGTTGCGTCGGGGCGGAGTCAAGAAATTGCGCGACACAGGTCGCGTACCGGCGATCATTTATGGCCGTCAGGCCAAACCGCAAAACCTCGAAATCAACGCGAAGGAAATCGGCGATCTCATCCACCATTCCGCCTCGGAGAACCTGCTGGTGGATTTGTCCGTGGAAAATGATGCGCGCGCCAGGCGCCTCGCCCTCGTCCAGGAAATCCAGCATCACCCGCTCGATGGCAAAGTCCTGCACGTGGATTTTCATGAAGTGGCCGAAAATGAAAAGGTCATTATCCAGGTGCCGCTGGAAACCGTCGGCGAGGCCGCCGGTGTGAAGAACAGCGGCGGCGTGCTCGAACACGTGATGTTCAAACTCAAGGTCCGCTCTCTGCCCAAGGATTTGCCGGAACAGATTGTGATTGATGTCAGCCACCTCGAACTCGGCAAAGCCATTCATCTCGGTGAAATCAAGGCGCCGGCCGGCGTGGAAATTCTGGGCGACAAAGACATGCCGGTCGTGACGGTGGCGATGCCGCGCACGGAAGAGGAAGAAGCGGCGGCAACGGCGCCCGAGGAGGCTGTGGCTGCGGGCGACGTCGAGATGATCAAGGAAAAGAAGGAAGAAGGCGAAGAGGGGGAAGCACCCGCCAAGGGCGAAAAGGGTGCCAAGCCCGGCGAGAAGGGCGCCAAACCCGGCGAAAAAGCCCCCGCCAAAGGCGCCGAGAAAGGCGCGGCGGCAGCCCCGGAGAAGGGCGAAAAAGCCGGCGAGAAAAAACCGGCGGAGAAAAAGAAATAATTTTGCGGGTGATCCGCGAGGGTCATCACGCCCGCGCCGCACATGGAGCCATTGCATCTCATCGTGGGCCTGGGCAATCCGGGCGCGGAATACACAAAAACGCGCCACAATGCCGGCTTTTTGCTGGTCGAAACGCTGGCCGCGCGCTGGCAGGCGGCGTGGAAGAACGAGCGCAAGTTTAACGCGCGCCTGGCCCGCGCCGAGCAACACGACCGCCGCGTATTGTTGTGCCAGCCGCAGACGTTCATGAATGCCAGTGGCGAAACGGTTGGGGCACTGGTGAATTTTTATCAGTTGCCGTTGAAGCAGTTGCTGGTCGTGGTGGACGATGCGGATTTACCGCTGGGCGAGATCCGGTTGCGGGCGGGTGGCAGCAGCGGCGGCCATCACGGGCTGGAATCCATCGAGCAGCATCTGGGTTCGCGCGAATTCGCGCGGCTGCGGCTTGGCATCGGCCGCCGGGACGGCGCGCGGGAAATCACGGACTATGTGCTCAGCCGTTTTGACCGGACGGAAGCGGCGCTGATGGAAAAAGTTTTGGATCGGGCGGCCGACCAGGCGGAATGCTGGTTGAGCGACGGAATGCAAAAAGCAATGAACCGGTTTAATGGAGTCGTGGACTCCGCAAACGAAGAAACAAAACAGTGAAACGATACGAAGGTCTGTTCATCCTGAACACAGCGGGACGGGAAGAAGGTGTCAAAGACGCCCTCGACAAGATTTCCTCCGAAATCACCGCGGCGGGCGGCAAAGTGGAAACGGTTCAAAAAATGGACCGGAAGAGTTTTGCGCGCGTAGCCGACAAAAAACACAACGCGGGATTTTACGCGAATGTGATTTTCACGGGCACGCCGGCCACGGTCACACAATTGCGAACGAAACTGGCGTTGAGCGACGAAGTTTTCCGCGCTTTCTTCACGCAGTCGCCCGAGCCCAAACCAGCGAAATAAACCCTTAACCTGGAGGCCTTATGGCTAGCTTTAATAAAGTCATCCTGATGGGAAACCTCACCCGAGACCCTGAACTTCGTTATACCCCGAAGGGTACCGCCATCGCCCGCATTGGATTAGCCGTCAACCGGGTATGGAAAACCGAAACCGGCGAGAGCAAGGAAGAAGTCACTTTTGTGGATTGTGATGCTTATGGCAAAACCGGCGAAACTATCGGCCAATACTTGAAAAAAGGCAGCCCGGTTTTGGTCGAAGGCCGGTTGCGGCTGCACACTTGGGAAGACAAAAACACCAAGCAAAAGCAAAGCAAGCTGCGCGTGGATGTGGAGAATTTCAAATTCGTCGGCCCCGCAAATCGCGGTGGCGAAGGCGCGCCAACCCCGTCGCGCCCGGCCGCCGCCGCCGCCGCGCCGGAAGCTCCCGATGCCGAACCGCCGCCCGAACATGACGATGTTCCATTTTGATCTCACCACGCCGGAAAATTTTCTTGTCACCCGTCACCCGTCACCCGTCACTTTATGAAGACTGAAGTCATTCTCACGCACAACATCGTCGGTCTCGGGGCCGAGTCCGATCAGGTGAAGGTCGCCGCCGGTTATGCGCGCAACTTTTTGTTCCCGCAGCGGCTGGCCATTCCCCTCACGCACGCCAACAAACGCCAGATCGAGGCCTTGCGCCAGCGCCGCGCTGAACGCGAAGCGCACGAGTTCAACACCATGACCGAACTCTCCAAGGCGCTCTCCAAGCTTATCTGCGTCATCAAGGCAAAGGCGGGCGAAGATGGCAAGATGTTCGGCTCGGTGACCGCCGGCATGATTGCCGATGAATTGAAGCATCAGTTCGACATCTCGCTCGATAAAAAGAAGATTCATCTCGAACACCCGATCCGCGCGGTGGGTGACCATGAAGTGGAATTGAACCTTCACGCCGAAGTCAAAGGCACGCTCAAAGTCCGGGTCGAGAGCACTACACCGGCGGCGGCGCCTGCTCCGGAAACGGCGGCCGCGGCGACGCCCGGCGAAGCCAAGGCTGAGGAAGGCAGAAAGCCCAGGACGGAAAAGCGCGGTTTCGTCAGACGGGATGCCAGGGGCGAAAAAGCGGTCAAACCCGAAAAAGCTGAGAAAATTGAAGCCGCCGAAGCCAAACCCAAAGAGAAGAAGCAGGTCGAGAAACCTGCCAGGGCGGAAAAACCTGAAAAATCTGAAAAGGCCGTCAAGGCACCCAAGGCCGAAAAGAAGGAAAAGAAAGCCGAGTAAGCCGCCAATGGACAATTTGTTTTCATCAGGCCGCGGCCTTCTCCGCGGCCTTTTTTATCTGCCTCCTCCCGTCAACCTTGACACTCCACCGGTTTCGGTACCAGAGGGCAAAAAAGGAGTTAAAATTGGCTAAAAACAGGGCTTGACCCAACCGGTAACTCTGGTAAACTGAACGCGTAATGTTAAAAAACGTTCTACAAGTTGTCAATGTGGTCGTCGTCGTAGTCGCCGACGCCGTTGGCGCTTGTTGAACGCAACCAAGTTTTAACAAGAACCCACGGCTGGAAACGGTCGTGGGTTTTTCGTTCAATCCGCGCCACCGGCCACAACCAAAACATGATGATTAAGATTAAGAGAAAGATTAAGATTAAGACGACGCCGTCGCCACGGCTGATTCTTAATCATAATCATAATCTTACTCTTAATCGCCCAAGCCTATGAGCAAGACAACTGAAACCGCTGAATCCGCCGCCGCCGCCAAAGCGGCTTCGGCGCGAGAAGAAAAGAAACCCGCCTCCGCTGCGCGCGCCGAGGTCGGTCCGGCCATGTCCGGGTGTGACATCCTTGTGCAAGCCCTCGAACGCGAAGGCGTCGAAGTCATCTTCGCCTATCCCGGCGGCGCGAGCATGGAAATCCACCAGTCGCTGACCCGGTCCAAAATCCGCACGATTCTCCCGCGGCACGAGCAAGGCGGCAGTTTCGCGGCGGAAGGTTATGGCCGCGCGACCGGCAAGGCCGGCGTGTGCATGAGCACCAGCGGTCCCGGCGCGACCAACCTCGTCACCGCCATCGCCGACGCCTATTTGGATTCCTGCCCGCTCGTTGCCATCACCGGCCAGGTCACGACCAACATGATTGGCCGCGGCGCGTTTCAGGAAACCGACATCATCGGTGTCACGCTGCCGATTGTGAAGCACAGCTACCTGATCACCGATGTGAACGATATACCTCGCATCGTCAAGGAAGCGTTTTACATCGCGCAAACCGGCCGGCCCGGCCCGGTGGTGATTGACGTGCCGAAAAACATCCAGCAGGCCAAAACGCAGCCGGTGTGGCCGACGCTGGCGCAGATCAAAAAAGGTCTGCCCGGTTACACACAGCCGGATTTGCGCGCCGACGACCTCGCCTTGAACGAAATCATGGGTCTCATTGAAAAGGCCGAGCGCCCGGTAATTTATTGCGGCGGCGGCATCATCAGCAGCGGCGCGGCGGCGGAACTCAAAAAATTTGCCGAGGCGACGAACATTCCGGTGACGACCACACTCATGGGCATTGGCGGTTTCCCCGAGACGCATCCGCTTTCGTTGCGCTGGCTGGGCATGCACGGTGCGGCGTTTGCCAATTGGGCCGTCAACGGTGAATATGCGCATCGCAAGTCCTTCAACGACCCGATGGTGAAGCTCAAGGACGGCGCGGATTTGCTGCTGGCATTCGGCGTGCGGTTCGACGACCGGGTGACCGGCAAGTTCGAGGAATTCTGCAAGCACGGCACGATTGTGCATATGGACATTGACGCTTCCGAATTGAACAAAAACCGGAAGGCGCACCTGCCCGTGGTTGGCGACATCAAGGATGCGTTGACCCGGCTCAATGCGATGCTCGCCCGGCGTCCGCTCAACAAGAAACACACAGCCTGGCTGGAGCAGATTGACGAGTGGAAAAAGAAGGCGCCGTTCGCCTACACCATCACGCGCGAAATCGCCGCCAGCGACCACATGAAGGATCATCTCAAAGGGCAGGAAGACCAGATTATCCTGCAACAGATGGTGGTCGAGGCGCTCTATGAGCTGACCCGGGGTGACGCCCTCATCACCACCGGCGTGGGCCAGCATCAAATGTGGGCCGGGCAATGGTTCAAGTACGAGCACCCGCGCCAGTTCATCACCAGTGGCGGCCTCGGCTCGATGGGCTTCGGTTTTCCGGCGGCGCTCGGCATCAAGGTCGCGCACCCGAACAGGGAAGTGATTGACATTGACGGCGACGGCTCGTTCCTGATGAACATACAGGAACTGGCCACCGCCCATGTTGAAAAAATCAACGTCAAGGCCATCATCCTGAACAATCAGCACCTCGGCATGGTGGTGCAGTGGGAGGACAATTTCTACGCCGGCAACCGCGGCCACACCTATCTCGGCAATCCCGACGAACGGGCGCAGATTTATCCCGACTTCGTCCGCGTCTGCAATTCGTTCAACGTGAAATGCGAGCGCGTGATGTTCAAAAAGGACTTGCGTCCGGCCATCCAGCGGATGCTCGATGCCAAGGAGCCTTACGTCCTCGACGTGGTAACGCCCTACAGCGAGCATGTGCTGCCGTTCATCCCGACGGGCCGCACTGTCGCCGACATGATCTGGAAGGCATAAAAACCGCGAGCGTCGGCGTCTCGCCGGCGAGTGCAGGAAATCCGGGAACACGCCGCCAGGATGGCGGCGCTCCCAGGTCGGGCGCAACAGGCCGGGCGCAAATGCTTGTCGTCCGGCCTGTTTTTGTTACGCTGCGGGCAATGCGTAAATGGTTTCCTGGTTTCGTGCTCGCGCTGGCCCTGCCCGTCTTTGGCGCGGAACTCAAAATTGATTTCAGCAATTTCCCGACGAATACAACCCCGGCCGGCTTTGACAGCGTGCTGGCCGGGGGTGGTGAACCGGGTCTTTGGAAAATTGTCATGGACGAATCGCCCTCGGCGTTTGCGCCCTTGACCCCGCAAGCGGGCCGGGCGCCAGGCCTGACCCAACACGCCGTGCTCGCCCAACTCAGCGGGGACCCGACGGACGAACGGTTTCCGATGCTGGTTTACGACAAGGAAACCTTCAAGGATTTCAAGCTGACGACGCGGTTCAAAATCGTCAGCGGTGTGGCGGAACAAATGGCAGGCATCGTGTTCCGGTATCAGAACGCTTCAAATTTTTACGTGATTCGCGCCAGCGCGCTGGGCCACAATATCCGTTTCTACAAGGTGGTGAACGGCCTGCGCGGCAGTCTTTTGGGGCCGGACCTGGATATTTCCACCAATGTCTGGCACACGCTGGGCATCCAATGCCAGGGCAATCAAATCATCTGCCTGCTCGATGGGCATTCGGTGATGCCGACGCTGACGGACAACACCTTCACAGCCGGTAAAATCGGGTTTTGGACGAAATCGGACGCCGTCAGTTACTTTGGTGACACGACCATCAACTACACGCCGCGCGTGCCCATGGCGCAAATGCTCGTGCAAGGCATGATGCAGAAATATCCGCGCATCCTGGAACTCCGGGTTTACACGCTCGATGACAAAGGCGACCCGCAGATCATTGCCAGCAACCATGAGCAGGAGATCGGCCAGCCAGGCTCCGACGCCGAAAAGGGCGCCATCACCACCGGCATGGTTTATTTCGGGCGTGGCAAAGGCACCGTGGCGGTGACCATGCCGTTAACGGACCACAATGGCGATCCCGTGGCGGCGGTGCGGGTGCAGTTGAAATCCTTTCTGGGGGAAACGCAGGACACGGCCCTGGATCGCGCGCGACTCATTGTCAGACAGATGCAGGCGCAAGTTGTCTCCGGACAGGATCTGACGCAATAGAACATCTTAACCCGCTTCATAGCCACAAACAGCGCGAAAGACGGAAAGCCTTTCAGCACTCGGTTTTGCGCTCGTTCCTCGCTTAAACCGGCTGAAAGGAAACCTATTTGGCGGGCACGTTTAATTCATCCGGCGATTGAACCAGCGGCATGTCCTGCGGCTTCACCCGCCGGACACCGCCAAAAATCGTGACGCTGCCGTCATCACCCACGTGCAGTCGGGGCCGAACGTTGAGGTAATCGTAAATTTCCTGCCGGACAATATCGCCGCCGGGGTTGATCACCGAATAGAGGAAACTCGCCGCGCCGCTTTGGTAGAGCACGTGCAGATTGCTGGAACGATCCAACTGCTCTTCCGGTTGGCTGAAAGAAACCATCGGGCCGATCGCCCGCACCTTGAAAATCGTCGTTCCGGATTCGTCGCTTACCTGCACATACATCCGCAGTTGCGAATGCAGGTAATTGGCTTCTTCGAGGGTGTATTTGCGGACTTCCGGCGGGCGATTCGACACTCCGGCCGGCAGCGGCACGCCGAACACTTGCGACCACAGCTTTGCGCCGCTAATCACATCGAATCCTCGAGGCGAACTGGTCACATCGGTATTCCAATCCTTGATCCGCACTGTGGCAATGATCCGGTAATGCCCCGCCCGTTTCAAATCGAAGTACGGCTGCAAATCCACCCGTTTGGTGGCCACCTGCGAGGAATCCAATTCGAATGCGCCCTGCACCGGCGGGTCGGCATTTTTGACGACGATGAAATCATCCGCCGCCTCCACGCTGAATGTCAGCCAATCCGGGTCCGCTCCAAAATGCAGCGGCTGACCGGATTGATTGGTGATGTGCACCGTTACCGCCAGGGATTCACTGGGTAGAAATTGGTCCTGGTCCAGCGTCAAACTGACGGTGACCTGTGCCGACGCGCTGAAAACCGGCGTCACCGCCAGACCGAGAACGAGCCAAAAAAGTTTCATTTGAACGATGCACACTCTAAACCGCCGTCCCGGCATGGCAACCATAAATAGCTGGAAGATGCACCCTCCCGTCATTCGCGACCGTCGTATAAGTAGCCGGCCGGCGAATTTTCATCCGCCGGCCTGTCGCGACCCCCGATCGCGGGGGATGTTGTGAAGCTTATTGCAATTCCACCCGGAAAAAGCACTGCGGAATGCCGTTCATATTATTGGTCACGGCCAGCACGGCGCCGGTCCCGGGGATGGGACTGCCCATCGGTGTCCAGGCGGGAGCCGCGAGATTGGTGGCAAACTCCAACTGATAGCTCTGATTGGTGATACTGGACCAACTGACAATGAACTGGTTGTTGCCGCCTACATTTACCTCGGCGCAACTCAATTGCGGCGCTTGCATCACACTCAACGTTCCATCGGCGTAAGCAACCATGTAGTTGGCGGCACCCGCACCGCTGGCGGTGATCGGATATTCGCCAGCTGTGCTGTTAATCGTCGCCGTCGTGCTCAGGACCGCCGGGGATGTCAATACATTCGTGCCTTCGCCGCTGATAAAGCCCGCATAACTGGCCGTCAGCGCCGGATTGGGCTGCCCACACATCCTGGTCTTGTTATCGGCAGTCACCGTCAGTGTCGCCGGGTTGATGACACCCGCGGAACTGGCAACCGTAGTAACGGTGTAGTTGGCGCCGCCATTGCCATCATTGACAACATAGGCGCTGACATTGAGCGTCTTGCCCGTGCCGGCATTCTGGCCGTCATAGGTTTCAGTCAGATTGACGACGGTATCGAAACCTTGCAAACCGGTGACCAGCGGAACTGCGGCAGCGCTGGTGTTGCCATCGTAAGTCTTGGTGTTGGCCGGGGCTGTGATGGTCAATGGAGCCGGGTTAACGATCAGCGTGCCGGTTGCATTGCCCTGATAGTTGGGGTCATTGATTGTTCCGACCACGGGATAACTGCCGGCGCTGGTCGGAGCCGTGGTTGAGCCGTTGTAGGTGAAAGTTACCGCCAAACCGTTCGGGGTCGTGGTCGCCGTCGCTGATTCGGCTGAACCAGTGTAAGTCTGGTTCAGGTTGCCCAGCGTAATGGAACCTGAAGCCTGGGCAATCACCAGCGTGCCAGTCGCACTGCCTTGATAATTGGGGTCATTGATTGTCCCGACCACGGTATAACTGCCGGCGCCGGTCGGAGCCGTGGTTGAACCGTTGTAGGTGAAAGTCACCGCCAAACCGCTCGGGGTGGTGGTCGCCGTCGCCGTTTTGGCTGAACCGCTGTAAGTCTGGTTCAAACTGCCCAACGTAATGGAGCCTGAAGCCTGGGCAATCACCAGCGTGCCAGTCGCACTGCCTTGATAATTGGGGTCACTGATTGTTCCGACCACGGTATAACTGCCGGCGCCGGTCGGAGCCGTGGTTGAACCGTTGTAGGTGAAAGTCACCGCCAAACCGCTCGGGGTGGTGGTCGCCGTCGCCGTTT
>DATNHM010000033.1:0-41837 GCA_035604955.1 Candidatus Limnocylindrales bacterium | reverse complement strand
TGACCGCGACGGAATAAAATTCGCCGATCGAGTTGTCGCCCTGCAGAATGCAGCTCGGGTATTTCCAGGTGATGGCCGAGCCGGTTTCAACCTGCGTCCAGGAAATCTTCGAGTTCCGGCCCTTGCACAGGCCGCGCTTGGTCACGAAATTGTAGATGCCGCCCTTGCCGTTCTCGTCGCCCGGATACCAGTTTTGGACCGTCGAGTATTTGATCTGGGCGTCGTCCAGCGCGATCAACTCGACCACCGCGGCGTGCAACTGGTGTTCATCGCGCATGGGCGCGGTGCAGCCTTCGAGGTAGCTCACTGAAGCGCCTTCTTCGGCCACAATGAGGGTGCGCTCGAACTGCCCGGTGTTGGCGGCGTTGATACGGAAATACGTGGACAATTCCATCGGACAGCGCACCCCTTTGGGGATGAAGCAGAACGAGCCGTCGCTGAAAACCGCCGAGTTGAGGGCGGCGAAAAAGTTGTCCGTGTACGGCACCACCATGCCCAGGTATTTCCTGACCAGCTCGGGATGTTCGAGCACGGCTTCGCTGAACGAGCAAAAAATAATTCCCTTCTCGGCCAGTTGCTTCTTGAAGGTTGTGCCGACGGAGACGCTGTCAAACACCGCATCCACCGCCACCCCGGCCAGGCGCTCGCGTTCCTTGAGCGGAATGCCGAGTTTCTCATAGGTCTCCAGCAGCTTGGGATCAACTTCCTCCAGACTCTTGGGCCCGTCCCCTTTCTTCTTCGGAGCGGAATAATAAACGGCGTTCTGGTAATCAATGGCCGGGTAATGAACGTGCGGCCAGGTCGGCTCCTTCATTGTCAGCCAATGGCGGTAGGCCTTGAGGCGCCATTCGAGCATGAACTCCGGTTCGTTCTTTTTCGCGGAAATCAAACGAATGATGTCTTCATTCAGGCCCGGCGGCGCGGAGTCGGCTTCGACGTCCGTGACGAAGCCATATTTGTATTCCTGTTTTACCAGGCTTTCAATTGTCTCGGTGGCGGTTGGCATGGTCTCGTTAAATGGTCAAACTGGTTTGGCTTTGCTCCTCGCGCAATCCGGGCAGACGCCGTGAATCGCGATTTCGTAACGTTCCGCCTTGAAGCCTTTCGGCAGCGGGACGCCCGGCTGCGTTTTTGCCGGCAAATCCACATCATAAACCGTGTCACACACGTCGCAATAAAAATGGCAGTGCTCGTGCATGTTCGGGCAGAACCGGGTCGCGCCGCGATCCAGTTGCACCTGGCGGACCAGTCCGCATTCCACCAACGCGTCCAGACAGTTGTAAACCGTTGCGTGGGAAATCTCCGGCATCTGCTTTTTGGCGCGGATAAAGACTTCCTCGGCGGTCGGGTGGTCGCGCTTTTGCAGCAGCACGTCATAGACCTGCTGCCGCTGCGGCGTGAAACGGAAGCCACCCGTGTTCAGCCGCTCGGTCAGACCGCCATTCAATTTTTTCTCGACCACGCTCATGGCACCGGCAAAATAAGCATGAACCCAAAGCGTGTCAAGATTTAGAATAATTCTAAATGGGTAGTTCAACCGCAATGCATATTTTTTAGAAATGTTTATACAAAGTGGGCAGGTATAGGTGTCTATTGGGTGAAATCAACCGAAAGTAGAGCCATGAAAACTATTACCATCCCCCGCGCATCACTCGTTCTGTGTCTCGCTTTGGCCGTGGGTTGTGCCCGGAAGCAATCCATGAGTTGGGAAACAATGAAAACTCCCGAAGTTGCCATGCAATTGAAGTCTTTTGTGGCAGAAAAGGAGGCTCAGGCAAATATGGCGACCAACGAGGACGTGTCGGAATACGCGGCATATTTTGCCGCGGCAAAGCGGGGTGACTGGCTGACGGTCAGCAACACATTTCAGGAATTTGCAAAACATGCCGGGCAATATGAACATTCCGGCAAAACGGACGAGAGGTTGCGTGGGACCAAATGGCAGGCGGTGATGGAAATCTGGGGCGCACTCGACGACGTCACTGAAGGCGATGAAAAATATTCCATCGTATATGCCAACGACATCATCAGTTCCATCCCGCCGGGCAGCATTTATTTTGGCGGCACCGACCCAGGCCGGTTTTTGGTCACGGCCATGCAAAAGAACCAAGTTGCAGGCGACCCATTTTTCACCCTGACGCAAAACGCTTTGGCGGACTCCACTTATCTTGACTATCTGCGCGAGATGTATGGCAGGAAGATTTATACTCCGACGACGAATGATTTAGAAAAGGCTTTCAAGGATTACACTGAAGATGTGACACGGCGGCACAAAATGAACCAGCTCAAGCCGGGCGAGAACGTAAATGTTGACCCGCACAACGGCCAGGTTCATATCAGCGGCCAGGTGGCCGTGATGGAAATCAACGGACTTTTGGTCAAAGTCATTTTCGACAAAGATCCGGACCGGGAGTTTTACATCGAAGAAAGTTTTCCGCTGGACTGGATGTATCCGTATCTCGAACCGCACGGACTGATCATGAAAATCAACCGGCAGCCGCTGGCAAAAATGCCCGGTGAGATTGTCCAGCGCGATCAGGATTATTGGACAAAAACGATCTCGCCGATGATTGGCGGCTGGTTAAACCGCGACACATCGGTGGGCGAAGTCGCGGCTTTCGCAGCAAAGGTCTTTGCCCGGCACGATTTCACTGGTTTTACCGGCGACCCGCGGTTTGTGCAAAACGCCTACTCGTACAAAATGTTTTCCAAGGAGCGCAGCTCCATCGCCGGGCTTTACGCTTGGCGTGCGCAGCACACGACCGATGCTCTGGAAAAAAGGCAGATGAACGAAGCGGCTGATTTTGCCTTCCGTCAGTCGTTGGCGCTTTGCCCCTACTCGCCGGAAGCCGTGTTCCGGTATGTCAATTTTTTGGAGAGTGAGAAACGTGGCGCCGACGCGCTTTTGATCGCGGAAACGGCGGCCAACATGCCCGAAATGCAAGGCGACAACGGCCAACAACTGCGTGATCTGGTCAGCCAATTGGAGCGAACCGGGGGAGGGAATTGAGTTCGAGCGTTATTTCTGAAACACGCTGACGCGGGCGGGGGGCAGGTTGAGCCAGACGATTTTGGAGGCGAGCAGGCGGAAGCGGGAGGAACCGCGCGAGCGCAGCTTGCCGATCTGGTAGCTGTATTGCACCCAGGTTCCTTGCGGTTCCAGGATGGCGCGGATTTTCTGCGCCAGGTTCTCGGCCTGTTCCACGGAAAAATTCAGCAGCGGCAGGCTGGAAATCACCGCGCCGACACGGGCAATCGGCTGTCGGCGGTTGCGCAACAAATCGTCCAATTGCCACGCGTCACCGGTGATAATGTGGGCGCGGGGAAAGCGTTTGCGGAGCAGTTCCACCAGTTTGGGGTTACGTTCGATGGCCACCAGGCGTTCTTCTCGCAAACCGTGTGCCAACAGGGCCTGGGTGACGGCGCCGGTGCCGGGGCCAAGCTCGAGCACGTAGCTGTCTGAATCAGTCGGCAACCAATGCGACATGGCCGCGGCGAGTTTTCGTGAACTGGGTACGATGGAACCGGTCCGCTGCGGGTTGGCAAGCCATTCCTGCAGGAACAAGGTCGTGTCAGTCAATGTCGCCAGCAATCGTTTGGCCATGATGTATCCAACAGGTCGTCCAACTCCGGATTCTGAAAACACATTAGTTCACCCGGGTCATCGCCGCCAACAAAAAATTCCGGCCATCATGCCGGCACGCTTATTTCCAGGCTCAATTCTTTGATGCCCCCGCCGGCCTGGAAGTTTCGGCGAGACGTTTTCGCACGACCTCACGTCGCGCCGACCAATCCGCCCAACTGGGTTCCCAGGCCTCGCCCGTCAGATTGGTACGCGCGACCGGCCAGAGGGCGTCGAGCGCCTTCAACTCGCGTTCGGCCTCGACGTGGTCATGCCACCGGAGAAAGGCTTCGGCCAGATTCAAATGATTCTCCGGATAATCCGGCGCCAGTTTCTCGGCCTGGTCCAGCCATTCGCGGGCCTTGTGGCGGCTGCCGATGCTCAACGGCCAGCCGGGCGCGTCGCGATACAACAAACCCAGACCCCGGTCCGGCCCGGCGTAATCAAAATGGCCGTCCAATTCCGCCGCCTTCCTGAATTCGCGCTCGATTTCCCGGACGAGCCGGTAGGCGGCCAGGGAAGGTGCCTCCGCTTGGGCCAGCTGGCCGAAGTTCATGGCCAGGTAATAATGCGCCGGGGCGGAATCGGGTTCCCGACCAAGCCATTGGTGACAGGCACTGATGCCCTGATTTGCCAGCGCGGCCCGGTGGGTTTCATTCGTAACGAGGTCGGCAAAATTGAAGCATGCCCGGGCAAATTGCAGCGCGGCGGCTGCGTCGTTGGTGTGCGATTGGTATTGGGCCCGGGTGCGATCAAATTCCGCCGCCGCGCGCGCCGCGAAGACAGGATTGGGCGGTTCGTCAGCCAGGGCCATCCCGGCGCCGGCCAGGAGCAAAAACACCGCAACCCGGCGCCCTGGCATGACCCGCCGGGCCAGGGAATTAAGGATGACCATGTTCGGAATTAAAAGTTGCCATCGCATGGGGCTGATTTATAATGGGCAAGTGAGATTTAATTGGAATTTACTGTGCTTGGCAATGCTGACTGCACTGACCTTGTCCCTGACGGGGTGCGGCGGCATCAACGTCGGCGGTTCCGTCTCCCCCGCGACTTTCCTGCTGCCGGGCGTGATGATGAATACCGTGCCCGCGCCGGCCACCGGCGAGCCCACACACAAGGTTGCCTCCGAATCGTCCAAACAATTCGTTCTAGCCCGCTAATTCTATGCGATTTCCATTCGCCCTGTCGGCAAAAATCGCCGGCCATATCATCAAACATAAACTGCGCAAGACACCGAAATTTGCCATGGTCTTGCAACTCGAACCGCTGCACACGTGCAACCTCACCTGCACCGGCTGCGGGCGCATCCGCGAATATTCCACGAGCCTCAAGGACATGGTGCCGCTGGAAAAGTGCCTCGCGGCGGCAACGGAATGCAACGCGCCGATGGTGTCCATCTGCGGCGGTGAACCGCTGATTTATCCAAAGATCGAGGAGCTCATTGCCGGTTTGTTGGAGCAAGGCCGCGTCCTCTACGTCTGCACCAACGGCGTCTTTATGCGGAAAAAGATGAGAGAGTATCTGGCCGCTATTTACTCGCCGGAAGTCGAGCCCAAGGTGAAGAAGTTGCTCGACCAGAAATTGATTTCCGAGAAGGACGCCGAAACCATCCGCCAATCCGACGGTACGGCGAGAAAGAAAGTTGTCATCCGCCCGACGAGATGGATGTATTGGAACGTCCACGTGGACGGGCTGGAGTTCACGCACGATCTCATCGTCGAGCGTGAGGGTGTGTTCAAGGAGTGCATTGAGGCGATCAAGATGGCGAAAGTTCTCGGCTACCAGGTCGCCACCAACACCACCGTTTACAAGGAAGCCGACATGCAGGAAATCGAGGACATGTTCAAGTACCTCAGTTCGCTGGGCGTGGACGGCCACACGATTTCACCCGGTTACGATTACGACGCCGCCAAGAAGGACATGGTCAAGCGCCTCGGCAAAGACCCGAAGGATTTCTTCCTGACGCGCGACATGACGCGCAAGAAATTCGCGAAGATTCTGGATTGGGGCCGGGCGTTCACGATTTTCGGCACGCCGGTTTATCAGGAGTTTCTGGCCGGTCACCGCGAATTGACCTGCACCGCCTGGGCCATTCCCACTTACAACATCAAGGGCTGGAAGGGGCCGTGCTATCTGATGACCGACGGCCATTATGGCAGCTACCAGGGGTTGCTCGAAAAGGTAACATGGGAAAAGTACGGCGTGGTAAACGGCAAGGCGCGCGACTCACGCTGCGAGCATTGCATGGTGCATTGCGGCTATGACCCCAGCGGCGCGCTCGGCACCAACTATCAGCCGGGCGACAACTGGAAGAACTTCAAATACAACTTCGGGGCGAAACCGAGGCCGGTCCGTTATTCGCCCGAACTGGAAAAGCGCGTTTATAACGGTGTTTCCATCGGCAAAGGCCATCTGGCCGAGGCAAAGGCCATCGTCAATCCGGCCGCCGGCGCGAAAGGCGCGTTCTCCCGCAAGGAAGTAGAACCCACGCATGTCGGCAGTCGTTGCGGTACGGGTGACACGGCCGAACGTGACGAGTTGATGGCCAAAATCAAGGTCGCAAAAAGAATTGAAGTGCAGCCGGAATAAGTTTTTACGCGCAGAATTTGAATGAGCCGAACGCTTTACCTTTCACCGCCCAGTTTTGATGGTTTCGACGGCGGTGCCGGTTCGCGCTACCAGGCGCGGCGCGAGGTCACCAGCTTCTGGTATCCGACCTGGCTCGCGCAACCCGCAGCGCTCACGCCGGATTCCCGGTTGCTCGATTGCCCGCCACACAACGTCGGCATGGAGGAATGCCTGCGCATCGCGAAAGATTTCGACCACGTCATCATCAACACCTCCACGCCCTCGCTGAAGAATGATGGCAAGGTGGCCGGGGCCATCAAAGCGCAGAAACCGGACACGAAAATCGGTTTCATCGGCGCGCACACGATGGTGTTGCCGACGGAGACGCTCAAGGCGTCACTGGCGATTGACTGGGTGGGCCGCAAGGAATTCGATTTTACCTGTAAGGAAGTCGCCGAGGGCCGCGACCTCGCGACGATCGCGGGGCTTTCCTGGCGGGACCGGGACGGCAAAATCAAACACAACCCCGAGCGCGAGATGATCCAGGACATGGACACGCTCCCGTGGGTGGCGGACGTTTACCAGCGCGATCTGAAGATTGAGAATTACTTCATCGGCTACCTGCTGCATCCGTACATCAGCATGTACACGGGACGCGGCTGCCCGGCGCAATGCACCTTCTGTCTCTGGCCGCAGACCATTGGCGGCCACAAATACCGCGTCCGCTCCCCGCAGAACGTCGCCGACGAGATGGCTTACATGAAGAAACTGTTCCCGCAGGTGAAGGAATTTTTCTTCGACGACGACACCTTCACGGCGAACCTGCCGCGCGCCCGCGAAATTGCCAAAAGACTCGGCCCGCTCGGCGTTCACTGGTCCTGCAACAGCCGCGCGAACCTCGATTACGACACCATCAAGAGTTTCAAGGACAACGGCCTGAGATTGTTTCTGGTCGGCTATGAAAGCGGGAACGACGACATTCTCAACCGCATCAAGAAGGGCGTGACCATGGATGAGATGCGCCAGTTCACCAGGGCCTGTCATCAGGCCGGCGTGGTGATCCACGGCACCTTTATCCTCGGCCTGCCGGTGGAGACCCGTCAGTCGATTGAGAACACGATCAATTTTGCCAAGGAGCTCGACGTGTTCAGCCTCCAAGTTTCGCTGGCCGCGCCGTATCCGGGCACGGAACTTTACGAACAGGCCAAGCTCAACGGCTGGTTTGTGAAGAAGGACAAGACCGACCTCGTCGAAGGTGATGGTTTCCAGCAAAGCACGCTTGAATTTCCGGGCTTGAGCAAGGAGGAAATTTTCGAAAGCGTTGAGCGGTTCTATCACCGCTACTACCTGCGCCCGAAACCGATTCTGCGCATCATCAAGACGATGCTGGAAGACAAGGATGTGTGCGTGCGACGCTGCCGCGAAGGCTACGAATTTTTCAAATCAATGGCCCAGCGACGCAGCGACCTCGCAGCCGCAAAAGCAGCAGCCTGAGTTACTTCTTCCCCTCGCTTTCGCGACCGGCGTATTTGCGGGTGGCCGTGTCCACGTGGATTTTTTCGCCGGGAGCGATGAACAGCGGAACCATGATTTCCAGGCCGGTGTCAAGCCGGGCAGGTTTCCAGGTGGTATCGGAGCCGCCGCGAATGGGCGGATCAGTTTCCACTACTTCCAAGGTCACGTTCGGTGGCAGGACGATATTCAGCAGGCGCCCGTCGAGGAGTAACGCGCGATATTCCACGTTTTCTTTGATGAACCCGCGGCGGTCGCCGATCTGTTCCGCACTGAGGCTCATTTCCTCGAACGATTCGACGTCGGAGAAGACAAAATCCTTCCCATTGTGATAACTGAACTGGACACGGCGGTGTTGGACATCGGCGACCGGCACGCGTTCGCCTTCGGCAAACGTGTGGTCGGCAATCCGGCCGGTTTTCAGGTGGCGCAACCGCGCATGGAGTTTGTGCCGGGTCTGGGCGGTGCCGCTGACATGAAACTCCTCCAGCATTTGCGGCGCGCCGTCGAGCAGCAGGACCATGCCGCGTTTGAATTCTGAGGTCAGAACAGTTTGCATTGCGTGCTTCCTCCCGGCCGCCCGCCGCCGTTGCACTTTGGCGCGGCAGGCCGAGGTTCAGAGTCGCTCAGGGATCTGGCTCTTGATAGCGCGCCTCTCGTGGTGCGTCAACTCCATCTCGAAGGAGGCCGCGTCCTAATTTCGAAATGTGGGTAAGGCGGGCCGTCTTCTGCCCGCCGCAAATATGTAATACGGCGCGCACGGAGTGACGCGCCCTGCCAAGTCAGGCCACCGCCTTGGAAAGCGGTGGCACTTTTCTTAATCCATCGGGATGACTCGGCGAGCGGCTTTCTTGTCGGCGTGATGGGACTTATCGGCAAGCATTTTGTTCCTGGCGCGGCGCGAGCGTTTCCGTTTCTGCCGGCGAATTTTTTCAATCTCGGCGCGTTGCGCAGCCACAAAACCGGTTTTCATGGCTTCAATCTTGTCGAGCAGCAGGCGCCGGGCGAGGAAGCGGTTGAGTCCTTGCTGGCGCGTGGCCTGACATTTGACCTGCAAACCGGTGGGACGGTGAAGCAACATCACGCACGTGGAAGTCTTGTTGACGTTCTGGCCGCCGTGTCCGCCGGAACGGACGAAACTTTCTTCAATGTCGGTTTCGCGCACGCCCAGCGCGGCCATGCGGCGTGCAAGCTGGGCTTCTTTTTCTGAACTGACCGGGAACGTGCTCATGAGGCCAGCTTAGTGACAAGAGCGGTTTCAAGCAATTCCCTGACGAATTTTCCGAGGCCGGGCGCCTGGGACTCGCGCGGGCCGGCCACATTCAACGTTCGCACTTTGTTTTGCATCAGGAATTTTGAAAGGGCGGCAGCGCCTGGCGACAAGCCGTCCCGTTCGCGAACCACCAACTGCGGGCGGCCGTGTTGTTCGGCACAGGTTTTGGTAAAGGCCGTACCACCGGATAATTCCTTTGCTCGCACCACAATCAGCGTGGCGTCCGAATCCAGCACGTTCTTCTCTGTTCGCTCATCGTATTCCGCCGAGTCCGTTTCCCACAGCCGGTAAATCGGCGGAATAGCGCCGTCCTCGGCAAGGCGTCCGCGCGGGCACCAACCGCCATGTTCGAAGCCTTGCCGGATGGCGAAGTCAAGCGCGGCCCGGTCCACGCCGGTTTGTCCACCGGAGATGATCTTCAGCTGGCCATGTTTCACGCGTTTTCAGCGGCGAGTATAGCCAAATCAGCCCACTGAACAAATAATCCGTTGACCTCAGGCCGAAGTGAGTTACCTTTGCGCGTCCTGACCATGAAACCGGTCATCGCCAAAATGAATTGGATGCCGAAGTGCGCCGCGTGGCAGCGCAACGTCGGTACCACGCATATGGTGGGCGGTGGGAGGTTGAATTCATAGCCGGGCTGCAGAATAAATTTAACAAACCCATCGCCGGCAAACGGCGGTGGGTTTTTCGTTTTATCGGGAAACGCCGTCGGGCCGGTCAACGAACATGAAAAACGAAACATCATCTTCAATGGCACCCACGTGGGGTGTGGTGGCCGCGTTCACCGCCGTGTACGTCATCTGGGGTTCGACGTATCTCGGAATCCGCTACGCGGTCGAATCCATCCCGCCCTTTTTAATGGCCGGTAGCCGGAATCTGGCGGCGGGCCTGTTGTTGTATGCGCTGGCGCGCGCCCGCGGCAACGGGTTGCCGTCACGCGGCGAGTGGCGCGATGCCGCCATCGCCGGCGGATTGATGCTGGCGTTGGGGAACGGCGGCGTGACTTGGGCGGAACAGGTCATCCCGTCTGGGGTCACCGCCTTGCTGGTGGCATTAACGCCGGTGTGGATGGTGTTATTGGATTGGCTGCGGCCCGGTGGCACCCGTCCGCGTCCTTTCGTGGTGATGGGATTGATGGTAGGTTTCATGGGCGTCGCGTTGCTGGCGCGTGGTGGGGAAAATCATGCCAGCCCGGTTTACGACTGGTGCATAGTCGCCTTGATGATGGCATCGATAGGTTGGGCATTCGGTTCGATCTTCAACCGGCAGGCGCGCAAACCGGCGTCGCCGTTGCTGGGCGTGGCCATGCAAATGATAGCGGGCGGCATTTTGATGCTGGGTTTCGCCGCCGTGCGCGGTGAAGCGGCGCAATTCTCGATTGACCGGGTGACCGGGTTGTCCGCAGGCGCATGGTTGTATCTGACGGCAGCCGGGTCCATGGTCGGGTACACGGCTTACGTCTGGCTGTTGCACGCCAGCACACCGGCGCGGGTGGCGACTTATGCGTACGTGAATCCGTTTATTGCCGTCATGTTGGGTTGCACCATCGGTCACGAGACGTTCTCGCACGAGTTGTTCCTGGCGGGAGTGTTGATTATTACCGCCGTGATATTGATTGTACGCGGCGGCGCGGCGAAAGCCGGTCCCGCGACCCAGTGTGAAGAAGTGGCCTGAAAAAGGTTGAGCGTTGAGAGTTGATGGTTGAGAGATGGCGAGCGGGAACACCAATCATTTTATGTTGCCTGGCGCACGAAATAATAAGGCTGGCCATGCCAGCGCTCTTCCAGTCCGGGATACAACCATGCCTTGCTGGAACCGGTTCGGATTTGAAAATAGTACTGCAACGGGAACGGCGAGTCTGTGTAATCGGCAGCAATAACGGCGTGAGAATCTTCTCCCGTCCACTCCATTTCGGCTGACTGCCAGATTTCGGCCTGATTGACGTGCCGGTAACACAGGCGGAGTCCGACGATGGTGGCCAAATTGCTGACCTTGGGCACACGGGCAACGATCGGAAATGGTTTACCGCGCTGGAATGAAGGCGGCGGAGTGTGGAGTTCTGCGAGTGGGGGGCGTTCATTATCCTGTGATTTGTTGAAAACGACCTGCATGGCTCGCTCGATTACTTTGGGATCCAACTGTTGTGTGTCGGCGGATGATTGTCCCAGGAGTTTTTCCAGATCCGCCGTGTCCTGGTCAATCGCGGGCAGCCGGTCCAACCATTGGCCGCGCTGAAAAAATTCGGGTCCATAGGTAATATCAGGCAGGTAGGGAATCTTCGCCTGTTCCGCGAATTCCGCCCACGCGCTTCGCGCCACGCGATTCAATTTAATTGCTTCCTTCAGAGCGGGGCCATGACCGCTGCGTTGATAAAGCGCGTAGAGCACGCCGGCCCGGAATCGTGCCGCAAAGAACCGGCCCAGCCCGGCTTGAATCGGGATGTCAGTGGCCAGCCGGCGGAATTCGACACTTTTAGTGTCGCGCACTTTCGATTTCGCCTCTTTTAGTCGCAACAGTGCCTGGTCCGCTGCTTCCTCCAGCCGCTCTGCCACCCAGGCGGGCGAATATTTCCCGCTGAATTTGCCGGCGATCAATTCGTCGGCAAATTCGTCAAGGCCCGAGAAGAATTCCGGATCGAGCGGGCTGACCGTGCCCAAACGGCGCGGACTCGGAGTATCGCTGTAGGGTTGCGAGTTTTGCTCGGCCACGATGGCGATGTTGGTGTACAGCTCAGGCCAGTAATTATTATTGGCGGCGGACGGACAGTGCGCCACGGTCACCAGTGGCAGGATCCGGCTGGCTGAAGCCAAAGCCGCTTCCACCTTTTCCGCACCTCGGCCAAACTGCTGGCGCCATTCGCGCTGCCAGCCGTCGGGTTCGCCGTTGGGATTGTAGAGGTTTCGACCCCAGACCCGGTACGTGCAGGAAAACTTTTTGAAGTCGAGTGCCGGCTCCAACGAGGGGTCGGCATAAGCATTACGTCCGCCGGGCAGGCCCGAGCCTTTGCGGCCTTTGAACGCAAGCGGTTCGAACAGTTCCACGCCTTGACTGCCGCAAAAGCTGGAAACCCGGCCGTAATCCGCAGCCATCTGGGGATCGCCCCATAACAACATCCGTTGCGTGCCCGGCCAGATGCGATGCAACACGCCATAGCGACGGTCTTCGGTCAGCAAATCACCGTAGCCATATCGCATAAAGGAGCGCGAACCGGTGCTGAGCGCGAAGAAGCCCGTTTTCGGCGCGTCTTTCGGCGGCATTTCCAGCGCGCGGATGGCGCCTTGCATGTACGGCAGGCCCATGTGCTCGGCCCAGAATTTCGGCGAGACCGTCACCGGCAGGCCGGTGTCGAGCGCCGCGTCAATCATTTGCTCGTTTACACCCTTCGCGTGCAGGTCAATCTCAACGCGTCTTCCGCACTGTGCCGCGCCATCAAAAATTTTCCGCCAGAGGCCATATTCACCTTCCGGCACGCCGCTTTCACCATGGGTGCGGATGGTGACTCCGCGGATGGCCGGGCACGCTTGCAGCGCCAGGCGCAGCGCGTCACGGCAATAGGACGCCTGGCTTTCCGGCGTAAGGCCCTCGATGAGGTAATTCGCGCGGGGACTATCAGTCCATCGATAGGCATGTGTCCAGAGGCCCAGTTGAAAATGCAAACCGCGCCGCTTGGTTTCCTCGCTGATGAACCGCAACATTTCCAGGTTGCGGTCGCGCTCAGCGTCGGGCAATGGCACCGCCCGCACGTTGTAGCCGGGCACTGAGAGCAGGAATGGGTACGCAAAATGAAAGTAACAATCGGTAATGCCGGACGTGAAATCATAGCCGAGTCCGAGGGCGAGATTGAAGCGGTTAAATCGATGCGTGGCGAGCATCGTCAGGTAGGACTGCCAGAAGGCCCGGTCATTGAACCAGGGTTTGTCCTGTACGTCACTGACGAAGGCCCGCATCACGCTGCGAATCGCGTTCGCCGGCCGTTCGCTGACCGGCTTCACGGCTCGCAATTCCACCAACGGGTCATCGGCGAAACGCACGCGGTCAGCCAATTCGAGCAGCGCATAGACCTGCCCGCGTGCGTCCGAGCCGGCGGCGGCCAGGACTATGCGCTGGCCCGTCTTCCCGCGGGCAATCGCCAGACATTCCGGTCCGTCCGGCAGTGAAATGGCAGCGGCCGCGAGCACCGGCTGGACCACGTTCGATGCCGGGCCGCCCACAAAAATACATTCCTGCGAAGACGGAACCAGTTCCAGCTTCTCGCGTAACTGCAGGGTCACGCCGCGTGCCGCCAAAGCGTTCTGCAAGTGTTGCACTGCCCATTGCACGGGCGGTTGCTGCACGACCGGGTCCGATTCATCCAGGACGATGGAAATGCCTGGATTATTTTCATTGGCGTAAAGAGGGAATTGAAAAAGACCGGAGCCGGCTACGACGGCGGTGGCCAGGCCGGTTTTCTTGATGAATTGCCGCCGCGACTCGCCGCGGGTGAAACTGACCTGGTCGGACTGCATGATTTGCCTTGGATTCAAGACTTTTTGCCCGCAGCTGACGAGAAAATTTTGTGCGAAGGTTGCAGTTTTGAGTTGGGTCCTGATTCCTCCGAACGAAGCGCGGAACATTACTCCGCGAGTGCCTGATAACGGGCTGAAAGACGCAGAGCAATGCTTTGCGCTCCGGCAAATCAGAACGCTGCCCAGGTTTGCTTGAGTTTTTATGCCGATTTCGCTACACTGTGACGTGCGTCCAGAAGAGATGTGAAATTTCGTGAAATTTCAGAAGGCTATGCCGTACCGTCCAATTGCCGCCCGGATCCGGGACAGGAGACTCCGCTTTCCCATCGGCCTGCTTGTCCCCGCTGCCGTTTCATTTCTTAACGTTGTTCTGGTGGCGGCCCTGTTTGCCGCTGATTCAACCGCAACCAATGCGGCCGGTTCCAAATCGGTGATTGATTATTGGGGGGACGACCCGGAAACCGCAACGGCCATGGCGGGAGCGGTGACGAACGACACCCGGACGCTGCCGGAATTGACCAAGGTGGATGAAGTCCTTCGCCTGAAACCGGAGGAGGCGGAACGCGGCTACCCGGTGAAGCTCCGGGGCGTGGTTACCTGCGTGGTTCAGGAACATAACGCCTTTATCGTCCAGGATGAAACGCGTGCGGTTTTTGTTGTGAACGTCTCGCCGACGGCGGCTTTTCCCAAACGAGGCGAGTTTTTGGAAGTTCAGGGCAAATCGGACAAAGGCTCATTTGCACCGTTGGTTCGGATGAACCAGATGACCATTCTGGGCGCCGGAACACTGCCGGAGCCGGTGCAACCGACCTGGGACGGATTGATGAACGGCAGTCTGGACGATCAACAGGTGGAAATCCGAGGCGTCGTTGAAGAAGCCGTTCCGCGCCCGGCGGGTTATCCATCTCCATGGTCGAAAATGACCTTGCGCACGACGGAAGGCGCGCTGTGGGTGGACGTGTGGCTGGTAGGCACCAATTTCGAGAATCTGGAAAATTACGAGGACGCCGTGGTTCGGCTGCGCGGCTGCCTTTTTGTGGCCTTAAATCCGGACACTCACCAATTGGACCTCGGTCACGTTCGCATGTATGTGGATGCCATCGCGGTGGACCAGCCGGCGCCGGCAGATGAATTTTCCGCCCCCAGGAAGCGCGCGGCGGAATTGACCCTGTTCGATCCGCAAGCCAACGCGTTTCAACGGGTGAAAGTGTCGGGGCAAATTCTGCACATGATTGGCTGGGATTATTTCATGATGGATGGCGCCAACGGCGTGCGGTTCACGTTAAGGCAGCCGGGGGTGAAACTGCACACCGGCGATCTGGTGGACGTGGTGGGCTATCCGGAATTGAGTGGAGCCGCGCCGCATTTGCGCTGCGCGGTGGCGCGCAGAACCGGATACACCTCGCTACCCGCTCCCAGGAATCTCTCTTCCGATGATTTGCCGAATGCGATGTTCGACTCGACGCGGGTGCGGATCGAGGGATGGCTGGTCAGTTCGCGGGCGACCCCCACCAACGAGGCGCTGGAAGTCCAGACCGGGTCCTGGCGTTTCATGGCGCGGGCGAAATTGAAAAACGCCGCGCCGCCCTTGCCGCCCATCGGCAGCCGGCTGGCCCTGGTGGGCGTGTATGCGGTGCAAGGCGGGAACCCGGTACTGGACGGCAACGTCGCGCCTTTTGATTTGCTGCTGCACTCGCCCGCCGACATCCAGGTGCTGTCGAAACCCTCCTGGTGGACGTTGCCGCGTTTGCTGGTGGCGGTGGGGGTGCTGGTTTGCGCGCTGGTGCTCTCGGTGTTGTGGATTACGCAACTTCACCGGCAAGTTGAAGAGCGCACCACCGAATTGGCCACTCAGATCCACAGCCATCAACGGATCGAACACCAGCGGGCGATGGAGCAGGAGCGCGCCCGGATTGCCCAGGACCTGCACGATGAGCTCGGCTCGGGCATTACGGAAATCAGCATGCTGGCCACGGTGGCCGGTTCGGCGACTGCGCCGCCTAATGGAGAGGACGGGCATCTGGAAGAAATCAGTGATCGTGCCCGCCGGATGGTCACGGCCCTGGATGAAATCGTCTGGGCCATGAACCCCAAACACGATTCCCTGATGTCATTGGTGAGTTATTCCTGCCTGTACGCAGACCGGCTTTTGAAACTGGCGAATATTACCTGTCAGTTGAAAGGTGCGGTGGATTTGCCTGACCGGACAGTGTCATCGGTCCATCGGCATGAATTTTTTCTGGCCTTCAAGGAAGCCATCACCAATGTCATCCGCCACACCGGCGCCACCGAGGTCCGCCTGGGGTTCCGGCTCATCGGCAACCGCCTGCGCCTGTCCATTGCCGACAACGGGCGCGGACTGGCGGCGGAGGCCGGCCCACGGAGTGGCAACGGGCTGGTCAATATGCGGGAACGGCTGAGAAAGATGGGTGGACGGTTTGCCATCGCCAGTCAGAAAGGACGCGGCACCACGGTGCGGTTTTACGTGCCCTTGAATTGAAGATTTATGATCCGGGTCGCCATCGTCGAAGACAGCAAGACCATCCGGGAAAGTCTGACGCACTTTGTGCAGACCGACCCGGAATGTCAGTGTATTTTCGCCTGTGCGACGGCCGAGGAAGCGCTGGCGGGCATTCCGAAACATCAGCCGGAGGTGGTGTTGATGGACATTCAGTTGCCCAAGTTGTCCGGCATCGACTGCACCGCCCAGATCAAAAAAATTCTGCCGGCGGTCCAAATCATTATGGTGACGGTGTATGAGGACACTGAGCGGATTTCCGCAGCCTTGCGCGCGGGCGCTTGCGGTTACCTGTTGAAACGTTGCACGCCGGCAGAACTGGTATCGGCCGTGCGCGAGGCCCGGATGGGGGGCGTGCCGATGCCGCGCGAAATCGCCCGCAAAGTCATCGCGTCCTTTCAACAGCCGCCCACGGTCGCGGCCGGAGTGGACGAACTCAGGCCCAGCGAACGGAAAATACTGGAATTGCTGGCCACGGGGCTGCCCAACAAGGAAATTGCCGACCGGCTGAATTTGAGCCCCGGGACGGTCCGGTGGCATTTGGAAAACATCTACGGCAAGCTGCGTGTGCATTCGCGCACGGAAGCCGTTTTAAAATTCCGCTCCATAAAAACCACCTAGACAATATCCTGGCGCGAAGTTCCATGATTCACGGGGGAGGGGCAGGAGAGGATTGACCTCGGTGCCGCATTTTTTTCAGGGCACAAAACGGGGGGTTGGTTGCAGAATTCAGTGCTTCAGCCCTGACATTCGTCAGGCTAGGCAGGTCATGCGATTGGGTTATCATCAGCGAATAACAATCACCCAAGCCGTTCCCAAAACTACGCGTTTTATGAAGCCAATCGCCCTTCGTTATTCCCAAACCAGTTCCGTTCCGGCCGTGTTACTGTCGTTGCTTTGCTCCGCCACGATGGCTTTCGGGCAGTTGCAATGGAGTTCGTATGACACCAGTGGCAATCTGCTCAATGCCAATGTCGCGACGGGTGGTGATGTGGCGTCCGGTGGCGTGTCCTTCACGGTTCCGGCCAACACGCGGATGTTTTTCGCCACCAGGAACTTTACGCCGATTGTTCTGTCGCAGGCAAATTCCTCGGCGGTGGTGACGTTCCAATTTTCCGCTTCGGGCGGGATGACCGGCGTGGCCCAGAAGACGGTGGAGTGGGGTTTGTACAACTCGATGGGGACGGCCAGTTTGGCGGATGACGTGGGCATGTTCGGCGGCTGGACGGGGAGCACCCTGGAAGGCCTCGTTCACACAAACGCATCGGCCGATTTGTTTACCGGCGCCAGTACGGGTCAGGGCAAGAGCGTCTCGGGCGCGCCGACCGATGGTACCATCTATACCAATCAGATCCGACTGTTTCTCAAAACCGCGCCCAATCAGGTCGCCTTGGGCAGCAGCAGTTCCACTTTGGGCGCCGCCGGCATAGCGATGAATGGGGCAAATATTACCGGGCGGCTCTATACTAATCCGGGCATCTGGACGAACACAGTCAATGAATTCGTCGTCATGTTCAATAATACCACGGCCAACCCCGTGACCATGACTCTGAGCGACATTGGCCTGGGGAATTCCTTAACGTGGGATGCCAGCGGTACCAACCCAGTGACGCCGACGGACGGTTCCGGCAATTGGTCTTCAACCAATGCCAACTGGACGAGCGGCGCAGGCGGTGCCATCGGCGCCAGCGACAGTGTCTGGTCGCCGGGTTACAATGCGGTCATTGGAGCGAACAATGGCGCTGCCGGTATCATCAGCATTACCGATCCTTCCGTAACCGTTTCCAATATCACTTTCAATCCCGCTGGCAGCGGTAGTTACAATATTGTCAGTAACACTCTGGTTTTGACCGGCACTCCAACCATAACCGTCGCAGGTGGCGTTACCGCCACCAATAGCGCCCAGTTGGGCGGCACGGGCTTTACACAGACCGGCAATGGCCTGTTCGTATTGCGTCCGTCGGTTGCGGCTACCAACGTCGGCGTGACCACGGTCAACGCCGGCACGCTTTATCTGTCCGTCCCGTCCGTGTTCGACTTGAACGATAGTGTGACGGTGAATCCCGGGGCGACCCTGTTGCTTAATGGAAGCACTCCCAGCGGTATGAATCCAGCGAGCACGCTCACGATTAATGGCGGGGCAGTGACAAATATAAGCCAAAGCGGTACCGCAACTGAGAGTCACAACCTCGTGGTTATTGATAACGGCGGCGTCCTCGCCTACGGCCCGGCCAATTCGGGGCAACTCAACATAACCAATTTCGATTTCCGCAATGGTCTATCCATGTTCCCCAAAATGATTATGACCACCAATTTTAGCGTCAAATCAACGCCAGGCACCCTGGACTTCATAGGCCGTCCCAGCAGCACGGGGCCGCAAGGTCTGATTCTCACGCTCCTCGGCGGCACGATGCTTTTAGACTACCCGCTCGTGGCGCCCAATAATGATTCGACTCAGGGCGGCGCAAAATTCCAACAGAACAGCACGCTGACGTTGGGAGGTGGCAGGCTGCTCGGTCAATTCAATTCCACCGCCAGCCGTACTGAAAAAGTCGCGGGCACGCTGATCTGGCCTGGCGCAACGTCATTTGTTCTGACCAACAACGCCGGCAGCTACGGTTTTACGATGAGCGCGCTGACCCGGAACGCCGGGGGCACGATTAACTATAGAACCGGTGGTAGCGGCAGTGCCCCCACTATTACGACCACCTCCGCCAATGTCAACGGCATCCTGGGCGGCTGGGCAACCTGGGAGGAATCGGATTGGGCGGTCGGGACTACGATTGCGCCCTTGGCCGCGGCCAGCTATCAAGCGAGTACTGATCCGACCACATGGGGTCCGGCCAGCAATGTAACTTTAAACGCAAGCACATTGTCCAGCGTCGGCAACGGTACAAACATCAATTCATTGCGAATCACTGCGGCCGCCATGGTCACACTGGGTGGCACGCTGACGCTTAATTCCGGCGGCTTGCTCGTGACCGGCACCGGTGCCGATTCGATCACTGGTGGTACGCTCGAAGGCGCCAGCGGAGCCGACCTCATCGTTCATCAATACAGCACTGGAGATTTGACCATCAATTCCACGCTGGCCGATAATGGCAGCGCCACCGCACTGACGAAATCCGGCCCTGGCCGGTTGATCCTCGCCGGGACAGACAATATGACCGGTAACAATTATCTCAATGGCGGCACGGTATCCGTAAACAGCCTGGCCGAATTGGCGGGCGGATCCCTGGTCATGAACAATGGAACACTGAGTTATACCGGACCAGGTGAAACCAGTTCCCGATCGGTGGTGCTGGGCGGTGTCGGCGGCGTGTTTGATATCGAGGGAAGCGCGACGGTAACGCAAACCACGCCCGTCATCAGCAGCGGCGGCGCCACGCAAACCCTCAACGGTAATGTCCTTAACCTGGGCGATTGGGGCGGGTTGACCAAGACCGGCAGCGGTACTTTGACGCTGGCCACCAATAATATTTATAACGGGCCGACCGTGGTGAGTAACGGTGTGCTCCTGGTGAATGGGACTAATTCGTTGACCGGTACGAACGGAGGGACGAATTACGCGGGCGGCGGCATTTTCACGGTTTATGGCGGCACGCTGGGCGGCACGGGAATGATTTCCGGCGCCGTGGATATCAAGAGCGGCGGAACCATTGCGCCGGGCGACGACATTGGTACGTTGACACTGGGGTCCGGCCTCACGCTGGAAAGCGGTTCCACGAGCCTCTTTGGGGAACAGACCGGTTCCAGCGGCGATTTGCTGCAAGTCCAGGGCAATCTGATCATCCAGCCCAACAGCACCGTTGCCGTCAGTATTCTGGGCGGGCCGCTGGAGCCGACCACCAATACGATCATTACCTACACGGGAACCAGAACGGGTTCATTTAATCCAACGGTGGTTTTGGCAGGTGGCGCGCTGGACAGTTCCATCAGCCTTGATTACAGCGTGCCCGGACAAGTCAGACTGGTGGCGGTTCCGCAGGTGGCGATCACCAGCCAGCCGCAGGACCTTATCGTTTCCACCAATGTCCCGGCGACCTTCAACGTCAGCGCCACCGGCACGGCTCCCATCGGTTACCAGTGGTATTACTACGGTAACAGCACTACCAACCCACCTGTATTGGAACCCAATGCCACCAATGCCAGCTTTACCATCCCCAGCGCGCAGCCTTCCGATACGGGGTTGTATGCCGTGGTGGTTTCCAACAATTATAATTCCGTGTTGAGCCGGTTCGCGAGCCTGATTGTCGGCAACGTGTGTTCGGTTCTCAATGGACCCTTTGATCAAACTGTCATTCAAGGCAACAATGCCACCTTCAGCACCACTGTCGAGCTCGCCAATCCGTATCCGACCTTCCAATGGCAGACCAACGGCGTGAACGTGAATGGGGCGACCAACACCAGTTTGACACTCACCAATGTTCAATATGCCGCCCTCAATGGCGCCACGGTTTCCGTGATTGCCAGCAATGCCGCTTGCACGACCACCAACAGCGCGACGCTGACCGTTATTGTGACACCGGTTATCGCGCCGCAACCGACCAATCTGACGGTCAACGCCGGCTCTGCGGCTGTGTTTACTTCCGGCGCGACGGGTGTGCCGACGCCAACGTTGCAGTGGTATAAGAACGGCGCGGCTATTGCCAATCAAACCAACAGCACCTTGACCATCGCCAGCGCTCAGGGCTCTGACATTGCCAGCTACCTCATGGTAGCCGCCAATACGGCCGGCTCGGTGACAAGTTCGGTCGCCACGCTGACCGTGGATTCCACGACATTGAGCGCAGTGACCTTCGGCCCGACCAACGGACAGACCGGCGTTTGCTATGACACAACGCTGTATGTCACCTTCAACGGTCCGATTTCGATCGTCAATTCCGGCAGCATTCGCATCTATGACTCCACCAACTCCGCCACGCCAGTGGACACGATCAACATGAGTTCCAACAGCGTGGTGCTCAGCGGTGGCATCGGGCTGACGAACAATATCCAGCCGCACAGCCTGTTCTCGGGCGATTCGCAGGTAATTGATTATTTCCCGGTCATCATCACCGGCAACACGGCCGCCATTTATCCGCATGGCGGTGTGCTGACCAGCAATCAGACCTACTATGTGACGATGGATAATGGCATCGTCGCCGACAGCACCGGGGCGTATTTTGCGGGCGTTTCCGCCACAAACGCCTGGACGTTCACGACCAAGCCGACCGGTCCGGCCAACCCGACTAATCTGGTCGTGGCCACCGATAACAGCGGCGATTTTGACACCGTCCAGGGCGCGGTGGACTCCATAGCTCCGGGCAACACCAATTTCACGGTGATCAATATCCAGAATGGCAATTATGTGGAAATCGTGGATATCTCGGGCAAGAACAACGTCACCTTCCGTGGGCAAAGCCGTTCCGGAACGGTGGTGGGTTATCCCAACAACAACAACATCAATGGCACCACGGCCGCGCGTATGGCATTCAAAGCCAATGCCAGCGACATCCAGCTTGAGAACCTGACGATTACCAACGGCACGCCACAAGGAGGTTCGCAGGCCGAGGCGCTGTTAATTTACAATAACGGTTTGCGATGCGTTGTGGACAGTTGCGATATCAAGAGCCGACAGGACACCATCCTGATCAATGCCAGCACCTCGCAAGGCTACTTTAACAACTGCCGGGTGATCGGCAACTTCGATTACATCTGGGGTATCGGGGTCGGATATTTCAACAACTGCGTGTTCCACACTATTACGAACACGCTCTCCAGCTCGTACAATCTTACGGCGGCGCGCACGCTCACCTCCTCCTCGCAGAGCACCAATACGCCGTGGGTTAATCCGAATGGCTCGACCTATTCGGCCTACGGTTTCTCGTTCGTGAACTGCACCTTTGAGGCCGACCCGGGTGTCACCAACGTTACCCTGGCTGGTTCCAACGGCACGGCTGGCGGGTTGGATTCATGGGCCTTGAGCCGGTTCGATACCAACGTATATGTGACTCCGGGTGCTCTTACCAATACGTATGTTTTCTGGCAGTACAGCAATACCGATCTGGCCGGCAATCCCATCTCGTTCCCCGGTCTTACGACCATCGGCGTTACGAACAATGATCCGCGCCTGCTGGCCGCCACGAATCCAGTCATCTGGTTCTCCAGCTGGTCACCGCAATCGGTACCCAACATCATCACCCAGCCTATCGGCCTGACCGTGAACGCCGGCCAGAGCGCTCTCTTCACCGTCAGCGCGACCGGAATTCCAAGTCCGGTGTATCAATGGGTGAAAGACACGACCAACCTCGTCGGGCAGACCAGTTCCATGCTCTCAATCGGCAGCGCCAGCGGACTGGACATCGGCACGTATTATGTGATCGTTTCGAATGCCGCCGGCGGCGTCAACAGCAGCAATGCCGTTTTGACGGTTAATCCGCCAACCGCACCGTCAAGCATTGCTTCACCTTCGGTGGACAACAGTGGCAACGTCCAGTTCACTATCGCCGGTCCGGTGGGGTCAGCCGGCTTTGGCTACCGGGTTTGGGCGACGACCAACCTCGCGCTGACGCCGGTCACCGGCACGTGGACTCTGCTCACCAACGACGTTTTCGGCACCGGTCCGGTGATCTTCACCGATCCGGCGAGCGGTCTGCCGCAACGGTTCTATCTGATTACGGTGCCTTAGTGGAATGGGCAACGGCTGGCAGCTTTCAAGCTGCCGATCACGGCGGATGAAAATTCCGCCGTGTTTTTTTTGCGATTAACGCACTCCCGAATTCCGATTCCGCAAGGTGGGCAGGAACGGTATGCCCTGTTGTAGCAATCGTTCTTCCAGACGTTTGGTGCAATCACAATGACAGTACGCCCACGGTTCGGTGCTCCCGCATTGCGGGATGCCGGCAGGTTTTGCGATTGTGTGCATCCTTGATGCTTATTAATTCGAAATATTTTTCCCAATAAGGCCGTTCCTCGACCAGTGGTGTGGCACAAAAACAGGTTTCCACCCAATGCGCCACGCCATCATCGCCCACACGCGCCTGCTGCATGTCCCAGTCATGTTCGTCGCCGGCGATTGAGCCGCAGCCGAGCGAGCCGTCGGCGATGGCTCGCAACAGCGGCTTTTCCTGTCCGGCTTTGACCCGCGCTTTGGCGAGGTAACGCATGGTGGAAGATGGCCCGCCGGGAAACGATATGCCATCACCGGGAGCGCCGGCATCTTGCCGGCCTGTAGCGCCCTGGGAACCTCGCCGGCAGGATGCCAGCGCTCCTGGTTTACAGCAGTGAGGATTGTTCGTTACCGGTTCGGGGGCCGATTTGCATTTTACCAACGACGACGGCGCCGTCTTCAACGACCAGATTTTTGGCGTCCACGTTGCCAAAGAATCGCGCGGTGGACTTGAGGGTAACTGTGTCCCGGGCGCGGAGTGTGGCTGCGAGTTCGCCGGCAATTTCCGCCGAGCCGACCTTGATCGGGTCCGGCCAGCGAAAATGATTTTCCGGCGGAATGACCAAATGCTCGGCGGTCAGGCTGCCTTTGAGGTCGGCGGTCGAATATATGGTGAGAGAACCCAGGGCCGCCAGTTTGCCATGAAACTTTCCCCTGATGACAGCGTCACCGACCATGCTTTCGGTGTTGAAAACATAGCCTTTCAGTTCAACGTTAAACGCGCCCTTGGTCTTGAAATTTTTGGCGATGGCGGTGCTGATGCGATAATCGTGCAGGTCCACGTACTGGCTGCACCGCTTGCACATGGTGGATTCCGCGGAGGCCGGAATGACCAGCTCGGCGCCGCACTCGAAGCAGGTGATTGTTTTTTGCTTCGGTCCGCGTGCCGGCGCCTTGGGCGGCGGATGCAGAATTTCCTGGACGCGCAGGTGTTGTCCGCACTTCTTGCAAATGGTGGAAAAGGCCTCGCGCGACTCCCTTTGCTGATGGCCGCAATGGGGGCAGGTCAGCAGGACCTTGTCCTGTTTCTTCGCCGGCATTCAATGTGTTTCCACGCCGCCCGGGGCCGCGCGGTTTTTAACGTCCCATTCTGGCTGGTTCGGGAGTTTTCGGCGTTTCCGGAGAGCGTGGCGGTGCCGCGGGCGCCACTTTGTTCGGGTTTACCTCCGTCTTGCCAACGTAAGTCACGCCTTCCTCGATTACCAGTTTGCTGGCGCGAATGTCGCCGAACAATTCGGCCTTGGATTTGATTTCGATTTTTTCTTTGGCGTTGATGTTCCCGTGGACCTTGCCGCGAATCACCACCGATTGAGCGTTGATGTTGCCGTTGACGACGGCGCCATCACCGAGTTGCAAGGTGCCGTCGGTGTGAATCTCCCCTTCCAATTTGCCGTCCAGCGTCAACTCGCCGGAGAACTTGATGGTCCCTTTGATTTCAACATCCGAGTTCAATACATTTTTCGATGAGCCTGTTGTGTTCATGTTGTCAGCCATGGTTTTTCCTTGTTTAGTTCAGACCGCTATTAACGCACCGGGAAGGGAGGGCGTCAAAAAAATTATTCGACATTTTTCCGGACGGACGGCGGTCTGGGAATTTCAGGTGATGTCCTGAACTTCCTGTAAGAACCCATCAGGCGCAGACTCAAAACGCCCGGTTTAACAGATAGCGAATGACAACCATAAAACGTCATCTCCCCGCCAAACCTTCGAAGCTCAGTTCTTCAACCTGACACCCGGCAAGAACCCGGTGGACAACACCCTTCGCCCAACCGGCGGCCTGAAAGTGGAAATAACTAAAACGATTTTGATTATTGACATATTTAAGAAACGGTGATATGCAGGTCGAATCTACGGAAACGTGACGCTGACGCAGCTCAGCCAACGCCCCGCCCGCAGTTATAGCTCTTAAGCGAACGAACCTGTGCCTGGTTTTCCTTCGGTGAAGGGAAAGCCGGCGGAGGTTTTTGCCCGGTCCATTGTGGGCGAGGAGGCAAGCGCATTTCCAAGAGTGAGAGCGGCACTGTATCGGAAACAGTGGGTTATGGTGGACGTGACCGACATGTTGCAGGCAATTGAGAGCGGCGAAGCGCACACGAGCGCGGAACTGCTGCCTCTGGTCTATGACGAATTGCGCCGCCTGGCCGCGCACAAGCTCTCCCGGGAACGCCCCAACCAAACCCTCCAGGCCACCTCGCTGGTTCACGAAGCCTGGCTGCGGATCGAGGGCTCGCACGACGGGCAATGGGACGGTCAGACTCACTTCTTCGCCGCGGCAGCCGAAGCGATGAGGCGGATCCTGGTCGAGAACGCACGCCGCAAGCAGCGGCTCAAGCACGGCGGCGGGTGCCAACGGGTCGAGGTGGACACAGTGGACTTGGTCTGCCCGTTGCCGGACGACGATTTGCTGGCTCTCGATGAAGCGCTGACCCAACTGGCGAAGGTGGACTCCGCCGCAGCGGAACTCGTCAACCTGCGCTTTTTCACCGGCCTGACGCAGGCGGAAGCCGCCGCGCAACTGGACATCTCGCGCAGCACCGCCGACCGCACCTGGGTTTTTGCCCGCGCCTGGCTCTTCCGTCGCGTTCGCCTGCCGGACGAGCCGGGCAAATAGAATCACCGAGCTCCAACCGATTTCTTGAAGCAAACCGGCTGGTCACGGCGCATTTATAGGTGAAGCGATTGTTGATCGGAGTCAACTCTATGAGCACAGACTGGGAACGAATCAAACAGGTTCTGGCCGAAGCGGTGGCCCGGAACTCACCGGCAGAACGAGCCGCTTATCTGGACGGCGCCTGTCGCGGCGACGACGGGTTGCGCTCGGAAGTCGAGAAACTCCTGCTGGCCCACGATCAGGCCGGCACGTTTCTTGAGGATCCGGTTGCTCCACCACAGCATTCCACCATCGTCCTTCCCGCACCACTCACCGAAAAACCCGGCGATAAGATCGGTCACTACAAACTCCTACAGCAAATCGGCGAAGGCGGTTGTGGCGTGGTTTACATGGCCGAACAGGAGGAACCTATCCGCCGCCGGGTCGCCCTCAAAGTCATCAAGCTGGGGATGGACACCAAACAGGTGATCGCCCGGTTCGAAGCTGAGCGCCAGGCCTTAGCATTGATGGACCATCCCAACATCGCCAAGGTGCTCGATGCCGGCGCGACCGACGCCGGCCGGCCCTACTTCGTCATGGAACTGGTGCGGGGCATCAAGATCACCGATTACTGCGACCAGAACAACCTTTCGACCGAGCAACGGTTGGACCTGTTTGTCCAAATCTGCCATGCCATCCAACACGCGCACCAGAAGGGGGTCATTCATCGGGACATCAAGCCCTCGAATATCCTGGTCATGCTGGCGGATGACGTGCCGGTGCCCAAGGTGATCGATTTCGGGATTGCCAAGGCAATCGGCGAACGGCTTACGGACAAGACGGTCTATACCCGGTTCGAGCAGTTCATTGGCACCCCGGCCTATACGAGTCCGGAGCAGGCGGGCCTGAGCGGACTGGACGTGGACACGCGCAGCGACATCTACAGCCTGGGGATATTGCTCTACGAATTGCTGACGGGTCGAACGCCTTTCGAGCCTGAAGCGCTGGCGAAGGCCGGGTTGGAGGAAATCATCCGTTGCATCCGCGAGGACGAGCCGCCTAAGCCTTCGACGCGGCTGATGCGGCTGGAGGCGAAGGAGCAGACTACCACGGCCCAGCGGCGCGCCACCGAACCGCCCAAGCTTATCCGATTGTTGCGGGGCGACCTGGACTGGATTGTGATGAAGTGCCTGGAGAAAAACCGGACGCGGCGTTACGACACAGCCAATGAGCTGGTTCGTGACATCGGAAGCCATTTGAACCATCAGCCGGTGAGCGCGGCGGCGCCGACGCTGGGTTATCGGACGGCGAAATACATTCGCCGTCATCGCCGGGTGCTGGCGACGGCGGGGGCGTTTGGTTTACTGCTGATTTTGGGAGTGATGTTCAGCGTGTGGCAGGCCCGGCGGGCGGGGGAGGCGGAGAAAGAACGGGGAAACCTGCGGAACGTGAAATGGGCTCTGGAAACGGTGCTGCCGGAGGTCGAGCGCTCATTCGAAAAGAATGACTACACCGGCGCCTTTAAACTGCTCGAGCAGGCCCGGCCCTTCGTTGCGGACAACCGCCGGTTCCAGACGCTCTCGGCGCGAGTGGTTGGTTTGATTTCGGTCGAGACCACGCCCCCGGGGGCGCAGGTGTATATTAAAAATTACAGCGACCTCGACGCTAAATGGGAGCCTGTCGGCAAGTCTCCCATCAACGCAACGAAGGTGCCTCATGGCCTCAAGCTATGGAAAATAGTCATGCCCGAATACGAACGCGCGGAGGGCACCCTGTTCGCCAGTTTCAAACCCGTGGAGCTCAACGTCAAACTTCGTCTGCTGGCAGCCAACGGCAGGGCGCAGACCTTCACGACCCTGCATAGTTTCACGGCAACTTTTGGATCTGATGGTTGTAATGGTACGAACAGCGACGGAGTTCTTGCGTATTTGGGACTGCTTTTATCGGGCAATACCTTGTATGGGGCGGCGCAAGTTGGCGGCAGTTCGGGGTATGGCACGGTGTTTACCGTCAACACCAACGGCACGGGCTTTACGACCTTGTATAGTTTCACGCCGACCTCTGGAAACAACGGCAATTATGGATTTGGCACCAACAGCGACGGAGCGGTTCCTAATGCCGGATTGATTTTATCAGGCAACACGCTGTATGGAACGGCGCAAGCTGGCGGCGGTTCGGGCTGGGGCACGGTGTTTGCCGTCAACACCAATGGCACGGGTTTTAGGAACTTGCATAGTTTTACGGCGACCTCCGGATCCGAAGGCGGATATGGTGTCAACCGCGATGGAGCTAGTCCTTATGCCGGATTGATTTTATCGGGCAACACGCTATATGGGACGGCGCAATATGGCGGCAGTTCGGGCAACGGCACGGTGTTTGCCGTCAACACCGACGGCACGGGTTTTACGAACCTGCATAGTTTCACGGCAACCGCCGGATCTACAGGCGGTTATGGTACCAACAGGGACGGAGTTAATCCGGTTGGAGGATTGATTTTATCGGGCAACATCTTGTATGGGACGGCGGTTCAAGGCGGCAGTTCGGCCGGTGGCACGGTGTTCGCCATCAACACCGATGGCACGGGTTTTACGACCCTGCATATTTTCACGTTCAATGATGGCGCTTATCCGTGGGACGGTTTGATTTTATCGGGCAACACCCTGTATGGGACGGCGGCGGCCGGCAGTTCGGGCTATGGCTCGGTGTTTGCCCTCAACACCAATGGCACGAGTTTTAGGACTCTGCATCGTTTCGCCTACAACGACGGCGCTCGACCGCGTGCAGGATTGATTTTATCGGGCAACACCTTGTATGGGACGACGTATCGTGGCGGCACGTTCGGCAGTGGGACAGTGTTTGCCGTCAACACCAATGGCACGGGTTTCACGAAGCTGCATGATTTCGCCGGCTATCCCGACGAGGGAGGTAATCCTTACGGATTGATTTTATCGGGCAACACCCTGTTTGGGATGTCCTATTATGGCGGCCCTTCGGACTATGGCACCGTGTTCAGTCTTTCGTTGGGTCGGTAAGCGCACAATCAGACGTGGCGTGAACCCGGTCAACCCCGTGAATTGAATCAGCTCTTTCGCCGGTGACACCTGCCGAACAGCCGACTAAACCCCGAATCCGGCAAGACCTGGGCCACCTTTGTCCCTTCCGGCAACGTGTTGCCACCAAAGGGGATTTCGCCCGCCCGCAAGCCGCACCGGCCGGGACCGCCTCGAAAGGAGCCAATCCAATGAGGCGCGACTGAAGGAATTTCGATTTTTCCTGAAGCAATCTCGGAAGAAATAGCGCTTGTGTAATTAGGACAGAAGAAATCGTTCAAACCAGCAAATTTATGAAAACGACCAACACCAAATGGTTTACGAGTGTTTCGCTAACCAAACTCAGCCTCGTGGCGATCGGGATGTTCCTGGCCGCCGCGAGTAGCGCCTTGGCCCAACCGGTCATCACCATCCAGCCAACCAATCACTTTATGAACGCCTCCGGCCCGGTCACTTTTTCAGTCGCTGCCAGCGGGACAGGGTTGACTTACCAATGGCTGTTCAATGGAACGTCACTTACCAGCGCCACAAGCAGCACGCTTTCGTTGGCTGCTCCACAGCCGACCAATTGGGGTTACTACTCGGTTATCGTTACCAATGCCTCCGGATCCATCACCAGCCAGGTGGCGGAGCTTAAAGTCTTTGTCGCCGCGCCGCACAACTTGAGTGGCATCCAGGTTGAACCCGGCGGTTCCGCAAGTTTGAGTTTCACGGGCGAGACAACCGTGTCCTTCGCGCCGTACTACGACCTGTATCCGTTGGAAGGCTCGTCGAACCTGATGGATTGGGCGCCACTGGCAACGTTGCAGCGCACCAATACCGCGCTGGATACTCTGCGTTTCGCGGATACCGACGCGCCGCAGTTCAGTCAGCGGTTCTACCGCACGCCGACGAATGCCTTGCTCACACCGGATCCTCAGCCGACCGGGCCTTACCCTGTTGGGACCTTCTCGATGGAGTTAACTAACTCGCGCCGCAGCAACGCCAAGTTCATGGTCACCTTCTGGTATCCGGCGGTGGCTCAAGCCGGATTCCTGCCAGTTAAATATGAGGATCCACAAGCTGCCGTGCCTGCGAATTACGGGAAGTTCTCCAGCCAAGCGGCGGCGTTTTTCTCACACTCGCTATCCAACGCGCCGCTGGCCACGAATCTTTCCGTGTATCCGGTGGTGCTTTATGACCCGGGAGCGACTGGTGATCGTCGTGAGAACACGGCCATGACAGAAGACTTGGCCAGTTGGGGTTATGTCGTGGTCAGCCTGGACCCCGCCGACGCGACGATCAGCGTATTTCCCGATGGGACAGTGGTATATGGCCAAACGTTGCCGCCTACAATCGCCGGCTACGTCGCGGCTATCGAAGGCCGGTTGCTGGACATGGAGTTTGTGTTGGACGAACTGGAGAGCTTGAACGCCGGCGATCCGCGCTTTGGCGGACGGTTGGATTTGGCGAATATTGGCGCGTTTGGGTTTTCTCTGGGCGGATGCACCACGGCCCAGCTGTGCCTGCGCGACCCCCGCTGCAAGGCGGGCGTTGGCATCGATGCACCTTATCTCGAAACCAACCTGCTGACGCAACCGTTGGGCCGGCCTTGGCTGTATTTTCGATCTGACTTGGATCCTGACCCGGCCGCATGGTTCATGGGCCTGCCTGGCGGAGTTCCCGATGATCGTTTGCAGGTTTACAACGAGCAGGCAACCAACGCCTATTGGGTGAAGCTGGCCAGCACCGTTCACGGCAGCTTCGCCGATTGGGATCTCATTGTTGATTCGGCAACACTGAAGGCCCAATTTACCACGTCGATGAGCGGCCAGTTCCTGCCACCGGTGCGAGTCAGCCAGATCAGACGGGCCTACCTGCTGTCCTTTTTTAATAAGCATTTGAGGGGGGAAGACGATCATTTACTGGATGGTCCCTCACCGGCCTACCCTGAAGTCCTTCAATTCTTAAGTAAGTCGGGCTCGTCCGTCCCGCCGGAATATCCATCGGCCGCGCTGGTGCAAGGCAGCGACGGCAATTTGTACGGCACCACTGGATATGGCGGCGCTAATAACGAGGGCACTGTAATTCAAGTGACGACCAACGGCACATTGACGACTCTGGTTTCGTTCAACGGTACGAATGGCAGCTACCCGTTTGCGGGGTTGGTCCAAGGCAACGACGACAATTTCTACGGCACGACAGAATACGGCGGGACCAACGGAAATCACGGCACGGTGTTTCAAATGACCCCCGCCGGGGCGCTAACGACGCTGGTCTCGTTCAACGGCACTAACGGTAGCTATCCGACTGCGGCGTTGGTGCAAGGCAGCGACGGCAACTTCTACGGCACGACGCAGAGTGGTGGCGCAAGCGGCATGGGCACGGTGTTTGAAATGACCTCCTCCGGGGTGCTGACAACGCTGGTCTCGTTCAACAACACGGATGGTTCAGTTCCACTGGCCGGCCTGGTTCAAGGCACCAATGGCAATTTCTACGGCACGACGTTTCAAGGCGGGGATCTTAGTATTGACGGTCTCTTCAACAATAGTGGCGCAGGCACGGTGTTTGAAATGACCCCCGCCGGCGTGCTGACGACGCTGGTCGTGTTCAACGGCTACGATGGCGCAAATCCCGCTGGCGGGCTGGTGCAGGGCACCAATGGCAATTTATACGGCACCACATCAATCGGTGGAAATGTCAGCCTCAACGCCGGCTGGGGCTTCGGCACGGTGTTCAAGATGACCCCAGGCGGCGCGATGACGACGCTGGTCTCGTTCAATCTGACCAATGGCTACAATCCTACCGCCGGACTGGTGCAGGGCAGCGATGGCAACTTCTACGGCACAACGGACGGCGGAGGCGCTGGCGGCTGTGGCACGGTTTTCAAAATGACTCCTGCCGGGGTGTTGACGACGCTGGTTTCGTTCAATGGGACCAATGGCAACAATCCGCAGGCCACATTGGTGCAAGGCAGCGATGGCAATTTGTACGGCACAACAGAATATGGAGGCGCAAACGGCCTGGGCACGGTCCTTCAAGTGACGACCAACGGGACACTGACAACACTAGTTTCTTTCTAGGGCGCCATTGGCAGGAAACTAAATGCAACGAAGCCAAGCGTAAAAGGAACAGATCATGAAAACAAAACTTTACCTTCTGGTTGCCGGGATGTTTCTGGCCGCTACGAGCAGCGCCTTGGCCACCGTGCGCTACGTGAACGTCAACAACGCCGACCCCACGCCGCCCTACACCAACTGGGCCTCCGCGGCCACGAACATTCAGGATGCGGTGGATGCGGCAGGGGTGGGTGACGAGATTGTGGTGACCAACGGTACCTATACCCCCGTCAAGGTGAACACACCGCTGACGCTACAAAGCGTCAACGGCCCGGGAGTCACTATAATCGATGGCGGTGGCACGGCGAGCTGCGTTTACCTCGCCACCAACGCGTTGGTGGTGGGCTTCACCTTGACCAACGGTGTGGCCAGCAGCGGCGGCGGGGTATATTGCGAGTCCAGCAGTGCCGTTCTGACCAATTGCGTGCTTACCGGCAACTATGCACAAGGTTATTGGGTGGGGTTCTTGTTGGGGAGAACATGGGTGCCGGGGATCGGCGGCGGGGCCTATGGCGGCACGCTCAACAACTGCACATTGACCGGCAATTCGGCATACGATGGTGGTGGCGGGGCTGGGGCCTATGGCAGCACGCTAAACAACTGCACGCTGACCGGCAACTCGGCCGGCGCGGGCGGCGGGGCGTGTGGCGACCCTAACGTGCCATGCACGCTCAACAACTGCACCCTGACCGGCAACTCGGCCACGATTGGTGGCGGGGCTTCGGATTGCACACTCAACAACTGCACGGTGACCGGAAATTCAGCGTCGAATTGGGGCGGTGGGGCATGTGCCTGCACGCTGAACAACTGCACGGTGACCGGTAACTCGGCCACCTATGGCGGTGGGGCTCGTAGCTGCACGCTGAACAACTGCATCGTCTATTTCAACTCGGACCCCAATGGGGGTAACTATGACGCTTCGAGCACGCTCAACTACTGTTGCACGACGCCCGTGCCCACCAACGGTGTCGGCAACATCAGTGCCGACCCGCAATTGGCCAGCGCATCGCATCTGAGTGCTTTATCCCCCTGCATCGGGGCGGGGAGCGCGACGTACGCCAACGGCACCGACATTGACGGCGAAGCCTGGGCCAACCCGCCGTCCATCGGCTGTGATGAATACCACGCCGGGGCGGTGACGGGACCCTTGATGGTGAGCCTGACGGCGACCTTTACGAACGTGGTCCCAGGCTTCCCCGTGGGTTTGACGGCGTTCATCGCGGGTCGGACCGACCTGAGCGTGTGGGATTTCGGCGATGGTTTCGTGGCGGTCACCGAACCTTATACGTCACACGCCTGGACGGCGCCGGGGGATTACCTGGTGTCGTTGTGGGCCTTCAACGACAGCTATCCGGAAGGGGTGAGCGCGACGGTGACGGTTCACGTCGTGGAAAAACTGTATTATGTCGCGCTCACCAGTAGCAATCCGGTGGTGCCCTACACCTCTTGGGCGACCGCAGCCACGAACATTCAGGACGCGGTGGATGTCGTATCCGTGGCTGGGGCGACAATTTTGGTGACCAATGGGACTTATGGAGCCGGCGGGAGGACAACACCTTCACCAAGGGACGGCGCGACTAACCGAGTAGTGGTTGACAAACCGCTCACTGTGCGCAGCGTGAACGGTCCCGGGGTGACCGTTATTCAGGGTCAAATGCCCAATGCGACAAATGGGTTCACCCGCTGTGTCTATCTCACCGATGGTGCGACGTTAGTGGGCTTCACATTGACCAATGGTTTGGCCGGCCTTGGGGGTGGAGTATATTGCGAATCCACGAGCGCTGTGCTGTCCAATTGCGTGCTGAGCGGAAATTCAGCCACGGAATACTACGGCGGCGTTGAGGAGGGCGGCGGGGCCTGCGGCGGCACGCTGAACAACTGCACGTTGACCGGGAACTCAGCTTTTGACGACGGCGGCGGGGCTAGCGATTGCACGCTGAACAACTGTACGTTGACCGGCAACTCGGCCAACTCAGGCTTCGGTGGCGGGGCCTCTGGGTGCACGGTCAACAACTGTGCCTTGACAGGCAACTCGGCCGAGTACAGCGGCGGGGCCTATGGCGGCACGTTGAACAACTGCGCCTTGACAGGCAACTTGGCTGAGTACGGCGGGGGGACCGGTGCCTACACCACGCTAAACAACTGCACGTTGACCGGGAACTCAGCTTTTGACGACGGTGGCGGGGCCTGTGGCGCCACGCTAAACAACTGCACGTTGACCGGGAACTCAGCTTCAGACGGCGGCGGGGCAGCCTGGGGCACGCTCAACAACTGCATCGTGTATTACAACAGCGCCGCGCAGGGGGCGAACTACTGTCCAAGCCCTTACGGCGGTGGAGTTCTCACTTATTGTTGCACGACGCCAATGCCCACCAACGGTGTCGGCAACATCACCAACACGCCGCTGTTCGTGGATTACGCCGGGGGCAACCTGCGCCTGCAATCCAATTCCCCATGCATCAACTCCGGCAACAACGCCTACGTCATCGGCAGCACCGACCTGGACGGCAATCCCCGCATCGTCTTCGGCACGGTGGACATCGGGGCTTACGAATATCAAACACCGGCTTCAATCATTTCCTATGCCTGGCTCCAGCAATACGGCCTGCCCACCGACGGCTCAGTGGATCACGCCGACCTGGACGGCACCGGCATGAACGTTTACCAGGATTGGGTCGCCGGTTTGAATCCCACCAACGCCTTGTCGGTGTTGAAGATGCTACCACCAGCAGCCACAAACAATCCACTGGGTCTGGTGGTAAGCTGGCAGAGTGTGAGCAACATCACCTATTTCCTCCAAAGGAGCACCAAACTGGCGGCGCAACCGGCCTTCTCCACCATCCAAAGCAACATTATCGGCCAGGCCGGCACGACGAGTTACACGGACACCACCGCCACGAACGCCGGCCCGTACTTTTATCGGGTGAGCGTTGGAAACTGAGGCGGCACTATGAGTTATAAACCAAGCACTACAAGAAAGGAGTTTTCCATGAAAACAAAAACTGAATTCGGAAATCGGACGTGGCTGCACTTGAAGAATCTTCTGGCGGTACCGGCTGGCGTGCTGTTGCTGTGCCTGCTGGCAGCCAACGGCCGGGCGCAGACCTTCACGACCCTGCATATTTTCACGACAACATCTGGATCTGGAGGTTATAATGGTACCAACAGCGACGGGGAATCTCCGCTTTGGGGATTGCTTTTATCGGGCAATACCTTGTATGGGGCGGCGCAAATCGGCGGCACTTCGGGCTGGGGCACGGTGTTCGCCCTCAATACCGACGGCACGGGTTTTACGACCCTGCATAGTTTCACGGCGACCTCTGGATCCAAAGGTGGTTATGGTACCAACAGTGACGGAGTTTTTCCTTATGCCGGACTGCTATTATCGGGCAACACGCTGTATGGGACGGCGCAATGTGGCGGCAGTTCGGGCTGGGGCACGGTGTTTGCCGTCAACACCGACGGCACGGGTTTTACGAACCTGCATAATTTCACGGCAACCTTTGGATCGGCAGGCGGTTCTGGTATCAACAGTGACGGAGTTAATCCGATTGGCAGATTGATTTTATCGGGCAACACCTTGTATGGGACGGCGAATAGTGGCGGCAGCGCGGGTTACGGCACGGTGTTTGCCGTCAACACCGACGGCACGGGCTTTACGAACCTGCATAGTTTCACGGCACCGTCTGGATCTGGAGGTTTTAGTGGTACCAACGGCGACGGAGCTTATCCGTGGTCCGGATTGATTTTATCGGGCAACACCTTGTATGGGACGGCGAGCAGTGGCGGCAATCCCGGCTTTGGCACGGTGTTTGCCCTCAACACCAATGGCACGGGTTTTACGGTCCTGCATAATTTCACCTACAACGACGGAGGTCATCCGCATACCGGATTGATCTTATCGGGCAACACCTTGTATGGGACGGCGTATAGTGGCGGCCTATCCGGCTATGGCACGGTGTTTGCCGTCAACACCGATGGCACGGGTTTTACGGACCTGCATAGTTTCACCTACAACGACGGAGCCAATCCTTATGCCGGAGTGATTTTATCGGGGAACACCTTATACGGGGCGGCGTATAATGGCGGCTTGAGTAATGGCACGGTGTTTGCCCTCAGCACCAATCTTACCTTGCCAGGGCCGACCAACGCCTACTGGCAATTGGTTTGGAACGATGAGTTTAGCGGTGATTCAATTGACCCAACCCACTGGACCTTCGACATCGGCACCGGCCCTCCGTATCCCGGTTGGGGCAATAACGAACTGGAGTACTATACCAGTCGGACCAACAACGCCTACGTTGCGGGCGGACTGCTCCACATTGTGGCGCAAAGCGAATCCTACAGCGGCTCCAGTTACACCTCTGCCAAAATGAAGAGCCTTGGATTGTTCAGCCAGACGTACGGTCGTTTCGAATTCAGAGCGAAATTGCCCCAAGGCCAGGGTTATTGGCCGGCGCTCTGGATGATGCCCGTGAATTCGGTCTATGGCGGTTGGGCGGCGTCTGGCGAGATTGATGTGATGGAGAACATCGGCAGCGATCTCGCAGACGTATATGGCACCATCCATTATGGCGGCGTATCGCCGAATCAAAAGCAATCCTCCGGGCCAAGTTATACCTTCCCGGCGGGAGATTCGGTTACCAACTTCCATGTCTATGCGCTGGAATGGACCAGCAACGCGATCTGCTGGTATATGGACAATCAGCTCTACGAGACGCAGACCTACTGGTGGAGTTCCGGCGGACCTTATCCGGCGCCATTCGATCAGCCATTTTACCTCATCATGAACCTGGCGGTGGGTGGCAACTTCCCCGGCAGCCCCAATGGCAGCACGGTTTTCCCGGGCGACATGCAAGTGGACTATGTGCGCGTCTATGTTTGGGCCCCGACGCCGCAACTGACCATCATTCCTTCGGGGGCCAATGTTGTTTTGACATGGCCGACCAATGCCACGGGGTTCAATTTGCAGTCCACCACGAACCTTGGCTCAGCGGCGGTCTGGAGTACAAATTCTCCAGCCCCCGTCGTCGTCAACGGGCAGAACACCGTGACCAATCCCATCTCCGGCACACAGCAATTTTACCGGTTAAGCCAGTAATGGCCTGAAGGGGATAATCCCAGTTACGCCATGATTTGTCCGATGCCAACAGCGCCGTGGACAGCGTTTCCCCTTGCGCTGATTGCGCATCCGGCTGCCGATCGGTTCACGCAAGGACTCCACGGCACAGAGCCGCGACCAGGCGAATTTGCTTTTACGGGAACGGTTGAACTTGACCAAATTTTGCCGATGCTACGGATTGGTTTTAATGCGGCACTGGTCCCTGAACCACCTCGACGAGATCCTCCGGGCGAAGCCATTTGGCATAGGCAGCTTTGACGTCACGCGCGGTCAGCTTCACGTAAATGTGTGCCGCCCGGGTCGGTTCGTCGAGCGGCAGATTGAGCACGGAACGCGAAAGCCAGCCCTGGGCAATATAGTTCACGCTGGATTCCGACAGGGGAATGTCGCGCAGCAGCATCAGCGTGGCCTGATGCAATTCCTGAGTTGTTACTTTCTTTGTTTGAATGTCCTTGAGATCGCCCAGGATGACGGCGCGCGCCCTGGCCACATTCGGCGGGTCGCAGGCGTATTCGACCTGATAAACGCCACGCGTGAGGCCGACGTTGAACGAGGAGTCCACAAAATAAACCAAACCGCTCTTCTCCCGGAGGTCACGATACAAACGAGTTGCGTAAAAACCGCCGCCGAGCACGTGATTACCCAGTTGCAATGCGTAATAATCCGCGTTCGTGCGGGTGAGCGTCAACGTTTCCGCCAAAGTGACCTTGTCCTGTACGCGGCTGGAATCCGGCACGTGCGTGACGGACGACGCATTCGCTGGCGCTGCCGGGAACAGCGTATTGGGTTTTGGCCCTTCGGCTTGCCAGTCGCCAAAATATTTTGAAATGACCGCCACGGCGTTCTCCGGCGTGACGTTGCCAATGACCACGATAGTTGTCATGTCGGGTCGGAACACGTAATGATAATAATTCTGCACGTCCTGGATGGTCAGGGCATTGACGGTGCCGGGCGTCGTTTCCCGTTGCGCCGGATCGGTTTTGGGAAACAACACCGCCCGAAGCGCGCGGCCAGCCAGATAATCCGGGCTTTGCAGTTCGCCGGCCACGGATGCAGCCAGTTGCGGCTGGATGATTTTGAAATCGTTTTCCGGCAAAGCGGGAGAAAGTTCGTTGTCAGCGAGCAATTGCACCCCGCGTTCAAATTGGTCGGTCAGAACCGACAGTGAAAAATCCGTGCCCGCCGATTCGTTCGCGCCGATGTCGTCGAGCGCCTTCTGGAAGGCCAGACGATCCAGCGATTTCGTGCCGAACGAGAAAAGCTGGTCCAGCGCCTGATCCACCCCGTCTTTGCCGGGAGGCATTTGCACCTTGTCATTGTTTTTGACCCGGCCATAAACGCTGACGGTGTCGCTGATGGTTTCCGTTTGGATGATGAGTCTGATGCCATTGGGCAAATTGGTGACCACGGGATTCAGCGTGGAGGCGGGAATTTCAATCTGTTCGGTTATCTTTCTTGCCCATGATGGCAGCCTGACGCCTGTGGTTTTCGAGGCGGCAAACGATTCCTTGCCGCCAAAACTCTTTGAAGAAATCGGCTTGCCGGAAGGTTGCGGGGTTAGGATGGCCGAGATGGCGTGATCAAAATCCAGATACTGCTTCGCCACGCGATTGACATCCGCGAGGGTGACCTGACGGATGGCATTGATGTCGTCGTCCGGCGATTGCCGACCCTCAACCGCCACCGCGTCCGCCCACGCCGAAGCCAGCCCGGATACGGAATTTTTCTGAAGTTCGGCGCTGGCAATTTCGCGTCGTTTAGCCGCTTCGACCAGATCTGCCATGACGCCGTTGGTCACCTCCGCCGCCAGGATGTCGCGCACCTGTTCCAGCAGATTGGTTGAATCGCCGCCTGTGGGAAACCCCGCAACAGCATAACCCAGACCGGCTTTCGGCAGGTCGTCATACTCGAATGACGCGAACAACGCCTTGCCTTCCGGCACCAGCCCGTAGAGTTTGCCGCGCTGGCTGCTCAGCACGTCAGTCAGGATTTGCGCGGCGGCATAATCAGGGCTGTCCGAGCCGGGCAACCGAAATGTGATGGCGACCAGACCGTACGGCAGATCGGTATCTTGCCGCATCGTTTCCGGCTTTACCGCTCCAAAATGGAATTCCGGTCTCGCCGGAAGTTCGACTGCGGGGATGGCGCCGAAAATTTTCTTCACTTGTTCCAATGCCTGCGCCGGTTCCACGTCGCCGACGACAATGAGGATAGCGTTATTGGGCACGTACCAGGTGTTGTGAAACTTTCGCAGCATGGCATCAGTGGTTTTGTCAAAGGACGGCCGTGTGCCCAATCCGGTCTGATCATAGGGCGTGCCTTGGAACATGGCGGCCAACAGTTTTATGTAGAAAACATATTCGGGATTGGACAAATCCTGCGCCACCTCCTGTTCGATGGCGCCGCGTTCCTTGTCCCATAATTCCTCACCTGGTAAAAGGTCCCGCATCCGGGTGGCTTCAAGATGCAAGGCTACATCCAAATGTTCGACCGGGGTGGTAAAAAAATACTGCGTGACCGGGTGCTGTGTGTTCGCGTCAAAGTCACCGCCCATGGATGCCGAAATGTCGGCCAATTGGTCCGCCGACAATCCCGGACTGCCACGAAACATCATGTGCTCGGTGGCGTGGGCCATGCCAGGAAAGTTCGTGGGGCACTCGTCTGCGCCGACACGGTAATTGATCATGGTGGTGACCACCGGTGCGAGTGTGTTGCGGACAATGATGACCTGCAGTCCGTTCGTGAGCGTGGCGCGCAACACCTCCGGGCGGTTGGAAGTTTCGTTCGCCACCGCGCGACTGATGAACAATCCGGTTAGCGTGAGGCAAAGCGCAGAAATGAGCAGAACCGGCCGGGACGCTTGTTTTTTAGCCGTCATAAATTTGATTTGAGACAACCATAGAGATGCGCTGTTCAAGTGCGAGCGAAAAGTTCATTCAACCACAGATGAACACGGATAAACACAGATGGGGCATTAGGGCGGGCAGTCCTGTGCCCGCCGCTGGCGCTGCGACATACGCCGGCGCGCACAGAGTGAGACTGTCTCAAAACTGAGGAACGCAGCATGCTTCTCCCTCTCTTCCATGAAGTGGAGGAGAGGGCCGGGGCGAGGAGGCGCCTTTTTATATGAAATTCCCCTTTCCTCATTCTTCTAACCACTCGTTCCTCACGCGGGCGGAGGCAAACACTGAGTTTTGAGACAGTCTCGGAGTGACGCACCCTGCCGGGAAACAAATCCGTGTTCATCCGTGTCATCCGTGGTTAAAATTCCCCTGTGATTTCGGATTTAAAAAAATTAAGCGCGATTGCGTCGGACGAAGTTGAAAGAACGTTGGCCTCATTGCCAAAGCCACTGCGTGAGCGGGCCCGGCAGTTGCCGGTGACGCTCGAGCGCGTTCCCAACGCCGGTTTGCGGGCGGATGGCATTGAACCGGACACACTGGGCTTGTTTACCGGGGCGGAATTTGCCGAGGAAGGCAACGTGCCCATGCCGCCGCAGATAATTTTGTTCCTGGAAAATCTCTGGGACCTGGCCGGGGGCGACGAACGGGTCTTTTGCGAAGAAGTCCAGACGACGTTTCTGCATGAGCTGGGTCATTATCTGGGGTTGGATGAGGATGAATTGACGGAAAGAGGCCTGGAATGAGGGGTTTGCAGAGCAAAAAATTTTTCAAAAAACTCTTGCGCATGGGGCAGGGACTGGTAATCTTTTAGAAGCTTTCCGCGTAGCGGATGAAGCGACTGGCTGAAAAGCCTGTTGACATGTGGCGCGGGTTTGATAAAGTTTGCGCCCTCAAAACTCGTATCTGAGATGCCGAGTTGAAAGAGATGATTCGGCTCTCAGGTTTTTTGTCCCCTGAATGGGAAACAAAGTCTGGCGGTTTTGATGAGATTTTACGGTGTATTTGGCACCGGCTGCTCTTTGAAAATTGAATTGTGCGATTAGTGAGAGCCCCTTCTGGGCTGGCCAGTTAGTTGGCCGGTCGTGAAGGTTTTAACCAAAAATTAAGCCCTTCAATTTTACGATTGAAGGCGAATCAACTAACGTTTTTTTACGGAGAGTTTGATTCTGGCTCAGAACGAACGCTGGCGGCGTGGATAAGACATGCAAGTCGAACGCTGATTTGCGGGTAGCAATATTTGCAAGTCGGAGTGGCGCAAGGGTGCTTAACACGTGGGCAATCTGCCGTGAAGCTTGGAATAACTCGCTGAAAGGCGAGCTAATGCCGGATGTGAAAATCGGGAGGCATCTTCTGATTTTCAAAGCTGGGGACCGCAAGGCCTGGCACTTCACGATGAGCCCGCGGCCTATCAGCTAGTTGGCGAGGTAACGGCTCACCAAGGCTAAGACGGGTAGCTGGTCTGAGAGGACGACCAGCCACACTGGAACTGAGACACGGTCCAGACACCTACGGGTGGCAGCAGTCGAGAATTTTTCTCAATGGGCGAAAGCCTGAAGGAGCGACGCCGCGTGGGGGATGAATGGCTTCGGCCCGTAAACCCCTGTCATTTGCGAACAAATTGGTTCAATTAACACCTGAACCATTGATAGTAGCGGAAGAGGAAGGGACGGCTAACTCTGTGCCAGCAGCCGCGGTAATACAGAGGTCCCAAGCGTTGTTCGGATTCACTGGGCGTAAAGGGTGCGTAGGCGGTCGGGTAAGTCTGATGTGAAATCCCGCAGCTTAACTGCGGAACGGCATTGGATACTATCCGGCTCGAGGAGTGGAGGGGAGACTGGAATTCTCGGTGTAGCAGTGAAATGCGTAGATATCGAGAGGAACACCTGTGGCGAAGGCGAGTCTCTGGACACTTCCTGACGCTGAGGCACGAAAGCCAGGGGAGCAAACGGGATTAGATACCCCGGTAGTCCTGGCCCTAAACGGTGCGCATTTGCTGTGAGCGGAATCGACCCCGCTCGTGGCGAAGCTAACGCGTTAAATGCGCCGCCTGGGAAGTACGGCCGCAAGGTTAAAACTCAAAGAAATTGACGGGGGCCTGCACAAGCGGTGGAGTATGTGGCTCAATTCGATGCAACGCGAAGA
>DATNHM010000032.1:0-21963 GCA_035604955.1 Candidatus Limnocylindrales bacterium | reverse complement strand
GTCCGCCGGCTTGTTCCTTGCGGATGAGCGCGAGCTTGTCCTCCGGTTTTGCCTCGGCAAGAAAATCATCCACGCCCGCCTCCTGCGCGATGGCGGCGGCGGTCAGCTTGTTGTCCCCGGTAATCATCACCGTGCGTATTCCCATCGCGCGAAAGCGTTTGAAGCGGTCGGACAATCCGCCTTTCACGATGTCCTTCAAATGAATCACGCCCAGCACGCGCTCGCGGGTCGCGACGACGAGCGGCGTGCCGCCGGAAAGCGAAATGCCCTCGACAATTTTTTCAACTTCCGTCGGAAACATCCCGCCGGTGAACTGACGGACGGCGTTCGCGGAGCCTTTGCGGATTTGCTTGCCCTCTAGGTCCACGCCGCTCATGCGCAGATGGGCCGTGAACGGAACAAATTGCGCGTGCGGCAATTCGTGAATCGTCCGGGCGCGGATGCCAAATTGTTTCGCCAACACGACAATGCTGCGGCCTTCCGGCGTTTCGTCGGCGAGCGACGCGAGTTGGGCGGCGTCGGCCAGCTCCTGTTCCTTTACCCCGGGCGCGGGCAGGAACGCGACGGCCTGTCGGTTGCCGAGCGTGATGGTGCCGGTTTTGTCGAGCAGCAGCACGTCCACGTCCCCCGCCGCTTCAACCGCGCGGCCGCTCATGGCCAGGACATTGCGCTGGAGCAAGCGGTCCATGCCGGCGATGCCGATGGCGCTCAACAAACCGCCGATGGTCGTCGGAATCAAACAAACGAGCAACGCAATGAGCACGGCGTTGGAAAAGACGGTACCCGAGTAAACGCCGAATGGTTTCAAGGTCACTACCGCGAGCAAAAAGACGACCGTGAGCGCTGCCAGCAAAATCGTGAGCGCGATTTCGTTCGGCGTTTTCTGGCGTCTGGCGCCTTCGACCAATTGAATCATGCGATCCAGGAAACCTTCACCGGGATTAGCGGTAATGCGGATTTTGATTTCATCGGATAGCACGCGCGTGCCGCCGGTTACGGCGCTGCGGTCACCGCCGGCCTCGCGGATGACAGGCGCAGATTCGCCGGTGATGGCCGATTCATCCACCGTGGCGGCGCCGAGAATGATTTCACCGTCGGCAGGAATGATTTCCGCAGCGCGCACGATCACAACATCACCTTTACGGAGTGAATCGGCATCCACGACTTCAATCCGGTCGCCGGAGATTTTGTTGGCGCTGGTCCGCGTGCGGGTGGCGCGGAGCGCCTTGGCTTGCGCCTTGCCGCGACCTTCGGCGACGGCTTCAGCAAAGTTCGCGAACAGCACGGTGAACCAAAGCCACAAGGCGATTTGCGCAACGAACAAGGTCTGGCCCGGGGAGCGGAAAACGTCCACGGTGCTGATGGCGGCGCCGACCATCGTCACGAACATGACGGGATTCTTTACCATCAGCCGCGGGTTCAGCTTGACGAACGCATCGCCGACAGCGGGCCAGAGAATGTTCGGGTCAAAAACGGAAACGGTTTTGGTTTGCATAGATTAAAACAAGGTTCCCTTCAGCATCAGAAAATGTTCGACAATCGGCCCGAGCGTGAGTGCGGGCAAAAAGGTCAGTGCGCCGACGAGCAGGACCGTACCGACGAGCAGGATGACAAACGTGACGCCGGTCACGGGAAACGTGCCGGCGCCGGCAGGAATGATTTTTTTCTTCGCAAGCGAGCCGGCGAGCGCGAGCAACGGCACGATCATGCCGAACCGGCCGAGCAGCATGTCAATGCCGAGCGTCGTGTCATACCACGGCGTATTGGCGTTGAGGCCGGCGAAGGCGCTGCCGTTGTTTCCCGCGCCGGAGGTGTAGGCATAGAGGATTTCGCTGAAACCGTGCGGGCCGTTATTATTCAAGCCGGCCAAACCCCAATTGCTTACGCACGCCCAGGCGGTGAAACCGAGAATGATAAAGGCCAGAATCACGAACGCCAGCAACACCATCTTTACGTCGTAGGCTTCGATTTTTTTGCCGAGATATTCCGGTGTGCGCCCGACCATCAGCCCGGCGATGAATACGGCGATGATGACGAAAATCAACATGCCGTAAAGTCCCGCGCCGACGCCGCCGAAAATCACCTCGCCGGTCTGGATGTTGAACATCGGCACCAGCCCGCCGAGCGGCGTGAAGGAATCGTGCATGGAATTGACCGCGCCACAGGAGGCGTCAGTCGTCACCGTGGCAAAGAGTGCGGAATCGAAAATGCCGAAGCGGACTTCCTTGCCTTCCATATTGCCGTCGGCGACGGCAACGCCGAGCTGCTGATGAATTGGATTGCCCCTGGCTTCCGCCCACCAGCAGATCATGACTCCCGCCAGAAACATGGCGAACATTGCCGACCAGACCGCCCAGCCGTGCTTTTGATTTTTAGTTTCGCGGCCGAGATGATACGTCATCGCGCTGCCGATGCAGAGGAGCGCGAGCATCTGGAAAAAGTTGGAGAGCGGCGTGGGATTTTCAAACGGATGCGCGGCGTTGGCGTTGGTGTAACCGCCGCCGTTGGTGCCGAGCATTTTGATCGCCATTTGCGATGCCATCGGGCCTTGCACGATGGTCTGCGTGTCGAGCGTCTGGTTCACCATGACCGGATTGCCCCTGGCGTCCACAACGGGCTTGCCGTTCGCGTCGGTTTTCTGGACGGAAATGGTTTGCGGCTCGATGAGTTTGGCCGTCGTGTAAGGCATAAAATTTTGAATCATGCCCTGCGACACGAAGAACAACGCCAGGACGAGGCAGATTGGCAGCAGCAGGTAATAGGTGATGCGCGTCAGGTCCACCCAGAAGTTGCCGATGGTCTGCGCCGTATGCCGCGCAATGCCGCGCACCAGGGCCGCCGCGACCGCGATGCCGACGGCGGCGGAGAAAAAGTTGTGGATGGCCAGCGCCACCATCTGCGAGAAATACGACATCGTGGATTCGCCGCCGTAGCTCTGCCAGTTCGTGTTCGTGGTGAAGCTGACGGCAGTGTTGAAGGCCAGATGTTGCGACAAGGCGCCAAGCTTTTGGGGGTTGAGCGGCAGGTATTCCTGCAACCGCAGAATGGCGTAGGTGAACAGGCAGCTGACGAGGCTGAAAATCAGCATCGCAAAGGTGTATTGCTTCCAGTCGTGTTCCTTCGCCGGGTCCACGCGCAGGACGCCGTAGGTCAGCCTTTCCAGCGGGCGCAATACCGGGTCAAGCCAGGTCCGGCCGTTGTGATTCAATACCCGGTTGATATACAAACCGAGCGGCCTGGTGACGAGCACGAGCGCGGCGATGTAAACCGCGAGTTCCAACCACTGATGGGCGTTCATGGCGTTGGTTAAAATTTTTCAGGTTTAAGCATGGCGACAATGAGGTAAATGCAAAGTGCCCCGGAAATGATCCCGAGAATGAGGTTTTCCATAAATTTAGTCAGAGTTTTTCACAACCGAGCGCATAAAGCACAAATCCGGCAAAAAACACAATTGCCAGTCCAATGTAAATGAGGTCAATCATAAGTTCCGGTTCGGCAGTTGAATCAAACAATGCGCGGAATTCATTATTCAAAGATTGATGGCGATTGGTCAAAATTTTTCCGGTTTAAACATGGCGACGATGAGACAAATGAGAAGGGACACGGAAATGATTCCGAGCGTGAAACTTTCGGAAAAATTTTGCCAGAGCTTCTTCATGCCCGATGACATCCAGTACCGGGGCTTTCAAAGCTCCACCCGCCAAACCAATACCAATTGCGTCCAACATATTCTTCAACGCAGCGCTCATGCCATAAACACGGCACACCGCAATTCATTTTTTACGTTGGGTGAACTTGATGGCCGCGGACTTCGCGGTTCAGAGGCTCGCCCTTCCACATGCCTGCGAGATTAGCTGTCGGGCTTGGCCTTGAAAGTGGCCTTGAAACCGGTTGCCCGGCTTCGTTCGCCCCATCCTCAATTACACTGAGGAGTTTGGGTCTCCCGCGCCCGGCTTCAGGAAGGAAGCCGGACTTCGGCTGCAACGGCGAAAAGAAAACATATCGGCCCGCCTTTGTCAAGTTATACGTGATTTGTTGAAAAAACCTTTGCCAACCAGCACGCCAAAGCGTCTTATTTATCAGTGCCTTATGGTTCGAACCCGCGTTTTATTTGCGTTCATTTTGTCGTTCCCCGCGGTGCTATGCGCCGCGGACGCAACGTATGTGCCGGCGAATGTCTCGCCGCCGGCGCCGCCGCGTGAATTCCGCGGGGCCTGGCTGGCCACGGTTGCGAACCTCGATTGGCCGTCCCAACCCGGCCTCAGTGTCGCGACACAAAAAGCCGAATTGATTACACTGCTCGACCGCGCCGTGCAGTTGAAATTGAACGCGGTCATTTTCCAGGTGCGGCCAATGGCCGACGCCGTCTATGCCTCGCCGCTCGAACCGTGGTCGGAATTTCTTACCGGCCGGATGGGCAAGGCGCCGGAACCGTTTTACGACCCGCTGGCTTTCGCGGTAGCGGAAGCGCACAGGCGCGGTTTGGAACTGCACGCGTGGTTCAACCCCTTCCGCGTGTCGTTGCCGCCAACACAGGCCAGGTCCCCGGCGGCGCTCGATCACCTTTCGCGCGCTCAGCCCGAACTGGTCCGCCGCTACGGCAATCTGCTCTGGCTCGACCCCGGCGAACCGGCCGCACGCGCACACGTTTTGAGTGTCATTCTGGACGTGGTCCGGCGATATGATGTCGATGGCATCACGTTCGACGATTATTTTTATCCCTACCCGGAGAAGGATGTGGACGGGCGCACTGAGGACTTTCCCGACGACGCCAGCTGGCGGAAATATGGCATGACCAGCGGGTTGAGCCGTGACGAATGGCGGCGGGCGAACGTCAATCAATTCATCCACAACGTCTGTCGTTCCATCCATACGCTGAAACCGTGGGTGAAGTTCGGCATCAGCCCGTTCGGCATCTGGCGTCCGGGATACCCGCAGCAGATTCAAGGTCTGGACACTTACGCAAAACTTTACGCCGATTCACGCCTCTGGCTCGCCAGTGGTTGGCTTGATTATCTTTCACCGCAACTGTATTGGCCAATGGATCAGCGGGAACAAAGTTTTCCTGTACTTCTGCAATGGTGGTCGGAGCAAAACGCCAAACACCGCCACCTCTGGCCAAGCTTGAACGCCTCCAACGTCGGTACCAAATGGAAACCGGATGAAATCACGCGGCAAATGCAGGTTGTTCACCGACAGCCCGGCGTGAGCGGTGGAATTTTCTATCACCTGCGCAATCTGACCGATAACCCTGCGTTGACAGGTGTCGTTCGCACAGAATATTCGCAACCCGCGCTCGTACCCGCGTCACCCTGGCTGGGTTCTCCTCCTCCGGACAAGCCGAAGCTCAGCGTCAATGAAAGCCGCGCCGGTTTGCGGGTCGAATGGGCGGCTTCGGGTAACGAACCGGTGTGGCGGTGGACCCTGCAAATCAGAATTAACGGTGTGTGGACGACTGAAATTCTGCCGGCAAATCAAAGCGCCTGGACTTTTTCCAATTCCCAGCCGGACCTTATCGCGGTCAGCGCTGTGGATCGGGTCGGGAATGAAGGCGCGCCGGCCGTGCTTCAGAAAACCACGCCGTCGCCGGTGCGTCCCAGCGAGAAAAGTTCCGGTTTGGATTGGCACCGGAATTCGAACCGCTGATTTCGCGAAGGGACGAGTTATACGAGTCCCTGACTATTCTGAAATAGGGATCGCATAGCTCGTCCCTCCGGATTGGAAATTAATTTGGTTTCGGAAGGGCTGTAAGCCGAATTCTGTCTGCGCCTTTGCGGGCGGAGAGAATCATTTGTCTCAGCAGCCGATACCCGGAATCCGTTTCGCTTTCGCGAAACCTGGAACGGGCCGCTCCGGGATTCCCTATTTGGCCTTGCACCCGATGGGGTTTTCCGTGCCGCGTCGCTTGCGCTCCGCGCGGTGCGCTCTTACCGCACCTTTTCACCATCACCGCATTCCGCAGAGCGGAACGAGGCTGTTTGTTTTCTGTGGCACTGTCCGTCGGAAAACCTCTCGATTTTCCGCCCGCGTGTATCTCAAACTGAGTTACGCGGCATCGCGCCCTTTGGTGTTCGGACTTTCCTCTTCTGGCTCGCGCCAAAAGCGATTCTCCGCCCTTCCAAAACCAATCATACTATAAAGTGGCAGGTGACGGGTGACAAGTGACAAGAAGCTGAGGTAGTGTCCTCACTTCAATTTAAAGCCCAAGGGGAGGAATGGTTTTAAACCAGCTATTCACCAGTTCAATGAAATCTCGAACCCTTTTTACCTGAATTTCATTGCCTATAAATTCCCATCGGTTCTTATCGTTGTCCCAACCAAATTCAGCGACAGCAATCTTAGAGCGTTTGAAATCGATTTTATTGTCTGCCAAATGTTGGCAAAATGAATCAGCGTAATTAAGGTCAATTGAAACAATTGTTAAATTTGTAGCTGCATTTTGGCTTTTAACCATCAATACCGGAGTACTCATTTTTCTCCTTTCGCGTTTTTGACGATTTGCACAGGCAGGGTTGTTTCAGCGTACACGACCAAAAACTCCTGTCACCTGTCACTCGTCACTTGTCACAGATTCACTCCGCCGCGGCCAGCGCCATGTCGCGGGTGTAATACAAAATCCGCCCGCAGTTTGAGCAGGCGACGATTTCCTGTTGCGATCGGCAGGTGACGAGAACCTGCGGCGGTAATTTCATATGGCAGCCGCCGCACACGCCGTTATTCACGCCAACAATGACGTTATCACCCCGGTTCTTGAGCAACCGTTCGTAACGCGCCCGCGCCACTTCCTCCACCGCTGCCGCCAGCTGCGCGCGTCCGGTTTGCAATTCGGCGAGCTCCTTCTTCAAATTTGCCTCGCGTTGGTCCAGTTGCGCGACCTGGCTGTCCATCAGTTTCTTTGCCTCGTTGGATTCCTGGGTTGCGCGGGTGATTTCCTTTTGGGCGGTCTCGCCCTGTTCCATCAAAATAATTTCCTGGTCCTCGATTTTGACGATGTCAGCCTTGCACAGGTCAATTTCGTGGGCGAGCGCGCGATACTCCTCGTTCTTGCGCGTCTGCAACTGCTGGTTGGCGTATTTCTCAATCTGCGTTTTTTTGGCTTCGACGTCGAGTTCGAGCTGTTTGCGTTCGGACTCGATCTGTTTGATGCGATTTTTGGCGGCCTCCAGTTGCGTCTGCGCCGTGGCGGCCTTGGTGCGGAGGGTTTCCCGTTCCGGTCCGATGTGGCCTAATTCCTGTTCGACGCGACGGATTTTCCGGTCGCGATCCTGTAGAATCAGAAGTTTCTCAATCGCTTCGAGCATTGAATTGTAAAGTTTAACAACCGCTGGCGTTGAAGTCAATGTGCGCAATTTCAATCGTCTTCTTCAGGGCGCAATTTCGCACCACCGCCATAATGATGTGGCAAGAACGGAGCGCCGATCACCGTATCGGCGTGAACCATGCGAATGCCGCAACGGGGCCGAAACCGTGTTCGGCGCTCCGGCAGTAGTGCGAAGTTGCGCCCTCTTCTTCACGAAAACAAAAACTCGAGAACGAGAACGAGGACGATTCAACTTGAAATTTGGAACCTGGAACTTGAAACTCCATCTATGCGTTTCATTGGCAATGTCATCGAAAAATTGCAGCGGCACCCGAAACGGGTGGTTTTTCCTGAAGGCGAAGAACCGCGCATCCTGCAGGCGGCCCGGCAGTTCTACGCCCTGCGGCTGGGCGCACCCATTGTGCTCGGTGACACGGCCAAAGTGAAGGCGGTGGCGGACAGTCTGAATATTCCGCTCGAAGGCATCCGGGTCATCAACCCGCCGCAGAGCGAGGAACTGGAGAATTTTGCCAACCGCTTTTTCCGGTTGCGCCGGGAAAAGGGCGTGAAAGCGCCGGAAGCGCGGGAGGCCATGTTGCAGCCGAACTATTTTGGCACCATGATGCTGGCGATGCACCAAGCGGACGGGGTAATTTCCGGCGCGTCGCATATCACCAGCAGCCTGCTGCGGCCACTGTTCCAAATCATCAAGCCCGCGCCGAACATCACCACGGCGTCGAGTTGCATGGTGATGGAGGTCGAGGACACCCGCATTGGCGAGCAAGGCGTGTTGTTCATGGCCGATTGCGGCGTCATCCCCGATCCGACCGTGGACCAACTGGCCGACATCGCGGTCTCCACCGCGCAACTGGCGCGCCACATGCTCGGCGTGCGTTCCCGCGTGGCGTTGCTTTCCTTTTCCACCCGGGGCAGCGCAGCGCATCCGTCGGTCGGCAAGGTCCAGGCGGCCACGGCCATGGCCCGGCGCAAGGCCGAACAAATGTTTTTGGAAGCCGACTTCGACGGCGAATTGCAGGTGGACGCCGCGCTCGCACCGGAAGTCGCCGAACGCAAATTGCACGACAGCAAGGTGGCCGGGAAAGCGAATGTGCTGATTTTCCCCGACCTGAATTCGGGCAACATTGCCAGCAAACTGGTCCGGCTGGTCGGCCACGCCAATGCCTACGGCCAGATTTTGCTGGGCTTGAACCGGCCGGCGGCGGACGTTTCGCGCGGTTCGAGCGCGCATGACATTCTCGGCGTGGCCGCGATCGTCGGCGTCCAGGCGATTGATTACCAGAAACTTTATCCGGGCGCGGACGCACATTTGCCGGGAGAATGATTCAATTGTAAAGTTGTTCTTAATCCTGATCGTAATCGTAGAATTGAGATTAAGAGGAAGATTACGATTAAGATGAGATTGAAGTGAATACAGAAACTCCGCGCATTTACATCGCCGCCACCCGCCAGAACGACGGCAAAACCACGGTGTCACTCGGTTTGATCGCCGCGTTGCAGGAGCATTTCCCGCGCATCGGTTACATCAAGCCCGTCGGCCAGCGCTTTGTCGAAATCGAGGAGCAGAAAATTGACGAGGACACCGTGCTGATGGACGCGGTGTACCGGATGAACTGCCCGCTGGTGGACATGAGCCCGATTGCGGTCGAACCGGACTTCACACGCAAATATCTCCAGGCCTCAAACAACGAGGCGCTGGTCAAAAGGATTCACAAGGCGTTCGACCGTGTCGCCTGGGAAAAGGATTTTGTGCTGTGCGAAGGTTCCGGCCATGCCGGCGTCGGTTCCGTGTTCGATTTGTCCAACGCGCAAGTGGCGAAAATCCTTGGTTGCAAGGTCATCATCGTCAGCCAGGGCGGCATCGGCAAACCGATCGATGAAGTTTCGCTCAACCAGGCGCTGTTTGAAAAGGAAGGGGTCGAGATCATAGGCGTCATGCTCAACAAGGTGTTGCCGGACAAGGTGGATTACGTCGCGGATTTCGCCCGGCGCGGATTGAAACGCAAGGGGCTGGAACTGCTCGGCGTTCTGCCTTATGAACCCATCCTGGGAAGCCCGTCTGTGGATTTAATCCGTGAGGAATTGCACGCCGAACTCCTGAATACGCCGGCGACGTTGAACAATATGGTGGATGAAGTCATCATTGGCGCCATGGGCGCGCAAAACGCGATGCAGTTTTTCAAACGCGGGGTGCTGCTCATCACGCCCGGCGATCGCGAGGACATCCTGCTGGCGGCCGGCGCCGCTACGATGCCGCAAAGCGAGGACAAAATGGCAGGCATCATCCTGACCGGCGGCCTGCGCCCCAATGAAACCATCCTGAAAGCCCTGCAAACCCTGCCCATCCCCGTACTGTTGGCCAAGGCGGACAGTTACCAGGTCGCGTCCAAGGTCCACAATCTCACCGTCAAAACGCGGCCAAATGACGCGGAAAAAATTTCGCTCATCCGCAACCTCGTCGCCACGAACGTAAACGTGAAAAAAATCATCAACGCTTTGTAAAATGCCGACGCTTTTGCCACTCAATACGAATTTGAAAAATTTGCCGGTGTACCAGCCTGGCCGGCCGATTGAAGAAGTGGCGCGCGAACTCGGCCTGCCTGTTGAAGGCATCATCAAGGTCGCGTCGAACGAAAATCCGTTCGGCCCGTCGCCCCTCGCCATTGCCGCCATGCAAAAGGCGCTCACCGGTGTGAATCTTTATCCGGATGGCAATGCGTTCTACCTCAAGCAAAAGCTCGCCACCAGACTCGGCGTCGAGCCGGCGCATTTGATTCTTGGCAACGGCTCGAACGAAATCATCGAATTCGCCGGGCACGCGCTGCTCGCGCCCGGCGCGGACGTGGTGGTGTCGCAATATTGCTTCGCGGTTTATCCCATTGTCACCGCGTTGTTCGGCGGGAATTTGATTACCGCGCCGGCGAAGAATTACGGCCATGATTTGCCCGCGATGCTCCGCGCCATCACACCGCGCACCCGCATCGTCTTCGTGGCCAACCCGAACAACCCCACCGGCACGCTCGCGCCGCGCGAGGAGGTCATCCAGTTCGTCAACGACGTCCCGGATGATGTGTTGCTGGTGATGGACGAGGCTTACCTTGATTTTCTGAACGACCCGTTAGATTTGGTTTCACTTGTGCGCCTCGGCACGCGGCCGAACCTGATTCTGATGCGGACGTTCTCAAAAATCTACGGTCTGGCCGGATTGCGCATCGGCTACGGCATCGGCAATCCTGAATTTGTCGTGGCGTTGGAAAAAATCCGACAGCCGTTCAATATTAATTTACTGGCGCAAACCGCCGCGCTCGCCGCGCTGGACGACGTTGAGCACGTCCGCAAAACGCGCGCGAACAATTTCGCCGGGCTGGAGTTTTTCAAACGCGCGTTCCGCGACTTGAAACTCGAATACGTTCCGTCGTCCGCCAATTTCATCCTGGTCCGCGTCGGCGACGGCCAGCGGTTTTTTGAAGCGCTGCAAAAGCAGGGCGTGATTGTGCGTCCGATGGGCGGTTATCAATTACAGGAATGGATCCGCATCTCCATCGGCACACCGCAGGAGAATGCGCGCTGCGTCAAGGCCTTGAATCATGCCTCGGGCAAAAATTAAATTTGCCCGTCTCCACCTGTCTGCTTCACTCCCCGCTGCAAATTTTAGTAGCTTGCTCTGATGCGGTAGAATCGTTGCGGATCGCCGGTTGGTACCGTGTTGGTGATCCACATCGTTCCCGCTGCGAAGGCGACATTGCTAACGGCGGTGGACCAGCCGTTCGTCATGGCCAGATTGGTGTTGGCCAAAAGATCGTGCCGGTAGCTCGGGATACCGGTTAAACTCACCACCGCATTGGTTTTATTCACAACCACGATGTTGGTGAGTTGCAGGAAACCGGGGTCAGGGAAGGCATAAGTGTTGGCCACCCAATTTTGGTTGCCCATACCGTCAATAAAGTCGAACGGGATAATGACATTTCGCGGCGTGGAGAACCAGTTGTCGTGGACAATCACCCAGTCGGTCGGCCCCAGACCCAGTCCCGGCCCCGGATCGAGGACGTCACCTTGCGGGATGTAGCCCACAGCGGTTACCGCGTGACCCAAACCAAGATCGCCCGGATACATGTTCCACTCTTCGTCTTCGGCGTTGGTGACGCCCGGGGCTGGCGGCGGGAAAACCCACTGGTAATAAGTGCCGCCGAAGTCCGATTCGGTGTTCGTTCGAACTAACGGAAGGCTGGGTGTTGCCGTCGCTGCAATGTTCCAGTGCAGGAAGGACACAATGAGCGTGTGGTCGCGGTCAATCTCGGATTTCACCGCGTTGAACGAGCTGACCGGGTCCAGGAGCATTTGTGCCACACCGCCGGTCGGACTCATGCCAGCGGCATACGTCCTGCCTTCAGTGCCGATATCCCAACCGCCCCCGGCGACCGTGTAACGGCTGTTCAGAAAAGTTTGCAGGCCGGGACCAATGTCCTTGAGATAGGTGCCGACGTGCACCCCGTTGCCGTAGTTAAAGCCGCCCATGACCCCGCCACCAGCGTCCCACGCAACCATGCGATTGCAATCCATGTACCAGCCGATGTCCGTTGTTGGTGCGGGCAAAGGTCCCCCGGGGATGAACTGCGGAATCGGCCTGAAATTCCCAGTCCAATCGGCCAGGTAATCTTGCCACGACTGACCCAGCGCCCAACCCACCGTGCTGCCCGTATACGGCGTGGTATCCGCCACCGGCGCGCCGTGATGGTCGGTCCAATGGCCAGCCAGATTGGCGCCGGAACAGGGCGCGCACCAGTCATTCCACTGACTGGGTGCAAAGGGGAATGGATCCGCTCCCGGCCCAGCATTAGGTGATTGCGCGTTGTACTGGTAGGGTTGATTCCAATCCGGCACGACGCCCTTGACATACTTCGCCTGCGTCGGCCAAGGCTTGGCGGTGGTGTTGGCGATCCACCTGGAATCCCAACCCTGCACGCCTTGATTGAGGTAACCATAAGGAATAATGACGTTCCTTGGCGTAGAAGACCAGTTATCGTGGACAATGACCCAGTCAGTCGGCCCCAGGTTCAGCTGAGGTGTAGGCCCTTTGTCATCCGGGTCCCCGGCCTGAATGTAGCCCACCACGGTGACGGCGTGACCAAGGCCGGAGCCAGTGTCGTCGTAATTCCATGCTTCATCTTCCGCGTTGGTGGGTCCAGCTGTGGTAGCCCAAGTGTAATAAGTTCCGCCATAATAGGACTCCGTATTCGCCGGCCCGACAGACCCGAGGGGCGGGACCGCCGCCGGGTTCAGGTTCCAGAACGCGAAACTCGCGATGAGTGTGCGGTTGTTGTTAATCTCGTTCATCACTTCACCAAAGGCGCTGGCCAAGGTTGGGTGAGGGGCCAAGATCGTAGCTCTGGTCGTGTCGGTGCCGGCGAAAAACACTTTTCCCCGGGTTCCGGTCAACCAATAGACACCGCCCGAAAGGCTGTAGCGGCTGTTCAAGAAAATTTGCAGGCCCGCATGAATGTCTTTGAGATAAGTGCCAAAATGAGGCGGATCGCCAAAAGGATAGCCGCCCATCGTTTTGCCCGCGGCGTAGGGGAAGCCATAATTGGCATCCATATACCAGCCAATGTCGGTCGTTTGTGCCGGCAGAATACCCGCAGGGAAGAGAGGCCGGTTGAGCGTTCCGTCGGCCAGATAATCCTGCCAGGACGGACCGGCAGCCCATAACACGGTGCTGCCAGGATACGCGACGGTGTCCGCAACCGGCACACCGAGAACGTCGGTCCAGTGGCCGGCGAGGTTGGCGCCTGAAGTCGGCGCGCACCAGTCATTCCACTGGTTGGCTATACCGGGGGCCGGATCCGGTCCCGGCCCACCATTGGGCGACGCTGCAGTGTAACGATAGGGTTGATTCCAGTCCGGTACCAAGCCATTCACAAACGTGGCCGCGGCCAGCACATTTACACTCATTACCAGGAAAACGGCTGTGACGACCCCTAACTTTCGGTTGTTTGTCGGCTGAATGGAAATGAGAGTTGAGAGTACGGTTTTCATAAGAGAGATCCTCCGGGATTTGTACGGGCGCAAGTTATTCTCCTCCCTTTTGGCAGGGCTTCAGCTCTGTCGAAGAAATCCCCGATGCTTCGCTGCGCCCTTAAGTTGCTCACTTCAGGCATCATAGCCTTTATCGAGCTCAGTCAGATAACTGTGGCGCCACTTCGCTATGTGGACAGGATACTAAATTATATTTACTTAGTTTTGTCAATAATTAAATTAGAACTTTTATTCACAACCACCAGCTTTGAAACTGCGAAACAATCGGCACGCCGCCGGAAAACGAGCGGTGCCTGGCAGCGTTGAAAACGTCGCTTAAATGATGGGGAAGAAATGGCAAAGACGGCTCGCCGAGCCGTCCGGCGAAAGTTCCGCTTCCCTTTGGCGGATACGCGGCGTCCCTGCCCGTGAGGATGATCTGCCATGACTCATTCGCAGCCTCGCCTCACCAGACTGTACCGCCATGTGTTAGCCAACCTGTTTATCTTGAAGCAGTTTTGGAAGTCGAGCGTCTGTGATAGTTTTTACTTTTCAAAACATTATCAAACGTGATAAGATGGCATCGTGGAAGGGAAAGAAGAAATTTCAGAAGTTTCCAACGATTTTTTTATCTGGGGAATCGACGACGCCCCTTACGGTCCGGTAGCGCTGGCGGTGGTGATGGAGTGGATCCAGGACGCGCGGGTTCTGCCGGACACATGGATTTTTGCGCGGGGCACCGGCGCCTGGCAGCAGGCGGGGGATGTCCCCGAATTCAAAAAACTTTTCAACCAGCAAACCGAGCCGGTTTCCGGCGCCACTGCCCGCGCCAGCATCACGCCCGGGTCATTGCGCCGGATCAAAATCCTGGCCGATTTGAATGACGCGCAACTGGATCATCTGCTCGACTTCATGGAACTGCAACGGGTGTCGCAATGGTCGGCAGTGGTGAAGCAGGGCGAACAGGGTGACGCAATGTATCTGGTATTGTCGGGAGAACTGCGCGCCCGGACCATGACTGGTGATCGCGAGACGATCCTGGCCACGTTTGCCGCCGGAGACTTTTTCGGGGACATGTCGTTGTTTGACCACGGACCGCGCTCGGCGGATGTGATCGCGAATGTGGACAGCACAGTGTTGCGGATTTCAGTAGCGGCCTTTGACCGGCTCACGCGGGAAGCGCCGGCGCTGGCCACGCCGTTTCTACGGGCGACGGCCCGAACCCTCTCGGCGCGCATCCGGGCCGACAACAAGCGGTTCAATCAATTGACCCAGCAGTTCATCGCCAGCCGCGGCTGACACCCGGTTTCTTCGACCATCTTTCTGGAGCGCCGACATCTTGCCAGCCGGTTTGCCATACGCGGATTAAAAGGACTCGCCGGCAGGATGCCGGCGCTCCCGGGAATGCTCTCCACAGCCTGCCGCGAGACGGAAACTATTTTTTCGACCAGGTCTTGATTTTTTCGGCCAGATTCACCGCGGCGGGGGTCGCCTCCAGTTTTTTGTCAAACAGGATGTCGCGCATGGAGACGTATTGGCCGTAGTACACCTGGTTGTCATTTTCGTTGGGCGCCAGCGCGCCGTTTTTAAAGGCCACACCGCCGTAGAACCCGTTGTGCTCGTCATAAACCAGCACGGACTGGAACGGCGAGGCAATTTTACCTTCCGCCCGGGAGGAGTTGTCGCCGGCGGTGCCCTGGGCTTCGGCGCCAAAATCAATGGCCGGTTTGAGCAGCACGCGGGTCGCGTTTGTATCCATCAGCAGGATGACGTAAAAATTTTGTTCGCCGCCGGCCTGGAAACCGAAGCTGCCTTCGGTTCGGTTGAGGAATGCCACCGGGCTCCAGTTTCCCCACTTGTCCCGGACCATGGCCACGCCGTTGCCGCCTTGAAACGCGAACATGAAACCCGCCTTGGCGGTGTCCAACAGGACGATGCCTCGGGCCTTGCGTAAAACATCCGCCGGCACGCGCTTGTCCGGCTGCGCTTGCAGCGCTTCGAACTTACCGGTCAACAGGCGGATGCGGTCATCCAATTCCGCGCGGTCCACAGCCAAAACCGGACGGATGAACCCCAACAATAACAACCCAAGTAACATGGCTTTCATAGTTCAGATATCCAAAATTCCGTGTTCTCCTTTATTCAACACGGAAATTTGACAGCCCAATGCGCGGTATTGTTTAAAAAAATGCCAACGCGCTTTAAGGGGGCGACATACTTGTCGCAACCGCTGCCGGCGCAGACGGCGATACCACTGACGACACGCGGTCCGGCTGGTAGATCGTTTGTGCCAGACGATAATCGCCGGTGAGCGGAATGTCGCGCGAGGAACGGCCGACGAGGATTTTGTATTCACCTTTGGCGGCGACCCAGCTGCGCGTGCCGACGTCATAATAGGCAAAGGCGTTTTTGTCCAGGGTGACGGCGACCGGCTGTTTTTCTCCCGGTTGCAGGAAGACTTTCACGAACCCTTTCAATTCCTTGACGGGCCGGAACACGCCGGGATTGACGGGCTGCACATAAATTTCCGCGACTTCGGCACCGGCGCGATCGCCGGTGTTGGCGATTTCGAATTCGACCGTGAGGGGCAATCCCGGCGCGCCGCTGGTTTGAACGAGCGTCAGGTTCGTGTACGCAAAGCGGGTGTAGGAGAGGCCGTAGCCAAAGGGGAACAGCGGTTCGATGTCCTTCGCGTCATACCAGCGGTAACCGACGAGCAGGCCTTCCTTGTAAACGACCGTGCCTTTCTCACCCGGATAGGCGGCCAGGGCGGCCGCCGGCGTGTCGGCCAGGCGTTTCGGGAAGGTGCACGGCAGTTTGCCGGACGGGTTCACGTCGCCAAACAGAACGCGCGCCAGGGCGTTGCCACCTTCGATGCCCGGATACCACGCGTAGAGCAGGGCGGGAATGCGCGACAGCCAGGAATCATCCATCTCCACCGCGCCGCCGCCGATGAGCACCACGACGGTCCGGGGATTGGCGCGAACGATTTGCGCAAGCAGCTTGTCCTGACCGGCAGGCAGTTTGATGTCTTTGCGGTCGCCGCCTTCACTGTCGAAACCAAACTTGCGATTCAACCCGCCGACATAAATCACGACGTCGGCCGACTTCGCCGCCGCCACGGCTTCCTTGATCAGGCGGGAGGGATCCTCGCTGGCCACGTTGGTGCCACCGGATCTGTGCCGGCCGTATCCGCGGCCTTTTGGCGGATAATAACCTGCGGCATAAATGATTTTGGCCTTGCCACCGATATAATTGCTGATGCCCTCCAGCGCGGTGACTTCGAAGGGCGCCTTGATGTTTGCCGAGCCGCCGTCGTGGCTGAACCGGGCTGTGGCGTTTGCGCCGATGACCGCGATGGTCTTGACGCGGGCGGCGTCCAGCGGCAGGAAGTTGTCATTTTTCAGCAGGACGAAGGCTTCCTCGGCGATTTGCTGGGCGATTTCCTGATGGGCTTTGGTGCTCACCGGCGTGGTCGGTGCGGGTTTGGCGGCGGGCGGGTGGGACGGGTCATAAATCAGGTTTAATTTAAACATCACATACAGATGCCGGCGCACCATCGCGTCGAGCGCGGAGACGGGATATTTACCGCTGTTCAATCCTGCCAGGAACGGTTCCGCCAGATAGTTGCTTTCGTAAGGAGGCTTCGTTCCCATTTCGATGTCGAGGCCGTTGAACACGGTCAAATCCGTGTGATGCACCGCGCCCCAGTCGGACATGACGAGACCTTTGAAGCCCCAGTCATTCTTCAAAATGTCCTTCAGCAGATGCGGGTTTTCGGAGCAATACTGGCCGTTGATCTGGTTGTAAGCGGACATGAGGCACAGGACGCCCGCCTCCTCCACCGCGGCGCGGAACGCCGGCAGATAAATTTCGCGCAGCGTGCGTTCGTCAATGATTTCGTTGATGGAACCCCGCTCAAACTCCTGGTTATTGGCGGCAAAATGTTTGATGCAGGAGGAGACACCCTGGGCCTGCTCGCCTTCGATATAATTGACGGCCATGCGCGAGGTGAGGAACGGGTCTTCGCCCATGTATTCAAAATTGCGGCCGCACAGCGGCGTGCGCTGGATGTTCACCGCCGGCCCGAGCATGATGTCCTTGCCGCGCTGCACGGCTTCCTGGCCGATGACCGTGCCGAAAGCCCTGGCCGTGTTGGTATCCCACGTTGCCGCCAGGCCGAGCGCGCCGGGCATGGCAGTGGAAAAATCGTCCACGTGGCCCAGGTCATGAAAATGATTGTCCACTTCCTCGCGCACGCCGAGCGGGCCGTCGTCCATGATCAATTCGGGAATGCCGAGCCGCGGAACCCCCGCCGTCGCGAAATTGGCATTGGCATGGACCAGCGAAATTTTTTCCTCCAGCGTGAGGCGCGGGAGCAGGTCGTTCACCCGCGCTTCAACCGGCTGCTGGTCGTCGAGGTACAGCGGACGTTCCTGGGCGCGCACGGCGCCAGCATTTGCGGCCAACAGGGCCGGAACCAACAGGAGAAAGAAGCGGTGCGGGAGTTTGAAGGCCAGATTTATCGTTTTCATTTTGTTTGATTGGAGCTGGATCAGACATTGACTACAAAATTTCCGGCACCACGGCGAGAAAAATTCGCCGGCCAAAAATAAAAAACGGGAACTTGAAGCGTGAACGGTCCTCCTATATGGTGAAGTTTCAAAGACGTGTATGTTGCAAGATATGTTGAATGTTTCCGGGCACAAACGGACGCAGAAAATTCCGACGAGTGTTTCAAAGAGTCTGGCCGGCGCCAAGGGACTGGTGCCAGGTCCGGTGGAACGCAAACAAACCTTCACCAAAATCTTCCGCTGGCATTTGCCGGACGGCCAGAAACAGGAACCGGCCACGGTGGAAGTCGCCGGCACGTTCACGAACTGGGAGAAGGTGCCGCTGGTTCATGACCGTGTGCGCGGTGGCTGGCATGTCACGCTGGAGCATCTGGCGGGCCACCGCACGCACCATTACATGCTGCTGGCGGACGGCCAGCCGGTCCGCGACAAGCATTGCGACGGTCTGGCGGTTCCGCGCAACGCGCAAGAGGCTCAATATGCGCTGGCCACCCCCCGCGGCCCGCGCGTCTTCATGCTCTTCGCGCAAACGAAATAGTGCGAGGCAAACCGCCAGCGCGCGGCGGTGGCCTGCGGTTCGGGGTTGAAATCAATGGACATTCGCCGCATTCTCACCGCGATGAACCCTCTGGCCCAGGCCCGCAAGGTTTTTGACATTGAAGTCGCCGCGCTCAAAGCTGTGCGCGGACAACTTGACGACGCGTTTGGCCGCGCGGTGGAAACGATGGCCGCCGCGCTCGCGCAACGCGGCAAAATCGTCGTCGTCGGCATCGGCAAATCCGGCAACGTCGGCCATAAAATTTCCGCCACGCTCACCAGCACCGGCTCGACCAGCGTGGTGCTCAACAGCGTGGACGCCCTGCACGGCGACGTCGGCCTGGTCAACGACGGGGACGTGATTCTGGCCTTGAGTTATTCCGGCGAGTCGGAGGAATTGCTGAATCTGCTGCCGGCCCTGAAACGGTTTTCCGTCAAAATCATTACCCTCACCGGCGGCCTGAAATCCGCGCTGGCGCGGCACAGCGACGTGGTGTTGAACGTGAAGGTTCCCCGGGAAGCGTGTCCGTTCAACCTGGCGCCCACGGCCAGCACGACGGCGATGCTCGTGATGGGCGACGCCCTGGCGATGGCGGTGTTGCAGGCACGCGGGTTCAAGCAAAGCGATTTCGCACGGCTGCATCCCAGCGGCGCGATCGGCCGCGCCATGCTGTGGCGCGTCGCCGACATCATGCGCTCCGGCAATCGCAATGCGGTGGCGGACGAAAATCTGCCGGTCCGGGACGCTCTGCTGGTGATGACGCACGCCAAATCCGGCAGCCTGAGCGTGGTGAATGCACGCGGAAAGCTGGTCGGTGTGTTCACCGACGGCGATTTTCGCCGGTGCATGGCAACGAACGAAAACCTGCTCGCGCAACCGTTGAAGAAGGTGATGACCCGCCAGCCGATTTGCATCGGTGAAACCGCGCTCGCCGTCGAGGCGCTGAAAATTTTCAACGAACGGAACATTGACGATTTGATCGTGGTGAACGCGAAACGCGAGCCGGTCGGGCTGGTGGACTCACAGGATTTGCCGAAGTTGAAGATCATGTGAGGCAATGCCGGTGATACGATGAAGCCAGCCCGTCACCGTCCGCTCGTTCTGATTTTCATGGGCGTGTCCGGGAGCGGCAAGACGACGGTGGGAACGTTGTTTGCGCAGCAGACCGGCGCAGTTTTTTTCGAAGGCGACGAGTTTCATCCGCCGGAAAACATCGAGAAGATGCGCCGCGGCGTTCCGTTGACGGACGCTGACCGGACCAAATGGCTCCGAACCCTGAGGGAAATCATCAAGCGCGCGCTCGACGAGGCCACGTTTACGGTGATTACCTGCTCAGCCTTGAAGGCGGCCTACCGCGATGTGCTCCAGGGCGGCGACGCGCGCGTCCAATTCGTCCATCTCACGGGCCCACGGACGCTGATTGAAGAAAGACTGAGAGCCAGGCGGAACCATTTTATGCCCGCGACACTCTTGGACAGCCAGTTGGCGACGCTGGAACCGCCGGTGGACGCGCTGACTTTCAGTTGCAAAAAATCACCCGAAGAAATTGTGACGGCGCTGATTCAGGCTTTGGGCTTTGCCGGGGCGGATTGAATCTGGCGCGTGGTATTCGGCAGCAGAAAGGCCAGCGCGGCGGCAGCCAGCATGGCCACACCCAGTCCGTTGAAGGGAATCGCAGTGCTGTGATACCGCATTTCCAGCCAGCCGACGATGAAGGGGCCAGCGAATCCACCGGTGTTTCCGATGGCGTTGACCAGTCCGATGACCGGGCCCATCACATTGCGCGGCATGGTTTCGGTAGGAATTGCCCAGAATGGAGCCAGGGCGGCATACGGTCCGGGGATGGCCAGACACATCAACGCGTAGGAGAGCCAGAAATGTTGCTGCGTCAGCACGCTGGCGATGAGGCTGGCGCCGCTGAGCGTATAGACCAACGCAACGTGCCCGCGGCGTTCCTGAGTGTTGTCCGAGTGCCAGGAATTGAGCACCATGATAACGGCGGTGAAGGCATAAGGCACCGCGAACAGGAGGCCATATTGCAGGGGACTGAATTGTTTGTGTTTCAAACCTTCGGTGAAAAAGGTCATGCAACCGTAAGCCTGAGAATTGTGGATGAAGTTCATGACAATCATCACAAGTATCTCCCACCTCATGAATCTTTCCCAAAATGGAACCGGTTTGACCGGCTCGAGTTCTGCGGCTTCCCGCTCCAGAGTCGATTCCAGAAATTCACGTTCCTCCGTTGAAATCCATTTTGCTTCACGCGGATGATCGCTGATAAAGAACCACCAGATGGGCAGCCAGATGAACGGCAGGGCGCCTTCCAGAACGAGCATGGTCTGCCAGCCGTAGGCACCCAGCAGCCAGCCGGTGAACGGCGCGGACGCCGTCACCGCCAGGGGCTGGCAGAGGTTCCAAAGCGCATTGGCCCGCGCCCGTTCCCGGCGGGGAAACCAATGTGCCAGCAAAACCACGGTGGCGGGATAAACGCTGCTCTCGGCCATACCGAGGCAAAACCGCATCGCGGCAAATTGACTGAACGTTGTTGCCAGACCGCAGCCGACGGCGCAGACACCCCAGAAAATCAAACAGAGGCTGATTAATTTTTTGGCGCTCCAGCGGCCGGCCAGATGACCGCCGGAAACCTGGAGCAAAACGTAACCCAGAAAAAAGATACCCGCCGCCTCCCCTTTCATCCGGTCATCCATCAACAGGTCCCGCAGCATGCTGGAAATCTTCGGGTCCAGCGCCAGGGAGATGTTGGTGCGGTCCACGTACGAGATGGTGTACATGATGAGCGCGACCGGGATGATGCGCAGCCAGCGTTGGTGGGTCATAAGCGGATGATGGCTCACTGCATACCAAGCAGCGCACAAGACGTCAGCCCAAAAAGCCGGAAATGGGGGAAATTTTTGTGTACTTTGGAAGGAAGGTTATCAATGCCGATTACCAATCTGAACCATCAAAAGAATCCCACTTTCACTTTCATTTTTTGGAGCTTTCGTGGCGGTAAAAATTAAAAAGGCCTGAAGTGGAAACTTCAGGCCTGGTGATATTTTTATAAGGATTACTGTGGCAATTTGTGTTTGAAATTGCCGCTGGCATCGCCGACGGGCTGTTTCTGGCAGACCGGCTGCGTTGAGGCATCTACAATCGTGTAGCTGCTGGCGAAAGCTTTCGCCGAATCCAACGGGCACCAGGGCAACAGACCGGCTGTGCCGCGACCCATGTAAGGTTGAATGTTGCCACCCGTGACCGCAGCAGTTGGCACCGCCCCTGTTTCCAAAGCCCATTGCTGGATGGCCCCGTCAATCTGGCGGAGATTGTTGATGCACGCGTTCTGCTGTGAAGTCGAACGCGCCCTCAGGAAGTTGGGAATTGCGATTGCGGCCAAAAGGCCGATAATGGCCACCACAATCATGATTTCCACCAGTGTAAAACCCGCTTTGCGGGAGGTTTTCATTTTCATACTACTTTTCTTTCTGCTTGGCGGTGTGAACGCGTAACAGGCGGGTTACTAT
>DATNHM010000031.1:0-43829 GCA_035604955.1 Candidatus Limnocylindrales bacterium | reverse complement strand
CCAAACGGGTCAAGCACCCCAGACACCATGTGTCCGTCACCGTATGAATCCACCCGTTCATAACCTGAGCCAGCGTCTTCGTGCGCTCCGCAAGCAATGGTTCAAATCCCAACAAGCCTACGCAAATCGCTGCCATGAGCTGGGCGTGCCCATCACCCCAACCGTGATTGCCGACTGGGAAAACTCCCGGAGTGAAATTCCGGCGCGATTGGTCCCTTTTCTGGCCCATACCCTCAACGCCCAAGTAAACGACTTGCTGCCCGGTTTCAACCCGGCGGAAATTTTCTCCCTCCCGGCGCTTTTGCCGCCGCCAAAGCCGGACAAACCCATAAAACCGGCAAGTGCGGTCCGAACGGACTTCGCCACGCGCCAGTTGGCGCTGGACAGCGTTCTTCGGAATTTCGACCGCAAGCCCTGCCGTTTCGCCCATGTGAGCAGTGAAAGGGACCGCAATGACCCGTTTGAGAACCTCGTGTGGCATGACAACCGCACTCTGTTGTTGGCCCTGCTTCGCGCCCTGAATCGGAATTATCGCCAAGTCATCCTGTGGTATTATTTCGGCGGACTCACCCGGCGGCAAATCGCCGCCAAGCTCAATCGCTCTGTTGATCTTGTCTCGCTCCGTTTGCGTGAGGGCCGCGCAACATTGCGCCGGCTCCTGAATACCGATGCCGGAAGTCATTGGCTGCGGCGTGAATTCCGTGAACAGTTCGCACCTTTGGACAGGGAGGCAGGAAAAGACCGGCAAGGACAGGCCGGGGCAAATTGGCCCGGTGAAAACACGTTATGACACGGCGAAAAATAAACTCAAACCCAATTGTCCCGCCACGCTCACGGGACGGCCATTCAGGTATGAAATCAAAAATCCAGCAACTCATTGGAAGACGCATTTGCAGATTTCGGCATCAGCACAGCGTCAGTCAGGCGGAACTCGCAGCCATGCTGAATACCTTTCACCCACCGATAACGCGGGATGTGGTCGCAAATTGGGAAACCGGCCGCACTGAAGCACCGGCCTATTGCATCCAGCTTATCGCCTTTTCGCTGGAGGCAAAAGTTGCGGACATTTTGCCCGATCTGACCTTCAAGGAAATCATTGTCGGCCAAATAATGGACCCGTCCGGCAGCCGTCGGCGAAATCGGCAACCGACCTAACCATCAACCATCACAATCGTATGAATGTGACCGCGCAACAAACGGAATTTCTCAGTTGGAAGATCGTTCCCGCCCGGCTCAACGCAACCCAGGCGGCGTGGTTTCTCGGCTTTGAACCGCACGAGATTCCCAGGCTCGTAACGGCAGGCTTGTTGAAACCGCTCGGCCATCCCGCCCGCAACAGCACGAAATTCTTTGCCACGGAAACGCTGGAACAATTCCGACGCGACGAGAAATGGCTCGCCCGCGCCAGCGATGCCATCGCCAGCTACTGGCGGGAACGCAACGCCCGCAAGCAGAAGGCACGCAGGCGGGCGTGACGCAACCGATTCAACGCATCGGGCGGACGCATCATAAAAGCGTCTTGCCCTTGCTGGGATGAATCCTGACTTCCTCACGGATGGCAGCGCGGACTTTCGCTTCGATGCGTTCAACGAAGCTCATGCCAACCCGGCTGAATTTATTGGCTGGCCGGATCGCGGAGGCAATTTCCAGTGCGGTTTGTTTCACCTTGCTCCGGCAAAGATGCGGAGTTGTATTGATGCTTTTGAGCGTGTCCGTTGTTTCAACTGTTTCCATATTTTGCTTTCTTGGTTGCGTCGCTGATTCATTCAACGACACCACTATTTTATCAGGCGCACTTTTGTTGAACTGCGAATTGAGTGGTCGAAGCCTTGCAAACATTGAACAAAACCGCTGTTGCCGCCGGCACTTGACACAAAAGCACGCTGATTTTACGCGGGGCGACTTGGCTGGTTTTCAGTTTCGACACCGTTTTCATTCAATGTTTGCAAGGTGAAAAATAGTTTAAGTTTTTTTTCACTGGCGCAGACAGCTACGGCGATTCATAGAAAGCCGGACACTTAACCAGCCCCCGAAATCGAGTGACCATTTCTTTCGGGCTTTGGCAAGGGCGGGAGCAACGGAATGATGCGGCCTTCCGTGTTTTGCTTTTCGTAGCTTTCCAATGAAGGCAGTCTGACTTGCGCCTTGCGTGCATAGGCACGGTGAATGGCCTTGCTGTTGTGTCCGAGAGCTTCTTGCGCAAACCGCTCCGGGTAACCGCAAATTTTCGCTCGCTCCGCCCAAGCGTAGCGATAGGAGTGCAACGAAACCCCGTAGATTCCCAGCCCCACACAGCGTTGGTGAAACTCCGTGGCGCGGTCGCCACAACGGACGGATTGCAGATAGGGAAACAACCTGCCGGTTGTCGGCATTTGCCTCAAAATGGCTTCAATGTCCGGGCCAAAATGAATCATGGCCAGACTGCCGGTTTTCTGCCGCGCGTACGCGATGGTCTGGTTGGGCCAGTCAATGTCCTCCGCCTTGAGATTGGCGATGTCGGTTTGAGAACCGCCGAGATGCCAGCACAGTTCGTAAAAGCTGCGACGCTCCGGGTTCTTCTCGCGTTCAATGATGAGCTGATGTTCCTCAAGCGTGATGGCGCGCTTGGGTTGAAATTTGACTTCCGGCCAAAGCCGCTTGGGAATGAGCGGCCACGGCAGCCAGTTCATCGAAAGGCAGAAATTGTGCAGTTTCCGCAGATGAACGTTCGTGCTGACCGTGCCCGCCTTGAGGCAGGCGAATAGATGCTCCGCTTGGGTTTCGATAATCACGCGATGGCGAATCAGGTCCAGCGCCTTTTCTTTTGCAGCCCGCTGCCAGCGATCCTGGGTTGGCCCACTCTTGGTTTCGATAATGGCGTCCAGTGCGTTTTGCCACGTCCGCGTTGACACGCCCGAATCCGTTCCGGCCAGATATGCCTTGGCGATCTGGAGGTTTAGATGCGGCTGACGGATGGATTCATTGCGGGCATTGAGCAGCGTAGTGGCCTCGGCGCGATTCCTCGTGCCTGTGCTTTCCTGCTTCCGGGTTTCAGTGTCTTCGATGTAGAACATGCCGCCGCGTTTGCGGCGGTAGAGGATGTAACGACGTTTCATAGTTTCAGACGTTTTGTCCGAAGCTATGAGGTTGAACGCGGCTTTGGGCGTATCAGCTACACCAAACGGGCTGCGAATCCCGTCGTCGCGAGTGATTGCCGAGTTTTACCGGAGTGGTTGTTGAGTAGTAGCCCGGTATTGATTTCACTGGCACTTTCACTGGCACTGGCCTCCTCTGGCATCTGCAACCCGTTGCAAAAGTGCAACTTGGAGTTGGAGGCGAGGGTCGGAATCGAACCGACGAATGAGGCTTTTGCAGAGCCCTGCCTTACCACTTGGCTACCCCGCCACAAGGAATTTCTAAACTAATTTCGATTCGTGCCCGGAGCAAGTTCAATCGGTCAAACCCAACTCCCGCCGCCGATTCCAAAGGTCCTTTGGCCTGAAAATCCCGGCTGGCGTGATGAGGCCCGCAATCAATTCCGGCGGTGTCACGTCAAAACCCGGGTTTCGAGCACCGCTGGTTGGATTCGCCACCCGAACGTAGGCCCGTTTCACCGACGGTGGACTGCCGACTGTGGAACGTGGACTGGTCAGCACTCCCCACGCGCCAAGGACTTCGCTTTCGTGGCGCTCTTCGATGGGAATGTCAAAACCGGATTTCAAGCGCCAGTCAATGGTCGAAAGCGGAATGGCCACGTAAAACGGAATCCCATGCCGCTTCGCCAGAACGGCCTTGGTGTAGGTGCCAATTTTATTCGCAACCTCGCCGGTACGCCCGAGCGTGCGGTCGCTGCCCACGATCACCAGATCAATCTCGCCGCGTTGCATCAGATGGCCGGCGGCATTGTCAGCGATGACCTGGTGCGAAATTTTTTGCTGCGCCAGTTCCCAGGCCGTCAGGGTTGCCCCCTGAGAACGCGGACGGGTTTCGTCGCAAAAAACGTGGAACCTTCGGCCCTGCGCCTGCGCGGCATAAAGGGGCGCGGTGGCCGTGCCCAGGTCCACAAATGCCAGCCAGCCGGCATTACAATGCGTCAGGATTTTCATGCCGTGGCGAATCAGCCGGGCGCCGTGGCGGCCGATGGCTTCGCAATGGGCCACATCTTCGTTGGCGAATTCCTCGGCGGCGGCGAGCGCGAGTTTTTGCTGTTCCTCAACGCTCTCACCGGTGCGCATCGCGGTCCGCACGCCGTTCATGGCGTTGATGGGATCAACCGCCGTGGGCCGCGCGGCCTTGAGCGCTTGATAAACGGTGTCAACCTGGCGTTGGAATTTCCGCAAATCGCGCCCGTGAAAAGCCAGCGTGCCCTGGACCAATCCATAAGCGGCGGTCGCCCCAATGGCCCCGGCGCCGCGTACAATCATGTCGTGAATGGCGCCAGCGGTTTCGCGGAAATTTTTCGTGGCGATAATTCTAAATGTGTGCGGGAGCAGGCGTTGTTCGATGAGCAAAACCTCATTCCGCGCGGGATCGAAAGTAACGGTGCGGTAATGCCGGGTACGTCCACGGACGTTGACATTCATGCGATCAGCTTCAACAGACCTTGATTTTCATCCGGCGGATTTTGGCCTGGATATCGCGGTAAACCGGTTGTTGGCGGAGTTTGCGGAGGTCGGGGTCTTTGGCCAGCCAGTTGAAGTCGTGGTAGCCGAGGTTGAGCGCCTTTTCCAGGGCGAAGGCGGCACGATCAAACTGGTTGGTCAGGGTGTAACTGCAGGCGAGATTGTAAAAGACGAGGGCGTTGCGCGGTTCGAGCCGGGCCAGGCGTTCATCCACTTTCAAACCGTCGAGGTAACGGCCGCGTTGTGTGTAGTGGTCGCCCAAAAGCTGCAGCGCATCCACATAAGTGGGATCACGGCGGAGGAGCCCCTCCAGGAACTCAATCTTAGTGTCGAGATCACGCTGATTGGCGCGGCTTGGCTTCTTTCTGGTACTGCTCTTGACCGGCATACAACATCCATAGTCTTTCGCAGCCTTCGCTCCAAGTCAAGCAGGCGGATGTAAAAATTTTGTGGCATCTTCCGGTGCGCCACCGCAACATCGGCAAAGTTTCCGCCCATCATGAACTGTTTTGTCACCGGGGCTTCCGGGTTTATCGGCTCGAATCTGGTTCGCGAACTGCTTGCGCGCGGACATCGCGTGAAGGCTTTGCTGCGGCCGGGAAGTGATGACCGGGCGCTCGCCGGCCTGGAAATTGAACGCGTGTCCGGTGACCTCAGTGACCGGGAATTGTTGAAACGCGAAATCGCCGGCTGCGATTGGTGCTTTCACACCGCGGCCAGTTACTATTTGTGGTTGCGCGATTACCAACCCATGTACGCAACGAACATTGAAGGCACGCGCAATGTCATCGAGGCCGCCGGCCTGGCTGGTTGCCAACGCATTGTCTATACAAGCACCGTCGGGTGCATCGGGTTGACACGGTTGGTCAATGGCAACGCCGTTCCGGCGGACGAATTTGAGAAAGTCCCGGAAACGCAATTGACCAATCATTACAAACGCTCGAAATGGCAGGCGGAAGAAGTGGCGTCTCAACTGGCGCGTAAAGGTCTGCCGATTATCATCGTCAACCCCTCCGCACCCATCGGTCCGCACGACGTAAAACCGACGCCCACCGGCCAAATCATTGTGGATTTTCTGAATCGCAAACTGCCAGCGTATCTCGACACGGGACTGAACTGGGTCCATGTCCGCGACGTGGCGGTCGGGCACATTCTCGCGGCGGAAAAGGGACGTTTGGGCGAACGCTACATCCTCGGCCACGCGCAGGGTAATTGGACGATGCGTGAAACAATGGCCGCGTTGGAGGAAATCACCGGCATCCCGGCCCCGAAAATCCAGATTCCTTACCGGGCCGCCTTGGCGATGGCTTACGTCAACGAGACGATCGCTTCCATCACCGGCGTGCCACCCCGGGCGCCACTGGCCGGCGTGCGCATGGCCAAGGACAAAATGTGGTTCAATCCAGCCAAGGCCGTCCGGGAACTGGGCCTGCCGCAAACGCCGCCGAGACAGGCGTTCGCGGACGCCGCTGCCTGGTTTCGCGCGAATGGGTATGTGAAAAAGTGATCTACGCCGAATTTGCCAATTTACGTGGAGCAATTGGCAAAGCTGTTCTTGCCTTTAAGCCACCAGTCGTGAAAAATTTCACAAAGTTTATGGCGCACGTTAAATTGCACATTCCGGGGCCGGTCGAGGTCAGCGAGAAAACCTTCAAGGCGTTTTCCAAGCCGATGATCGGCCATCGCGGCCAGGGGTTCAAAGACCTTTATGCCGCCATCCAACCGCAACTCCAGCAACTGCTTTACACGAAGCAGCTCGTGTACATTTCCACCTCATCCGCCTGGGGTGTGATGGAAGGCGCCATCCGCAATCTCGTTGCCAAAAAAGTTCTCAACTGCATGTGCGGCGCGTTTTCGGACAAGTGGTTCGACGTATCCAAACGCTGCGGCAAGCAGGCCGAGGCGTTGCAGGTCGAATGGGGCTCGCCCATCCGCGCCGAGGCTGTGGACCAGAAGCTGGCCACCGGCCAGTTCGACGCGTTGACGGTGATCCACAACGAAACCTCAACCGGCGTGATGAGTCCGCTCGCCGAAATCGCCGCGCTCAAGAAAAAATATCCCGAGGTGATGTTTATTGTGGACGCCGTCAGCTCCATGAGCGCAACGAAGATCGAGTTCGATGCCCTGGGCATTGACGTGTTGCTGGCCGGCACACAGAAAGCATTCGCCCTGCCACCCGGCACCGCGCTTTTTACCTGCTCCAAAGCGGCGCTTGCCCGGGCGGCGACGCTCAAGGACCGCGGTTATTATTTCGACTTTGTCGAGTTCCAGAAAAACGCGGAACAAAGCATGACGCCGAGCACACCGAGCATCGGCCACGTCCATGCCTTGCAATCAAAGCTGGAGGATATTTTCGCCGAAGGTCTGGACAACCGGTTTGCCCGCCACAAAAAACTTGCGGAAATGACGCGCGCGTGGGCGGCGAAACATGATTTTACGCTGTTCCCGGAAAAAGGTTTTGAGTCGGTCACGCTCACCTGCGTGAACAACGGCGCGAAACCCGGCGGCCGCATCGTGGATGTGCCCAAGCTGCAAAAACTGGTTAAAGACCAGGGGTTTCTGATTGATGGCGGCTATGGAAAAATCAAGGGCAAGACCTTCCGCATTTCCAACATGGGCGATGAAACTGAGGCGACGATGAACCGGCTCTATGCCGCGTTGGACCAGGCGATGAGTCAAATCTGAGTTGCGCGTTTGACCAAATGCGCCGAAAATCAACCGAATGCCGGCGCAAAACCAAACCTCACCAATTCCATCATCGGACCAGTCGCCCGGCTGGGTGCGCGTTGTCGTGATCGGGCGCAATTGGAAACTCACTCTGGCACGCCTGCTTGTTTTGGTCCTCACCTGTTTCGTCGTTTTCCGGTTGGTTTTGTTGCCCGTCCGTGTCGAAGGCATCAGCATGCTGCCGACCTACTCGAACGGCTCGGTCAATTTCGTAAACCGGCTGGCCTATCTGCGGCATGAGCCGCGGCGCGGGGACGTCGTGGGCATCCGGTTATCGGATCCAAGCATCCGGTGGCCGAGTGTCATGTATTTAAAACGCATCATTGGCCTGCCCGGCGATACGGTTACGTTCACTAATGGCACGGTTTTGATTAACGGTCAGGCTCTCGATGAACCTTATGAGAAATACAGTTGTGACTGGGACCTTCCACCGGTCAAACTGGGGCCGACCGAATTTTTTGTCGTGGGTGACAATCGTTCGATGCCGGCGGAATTCCATGTGTTTGGGAAAGTCGAGCGCGATCATATTGTGGGCAAGGCCGTCCTATGAAAACCGTCTTTCGCATTTTGTTGGTGGCGGCGCTGGCGGCATTGGGTGTCTGGCTGTGGACCATGATCTTTCCCAGTCCTCAGAAAATCATTCGCCAGCGCCTGGAGGCCGTTGCCCGGCGCGCCTCGTTTGCGCCGGATGAGGGCACGCTGGCGCGCATGGCCAGCGCGCAAAGTCTGGCCAGCTATTTTTCCACCAATGTCGAAATCAACCTGGACGTGCCCGGACGCATCCAGCATACCATCATGGGCCGTGACGAAATCACCCAGGCTGCCCTGGCGGCCCGTTCCACAGCCAGCAGCCTGAGCGTCAAATTCCTCGATGTGGCCGTGACCATTGCCGCGAACCGGCAATCCGCCATCGCCGATTTCACCGTCGAAGCACGCATCTCCGACGATCAAGACCTGATTGTACAGGAAATGAAATTCTCCTTGCAGAAAATCAGCGGCCAATGGCTCATTACCCGCGTCGAAACCGTCCGCACGCTTTCCATTTTGGACTTTGAACGCACGCGCACACCTTTCATAGTTGGCGCATGAACGTTTTTGTCACCGGCGGCGCCGGCTACATCGGATCCATCTGCACGGAAGAACTGCTCAACGCCGGGCATCAGGTCACGGTCTATGACAATCTCACCGAAGGTCATCGCTCGGCAGTGGATGCGCGCGCGAAATTCATTTTGGGCCGGCCGGAAATGGAAGGTGACATTCTCAACGCCGTCAAATCCGCTAAGCCCGGCGCCATCATGCATTTCGCCGCCAACGCACTCGTCGGCGAATCCATGACCAACCCGAAGAAGTATTTTCACAACAACGTCGTCAACGCGCTCAAGCTGGCCGATGCCGCCGTCGAATGTGGCGTGAAAAAATTCGTCTTCAGCTCGACGTGCGCCACTTACGGCCCGCCCGACAAAGTTCCGATGACCGAAGATCTGCCGCAGCGCCCGATTAATCCTTACGGTGAATCCAAGCTGATGTTCGAGAAAATCCTCCAGTGGTATCAAAAAATCCATGACCTGGAGTTCATCGCCTTTCGTTATTTCAACGCCGCCGGCGCGAGCGAAAAGTTCGGCGAACACCACCGCATCGAGACCCACCTGATTCCGAGATTGTTGCAGGTGGTGCTCGGCCAGTTGCCGCAGGCCGAGATTTTCGGCACGGACTATCCGACGCCCGACGGCACGTGCATCCGCGATTACATCCACATCAAGGACCTGGCGCAGGCGCACATCCTCGGGTTGCAACCGGGCAAGACCGGATTTTACAATTTGGGCAACGGCGACGGCTATTCCGTGCGCGAAGTCATTCAAATGTGCGAGAAGATCACGGGCAAAAAAATTCCAGCGGTTGAAAAAGCGCGGAGGCCCGGCGACCCGCCCCGGCTCGTGGCTTCCGCCGAAAAAGCCATTCGCGAACTGGGCTGGAAACCGGAATTCCCGAAGCTGGAAGACATCGTCAAAACTGCCTGGGCCTGGCACAAAAAACACCCGACTGGGTATCCGGATTGAGGCCAAGCCTCAACTCCGTTTGTCGAGTCATCCGGCGGAGAGAAAGGTGTCGACAATGGGAGACCGACTGCCTGATTCAGTCGCGCAGCCGGTAATACTTCGCGTTCGAGCCAATTGAATCGGAGAACGTGTAACGATTGCTGGCCACCGTGGGAACACCTGCCGGTTGCCAGGAGATCAGCGGATTAAGATTCGTCTTGTATTCCAGCACAAACCCTTGCGCGTTTGTGGTCCACGACAGCACAATGACGCCCGGCAAACGCTGATATTCCAGGCGCGGACTGAGGATTTGAACCTGCCAGGACCGGCTGTCTTTCAGCAACTGGCCGGGGTCCGTGCGCACCACCGGATTGGTGTCGGTGACTTCGACTCGGACTTGATTGCTGCCGAACGGCAGGGTGGTGGTGGAAACCGTGAAGTAAGAATTTGTCGCACCACTGCAGGCGGCGTTATTGGTGAACCACTGGACGTTTAAATTGAAAGTGGTGGGCCGAAGCGTCGCGACGCTGAAAGTGGCCGATTGCGAGTTGGCGAGCGTGGTGGAGGCGTTGGTGGCCGGAGCATTCGATGCGATCGGGCGGATCCTGGTGTAAATCGCTTTCACCAGGGTTTCCGCACAAACTTTGCAAAAAGGATAACCCAAAGCACGCATCTCGCAGAGATGTTGAGGACGATACCAGCCGTTGGTCTGATATTCCGCGCCTTCGAACAGGCCCACTACTGATGCGTACGGAGAAGTATCCGGCGTGGGAATCGGCGTGCTGTCCAGGATCCATGCGGCCCACTTGATCAGTGCACGATTCGTTTGTTGCGTCACGTTGGGCATTTCATAAGGCACCCATCCCGGATAGGCATCCGAGTACTCGTCACCGAGCCCGGCGAATGTGTGGCCGAGTTCATGGGCTGCAATCTCAGCCGAATCGCTGTTCATGGAAGTAATCAGGATCTCTCCTCCCGAGCCTCCATATTCAGGATCATTGACGATTACCGACACGAGATCGTACTCGGGCATCAAAGTTTGCAACAAGGCGTACACTTTTCCCGCGCCATCCGCGTAGTTGCCATCGAGATTATTGGGCGGAATCGTGAGCAATCTTTCAATACCGTAACTGTAAAAGGTGCTGTTGAAATACGTATTGCGGTAAATCCCGCTCAAGGGATGGTCCGCGCCAGATTCCACGGAAGCAACTGAAATGGCATAACCATTGAAATAATTCTGGTACGCATCAAACGGGGGTTCGGACTGCAGGTAGTTCAAAAACACCTTCGCATCGTTCGTAAACTGGCCCAACTGGGCGGCCGTATACCCCTCGGAAAGAAAAACGATGTTGATACAATTGGCGGGAGGACCATTCGAAAGAATTTGAGTTATGGTCGCCTGCGAAAATACTCGCGCCGGAGACAAGAGCAACAGGCCGATACAACCTGACAGCAATCGAAATGTTTTCACGGCATGGCCTCGGGGACATGCAATTCAAAGGTACCCAACAGTGTCCTGGTTTGGTTCAAAGCCGCCGACGCCGATCTGGCCGCCGGTGGGTCCAGGCGGTAAATGTTCAGTTGTCGGGCTTCCTTTTGATCCGGGACGCGGACCGTAAACTCGGCCTGGTCCAGTTTTACTTCCTTTACCTTCAATTGCCCCGGACGATCAGGGTCTTCGTACTCGTAGCGGCGCGACAGGGGATCGGGCACCACCTGAGTCCAGACCGGGAGACTGTTCGTCGAGGTCAGTTCGAGATAGAGATCCCCTTGCTTTTCGGCGGTGATGGTGGGTTTGAGGTGCCCGGTTGCAGCCGTTGACTCCATCAAACTGATCACGTTATTCGTGATTTTAAGGTGCAGGAAAAGGATTCGTTCACCCTGGCTTTCCCCCGCACTGAGGTTCAATAACAATCCCTGACACACAGCAAGGCCGCAAATGACCTTCGTGAATTTGTGCATTATGCTCATAATTTATTCTTTAAAAATAAACTATTTATAGCCTTACACCTAATTATATGTTCGGCGGCTTCATGTCGAGCTTTTTCTGCAAAAACCAAAATTCCCGAAGCTGGAAGACATCGTCAAAACTGCCTGGGCCTGGCACAAAAAACATCCCACTGGGTATCCGGATTAAAATACCCGCCTGACCGTTTTTAGGGTCCTTGACGTATCCGGTAATATCGTGACGGATGGTTGATGGCACCACCGACGTCGAGATAGTTTGTCGTCACGATGTCAAAGTTGGCTGCAACAATGGACGAGTTGCGATCGTTGAAATTATTTGTGCCTCCCAGACCATTGGCCACCTGCACGACGTTTGTCCAGCCGCCCGGCGTGGTCCAGGTGAGGGAAATGTCATTGCCTTGAGTTTTGACTTGAGTGATGCGAAAAACGTCTGACAGGGCGTCCATCCGCCAGAGCTCGGAACCGTGAAGCCCATCGCTGGCTTGAAGCATATAACTGTTCTTGAAAGCTGAAAGCGGCATGGGCAACAATCCGGTGACCGCCCCTGGATTGATATCCGCAACCAAAGAAATATTGGTTCCATCGTATTTCCAGAACTCGACACCACTCACGCCATCATTCGCTTCAAAATAAAGCGTGTTGTTGAAGGTAAAATCGTAAAATCCGCCGGTGACAAAATTCGAGAGGCGTGTGAGATTGGTGCCGTCGCAGCTCCAGAGCTGATAGCCCGTGCCATGGACTCCGTCGTTGGCCGTGAAAAAGGCAAGGTTCCGGTAAACGGTCCAGAAAATAGGAGAAGCGTTCGTGCCAAAGGCATTTACTTCGCCCAGGAACGTGAAATTGGTGCCGTCATACTTCCACGGCTCAAAATCGGTTCCATTGGTCGCCGCGCCCATGTAAAGCGCGCCGTTATAGACCAGCAGATTGTTAAGACTGTTTAGAACCATCGTGCCAACCCGCGCCGCGTTGGTGCCATCGTATTTCCACAAGCCGTACGACGTACCATCGCTAGTGGCGAAGAAGTAGAGCGCGTTGTTGAACCAGGTAATCGAAAGCGGACTGAGGCCGCCAAGTCCGGCATTAATGCTCGTCAGGCGCGTCATATTGGTGCCGTCGCATCGCCATAATTGGTATCCATACGAGTTGTCGTTCCCGTTGAAATAAATCGCATTGTTGTACACATGCATTTCCCCGACGTAGCTGGGCAAAGGATTGCCATTCAGCGTGGTGAAATTGGTGCCGTCGAATTTCCAGGTGGAACAATAAATGGCATTATTGAAAACAACGATGCCGCTGCTGCTGGACGGGGAAATGCTGGTACTGACGACGCTCACGTTGGTTCCGTCATATTTGTAAAAATAATTGTTGGAGGCGTTGTTGGTCGGGTAGGCCCCGAAATAATAAGCGCCGTTGAATTCAATACCGTCGTAGGGGCTTGAACTGCCGCTGCCCGGATTGATGTCCAAGGCGCGGGAAACAGTCGAGCCGTCATATTGCCAGAGTTCACGGTCTCCGGCCGCGTCGGTCGCGGCGAAATATAGCTTTCCATTGTAAACAGTAAGAATGTTTGGAGTGGAACCGCCGCTGCCGGGGTTGATGTCCGCCACCCGCGTTGCGGTGCTGCCGTCGAACTTCCACAGTTCCGTGCCGCTGCTGCCATCGGTCGCACCAAAATAAAGCGCATTGTTGAAGACGCAGAGGCTCAAAGGATTGGCGTAGCCGCCGTACGGATTGATTTGCGTAACGCGCGATGCGGTCGAGCCGTCATATTTCCATAACTCCGTCCCATTGGAGCCGTCATTGGCGGAAAAATACAATGCATTGTTAAACACGACGAAACCGCTCGGATTGGAACTGTTGCTGCCCGGATAGATGTCCGCGATGAGACCGTGTTGCATCGGGTCATAATACCAAAGTTCAGCGCCGACGGCCGGGTGCGTAGCCTGGCAATATAATCCCCCATTGAACACGATCAGACCGGATGGACTGGAACTGCCGCTGCCCGGATTAAAATCCGCAGCCAGCGACGCGCTCGTGCCGTTATATTGCCACAATTCGATGCCGTAGGTCAGATTGCTCGCCGCGAAGAACAAGTTGCCATTATACACACAGAAACTCGAAGGATTGGAACTGCCGCTGCCGGGATTGATGTCCGCCGCCAGGCTCACGTTAGAGCTATCATATTTCCACAACTCGGTGCCATTGGTCCCATCATTACCGGCAAAATAGAGAGCATTGTTGTAAACGGCCATGCTGCTGGATCGGACGAAACCACCGCCGGCCGGATTAATTTCCGTGATTCGCGTCACATTGGCTCCGTCATATTTCCACAATTGCACATCCACGGCGCCGTTGGTAGTCCCTGAACCCCGAAAATACAGCGCGCCATTGTACACCACGGGCGCACTGACGAAGGAATTCGCGCTGCCCGGCGATAAATCCGTGATCCGGGTCGCACTGGTGCCGTCATATTTCCACAACTCGATGCCATGCGTTCCGTCATTGGCCGCGAAATACAGCGCGTTGTTGTACACGACCAATGACGAAGGATTGGAACTTGCCGGCGAGAGATTAATGTCGGCCACCATCCGGACGTATTCCTTCATTGGCTGGGCCTGCCCGATGGAAAAACATGTCCCCGACAGGAAGACCGCAACCGCCAGGGACAGATTGATTTTGGGTTGAGAGCGAGAAGCTGTTTCTTTCATAAAGAAAGCCTTTGCTGAGAGAACTTCATTTTTCACTTTTGGATACCCACGTGCCTCGTCGTGAAGGCCACCGGAACAGCCCGTTTCTTCCCCACCCTCAAGTTGCCAATGGCTCCAACTCACAATTATCGCTACTTAAGCGCCAATGGTTGTGAACAACTTCAGCTTAATTTGAGCGAAATGGAAAGGCAAGTTCAAACACGCCGCAGGTGCAACCGGGTGAGGCACAAAAACATCCGACTGGCTACCCGGATCGAAGCAAATCAGAATGGCCGCAAAAATGCGCAGGAGGCAAGAACGCATCACTCACCGCGGCGAAGCCTTTGGCGCAGTCGGGCCGGGGCGTCCTAAACGCTCAACCCTCAGCCCAGACTGTATTCAGTATTCTCCGACGTCAATTGGCTGCTCGCTGTCAATGAGGCGCAACCGAGTCGCCCAGTCATCCAGGCCGGCCTGCCGCTGTTCATCGGTCACTCGTACCGGCGCATAAATAATGTTTGGCGACAGCACATCCCAGCCGGTAAAGCGCAGTATCCCGCGCTGGATCGGGCGCAGAATGGCGTGGATGTCCCCATTCCATCCGCCCTTTTGATAGACCGCCTCCGGCCCGCCGGTCGTCAGCGACAGCAGGGCGCGTTTGCCCTTGAACACGCCGTCCTCGTAGAACCGTTCGCCGCCGTAGGTGCGGCCCATGGCAAAGACGCGGTCCGCCCAGCCTTTCAGAATGCCCGGCAGGCCGAACCACCAGAGCGGGAACTGCCAGATCATCAGGTCGCAGGCCTCCATCTTGCGCAACTCCGCTTCCACGTCGGGCGCAAACCCACCGACCTCCGTGGCGTGCATCTCCTCGATCTGCTGTTTGAAGAAATCGGGATTCTTGACCGAGGTGAAATTGCGCCGGTCCGACACCGGGTCGAACTTCATGGCGTAAAGGTCTGAAACGGTCACGACATGGCCGGCAGCACGCAGGGTGTCCTGCGCCGTGCGGAACAACGCGCCGTTGAAACTCTGCGGCTCGGCGTGTGCGAAAACGAGAAAAACATTCATGACCGGATCATCGTGAGCATCATCTTGAACGGCTTGAGGGCCTTGAGCGCATGCGGTTGACCGGCCGGCAGGAGCATCATCTCACCGCCCTGCAGGCGATGAGACTGGCCCGAAACCAGGATTTCGGCCTCACCTTCCAACACTTGTACCAACGCATCAAACGGCGCGGTGTGTTCACTCAACCCCTGGCCCTCGTCAAAGGCAAAGAGCGTTACGTTGCCGGCGGGCCGTTTGACAATCTCCCGGCTGACGACCGCGCCTTCCTGATACCGAACGAAATCAGCGGTCCGGGCCACCTGCGCGCCGGTCAGTCCTTTGGGTTTGGATGGCATGGTCATGATTACAATTCACCTTCCCGTCCCGCCAAAACTACCTGAAGACGGATAAACGTGCAATTGCCCGTCGCGGCGGAGCCGAAAGTCAAAATTCGGGTCGCAAAGATACTTGCCGGAAGGAACCGGTGTTGGTAGGTAAACGGAGTTGGTCTTGAACCCTGTTAAATTATGAAACCACATCGCGGCACACTTATTCTCGTTCTTGGCATCCTCGGCCTGGTTGTTTGCGCGCCGTTGGCCATCGCGGCCTGGGTCATGGGAGCCGGTGACCTCAAACAAATAGACGCCGGCACCATGGACCCCAGCGGACGCGGCACGACCCAGGCGGGCAAGATCTGCGGAATCATCGGAACGATTCTGCTGATTATTGGAGTCATTATCTGCGGTATTATTTTCTTGATTGGTTTTGCCGCGGCTCTGGCGCAACATCACGGCTGAGGCGGTCCGGCACGCCATTTCTCGCGAGCGCTGGCAGAGCACGGTTGGCGTTGTAAAAGCGCTGCGGAACTATCCCGTTGCGTTTCCCCCAGCAGCAAATCGAGGATGGCCGCGAACACAGCAGAAAATGGCCGGTTTTCGTCAATCGGCGTGTGGCTGAACCGGCTCGCAAATCGGATGCTGAAAGCAGTCAATTGATGCGGTGGAGTTCTCTTTGCACCGAAACGAAAATTTGGTCAACTTCGCCGGAAGTAAATCTATGATCGCAGCCATCACCGGACTGATCGCCGGCCTGATTCACGTGTTAACGGGGCCGGACCATCTGACGGCCATCGCCCCGTTGGCGGTGCGCCGCCCCAAGGCCGCGTGGATTCCCGGCGTGCGTTGGGGGCTCGGCCATTCGTCAGGCGTTGCCGTCGTTGGGTTGCTGGCGTTGTGGCTGCGTGACCGGCTGCCGGTGGATTTGCTGTCGTCCTGGGGCGACCGCATTGTCGGCGTGGTGCTTTTCGGCATCGGTATCTGGGCGTTGCGCCGGGCGTTCAAGCACAATGTTCACGCGCACGAGCATGAACATCACGGCGAACGTCATATCCACATTCATGTTCATAATCATCCGGCGCAACACGACCGACCGCAGGCGCACGACCGGCACACGCACACGGCGTTTGCCATCGGCACGTTGCACGGCCTGGCCGGCAGCTCGCACATTCTGGGAATTCTGCCGATGCTCGCTCTGCCCACCAAAACGGAAGCCATCACCTATCTCATCGCTTTCGGTGGCGGCACGGTGCTGGCGATGGCGGGATTTTCCTCGGGCATCGGCTGGCTCACCACCCGTTACGCGACCGATAGTGTGAAAATCTACCGCGGGTTGATGAGCACCTGCGCCGTGGCCGCCATGGCCATCGGCTGCGTCTGGTTTGCGGGCAAAAGCTGGTGATCTTTCGTAATCGTCGTCGTTCTTCGTCATCGTCCTCGAAAGATTCGATTACGAGAACGAGGAGGAGGACGAGGACGAACTCATTTTTTGCTTGCCAAAGGCTGTGGTCAGGCTTCATTTTCCGACATGGCAGCAGCGCGTCAATCCGACCATCCCGACAAGCCGTTCTACCAACCGGCGGAAGAATTCTTTCCGGCGAACAACAAACTGGGCCTGACGTTCGACGACATTACGCTCGCAACACTTTATTCGGAAATCCTCCCGCGCGACACGCAACTGGACACCACGCTTGCGGAAGGTCTGCATCTGAATATCCCCGTCATTTCTTCGGACATGGACACGGTGACCGAAGCGCGCATGGCCATCGCCATGGCGTTGAACGGCGGTCTCGGCCTTATCCATTACAACATGCCGGAGCGCCAGCAGCTTTCCGAAGTCAGCCGCGTCAAAAACCACGTCCACGGCCTGATTCAAGAGCCTATCAAGGTCACGCCCGACGAATCCATCGGCGACGTGCTCGCGTTGATTGAGCAGAAAAAATTTGGTTTCAGCACGTTTCCGGTCGTGGATAAAAAAGGCCGGCTCGTCGGGCTGCTTTCCGGCCACGTCGTCAAACCGCGTTACGCCAAAAAGAAGGTTTCCGAGGCGCTGACGCCGCGCGCGCAGGTCCACACGGTCAGGAAAAAAGACCTGGGCAAGGACCCGATTGCCCGCGCCGACAAATTTTTCACCGAACACATCGGCATCCACAAATTGCTGGTGGTGGACGACGACGACCATTTGCAGGGCCTCATCACGATGAGCGACGTGGAGCGCATCACGCAGGAACGCAACGCGCAGTTCAAGCCGGCGCGCGACGCCCATTTTCATCTCATCTGCGGCGCGGCGGTCTCGGCCACGCGCAACGCGTTCGGCGAACTGGACCGCGAGCGCATCCTCAACCACGTGGGGGCGCTGGTGGAACGTGGCGTGGACGTGGTGGCCGTCTCGACCGCGCACGGCCACAGCAAGGGCGTGGGCGACACCGTGAAAGTTTTGCGCGACGCATTTCCGAAGCTGCCCCTCATTGCCGGCAACGTCACCAGCGCGGCGGGCGTGGAATTTCTGGCCGACTGCGGCGCGAATGCCATCAAGGTCGGCCAGGGTCCGGGTTCGATTTGCACCACGCGCATCGTGGCGGGCGTCGGCATTCCACAAATGACGGCGCTGTACGTCTGCTCGCGGCCGGCCGCGAAGAAAAAAGTTTCCATTCTGGCGGATGGCGGCATCACCAAATCCGGCGACATTGTAAAGGCGCTGACGTTGTCGCAGGCGGTGATTTGCGGCGGGATATTTGCCGGTTGCAACGAGGCGCCGGGCGAGGTGGTTGAGATCAGCGGCAAATTTTACAAGCAATATCGCGGCATGGGCAGTTTTGCCGCGATGAAAGCCGGTTCGGCGGCGCGTTACGGTCATTTGCCCAATCCGACGCTGAAGGTCGCGCCCGAAGGGGTTGAGGCGCTCAAGGAAGCCTGTGGCTCGGTGGACCGCGTGCTGGCGCAACTCATCGGCGGCATCCAAAGCGGCATGGGTTATCTCGGCGCGGCGAACCTCGCGCAACTTCGTGAGCTGGCGCGTTACATCCGCGTCAGCCCCGCCGGGATGCGCGAAGCGGCCCCGCATGACGTGGTCGAACTCAAAACGGGAAGTTAGTCACGTTAGTCAGTAGTTGGTGGTTGGTAGTTAGTAGTCAGCAGCATTGCGGATTATGAGCAGGACAAATTTTGAAAATCTTCGGGTTTACAAGTTGTCCGAGGAACTCGCAGACGAAATCTGGAACATCGCTTTTCGTTGGGACGGATTTGCCCGCGACACGGTCGGCAAGCAAATCGTCCGGTGCGCCGATAGCATCGGGGCGAACATTGCCGAAGGAACGGGCCGCCACGATTTCCAGGACAACCGGCGTTTTGTAAAGATCGCGCGAGGCTCGTTGAATGAAACGCAACACTTTCTCCGACGGGCTTTTAATCGAAAACTGCTCACATCCGCCGACGTAGAGAAAATCAAACCGTTGGTGGATAACCTCGCTCCGCAACTTAGTTCTTACTGGAAGTCAATCGGCCGCGATCACCAATGTAAATAGCTGCTGACTACTGACTACTAACCATTGACTACGGACTACTGACCACTGACTACTAACTACCGACTAACTTCTAAAATTCAATCGGCTCGTTGAGCTTGCCGCATTGGACACAACGCGAGCGATCCACGTCCGCGTCGTCCGTATAAACGTAGCCGCAGTTGGCGCAGCGGAAAATCCGGTCCTCGGTATGGGTCGGCCAGAACCGGCGGCGGCGCATCTCCGAATAAATCCCCAGCGCGCACAAGGCGCCGAGCGCCAGGGCCACATAAATTACAATGAGCCAGTCGGCAGACATGCTATAAACCGGACGGAGCGTTGGTCGCGGGCGGCGGAACGGTGCACCAGTTGAAAATCAATTTGCCGAGGGTCAAATCCGAAGCGGGCGCGAAACGCGCGGCCCGGGCCAGTTCCAGCGCGCGTCCGTCGGCCTCCGCATCACGGACTTCGCCGGAATCATCGGAGGGCAGCAAAACCGCGGAGACTACTTCACCCGTGGCATTTACGAGCACCTGCACTTTGCTGGGCGCAATGACATCAGTGTAAGGCCACGACGGCAATTTCATGGGCGCCAGCAATGGCCGACGGGCAATGTCACCTTCGATGCGCAACGTTGAAGTTACGGCGAATTGCGGTTCCAGTGGCACCAACGGCACGGTAAACGGGGGCGGCGGTTTTAACTCAAGCTTAAGGGTGGCAAACCGGTTGGTCTCCATGAACCGGCTGAAGACGGCGCCCAACTCTCCGGCGGGAAGCTGCAGCCAGCGCGGCGATTCGGTCCATTCCAACTGGTGAAATTGGACATGCGGCGGCTCGAGCCATGCCGGGCCGGCAAAACCTTCGATATTGGGCAAGGCGAAGAGGGTCGGGTCGTTCAACATCAGCCATTCGCTCGAACCGACAGCCAGCTCCAGCTTCGGCGCGTTTTTCACGGGCATGGGAGTGATGGGTTTTCGCGTGCCGAAAATGAAAATCAACGCGATATGGGCGGCGAGGACGATCAGAATGAGCAGCAGCCAGCGGCTCAGCGGCCATTTACTCCTGGTTGGGAGCTCGGCTTCCCCGGACGCACCCAATTCGCCGGACACGGTCTTCATGGCTGAACAGGCTCGTTGACGACCCGCGGGAGCGTGGCCAGCAACACGTCGTGGATGCCCGCATCGCGCGCGAGCATCGTCAGGTGGACGAGCTGGCCGTAGGTCACGGCCTGGTCGGCCTGCACGATGAGGGTGAGCGGTTCGTGGGCATCTTTCATGGCGGCGTAGAGATGTGATTTTAACTCGTTTTCCGTGACAATTTGATTCGCGAAAAACAGGCGTCCGTTGGGGTCAATCGCGACCGCCACCGTCGGCTTGTCTGTCCCGGGCAGATCGCTGGCGACCGGCAGGCGCAGCGACAAACCGGGTGTGGGCAGCAGCGCGGCCAGCGTCAGGAACATGATCAGCAGGAAAAAAACCACCGCGAACGGCGCCACGTCCAACGTGCTGCGCAACAACCGGGCATTGCGCGGGAATTTCATGGGGATTTCGGACCGCCGTTTTCGGTGACGATGTTGACGATTTCCGCAGCGGCGCGTTCCATGTCGAGGACGATTTTGTTGATGCGGCTGACAAGATAATTGTAGCCGGCATGGACCGGAATGGCCACGGCGATGCCCGCCGCTGCGCAGATGAGCGCCTGCCAGATGCCGGTGGACAGCGAGTTGAGGTGGGCGTAAAGGCCGTCCGCCTGCAATTGCATGAACATGCGGATGAAACCGATGACCGTGCCGAGCAAGCCGAGCAGCGGCGCCAGTTGCGCGATGGTGGCCAACAGATTCAGGCGTTCCTCGAGCTGCGGCACTTCGGTCAGTCCGGCTTCTTCCACCGCCTCCCGCACCCGATCGCGGCCATGGTCGCGGTTGAGAATGGCGGTTTTGACGAGGCGCGCCACCGGCCCGGGCGTGGCGTCGCAAATGGAAATGGCTTCCACCACATTGTCGCGCTTGAGCACGTTGCGCACGCCGTTGAGGAATTCCGCGGAATTGATTTGCGAACGGTGGCAGTACAGCACGCGTTCGATGAACACCACGAGCGCCACGGCGGCGGCAAGCAAAATCAGCCAGATCACCGGGCCGCCCGCGGACAGAAATATCGGCAACATGGGACTTTTATAGGCGTTCGCGCCGGAAGTTCAAAGCGCAAAATGGCGCGGTGGGATCGTCCTCGTCGTCGTCCTCGTTCTCGTAATCGAAAATCCGTGGACGAGAACGAGAACAAGGAGGAATTTTGCCCTCGTCACCCGCCGCTAAATTTGTATTCTACGCCCATGGAAAAGCCCGATCAACTCCGTGAATTGTTCCGCATGCAAAAGTCCCTGAACGAGCGCATCGGCGTCCGGACCGACGGCATGAGCGAGGCGGACCAGATCCAGTGGATTTTGAATTATGGCCGCGCCATGACGCAGGAAATCGCCGAACTCACCGACAGCGTGCCGTGGAAATGGTGGGCGAAGTACCAGAAGTTCGATGCGCAGAATGCGCGCGTCGAGGTCGTGGACCTGTTCCATTTTCTCATCAGCCTCGCGCAGGTGCTCGGTCTGAGCGCCGATGACGTGTTCGCCGCGTACGTCAAAAAGAACGAGGTAAATTTCAAGCGCCAGGAAAGCGGTTATACAGTGAAGGACGAAAGCGACAACCGGCACATTTGATTTTCGCGCAGGTTTATGGGTCTTCTTTTTAAAGATTCCGAAAGTAAACCGCTTGACCCGGCGGTGGCACGCAAACGCGCGACGCTTTTTTCGCTGCCGTTTGCGGCCATGGGCATGCTGGCGCTCATTGTGCTGCTGCACGACGGCCTGCTCGGCGGGTTGGACCGGCAAAAGCTGTTCAAGCTTCTGGGCGTGATCGCCGCCAGCATCGGATTCATCGCGCTCATTTTTGGAGTCACCGCCAAAAAAGGTTTGTTGGGTGCACCGTCGTTGTTGGCGGAAAATCCCGAGAAACCCTGGCTCAAACGCGCGGACTGGGCTGCCGGCCGCGTCCATTCATCGGGCATCCCGCACGCGAAATCGTATCTGACCATGGGCATCGCGCTATGCGTCCTCGGCGGGCTCATCGCTGTGCTGGTCGTTCCGAAAGCGCTGTCGAGCGGAAATTACAGCGCGCTGGTCGCGGTGGTTTTCCCGATTGTCGGCGTGGTTTTCCTGATCAAGGTCGTCCTGAAATTTCGGGCGCATCGGCGCTTCGGCGACTGTTACCTTGAAATGGCGCAAATGCCCGCACGGGTGGGCGGAACGCTTGCCGGCGCGATTCAAACCAGCCTGCCGCTGAAATTTGATCGCGAACTGCGCCTCGATCTTCGTTGCATCCGCCAGACGACCACCGGCACGGGACAAAACCGGCGTACCGAGGAAAAAATTCTCTGGCAGGACGGGAAAGTCTTTAAGTCGCAGGCCGAGTTGCCCGCGACCACCTCCGGCCGCGGCGAAGTTCCGGTCTGTTTCGATTTGCCTCCCGGCCAGCCGCAGTGTTCCGAGCGTGGAAATGAAGCGATTTGCTGGCGGCTGGAAATGAAAATACCCGGCGCGAATTTTCACGCGACGTTCGACGTGCCGGTTTTTAAGAGCGTTGAACCACTTGCCGCGGACGCTTGAGTTCCCGGTGACTATGAACCGTAAACCCTCCGTCCCGCCGCGTTGGCGCAAGGAAGTTGCGCGCGTGCTCATCACCGAAGCGCAGCTCGCGCAGCGCATCCACACCCTGGCGCGGGAAATTGAGCGTGATTTTCACGGGCGCGAAATGGTCGTCATCTCGCTGCTCAACGGCACGGTGATGTTTCTGGCGGATTTGCTGCGGCACGTGAACCTGCCGTTGCGGCTCGATTTTCTGGGCGTGTCCAGCTACGGCGAAGGCGTGAAGTCCGGCGAACTGGTTTTTACCAGGGAACTGCGGCTGGACGTGCGCGGGCGGGACGTGCTGCTGGTGGACGACATTCTCGATACGGGCCAGACCTTGAGCCGCGTGCTGCCCAAACTCCGCGCGCTCAAGCCGCGCCGGATCAAAATTTGCGTGCTGCTCGACAAACCGGCGCGCCGCGTTGAAACCGTAGAGGCCGATTACTCCGGGTTCACCGTGCCGGACGAGTTTGTGGTCGGCTACGGACTGGATTTTGCGGAACGTTACCGCAACCTGCCCTTCGTGGGCGTGCTGCATCCGCATATTTACAAGAAAGTCTGCAAACAGATTTGCAGGAAGTAAGACTCAAGCAAGGACGAGTGTCCTGATTTGGCAGTAGGGCACGACGTAAGGAGTGCTTGCCCAACGACTCGTTACCTCGTCGCCTACAAATTTAGGACAGTACCTCCGTTTGCATCTGCTTTGCATTTGTGGTCATTTTGGGTAATCTTGCTGTTTGACTCGAACACGAAATTCGCGGCCATGAGCAAGGAATTCATCCGTATCGGCGGTGCGCGTGAGCACAATCTAAAAAACCTCACGCTGGACATCCCGCGCGACCGGCTCGTGGTCATTACCGGCCTGAGCGGCAGCGGCAAATCGTCGCTGGCGTTCGACACCATTTATGCCGAGGGCCAGCGCAAATACGTCGAGAGCCTGTCCGCCTATGCGCGGCAGTTCCTCGACCAGATGCAGAAGCCGGACGTGGACTTCATCGAAGGGTTGTCGCCCGCCATCGCCATCGAACAACGCAGTTCCGGCAGCAGTCCGCGCTCCATCATCGCCACCACCACGGAGATTTACGATCATCTCCGGCTACTGTACGCCCATATCGGCCAGCCGCACTGCCCGGACACCGGCGTGCCCATCGTCAGCCAGAGCACCACCGATATCGTGGACAAAATCCTCGCGCTGCCGCCCAAAACGCGGGTGATGCTGCTCGCGCCGGTGGTGCGCCGGCAAAAAGGCGAGTTCCGCGACGTGATCGAACGCCTGGCGCGCGAAGGCTTCGTGCGCGCCCGCGTGGACGGCCAGTTCGTCGAACTGGAGGCCGACACGCGTGTCAAGCTGGACAAGAAGAAATACCACAACATCGAGGCGGTGGTGGACCGGTTGGTGATTGACGAAAAAATCCGCGTGCGGCTGGGCGACTCGGTGGAAACCGCGTTGCGCTGGGGCGACGGCGTGATGTTTGCATTGCACCAGGCGCCGGAGAAGTCAGTAGTCAGCAGTCAGTCGTCCGTAGCAAAAACTACTGACCACGGACCACGAACTACTGACTCGGCATCGTGGATTGAAACGTTGCACTCGAACAAAATGTGTTCGCCGGCCACGGGCAAAAGTTTTGACCCGCCCACGCCAAAACATTTTTCCTTCAACGCCCCCGCCGGCGCGTGCCCGGTCTGCCACGGCCTGGGCCAGAAGATGGTGTTCGACGAGAACATGGTTGTCCCCGACCCGGAACAACCGCTCGAAAGCGCCGTCCAGCCCTGGCGGCGCGCCGGCAAGCGGATGAACATTTATTACAAGATGATGTTGCGCTCGGTTGCGGCGCATTTCAACGTGGCCCTGGAAACGCCCTGGAAAAACCTGCCCGACGATTTCAAGAAGGTGCTGCTGCACGGCTCAGGGGAAAGCGACGTGGAATTCCGTTTCTGGCGGGCGGGCAGCCAGCATACCATTAACCGTCCGTTTGAAGGCGTGCTGCCGAATCTGGAGCGCCTGTTCACCGAGAGCGAAAGCGAGTTCGTCCGCAACCGCATCAAGCCCTACATGAGCCCGCAGTTCTGCGACACCTGCAAGGGCAAGCGGCTCAAGCCGGAGATTCTGGCGGTAACGCTTGGTGATACGGGCAACCACCTCACCCCGGCCCTCTCCCCCTCGGAGGCGGAGAGGGAGAAGCCGCACTCCGCACTCCGCACTCTGAAATTAAAGATTCCCGGTCTGTCCATCATGGATGTTTGCGCGTTGTCGGTGGAATCGGCGGACGAATTTTTCGCGAATCTTAAATTGTCCGAGTTCCAGGAAAAAATCGCGCACGAGGTCATCAAGGAAATCCGGGCGCGGCTCGGCTTTCTGAAAAACGTGGGCCTCGGCTATCTCACGCTCGACCGCGAGAGCGGCACGCTCAGCGGCGGCGAGGCGCAGCGCATCCGGCTGGCCACCCAGATCGGCGCCGGCCTGGTCGGCGTGCTGTACATCCTCGACGAGCCGAGCATCGGCTTGCACCAGCGCGACAACGACCGCCTGCTCGCCACCTTGAAAGGCCTGCGCGATTTGGGCAACACCGTGCTGGTGGTCGAGCACGACGCTGACACCATTCGGCAGGCGGATTACATCGTGGATCTCGGCCCGGGTGCAGGCGTGCACGGCGGCGAACTGGTGGCGGCGGGGCCGTTGCCGGAAATTTTGCGGAACCAACATTCGCTCACCGCCCAATACCTCACCGGCGAACTGACGATTCCGGTTCCCAAAAAGCGGAACGCGCCGTCGGAGGAGCGCGGCTGGCTGGAGGTGCTCGGCGCGAAAGAAAACAATTTGCGGAACATTGACGCGCGGATTCCGCTGGGCACGTTCACGGCCATCACCGGCGTGAGCGGTTCCGGCAAGAGCACATTGGTGGACGACATTTTGCGGCGGGCGCTGTTCCGCAAATTTTATGGTTCCAAGGAAACGCCGGGCGCACACCGCGCGCTGCGCGGTTTTGAGAACCTGGACAAGGTGATTGTGATTGACCAGACGCCGATTGGCCGGACGCCTCGTTCCAACCCGGCCACGTACACCGGCATGTTCAATCACATCCGCGATTTATTTGCAAAATTGCCGGCGGCCAAGGTGCGCGGCTATGCGCCGGGCCGGTTCAGCTTTAATGTCAAGGGCGGGCGCTGCGAGAAATGCGAGGGCGACGGCGTGCTCAAGATTGAGATGAATTTCCTGCCGCCGGTTTATGTGACCTGCGAGGCCTGCGGCGGCCGGCGTTACAACCGCGAGACGCTGGAAATCACCTACAAGGGCAAGAACATCGCCGACGTGCTGGCCATGACGGTGGACGAGGCGGTGACTTTCTTCCGCGCGGTGCCGTTGATTTACCAGCCGTTGCTGACCCTGGCGGAGGTGGGGCTGGGTTATATCGGGCTGGGGCAGGCGGCGACGACGTTGAGCGGCGGCGAGGCGCAACGGGTCAAGCTGGCGGCCGAATTGAGCCGCAAGGCCACCGGCCGCACGCTGTACATTCTGGACGAACCGACCACCGGCCTGCATTTCCATGACGTGGCCAAGCTGCTGGAGGTGCTGTTCAAACTCCGCGAGGCGGGCAACACGTTGGTGGTGATTGAGCACAACCTGGACGTGATCAAAACGGCGGACTGGATCATTGACCTCGGTCCGGAAGGCGGCGCGGCGGGGGGAAAAATCGTCGCGGAAGGTCCGCCGGAAAAAATCACCGGTTGCGCCGCCAGCCACACGGGGAACTATCTGAAGCATGTGCTGGAGAACAAGCCGAATTTGCCGTCACCCGATTTGCGCCGGACGGTGACCGCCATCCGGAGTTAATCATCATTGACCGGCTCAAACCAGATGTTGAGTTCGGCGGGACATCGGGGAAATTAACCGGGTGGCTTGGGCCAAAAGCGACAGGAGATGGAATCCCGTTTCATTCGCCGTTCTTGCCCAGGCCAGGAGTCCATCGGTGTGGCCGCCCATGGCCAGGATGCCGCTCTGATCATTTTCACGGATCAGCAGGAGGCGCCGCACTTCGAAAGACATTTCCACCGTACCACACTCAACCGCCGGGTCGGTAACGGGGAGGTCGAGGTCATCCTTTGCATTCCAGATTTCAGGGCAGTGAGCATGAAAAACAAATTGGACGGCTGGAATGGAACCGTAAACGGCGAGATGACTCATCGTTTCCGAAGAGGGACGATTCATTCCCTTTGACCAGACCAGATTTTGGCCCGGATCGAAATCTACGACTCGGGCATAGTGTTCCGGGGTTAATGTTTCCAGATGGCCGGTCTGACTGGCGGTGATCAGGACCGTTCCATCCTCCATCCGCTTTGACAAATTGCCAAAGCCCAAGCCTCCGTATCGGGTCATGTCCTGTCCGACCAGACCAACTGCCCGCAACTCCTTTCGCCATTTCGTCAGTTCCTTAATATCCGATTCGCTGCAACAGACTTTTGTCTCATGCTCGACCTGAAACTTTATCACACCTTCCAACTTCATACGGCGTGGTGCTGCTCAAATTACATCCGAATAGATATTCGTTTCTAATATCGCAGATTTTACACATAAAGCCAGCAAATATGCCTTGAAGAACCCTGAAATCCAGACGCCAACCCGTTCAATGAATTTTGCCTGGAAGCCAACAGGACTAATCACGGTCGAATTACGGGCCGAGGTATGGGTGCCAGGGTAGTGTCCTGATTTAAGGAGCGCGGCATTTATGCCGCTTCAGCGTCCATTGCATTGATGCGTTGAAGCGGGCTGAAGCCCGCGCTCCGGAGACAAATTGGGACACTGCCGGTGCCAGCTTATACTTGACATAATCGCAAAGTGATGATTTAATGCCAACACCTTCGGGCCTGAGCGGGCCACTTCCAGCATTCCCGGAAGGCGCATCCAGAAATGATCGGTCTTTATGAAACTTTCGTCTTTACCACGAAAAGTGATACGGGGTCTGCCGTACTTGAACAAAGAAATTCGCGCCGCCATATCTGAGCGCACCCCATTCTTTGTCGCCAAGCCACGGATCGTGCATATCTGGCGCGAAGCTCCCTGCAATGCCCGATGCATCATGTGCAACTATGGGTTCCAGAACGCTGAGGTTTTGCGGAAATTGTGGAATTCCCCGTTTACCGACGACCTGATGCCGCGCGCTCTGAACGAAATCCATGAACTGTGCGGGCGAGGGACGCTGGTTTCCTATATGGGCGGCGAAGCAACGGTTTGCCGCGAGCTCACCGACTGGATTGAACTTGCCGGGCGGCTGGGACTGGACTTTCGTTTTACCACCAACGGTTATATCATGAATGAGGACATGGCACGAAGGTTCGTCGCCGCCGGCCTCTTCAACATCGGCATTTCACTCGAATCACTCGATCCGGCCATCAACGAAATCATCCGTCCCTTCCCGGGCGGCACGGCCAGGACCCTCCGCTGCATCGAGCTGCTGTTGCAGGAACGGAAACGTCAGGGAAAACATGTCGGCCTCAACATCAAGACCGTTCTGACCAACGTGAATCTGGAATCCTATATCGACCTCGTAAAACGGTTTGGAAAAATTGATGGCGTGATGTGCACCCCGCAGATATTCGAAGCCATGGAAGGCATGCCGGTGGCAACGCAAGAACTGCTGCGTATCAAGGACAATCGGCGATTGCAGCGCGTGACCGATCAAATTCGCGAGTTGAAACGGGAAGGATATACCATCCACGCCACCGATGAGGCATTGGACGATATGGTCAAACAAAACGCTGCCGACAAGGATGGTACGGCCACGATGCACAAAAAGGATATGCAGATGGATCCGACCGCCCCGGCCTGCAACATCGCCACCGACAACTTGTTTGTGATCAACGCGGCGGTGACACTCTGTCCTAATTTTCCGCCGATCGGCTTCATGGCGGCGGATACCAAAACCACTTTGAAAGAGCTTTGGGAAAGTGAAGCCGCAAAACGCACCCGTATCCAGACGCGTGCCTGTCGGCGGCTGTGTACCATCTCCTGTTTGCGGCGGACGAGCCTGCGGCACAAAATATCCACCTTTCTGAAAATTGCGTAACCCGGGCCGCGCGACTGAGACTGTCTCAAAACTCAGTGTTTTCCTCCTCCCCATGAACCTCGTAGCAGCCGACGTGAGGAGGCTCAAACTTTATTTTACGAATTCCAGATAGAGCCTCCTCACGTCGGCTGCTACGGTTCAGTGGTTCCATCGCGGGCGGAGCGCGGCGTTCACGCCGCTTCGACTTCCGCAACGCCCCTCGCCCTCGCCCACCAAACGGTTGGCCACATTGAAGCGGCATAAATGCCGCGCTCCATTGCACCAGCAGCCTGGCACGGTTTCCCCAATCACTTTGACTGCATCGTTCCGGCTGAGGTGGTATTACAGTTTCAACTTTCGGTGATCTTCTCCTTCTCTTCCATGAAATGGAGCAGAGACTCCCTCGAATTTTTTTGCGCATTGATCCCCTGAACCGAAGCAAGGCAGGGCGCGTCACTCCGTGCGCGCCGTTTCGGATACAAAAGATGTCCTTTTCCATTCGCGGCGCGCAAAGGACTGCGCGCCCTGCCGGGAGGTTCATGGAAGGCCTCGCTCACCAAACCGGACCCCCACCCTACCGGCTGGTTCCAGGCTGAGGCCGCTGGAAGGCGGGCGCCGGAGCAGACGGCGTCGAGGGCAGGCGCCGGGGGCGGTCCCAATCGCGGGCGGGCTGAACGACGCGGACCCGGTGGCACACTCCATTGTTAATGCTCACGCTCAGGCCGAGCAGACCGGTAAACTTCATCGTATCCGTCGCTAGATCGCCAAACCCAAATAGAAAAAATATGGTCTCACCGACAAAGGCGGCCAAAAGAAACGTATTAACCCTTTGCAGGGCCGGATCGCTGTAACAATAGTTGCGGTAAAGCGCCCAGATGCCGGCTGCCAGAAACCAGAGCATGGCCAGACAGCCCCAGATGCCAAACGGGATGATGGTTGAAATCGGCCCGCTATGAAAATCCTCCGCCAAGGCCAATGGGTCGTTTTGTGCGAAAGCGGAATGGACAGCGGCCTCCGGTCCCATCACGAAGTCATAGTCCAATGGCGAAATGTTGTAACCTTTGCCCAGAAGAAGATATTGGGGAATTTGCGGCAGCAACCCCTCCCACATGTTCACCCGCCAGTCCCAGCTTGCCTGTGCGTCCATCCGCGCCGCGTTGCTGACCTTGTAAGGCAAAAAGCTCACTGCGCGCTGAAAGGTATACGGCAGATGTTCCGCCAAAGGAACCAGCGCCAGCGCGCCGAGGACGCCGGCAATGGTGAAAATCGCCATCAGCCTGGTTTTGTACAACCCTTCCAGGAAGAATTGAATGGCAAAGAGCAGGCCGCAACTGATGATATACCCGCGGAAACCCCCGACGAGTCCCAAGACAAAGAAACCGCCGAAAATCATCCAGCGCCACGGCTTGCGGGAGAGAAACATCCCCCGGATGCCATACCGGGCCAGCATGTACGAGAAAACGACCAGGCACATCAGCCGGGTGCCGTCGAAGCGGGTCGCTTCGGCGTTGGGTCCTGCGTACATAACTTGAGAACCGGTCGAGTTGGGCTGGAAAACATAGTAGAGGTTGTACAGCGGGTGGGGCAGCAACGGTATTACGTCGCCCATGACGTTGGTCACGCCACCGAGAAAAAACAATCCCAGATACAGATTGATCCGTTCCGGCGGGGTCCGCCGGGCGGCCAGGGCAAAGTAGCCGAGAATTCCCGCCAACAGGTAGAAATACTTTTTCCCTCCATAAACCGCCGCGCCGAAAACGTGCAACCCGAACCCCGTCATTCGGGCGGTGACAACGACGACCGCGATCATGAAGAACAAAGGCAGGATGAGTTGCGGCACAGAAATGAACTGGCTTTCCCGGCTGATCATCCGCTGGAGCACGGAAATGATCAGGCTTATCGCAATCAGGGGCAGGCACACTTGAGGGCGGCCGGGCATGAAGAGGACAACCACTGCCATGTTCCAGCCCAACAACATCAGCGGATAATGCCAGCGCAGCAGCAGGGGAAAAACCAGGATGAACCCCAGAATGGCATAAATCACCAGCGACGAATAGGTCAACTCCCCGGCCAGTGAAAGCCCCAGCCAGATGGCCAGCACGACACAGACCCCAAAAATGATGAGGGTGCGAAAGAAAGCTGTATTCATTTCACGACAAAACCGGGCAAAGCGCCATAGGCGCTATTGCTTAACGGTACCTATTATATTCCAACTCGTGGATGGCTGGCAACAGATTCTTGTGATGGTCTGGTCACCCGGGCGCATCTCAATTTTTGGCACGAGGTTTGTTCCGGAGGAACAAGCGAAAATAGCCCGGCATTTCAATGCCGGGAGAGATTGTTAAGACGTCGAGTCCTACCGGGACGGTTGAGCGGAAACGGCTTCTTCAGCCGTCCCTGCGGGACTGGTTGCGATATCATCAAACCCCGGCGTTGAAACGCCGGGCTATTTTCAAAACGTCCCGTTGGGACACGGCACTTTCGGTTATCTCAAAAACTGAGATGCGCCCGGGTCGCCCCAAAAAAGTAGGCGACGAGGTAACGAGTCGTTTGTGATAGCACTCCTTACGTCGTGCCCTACTGCGAAATTAGGACACCGCCAAATTTTCAAATTGTACCACCGCCGAATCGGCACTCGATGATTTGGAATTTGCGGTGGCGCCGCTTTCAGGCTTAACTCCAGCGACACGATGGAACTCCGCAAATCCAAAGCACCGGCTCTGGCCGCAACGCTCGCCGGTTGGTTGTGGATCGTCATGCCACTCCCCTGCCCGGCGCAGTCAGGCCCAACCAGTCTGTGGACGCTGCAACTGCCGGGTCCCTTTCCGGATGTTTTTGTCACCTCGTCCCCGGCCCTCGCTGCGGACGGCACGATTTATCAGGCCACCTTTACCGGCAAACTGGTGGCCGTGACACCGGCGGGAAAGGCCAAATGGAACTTTAACGCCGGACGCGAAATCAGGTCTTCCCCGGCCATCGGCGATGATGGAACCATTTATTTCGGGTCGCGCGACTGGAAGTTTTACGCCGTCACCCCGGACGGCAGGCTCAAATGGACCTTTCCAACCGGCGCGTGGGTGGATTCGTCGCCGGCCCTCGGCGCGGATGGCACCCTCTATTTCGGCTCGTGGGACACCAACTTTTACGCGCTGCATCCCGACGGCTCCCGGAAATGGATCTTCCCGACCGGCGGCATCATTGATTCCTCGCCGGCCGTCGGCGAGGACGGCACGATTTATTTCGGGTCGCATGACAAAAAGTTTTACGCGCTGAAACCGGACGGCCTGTTGCGCTGGACGTTTGCCACCGGCGGACAAATCATCTCGTCCCCCGCCATTGCCGCCGACGGCACGGTTTATTTCACCTCGACGGACGGCAACCTGTACGCGCTGCGCCCGGACGGCACGGAACGCTGGCGCCTGCATACCGGCGGCATCATGGAATCCTCGCCGGTGCTGGATCCGGCGGGCAACCTTTACCTGTCGGTCAATCAGGACACCATTTCGGTCAGCCCGGACGGCACAAATCGCTGGAAAGTGACCACCGGCTATTTCATTGAGGCGTCGCCGGCCGTCGCGGCCGACGGCGAGATTTATTTCTCCGCACCGAGGCGGAGTTTGATGGCCACCACGGAGGATGGCCGTCAACTCTGGCTGTTAACCACCGACACGAATTCCGATCATAACGACATCATTGCCTCTCCGGCTATCGGCAAGGACGGCACGATTTACATTGCGGAGGAAGATTGGCTGTACGCGATCAATTCCACCAACCGGCTGGCGCCGCTGGCGAAAAGTTCGTGGCCGATGTTCCGGGGCAATCCCCGCCACACCGGCCGTGTCGAAATGGAAAAATCCCGCTGAACTGAAGGCGGTGTCGCCGCCGACGTGAGGAAGCGGAATTCATCCGGGAACCTGTGTGCATTCGTCCGCGCTTTCACAAGCCCGGCTACACTGGGAGAGAGCCGGGTTCAAGATTTTTGCTGTAGTACCTCACGATAGATTTCCAGATGCCGTTGCGCGACAGGAACCGGATGAAAGCGCTGCATGAACGCAGCAGGGGCACTGGCGGGACGCGGCAAACGGTCCCCGCCCGAAACCAGCCACTGACGGACGGCGCGCTTTAATCCCTCCCAATCATTCAAGTCGAGGATTTGGACGCGGTCCATTCCTTTGGCAATATCCCGGATGGCGCCGACGTCCGAGGCAAACAAATATAATCCCCGGGCTATGGCCTCGGCAAAGGTCAGGCCAAAAGACTCTTCGGCGGAGAAATGAATCATCGCCGCGGCCCGATCAAACAACCGGCAGAAATCCGGGTCATCCAGCCTCGGGATATGTTCAAAGCCGCCATGTTTCCGGTTCGCCTGCTCCAGTCTGCGGTTGAATTCAACGGCGTAAGGTAGTTTGGGAGAAGAAAGCCCCACAAACAACGTATCAAACTTCAGACCTTCTTCCCGCAGAGATGTCAGTACGGCCAACAGCTCGGGTTGACGCTTGCGCTCGCTGATTACGCCTACGTTGACGAGCAGGGGCCTGGCTCCGGCTGGCGGGGTTGTCCTGGGAAAATCAAAGAACATTTTCTGGATGGCATTCGGGACAATCCAGGTTGGGATCCGGTAATGTTCCACCAGACCCTTTACATAGTCAGAAATGCAAATAATGCCTTGAGTCCGCGGGAGGGTGAATTCTTCCAGTCGGGCGGCGCACCATAAAAAGCTGCCGAAGCGCGCCCGGAACCGCCGGGCCAGTTCGGCATGGTGACCGTGGATGGTGATGACGCTGGGAAATCCGGAGAAGACAGCGCTGATGGCGCAGTCGCGTTCCGTGCCCTGGCCATGCACGATATCCGGCCGGATTACCTTCAGCTTTTTGCGGACGGCCCGGATGCACCCTTGATAGCCGGTGCGCATCCAGCCGAGCTGGGGCACGTGCAGGCTGTGAAAATGGACGTTCGGCGCGAGTTTTTCCGGAGAGCGCATGGGGCGCTTCGTGCAGGACAGAACATGAACTTGAATCTCCGTTGAGATTTCGGCTGATTGAAACCCTTCCAGCAGGGCGGCGATGGGAGGAGACAGCCACGGCGCATCGAGCTCATATTTCTTGAAAGGCTCTCGATTGTCGGTGGTGATCAGGGCCACTCTCATAATTCACGTCTTGTCTGACATCACAACTTGACGGATGACGTCTCAACGTATCGTATAAATTCAGAAAACCTTTTTTCAAATGCCTGGGGACTCCAATTGTCTTGAAAATTTTGCATGCTCAACGCCGAAGCTCGTTGACACCACTCTACGGGCATGCGGCTTGCTTCTCTAACATTGCTGACCATGCTTTCCACCTGCCACGAATTTGCGAGATGGCTGTCGGCGGGAGTACAAGGCATGTCGGCATAACCAACGGGAATGAGTCCAATCCCAAAACTTCCAAGAAAGGCGGTTCCGATGCCGGTGTCAATGGGAGCGGTAATTGTAAAGTTAATACGTTTTAAGAGGATGCGAAGATACCGGCGCAGGAGGCCAAATCGGTAATGATAAATGTAATGAATGTTTGGCAATGACAGCTCCTTTCGATATAATGTGCGCACCTCGTTTTCCACCCAGCAATAAATATAAAGATGCAAATCCGGCGTGCGGGCGAATGTTTCAAGCAATAAATCAAGCCCCTTTTGTATATTGCCGCCGGTTCCCGCCACATAAATGAATCCCTTCCTGCCCGCATCAAAATCACGATCCTTGACGATTAAATCCTTTTCCAGATACGACGCCCATCCCACGATCCGAATTTTGTTGGCGTATTTGCCATAACCCTTGATCATTCGCGGACAGTTTCCAGTAAAGAAATACTTTGCACGTTCCGCCAGATGCTCCTCCCCCTTTCTTTCCTGTTCACTATGTGCACGGATGTGAGAGGAAATCAGCGGGACTCCTTTTAGCGCGCAAACCCTCTCGTATCGTTCGGTTGACTGGCGGAGAAATTCTTTCCAGTAGGCCTGGGAGACATATTGCAGGATGACGGTGTTGTTTTTCTCCAGCGTGTCAATCAATGAAGCGACACGTCCTCCGTGCCCGATAAAGAGGTTATATGGTTTTACCGGCTTAAAATCGTCGAGCAGATAGTCCACGATATCAACGGCATACCCATTTTCATTCAATACTTTCACCATTATATAAGTGAGGCCGCTCACATTGAAAAGCTTGATGCCGGGAAATTCCCGCAAAGCGGTCAACCAGGCAGCGGGTCGAAGTGAAATTAAAGCCCGCTTGCGTTTGGGTGAGCCTGACTGGAAGTGGTCAATATTCTCAATAAAGGGAATTGATTTGTTCCGGCGGCGAAAGCAGCTTTTAACCTTTCGGAGGAGTTCGAGAAAACCAATAATGCCCACATCTCTGTTCACCGCCCGCCTCCTGATAAACACTCTTTAATTCGTCTTGCGGGAAGGCCAATGTAAGTTCCGGGTTCAGAGACAGGTTTGGTAACAACGGCGCCAATTCCAATAAATTTATCCCAAACGACAATGGGTAACTGACTTGCATGATAGCGCCCGGGCTCGCAGTTCTGCCGATATGCCGCCGCTACCGGACATCTCTTGATCCACGCTGTTCGATCGGCACAGCTTCCTGAATGCTTAAAAGGCAAAAAGTCGGGATTTACACTGCCGGCCCACATAATTCAACTCGTCGCCTGTCGCTCACAAATATATTGCTTCAGTTCACTCAAGGAACCGAATTGGCGGCTGACTTTTGCGGGGCTGCCCAGGACAATGGAGAGCGGCGGGACATCCCTGGTAACAACAGCCCCTGCTCCGACTACGGCGTGCTCGCCAATGGTCACACCTCCCAGAATGGTGGCGTTGGTGCCGACGCTGACGAATTGCTTAACCAGCGTCCGCGGGTAAACGACATGGCGGTCGGTTCGCGGATAAAGATCGTTGGTGAACATCACGCCGTGCGAAATGAATACGTCGTCCTCCAGTTCAACACCGGTGCAGAGAAATGAGTGGCTTTCGATCAAACAACGTTTCCCAATCGTGACGCCGCGGGTGATTTCCACAAACGGCCCCACAAACGAATTATCACCGATCTTGCACCCGAAGATGTTCACCTGATCGGGGTTGAAGATGCGGACGTTTTTTCCCAGGACGACATCGGGGTCAATCATGGCGATTTCCAATCATTGATACACTGAATGATGTGAGAAAGTGTATCGTCCGGCAATTCGGGATACAATGGCAGCGCGACCGCCGACCCGCACAATGCTTCCGCCGCCGGCAGATCACCGCGTTTATATTTCAGGAACCGATTGGCTTCCTGCAGGTGCAGCGGCACCACGTAATAAATATTCGTCTGAATCTGCAGCGCGTCCATGCTTTGCATAAACGCCGCGCGATCGCCTCGGAATTTGCTGACAAAAACATGGTAATTGGAAACCACCTTGTCCGAGATGTGCTGATGAGTAAACAAATCGGGCCGCAATTCCTTCCGGTAACGACTCGCCATCGCGTTGCGACGGCGGTTCATGGCATCGAGGTGCTTGAGCTTCACGCGCAGAATCGCGGCCTGGAGTTCATCGAGCCGGCTGTTCACACCATTGATGACAATGTGATCCTTGTCCCTCATGCCATACATCCGCAGCAGCCGGAGGCGGTCGGACAGTTCGGCACTGTTTGTAACGATCATCCCGCCGTCGCCGTACGCGCCCAGATTCTTGGTCGGATAAAAACTGAAAACGCCAACATCTCCCATGCTGCCGGACTGCCGGCCACGAAACGTGCTGCCGTGCGATTGCGAGGCATCCTCAATGATCGGAATGGCTGGGCCGGCAACCTCTCGAAGCCGCGGCACGTCGAGCACATTGCCGAAGATATGCACGGGCATGATTGCCTTGGTGCGCGGCGTGATGGCGGCGGCGACTTTTTCGCAATCCATCAGGAATGTGTCCGCGCAGATATCAACGAACACGGGCCTGGCACCGGCATCAAGGATGGCTGAGACGGTGGGAATCGCAGTGAACGGCGTGGTGATGACTTCGTCCCCGGATTGGATCCCAAGCGCCATGAGGGTGAGCGTGAGGCCATCGGTGGCGTTGGCCACGCCAACACCGTGTTTCACCCCAAGGTAATCTGCAAACTCCCGCTCAAATGCCGCAACCTCGGAGGCAAGAATATACCGGCCGGTATGCAGTACGCGGTCAATGGCTTCGTGGATTTCATCACGGTAAGCTTCGTACTGAGGAACAAGGTCGCAACGCCAGATCATAGTACACCGCGAAAATAATCAATTGTTTCCTTTATGCCAGCCTCAAGTGGGGTCAGCGGCAAGCGGCCCAGGAATGTTTCAAGACGGTCGCCGGAAAAGGCTGCGTTGCCTGTGTCGATGGATTTGATCTCCGGCGGGAATTCCCGAAGCTTGTAGGCGCCCTGTCCGATTTCGCGGATCAACAGTTCCAGCAATTCCTCCAGCACTACGTCCGCACCGGCGAGGTTGAATATCTGAAAGCCTTGAAAGGAGGATTGGGCGCATAAGTACACTGCTTCCGCAACGTCCCCCGCGTAAATCACCGGCCGCCGCCGTCCGGCGCCGAAGAGTTCGATTTCGCGTCCCTGCAACAAATCGCGGATAAACGTGCCGATCAGCCCGATGTCTTCCCCCTCGACGGGTTGGCGCGGCCCGAAGCAGTTGCCAATGCGGAGGCTGATGCCGGCGAAACCCTTGATCCTTGAAAAGATCTGCCAGTTCGATTCCGCCGCCTGCTTGTGCGAGCCCTGGATATCCTGGGGATTTGAAGGTGTCTCCTCCGTAATCGTTTTTACCTTCGGATTTCCATACTGGCCGCGGGAACCGAGCGAAATCACCGTTTTGCCGGAGCTGTGGGCGATGGCGTCGACCAGAGCGAGGTGCGAAGCGATGTTCAATTGCATGTCGTAAAGCGGATCCTGGAGGGCGAGGCGATGGCAGGTCCAACCCATGCAATCGACGAGCAAATCGCTTTCCGCGACCAGTCCGGCAAGATCCGGGGCCTGTTCGACCGGCATGTCGAGGAATCGGATGTCGGAAAGCAGGCCGGCCAGATTTTCGCGGCGGCCGCCGGTACGGGGAAGCAATCCATCCATCACTGTCACTTCGTGCCCGGCCTGGACAAATCGCGCGGTGACATGGCTGCCAACGAAGCCGGCGCCTCCGGCTATCAGGCATTTCATGGTGTGACCGGCTTCTTCAGTCCGGCAAAATGTTCACGGTAGGCCTCCTGTGCCACCTCGTAATCATTCACGCGCCCAATATCGAGCCAGTATTCCCGGATCGGATATTTTGCAATCTTCAGGCGGCGGGCAATCATGTCCTTGATCAGCGTGTCCATCCCGTAATATTTGCCTTTCGGGATTAGATCGAGGACCGGCGGCTTGAACATATAAATCCCAGCGAGGATTTCCAGCTTCAGGTCGGGTTTTTCTTCCACGCCGACAATATAATCCGCTTCGGAAATGATCTTCCCGAATTGAAACGGCACCACGATTTCCTTGGTCATCACGAGGAGGTTCGCCGCAATCGAACCAGCGAAAGCGGCAGCTTTGGAGAAGTCGAGCGTGGTCAGGACATCGCCATTCATCAACAGGAATGGTTCGGTCAATTGTTCGCGCACAAGCGATAAGGGGCCGCAGGTACCGAGTGGTTCCTGCTCCTTGCTGAACTGGAGATGGACGCCGTATTTGCTGCCGTTGCCAAGAAAGGCTTCGACATATTCGGCCATGTGATTGGTGGCGATGATGATGTCCTTGATCCCATGTTTCTTGAGGCTGAGGATCTGGATTTCCAGGACCGAGCTTTCCCCGATGGGGAGCAGCGGTTTGGGAATAATCTCGGTAAACGGTTTCAACCTTGTTCCCAGGCCGCCAGCCAAAATAATCGCTTTCATTCAGTGAAAAGGACGGTTCACGCAGTTCAGATGGTGTAGGTGTCTGGACGATATTTTTCGCGGTTGGCTTTCACCCACTCGATCGTCCGGCGCAATCCCTCCTCCAGCCCGATGGCGGGCTGCCATTTCAAAAGGGAAGCGGCCAGCGCGTTGTCGGCCAGCAGACGCTCGACCTCGCTGTTTTCCGGGCGGATGCGCTCATCTTCACTCACTACAGAGATGGGAGAATCCATGAGCCGTCCGATGAGTGCGGCCAGGTCGCCGATGCTGATTTCCCGTCCCGAACCCAGGTTGATCGTACGCCCGATGGCGGCCGGCACCAGCGCCGCCCGCAGAAATCCATCCACTGTATTCGAGACATAATTCAAATCTCGCGTGGGATGAAGACTGCCCAGACGGACCGTTCTGCCGTTGAGGCACTGGGCGATGATAGTCGGGATAACGGCCCGGGCCGACTGGCGCGGACCAAAGGTGTTAAAGGGCCGGACGGTCACGACTGGCAGGCCGAAGGAGAGGTGGAAAGCTTCAGCCATTTTGTCCGCGCCGATTTTGCTGGCGGAGTAAGGTGACTGGCCCTGCAACGGATGCGCCTCGTCAATGGGCACAAGGCGGGCGGTGCCATAGACTTCGCTGGTTGAGGTATGAACGATGCGTTTGACGCCAAGTTCGCGGGCAGATTGCAGCACGTTCAGTGTCCCGCCCACGTTGGTGCGGACGTAGGAGTCCGGCGCCCGGTAGGAATAGGGAATCGCGATCAATGCCGCCAGATGAAAAACCACCTCCACCCCCTGCATAGCCGTCTTCACACTGTCGCGGTCGCGGATGTCGCCGGCCACGACCTCGATCTTATCGCGCCAAGGCGACGCATCCAGCCAACCAGCTGAACCCAGCGCGTTGTAATGCACCATCGCCCGGACCCTGGCATTCAGTTCTGTCAGACGTTCTGTCAAGTGGCTGCCTATGAATCCCCCGGCACCGGTGATCAGAACCGTTTTGCCTACAAAATCTTTCATCATTCGCTGACAGATTCCTATCAGTTATCCCAGCCATCGTCAAAAGCATATTCCTTCGGCAACACTCTTTGGGCCGCATTGCCCGCGGTCCGGTCCCGGATCGGCACGACGGATGCCCGCCATAGCGCAGGTCAGTTTGGGCGCAACTTCGCACCACCGCCATGATGATGCGGCCAGAACGGAGCGCCGGCGTCCTCGCCGGCAGGTAAAAGCGGCGTCTCGCCGCGCGGTTTTCGACGAGCTTCGGGCGCAATCGTTCAAGCTGCAAGCCATCCAACCCGACGGCGGCGTGAAGGTGATTTACCGGTTTGAAGAACTGGGAGGCAACTTGAACCCGTCCGGCTACGTCAATCTGCTTTGCAGCCGGTAACTCCCATTGGGGTATTACAGTTTTTTTGGCAGGGACAGTGCTACGCCGTCCCCGGCGGTAAAGCCGCCAAAATCAAGCGCCCGCTTGAGGCGCGGACGACGCAGCGGCGCGCCGTCCCTACCTTGGAAATGGCGACGCAGCTACCCGTTCCATTGTAGGAGACGAGGTCACGAGTCTTTTCAGACTGGATACGAACGCATCGGCCAATCGTCAATCGTAAATCGTAAATCGTAAATCGTAAATGAATAAGACTCCTTACGTCGTCTCCTACTTTTTAATGGGCTGTTATCCGCTGGATTTGGTTTTAGGGCCAAAGAAAAGGAAGTGGAACAACGTGGTCCCGATGTCGCGGGCGGCATAGGCGGGCCAATACCAGAAATTGAAAAGGACGCCGGCCAGCAGCGGCCCCAGCACCAATGCCCCGAGGCCCAGCCGGGTAAAATAAACCAACAGCAAGGAAAGAATAAGGCTCAGGACATTGGTCGCCACCGTTGGCCACAAATAAGCGAGATTGTTGGCCGTGGCCATCAAAGTTGTCCAGGTCACGTACTGTGAATACAGAAAAAAGTAGAACATCAGCACGGCCAGCCAGCCCACGGATAGAATCTCCTTGCCGCCGCCGATCCAATTCAACGCCATCGCTCCGCAACCAACAACGCCGGCAGCCAGAACCAGGAACGTCAGGTTTTGCAGCCAGAGCCGGGACCAGAGAATTTGCCGGACGGTGGCCAGGTCATGGCGCGCCAGGCATTGACCGAGCAGCGGGCGTTTGACCGTGAACCATACGGACGCCATGGTCAAAGCGATGTTCATCAACTGGAGCGACAGCCCGTATTTGGCATTGGCCGCCAGCCCAAACGCGCCCAGGCAAATAGCGGTGTTGGCATTCACGGTCAGGTAGGTGCTGAACAGCAGTACGCCGACCCGCCAGGTATTCGGCCAGAGAATTTTGAGGATCTTTTTGACTTCGGTTTTGGGCGGCGGCGGATGGTTTTTCAACAGCGCCAGACAGCGGGAGCGGGCGAGCCAGCGCATGAGGCCATCACTCAAAACGGCGGCAATGGGAATGCTCAAAAGCCCGGCCCCGGCGCAGAGCAATCCCGCCGCCAGGGCCAGCCGGACCACGAAGACCACCACATAGATGCGCGACGCGGCCACCACTTCATTCATGCTGCGCAAATAGACGCACCACCAATTGGCATAGATTTCGAACATGGTGCCGGCCAAAGTCACCGCCCAGGCCAGTCGGGTAATCAGCACCGACGACGTTTCATGAATCCGCAGCTCTACCATCCAGGTCCCCCAGACGCCGATGACGACCAACACCGCCAACGTCAGACAGCGGTAGATGAAGCGGGTCGTGGCCAGCAGTTCCCAGAGCAGGGTGTAGTTGGGGGCGTCACTGTCACCCGGTTTGGGCAGGCCCTGCGCCTGAATCTCCCGCGCCCCGCCCATGGCATAGGTGATGAAACGTCCGATGGTTTCGCCAAAGCCGAAGTCCACCAGTTGCGCCAGTGCGGCCAGGCTCAACAGCACATAATACATCCCCAAATCGGCCGTGGACAGTTTATGCAGGACCAGCGGCAGGAGGATGATGCCATAAGTCAGACGGATGAAATTGAAAATCCACGACCAGAAAACGGCGGTATTTGCGAACCGTTTGTATATTCCAAGCATGGCCATTCAGTTCGCCGCAGGCTACCGCAAATCCCCGGAATTGAAATGCAATTCGGCTTTCCGAAAGTCAGGGGGGCACAATTTGACACCGGCACCAAAAAATCATTGGCCGGCGGCAGAATCGTAGCGCCGGCGTCTTAGCCGGCGGGTAAAAGCGGCGTCCCGCGTATAGCGGCGTGGCCGCCACACGGCTTTACGCCGCCGCGTGTTTTGGTTCACGCACCGGGACGGTGCTTGAACTCGCAGCCGGGACGGCTGCGCCACAGTGCCGGCTTCAGGCTGTACCCGCATGACGGGAATCCATTGTCCGGCGAAATCAAATTTCCACCACCTGTTGGTATTCCGGCACGAGCACCTCGGCTTTCGGTTTCATCTGGCGAAGCGTTTCGGCATGGGCCAGGCATCATTCCAAAACCTGCGGAATATCTCTCGCGCCGTGGAGAACACGGACGATGTGCAACCGGCGCGGCGGGGCGGTGACGCGGTAGAAAATCAGATAATTCGCGAACCGGCGCACCGGCCAGAAACGCACCCCGGACAATCCGGTACGATTGGATTGATAGCGCGGCCCGATCTCCGGCCATTGGGCCAGCGCGCGGAAGCTTAATTGCAGCGCCGTGAGGAATCTTTCGGCGGCTTCAGCATTATCCACCGCGATAATCAGATGGATGTCCGCAATGTCGCGAATCGCCTCTTCGCTGCGAATGATTTTGAGCGGTTTCAAATCCCTTGAGTTTTCGCCGGGTGCGGGTGCGGATGCGGTCGAAATCGGCGCCGGTCAGCGGCCTGGCGGGACTGCGAATGCCGGCGAGAAGTTTACTGTCCAGATCAGGGATGTTTAGCGCGGCCTGTTGTTCGGCCTTTTCCAATGCGCGCAAGCCCGCGCGCACCACTTCACTCGCATTGCCGTAACGGCCGCTCGCAATCAAATCCCCGACAAAATCTTCATAGTATTTGCTCAAGGCCACATTCACGCCGCCAATTTAGCCGGATAACATTAGTTGTCAATAGCCGTTAATTCAAATTTCCACGCCCTGCTGGTACTCCGGCACGAGCACTTCGGCTTTCGGTTTCATTTGACGGAGGGTCTCAGCATGGGCCAGGCATTGCGATTCTTCGCCGTGGATGCAGAAGATTTTTTTGAGGTCGCCGGAGATTTTTTCGACATAACGTTTCAATTCGTTTTTGTCGGCATGGCCGGAATAGGTGTCGAGGGAAACGACCTGGGCGCGGACGACACACGGGTCGCCAAAGATATTGACCGGCGTCCTGCCTTTCGTGATCTGGTCGCCGAGCGTGCCTTCGGCGCAGTAACCGATGAACAGCACCAGGTTTTTCTGATCGCCGATGTTGTTTCGCAAATGATGCCGGATGCGCCCGGCTTCGCACATTCCCGACGCGCTGATGATGACCATCGGCTCCTTGCGGTCGTTCAGCTTCTTGGAATCCTCGGCGTTGCTGATGTAGGTGAGGTTCGCCATGCCGAAGGGGTTTGCCTGTTCGCGCAGGAATTTCGCAATCCCGTCGTTGTAACATTCGGTGTGCCGGCGGTAAATTTCCGTGGCGTTGGTGCTCAACGGGCTGTCCACGAAAATCGGCACGCGCGGGAGACAGCCGCTGTCCGTAATCTGGTGCAGCACATAAACAATCTGTTGCGTGCGCCCGACGGAAAACGACGGGATGATGACCTTGCCCTTCTGGCCGAGCGCGCCGCCCACCAGCCGGCAGACGGTGGCGTCGGCATCCTGGCGGACGGCGTGTTCGCGTCCGCCGTAGGTGGATTCAATCTGGAGGTAATCCACGTTTTCCACCGGCACCGGGTCGCGGAGAATTTCATCGCCGCCGCGGCCCACGTCGCCACTGAACAGCCAGCGGAATTTGCGCCCGCCTCCGCTTTGCTTCGGCGCGGCAAGCCCTTTTTCCTCAATGTCCAGCACGACCTGGGCGGAGCCGAGGATGTGCCCGGCATCGCGGAACGTCACGGTCACGCCGTCCACGGGCGAAAAAGCATTGTCGTAAGGATGGCCGACGAGTTGTTTCACGGCCTTCTCGGCGTCGGGCACACGGTAGAGCGGCTCGACGGGCGGCTGATGTTTTTTCGCGCGCCATTTGGAGACGAAGAGCGCGTCCTGTTCCTGGATGTGCGCGGAGTCCATCAGCATGACGCCGCAGAGGTCGCGCGTGGCGTCGGTGCAATGGATGGGGCCGTGGCAGCCCTGCCGGGCGAGGTTGGGCAGGTTGCCG
>DATNHM010000030.1:0-9540 GCA_035604955.1 Candidatus Limnocylindrales bacterium | reverse complement strand
CGAATAGAAAATAATTTGGGTTAAGTTGATGCCCGTTGGGTTCCAAAATCGGACGACGTCGGAGTTTGGGCCGCCCGCCGGTTGCCCCGGTTCGGTGAGCACGACGTCGCCGGTTACGAGCGGAAGTGGGACAGTGTAAACTAGGACGGGAACGGTTAACCCACCCGAAGGATCGGGTTGCAGAATTCCCGGTGAAATAGGAGGTGCGGATGAGGGTCCGCTTGAATTGCCGTACTCGTCAAAGGTGTACACCAACTGGGCAAACGACGAAGCGGTTGTAATCGCATACGCACAGCCGAGAGCAAACAGGGTTTTGGTTGAAGGTTTCATGGTAACTTCCTTTCTTTCTTTTTTTTGTGGTTTTTGATTTCGCACCGCCGGCACCGTCAACTTCCTGGGAAACAAGTCTCCCATTAATTTAACGTCCACCGTTCTGAGTGATCGTGGTGAAAGCCACTCTCCCGTGTCACGCAACCTTGCTCTGGCCTGCACCGCAGCTTTCAGGTGCTTATCGCCGATTTAACCTCAGCGGGAAGCTCATTACAAGCTATAGTTATTCACAATGTTAGAATATTTAAATATGTGTAGATACCCTTCGTCCTCAAAAACTTGTGCGTTTGGTTTATAAGTTATTCACAAGGTTAGAAAGCCTGCTTACCTTGGACGCTGGGAACGGGAGTGCCCGGTTTAGGGGACGCGCCTGCGCCGTGTGCTCAGATTCAGCCATCCGAGGTAGCGTTGGTTGCCGGCGATCAGGGGCAAGACGAGAAATTCCGGCGTATCGTAGGGATGCCTGGCGACAATCAATTTTTCCAGGGCGGGGAGCCTGGACTTCTGTGTTTTTAAAACCAGTAGAACCTCCGCGCACGACTCAATTTTTCCCCGCCACCGGTAGTGCGACTCGATTTTGGGAAGAAGATTCGCGCAGGCAATCAATCGCGCCTGCAATGCGGCCTTGGTGAGAACGCGGGCGGTTTTCAAATCCGGCACCGTGACCAGAATGGCGGCAAATTTCGAGGCGGGTTCCATTCTTAATTGCCAGGACGATGGGGCTGGCGGCAAGCCGGGATTTTAATTTTCTTCACTTTGTTCTCCAACGGGCGGGTAAGGCTGCTCACTTACAAGGTCAGCCTTGGCTCATTTTGAGCGTACGGGTAACAATCTCCTCCCGGCGCGGGTGATGGCAATAGAAATGGCTGCCATGGCTGAGGACATACTCACAATGCTGCGGCGGTGGGACAAGGCATTCCGCAGATTCGTTAATGCTCCACAAAGACCTGGCCCGGCAAGTCTCGGAGAATGGCAGATCAGACTTCGATTCACTCGACGCAACCTGAGGATTTTGTTTCTGGTCTGTTCCTGACATGCAGTCACCTATCAAGCTTAAGCTGTACCATATCGAGGCTTGATGCAAGCAAGAACAGCGCCGACCGGAACATTTCCTGTTGGGCGCAGTTTGATGCCCGCGTCAAAAATTCATTGGCGGGCGGTAGAATCGTAGCGCCGGCGTCCTCCCAGCGGGTAAAAAGCGGCGTCCCACCGCGTGTTTTTTGGTTCGCGCACCGGGACGGTGCTTGAACCCGCAGCCGAGACGGCTGCATTACGGTGCGGATGGCAAATTCGCCTGCGCTACCTTCCCATTGACTGAATCAGATTTATTTCCGTTTTGTTTTCTGATTAAGTCAAGACATGGACGCTCAATTGCCACCCCTCATAGCTGGCACGTTGTATCTGGTTGCCACGCCCATCGGCAATCTTGAAGACATTACGCTGCGCGCGTTGCGCGTGTTGCGTGAGTGCGACGTGGTTGCCGCCGAGGACACCCGCCGCACCGGCCAATTGCTCAAGCACTTTGACATTGTTAAGCCGCTGCTAAGTTATTTCCAGTTCAACGAAGCCCGGCGCAGCGAGGAAATAATCGAACGTCTTCGACGCGGTGACAAAATCGCGCTGGTCACGGACGCGGGCAGTCCCGGCATCAGCGACCCTGGCGAGCGGGTTGTCAAAGCCGCCATAGCCGCTGGTGGTCGCGTCGAATCCGTGCCGGGGTCGTGCGCGTTGGTCGCCGCGCTCACCGCCAGTGGCCTGCCGACGGATGAATTTCACTTCGTCGGTTTTTTGCCGCACAAGTCCGGCCAGCGGCGGAACAAACTGCAGTCGCTTAAAGCAATTCCCGGTACGCTGGTATTTTATGAATCACCGTTCCGGATTGAGAAACTGTTGGTCGAGATGATTGAAATTTTTCCCGAACGCGAAGTCGTCCTCGCCCGTGAGTTGACAAAGAAATTCGAGGAATTTCTGCGCGGCCGGCCGGCGGAATTACTGGCCCTCCTTCAAAAACGCCCCCGGAAAGGCGAATTTGTAGTTCTGGTCGGTACTGTCGGGTGAACGACCGGCGGAGCTTTATTTCGATTTGGCGGTTCTGACTTTTGCCCAGCGGGCCTTGGCCGCCAGGGAAATTTTCCGGCGGGCGGCGGCGCTCATCTTCCGGCGCTTGCGGCCCGTTTTGGCAGGCGACGACGAGGCGCTTGCCGCCGTTGCTTCCAGTTGCGATTGAAGCCGTTCGATTTTTGCTTTTAAGGCCGCCATGCGTTTCAGCTTGGCAACCGAAAGATTCAGTAATTCTTTCATGAGCACCAAGGATAGGCTCAACTTAAAAAAACAAAAGCAACAAATTTCACATTTTTTGCCATGTCATCAAACGGTGGACGACCGATGGTCCCGGGAACCCGTCAGCCTACACAAACTTGCCTGGATTCAGGATGCCCCTGGGGTCGAGCGCCTTTTTCACGGTACGATGCAATTCACGGGCTTCCTTGGAAACGGCTCGAGGCCACCAGCGCTTTTTGGCGAGCCCAATGCCATGCTCGCCGCTGATCGCGCCGCCCCAGGCGATAACCCTGGCAAAAAGTTCATCCAGCGCCGCCTCGGCGCGTCGGGCGGCTCCCGCCTGGTTAAAGTCCACCATCACGTTGGTGTGGATGTTGCCGTCGCCGGCGTGGCCGAAACAGGCGACGGGCAGACCGTGTTTTTTTTGGAGCCTGGCCGCAAATTGAAAAAAGTCTTCCAACCGGCTGCGCGGTACGACCACATCTTCATTCAACTTCGTAAGGCCGGTGTCACGCAGGGCATAGGAAAATTCGCGGCGGATTTTCCAGATTTCCTCGCATTGGGCGGTGCCGAAGCCACGTTCGACGAACAAAGGTTTTTGACGGCGGATAATGGATTCCAAACCCGGCAGTTCATGCTGGACGGACTTTTTTTGTCCATCGAGTTCAACGATTAAATGGGCGCGGCAACCGCGCAGCCGACCACTTTTTGTGCGTTGATAAGCGGCGGCGAGCGTGAATTCATCCGCCAGCTCAAGCGCGCAGGGTAGAAAGCCTGCCGACAAAATCGCCTGCAATGCCCGGACGGCATTTTTCATTGAACCGAACCCGACGGCGAGACTTGCGCGAAACGGCGGCAACGGAATTAATTTCAGGGTCGCCTCGGTAACCACGCCGAGCAAGCCTTCCGAACCGACGAACAGGCGCGTCAGGTCGAACCCGGTTCTGTTTTTATGCGTGCGTCCGCCGACACGAACGATGGCGCCGTTGGCCAGCACGACTTCGAGGCCCAGGACGTAATCGCGCGTGACACCATATTTCAAACAACGCGGTCCGCCGGCGTTGGTGGCAATGTTGCCGCCGATGGAATTATTCGCGCGACTGGCGGGATCGGGCGGGTAGAACAGGCCGCGTTTTTCAACCGCCTCCTGGAGTTTTTGCGTGACCACGCCCGGTTCAACGACGGCGACGAAATCAGCAGCCTTGATTTCCTTGATCTGGTTCATGCGCTCCAAAGAAAGCACGATGCCGCCATAAACCGGCACGCACCCGCCGACATAGCCGTGACCAGCCCCGCGGGCCGTGACGGGGATTTTGTGGTGGTTGGCAAAACGGAGAATTGTGGAAACGGATTTGACGGAGCGGGGCAGGGCAACGGCGTCAGGCTGTTGGGCGGCGAACCATTTGTCACCGGCGTAGTCTTTGAGCGTCTGCGGCTTCAAAACCAAGTCACCCGCTGGCAAGCTGGCCTTAAGCTGGCGGAGGGGCTTTAATTTCGCGGCGGTCATTCGGAAGGCGGGTTGAGAAATTCGCGGGCATCGGCGGCCTCGGATTCAGGCACTTGAAGGAGTATGCCGCCGGTGGCGATGGCGGTGCCGATCCAAAGCGCGGAAGCTTCATTCGCGATAAAGGGATGAAATCCGGCAGCTTCGAGCCGGGCGCGTTTCATTTGCGCTTCGACATCATTCAACTCTTTGGAGATGGTGACCAGTTCCATGATTCAATTTTGATGGTGATTCATGCAACCTGCGCCGTTTTTGCTTCGGCGAAAACAATAATGCCGGCGCCGGTTTGCAGCAGGCTTTGAACCTCCACCTCGACCTGCTGGCCAATATGTGACTGGCCGTTGTTGACCACCACCATCGTACCGTCAGGCATATAGCCGACGCCCTGGCCTTTGTCCTTGCCCTCGCGCACAATTTTCAGGCGTAAAATTTCGCCCGGAAGCAGAATGACCTTGAGGCATTTGGCGACCTCGTGCAAGTTGACATAAGTAATTTTCTGCAATTCGGCAATCTTGGCGAGGTTGTAATCGTTGGTGAAAAGCCGGGCGTTGAGATTGCGAGCCAGCCGGACAAGTTTGGAGTCCACGTCCTTTTCCTCGGGAAAATCACCGTCATGAATGCGGACCTCAATGCCGGTGTTGCGTTGAATGCGGTTAAGCATTTCGAGTCCACGCCGGCCGCGGGCGCGCTTGATGGGGTCGGTGGAATCGGCGATCTGCTGAATTTCTTTGAGGACAAACCGCGGCACGACAATTAAGCCCTCCAGAAAATGGGCTTCAATCAAATCAGCAATGCGACCGTCAATGATGACGCTGGTATCGAGCAGCAACAGGTTGTCCGGCTGGTTTTGTGGGCGAAAACGGACATAAGGGATGATGAGTGAGAAATCCTCCTTGTTGCTGCGCATGGCGAGGATAATGCCGATATAACTGAAGCTCAAAAAGAGGCCGAGACTGACGAACCATTGGACCTTGTCATCGGCATTGTACATGAGAGGGGAGTACCTGATCAGCAATGCGACCAACATCCCGAGCAGCAAGCCAAAGGTGATGGCGGAAAAGGCCCGGAGCGAGAAGCCCTTGAGCATCTCGTCCAAGGCAATCATGAAGCCACCAAAACCGAACCCAATGAGCATGCCGAACACCTCGCCGTGGTTGACGGCGGTAAACTCCGGTCGGACCTGGCTGATGGCGTAACCCGCCGCGGTACACAGGCTCAGAAACAAAAGGCGGATGGTCCAAAGCGGCGTCATGGGTGTTTGCTGGTTTCGCGGGAGGGCGTGTTGGTGGAGGGCAACTCATGGTGCCAGAGGAAGCGCCACAACCCGAGGCGGTTCAAATTGCTCGTGGCCACGGCCAGGTTGGCCGCGACTGCCTGCACGTTGGTTGAAAGTTGTTCGTTTTTCAGCAAGGTCCCCGCCAGGCCATTGCCGGACTGCAAATCATCCGTCAGTTTTTTCAAAGTTTCAGTTGAAGATTCGATGTTTTTCACCGCGGCGGAAATTTCCGGGCCGTTGGTCGAGATTATACCGTGGGCGTCCTCGGAGAGGTGGATGAGGTCCTGCGAGAAGAAAACCACGTTGCTGACCGCCAGACCAATCTGCGTGCCGTTGGTTGCGACGAGCGCGTTGAGGTTGGCTACCGTGTGCGTTGCCTGTTCCGAGATTGTGCGCAGGTTGTCAATGGTGTCGGCAAAATTCGTCAACGTCTGTTCGGTCAACACCAGGCGGCGCACATCCGTGACGGCGGCATCGAGCTTTTTTGCCGTTTCATCTATGCGTTGGATGAAACCCGCGGCGGCCCGGGCCGTTTCCTGCAAATTGAACGGTGCTTCACACTCCACGTCTGCGCCGTTGGCCCAGAACGGCAGTTGATTTTCCGTGGGAATGACCGCGACGTACTGGTCGCCAAGAAAGCCGGATTGCTGAATGACGAACCGCGCGTCGTGGTAAATCTTGTCTGTTTTGTAAATTCGCAACAAAATAGTTACGCTTTTGCCATCCGGCGCCAGTTCAATCCCTGAGACACTGCCAACCTGCACGCCGGCCAGCAACACCGCGGCGCGTTCCTTGAGGCCGCCGATGTTGCTCGCATGCAGGCGCAATTCGTAGGTGCCGCGGAAAATGCTCGTCCCCTTGCTGAATTGGATCAGCAACACGGCCAGCAACACCAGCCCCACGAGCACAAACAGGCCAACTTTGATTTCCTGGTTTGACTTTTCCATGTTCAATTTTTGGCGTCCGCCACTCCGTCAACAAACTGGCGCACCACCGGGTCCTGCGACGCAAAGAATTCCTCCGGCGAGCCGGCGGCGTAAATCGTGTTATCGTGCATCATCAGCACGCGGTTGCCCACGCGCCGCGCCGTGCGCATATCGTGGGTGACCACGACCGTCGTGACGTTTAAATGGTCGCGCACGTGCATGATCAGTTTGTCGACGCTGTCGGACACAATCGGGTCCAGCCCGGTCGTTGGTTCGTCGTAAAGCACAATTTGCGGTTCGTAAACAATGGCACGCGCCAGGCCGACGCGTTTTCTCATGCCGCCGGACAATTCCGCCGGATTTTTGTTTTCGGTGCCTGGCAGATCCACCACATCCAAAGCGTGAGCGACCCGCCGGGCGATTTCACTCTCGGTCAGATGTTCGTGCCGGCGCAGACCAAAACCCACGTTTTCCGCGACGGTCATTGAGTCGAACAAGGCCGAGCTTTGAAACAACATGCCAAATTTTCTGCGCACCCGCAGCAACTGGCGTTCGTTCATCGGCACGATGTTTTCACCGTCAATCAGCACTTCGCCGGCATCCGGCTTCAATAAACCGATGAGGTGCTTGAGCAGGACGCTTTTACCGCAGCCACTGCGTCCGATGATGGCGACCGATTCGCCGTTTTCAATCCGAAAGCTCACGCCATTCAACACCCGCGGGCCGCTGAAACTCTTCTTCAAATCGCGGACCTGGATCATAACTGTCCCACCAACTTGGTCAACACCATCGTCAGGAAGAAGTCCGAGATCAAAATGGTGATGCAGGCATAAACCACGGCTTCGGTTGTCGCGCGGCCGACACCCTCGGCGCCCAGTCCGCAGGTCAGGCCTTTGTAACACCCGATGAGAGCGATGATGCCGCCGAAGATGAAGGCTTTGGTGATGCCGATCACCACGTCCACGTCGTGCGTGAAATGCAGCATGTTATGCCACAGAAACGCCGGCTCAATTCCCAGCAATTGCACGCATACGAAGAAACTCGCGCCAATGCCGAGGCAAATGGATTCGATGGTGAGCAGCGGCAGCGCAATGTGTCCGGCGGCAACCCGGGGCACAACCAGATAATCCACCGGATGTGTCGCCAGCGTCCGCAGGGCGTCAATTTGCTCGGTCACACGCATCGTGCCCAGTTCGGCGGCGATGGCCGCGCCAACGCGTCCGGCGACCATCAGCGCCGTCAGCACCGGCCCGAGTTCATCGCACATCGAGACGCCAACGACGGCGAGCGTGGCGGTGTCCATCTTGACCTTGTGAAACTGGGCATAAGTTTCCCAGCCCATCACCATGCCGGTGAAGGCGCCGGTGATGATCACGACCGCCTGCGATTGCACGCCAATGAAAAAAATCTGGTACAGCAGATCACGCCAGGCAACTTTGAAGGTCACCAGGGAAACCAGGGCCTCTTTGGCCAGCAGGGTAAACCGTCCCAAACCGGCAAGGGATTCGATCACGCGCTGTTTGGCGGACAAAATCATTGTCGGGTGCAAAATATCAAACTCGCACCGGGTTTGACCAGTACTGGATTTTGCGTCCGCCAGCATTGCGATTTGGCCTGAAATTTGCAATGTTCAGCCGGTGTGGCTGGAATACGAAAATGGTCTTTGCGGTTGGTGTTTGCCTTTTTCACCCTCCTGGTCCTGCTGGGTGTCGCCGCCTTTCTCTTTCCGCAGAAATGTTTGTGTGTGGACGACGGTCCGGTGAAAGCCGATGTGGTGGTGGTTTTGGGGGGCGGTTCGCATGATCGGCCCGAACGCGCGGCGGCACTTTTCAGAGAGCACGCGGCACCGTGGATTCTGGTCAGTGGCCTGGGCGATTGCACAATTTACCGGCGTGCCTTGATGGCGGCTGGTGTGCCCTCCCGCGCGATTCAAATGGAGGATCAGTCGCGCACGTCAAAGGAGAATGCCATTTTTACGGTCAAACTGCTTCGCGCCCGGCGCGCGCATCATGTCATCCTCGTCACCTCGTGGTATCATTCGCGCCGGGCACTGGCTTGCTTCGAGCACTACGGGCCGGAGCTGCAATTTTACTCGCGGCCTTCCTATTTGGGCTATGCCCGCGCCGACTGGTCGCGAAACAAACTCGCGCATCGTATCTATCTCGAGTATTTCAAACTGCTCGGTTATTGGATGTGCTATGGAGTTTCGCCTTTCTGATTTGCGCTGAAATTTCTTGCAGTTTGTTTGGGCATCAGCCAAACTGAAAGACCTTAGCGCGGGGTGGAGCAGCCCGGTAGCTCGTCAGGCTCATAACCTGAAGGTCCCAGGTTCAAATCCTGGCCCCGCAACCAATTTAAAGCCTGATAATACGAGGCGTTCGAGGTTTCATAACCTTCGGGTCGAGAGTATTGCGCACGCCGGTCGCCATTTTGTCGCCACTTTGCAAGTGTGTTTCTTTCGTGTTTAGGCCCAGCCAAACTTGCGCGGCTTACCGCTTGGGCTCGAGCAGGGACGGATCATTTGGTTCTCAATCGGGAGCGGCGGAATTACCCACTCACGCGAGCACCGTAGGCAGGCTCTGGCAATTCTGACTCCGAAACTTCTGTGGGCGAGTTTCCACCCTCTCAAACGCCGGACGGCGTGATCCGCCAATATTCTGCGACGTCCGCGTCCTTAACCAGAGCGCGGTAATACTTTATGATCACGCCGGTGAGTTACCCATCTCTGAGGCGGTCAGGTTCTCGTCCTTTGTCTTGCGAAGGAAATAGCTGCCGAAGCTGTGCCGCATCGCATTATGTGGCCAAGGATTGATGCCCGTCTTCTGGGCCAAGCCCCGCAAGCGCTCAGAGAAGAGATCGATATTCCGCTCTGGCGTGATTGGGCCATCTTTACGCTGGTGAAGAACAAGCCATTCGAGGAGGTTGTCCGCGATGTGGACAAGGCGCCGCTGGCGCGTTTTTGCCTTAGAGCATTTTAAATAAAACTATAGCCACACGAGGCAAACCAGTTCCTGGCGTCCTGAGGGGTGACGGTTTGGAGGGCCAGCCCGATGGCCTCAATCAAGGCCGCCTGGGTTCTGGCTTGGACGCCGCGCAGGAAGGTTTTGACTTTGCTCCACATCTTTTCAATCGGATTGAGGTCGGGCGAGTAAGCCGGCAGGAAAAGCACCCGGGCTCCAGCCCGAGTTATCAAGTTGAGGGTTTCCTGGTTTTTGTGCGGCCCA
>DATNHM010000029.1:0-19409 GCA_035604955.1 Candidatus Limnocylindrales bacterium | reverse complement strand
AAGCCTGGGCAATCACCAGCGTGCCAGTCGCACTGCCTTGATAATTGGGGTCATTGATTGTCCCGACCACGGTATAACTGCCGGCGCCGGTCGGAGCCGTGGTTGAGCCGTTGTAGGTGAAAGTCACCGCCAGACCGCTCGGGGTCGTAGTCGCTGTCGCTGATTCGGCTGAACCGCTGTAAGTCTGGTTCAAACTGCCCAACGTAATAGAGCCTGAAGCCTGGGCAATCACCAGCGTACCGGTTGCACTGCCTTGATAATTGGGGTCACTGATTGTTCCGACCACGGTATAACTGCCGGCGCTGGTCGGAGCTGTGGTTGAACCGTTGTAGGTGAAAGTTACCGCCAGGCCGCTCGGGGTCGTAGCCGCCGACGCCGGTTTGGCTGAACCGCTGTAAGTCTGATTCAAACTGCCCAGCGTGATGGAGGCCGTGGCTTTGTTCACCGTCAGCGTGGCGCTGTTGGTCGCGCTGCTGCAGGTGCCGTTGACAATCACCGTGTAAACGCCCGCCTGGCTGGTAGCCAGATTATTCAAAGCAAGGCTGCTGCCGGTTCCAATGACTGAGCCGTTGAACAACCATTGATAACTCAACCCTGTTCCCGAGGCCGTCACGCTGAAGGTCGCACTGCCACCGGCCACACCGGTTTGATTGGCGGGCGCCGTGGTCACGGATACGGGTGTGTTCACCGTCAACGGCGCGCTGTTGGTCACCGACCCCATGGCGCCGTTCACGATGACGCTGTAGGTCGCTGCGGCGTTGGTGGTCACATTGGCGAGGGTCAGGCTGCTATTGGTCTGGCCGCTGAGGGTCGAGCCGTTCTCCAACCAGGCATAGCCGTAAGGCGGGGTGCCGGAGGCCACTGTGCTGAACAGCGCGCTGTCCCCCGGGCAAACGGTCTGGCTCACCAGCGCGGTCGCGCTCACCGGCACGGTGAGATTGGTGACCGCCTGGGGAACATTGCCGGAAAAGACAAAATTGGCGGGGAAATTGGTGCCGGCGCCGACCAGGTTTATTGTGATTTGGTGAGTGCTGCCATTGGCGTTAGTCCCGCCGGCAACAAAACTGTTCAAGTCAAAGCTCGCCAGCTCGGGATAGGAATTGCCACCGTTCCCCAAATTGACGAAGACCCCGTACATGTTCGAACTGGCGTTCATCAACATCAGATAAGGGTAACCGACGGCTTCGCCCATCCAGGTCGCAGTACCATTCGTGGTGTTGACCTGGTAGATATCGGTATTGGTGCTCGTGTTGCTGACGTAAAGATTGCCGTCCTTGGCGAAACGAATGTTCTGCCCGGTGCTGCCGAGGTTATGGGCGTTCCCATAACTCCCAACCGCGGTTGCCGTCCCATTGTTGGGATTGATCGTGTACAACCGGTTCTGCGCCGCACCAAACAATTTTCCGTCGCTGGGCCGGAAGGCCAGTGACTCGATGGTGTTGGTGCTCAGGTTGGCGATTTTGGTGATGGCACCGTTGGTTTTGTTGAACGTGACCAGGACTGAGCTGTTGGATATGCCATACAATGTCCCGTTGGTGGGGCAATACGCGATATCGTTGACCTTCGCACTCCCGATAGAGGCTAACCGGGTGAAGGTTCCGCTCAACAAGTCAATGGTACCAAAAAGGTTGGTGGACTGGCCGTACTCTGCGGCATAGACCACGGTGCTCTGCGCCCGCGCGGGTGTGGCCAGACCTTCCGCCGTCAGCAACGCACCGACGATAACCAACATCCATGACTTGTTCATAACCATTTTGTTTTAAGCTGTTAAGTTGTATCAGTTACTTAACACAAAAGGCTTCAAACCATAATGGTTTAGGGACACATTGCGTGAATTCAGGGGCGAATTGTGCCCGAAACAGGGTGAAATCAGCGGACGGAAGTCAGGGCGACCAGCCCAAATCAACCCTCAAGGTCAAGTCATCACACCGAGTTGCCGGAGTTGTTCCCGATAACCCCGGGTCAGGGTCGCGCGGGTGCCGTTGTGCAGGGCGACCGCGTATTCGCCGTGAAACAGGGGATGCAATTCCTTGACCGATTCGATGTTCACAATGGTCGAACGGCTGATCCGCACGAATTGGCTTGGCGGCAGTTTTTCCTCCAGTGCCGTCAAGGTCTCGCGCAGCATGTGCGTTTCATTGCCAACGTGCAGTTTTACGTAATTGTCCGCCGCTTCCACCATGTCAATATCGGTCAGGCGCAGGAACACGATCCGTCCGTTGGATTTTACGGCCAGCCGTTCCGGATATTTTGACACGGCCTTCAGATCCTCCATGAGGCTGTCCAGCTTCTGCTGGATGTCGCCGTTTTGGTGGTTTTGAATCTGTTGCCGCACTCGCTGCACCGCCGCGCGCAGGCGCGCCAGTTGGCAGGGTTTGACCAGATAATCGAGGGCGCACGCCTCGAAGGCCTTCAAGGCATAATCGTCGTGGCCGGTCACAAAGATGATGATGGGCATCTGCGGAAGCTTGATTTGGGCAACCACCTCGAAACCGTCCATCTCGGGCATTTGGACATCAAGAAATACCAGATCGGGTGCCAGCCGGTTGATCGCTTCAATGGCCTGCGGGCCGTTGGCAGCCGTGCCAATGATTTCAATGTCCGGTTCGTAACGGAGCATGTCCCTCAACACCGCCAGCCCGGTTGACTGGTCATCTACAATCAAAGTCCGAATTTTCATATCGTTTTTTCGACGTTCCCCGACCGGCGATATTTAGTCGCCCCAAGTTCTAAATTCCCACAGCGTGTAAACGGCCCGAGGTTATGAGCAGTTGCCATGCCTTGCACCGTCCCGAAGCGGCATACCCGGCTTAAACTTAGCCTATTCAGAACCTTGAAAATCCGCAAAAAACCGGGTAATCCCGCCCCTATCCACACCGCGCCGCCGGAGAAATCCGCCGGTTGTGCTTCATTAGGACACTCCAACGCCATTCCATTGACAGTAGGTTTTGCCGGAAACGGCGGGGAAATTCTTGCACGGCCGGCTTGTGGTGGCCCAACTTGAGAAAGCTGGGTGGCATCGAATGCGCGCAAGGATAATTTCTTTTTCGGGCGAGCCCGGCAAATTCAATCAACACAATCCATCAGGCTGACAAATGAAATATCGCACTTTTGGCAAACTCGGCTGGCAAGTCTCGGAAATCGGCTTCGGCGGCTGGGCGCTCGGCGGACTCGGCTGGGGCGGGCAGCGCGACGAAGATTCCGTGGCCGCCTTGAAACAGGCGCTCGACCTCGGCTGCAATTTCATTGATACCGCCCAGGGCTACGGCGATGGTCATAGCGAAGGGGTCATCGGGCAATTCCTTAAGGCGAACAAGGGCGGGCATGTTTATGTGGCGACGAAAATCCCGGTGAAAAGTCCCGGCGACTGGCCGCCGTCACCTTACGACCGCATCGAAACGCGGTATCCGGAGAAATATTTGCGCGAGTGCGTTGAAGTCAGCCTTCGCAACCTCCAGACCGATTGCCTTGACCTGCTCCAGCTTCACACCTGGACGCGGGCGTGGAATCGCAACCCGACCGCGCTGGGGGTTTTGCGCGAGCTGCGCCGGGAAGGCAAGCTGCGTGGCATTGGTATCAGCACGCCCGAACAGGACCAGAATTCGGTCGTGGACTTGATGCGCCGCGGCTGGCTCGACAGCGTGCAGGTCATCTACAACATTTTCGAGCAGGAACCCCAGGCGGAACTGCTGCCGGCGGCGCTCGAACACAATGTCGGCGTCATCGTGCGGGTCGCGTTTGACGAAGGCGCACTCACGGGCAAGTTCACGGAACAAACCCAATTCGCCCCGGACGAATTCCGCAACAACTATTTTGCCGGCGACCGGCTGGCACGCACGGTCCGGCGGGTCGCGAAAATCAAGTCAGCCATTGACCCGGCGGAACCGGATATGGCCGCGGCGGCTCTGAAATTCGCACTCAAACCCAGGGCCGTTTCCACCGTCATTCCCGGAATGCGCAGCGTGCGGCAGGCCCGGTTGAACTGTTCCGTCAGCGACCAGCCGCCGTTGTCAGATGAGCTGGAATTGAAACTCCGCCAACACGCCTGGCGGCGTGCCGATTGGTATAAGGGCAAAGATTGACACTTTCGACATCATCGTGATGACCGGTCACCCGGTGGTTGAGACAATTTCGGCGAAGAAATAGCCAAGGGACGGCAAGCATTTTCCGGCTCGATGCCCGATGCTTTAAATATGAGTGACGGCTGCCAATTCCCGGATGCAGACGCTTGGCGAGACACCAGTGCCCGTCATGCTCAAGCCGACGAGTTCCACTATCTGGCTGGAATCATTGCAAAGTTTCTGGCTGCATTCCGCTCCCGCGTGCCGCTCGGTTACGAGGACGAAACCGGATTCCACCTGGGCGTAATGTCCACCGAAGAATAAAAACTCCGGCGTCGCGCTGTGGGTGCGGTCGCAAAATCCAGCTTTCCCACTATGGAGGTTGTGTTATTTTGGCCGCATGTTCGAACCAGCCGATTTGTTTGACCTCAGCCAGACCAAACACGCCGCCCTTTTCGACGGCTGCAAATTTGCCTGGGAAGCGCTGAAGAAAATTGAAGGTTATCTCGCCGCCAACCTCAAACCCGCGCTCCACAACGAATGCGAAGGTCGCGCTTACATTGGCGAAAAGGTTTTCATCGGCGAGGGCACCGTGGTTGAGGATGGCGTGATGATTAAAGGCCCGGCCATCATCGGCAAAAATTGCAAGATTCGCCATAACGCTTATTTCCGCGAAAATGTCATCGTTGGCGACAACTGCGTGGTCGGCAATTCGTCCGAACTGAAAAATTCGCTCCTGTTTAACAACGCCCAGGCACCACATTACAATTATGTCGGCGACTCCATCCTTGGCCACAAGGCGCACCTGGGCGCCGGCGTGAAAATCTCCAATTTGAAAATGATCCCGGGCAACATCGAGGTGGAACTGGACGGCCAGCCGTTCGACACCGGCCTGCGGAAGTTCGGCGCCCTGCTCGGCGATGGCGTGGAAATCGGCTGCAACGCCGTGTTAAACCCCGGCAGCATCATCGGCCGCGGCGCGGTCATTTACCCGAACGTCTTCTGGCGCGGCATCCTGCCGGCCAACATGATTGCCAAGAATAAGGCCGAAATCGCAGTAGTCGTCAAACGGCCAAGAGAAACCTGATTTAACGCAGAGACGCAAAGGCGCAGAGGAATCAAGATGTCACCGCGCGAGGTTAACAAACTTGTTGAAGGCTATATCGGAACAAACGGTGGTTATCTAAATCATTTTAGTTACAGCATACACGACAGATTTTACTTTACCTATTGCGACCTCGATGTGGATGTTCCTTCATATCGTGCTAAAGGAAACACTACCCGGACGGCATTTATTCAAATTCTAAAGGACGCGAAACCACGCGAACAAGCGAAGATAATTCGCGGAGTTTTTGAGATGATCCCACCGCCACCCGAAGATACCGGTGATCCGGAACTCGCAAAAAAAGTAAAAATGTACAAAGAACTTTTAGAAGTTGCCGCCCGACTTGAAGCCGATGGCCAAGTGGAATCTCCGACTATCGAAAACACATCTGAAGTTGTATTCGAAGCATTAAAAGACGCAGAAATTCTTTTGCGTTCCAGTGGGCCAAAGAACGCGGTGGATAGAGCGCATACCGCACTTCACGGTTACTTGAAGAAACTTTGTTTAGACCGTGGAGAAGCGCTTCCAAAAGAACCGTCACTAACGGATGTTTTCAAGGTTCTTCGAGAGAGATTCCCGAAATTCTCCGAGGTAATTCCACACGACGCTGAAGCCAAAAGAGTTTTTGGATCACTTTCATCAGCTCTCGATAGCCTGAATACAATACGTAACAGAGGGACTCTTGCTCACCCAAACGAGATGCTTTTAGAAGCGCCCGAAGCTATGCTTTATATTAATTTGTCCAGAGCGGTGTTGGCCTATATTGAAACGAAACTAAAAAAGAATTAGTTCTCAGCGTCTCCGCGCCTCTGCGGTGAAATCGTTTCGCAAATTCTCCGGGTGCGGAACCAAGCCAGTTGCCAACTTATTCAAATAAAAAGACTTGACCGTCAATTTAAACGACTTATACTTCATTCTGCAGAGTAAAGTCTGACTGATAGCAATCAGGCCGCTCAGTTTCGGGTAAGTGTCGGGGTATGACGATGAGCGGACATTTGGGGTCATTGGTAAATCGAAGCGGAGCAAAGCAGCGTCAAACTCAGTTTCCCTCAGGTGGAAGGTTTATACCCGGACGTAGCCGCCTACCGGCAACTGGCGCCTTCCCGAATTCCAAATTTGTCATCCGACCTCTGACTTCTGACCGCCGACTTCTGGTTTTCGAATCCAAACCCCCTGCCGCGCCGAAACCAAGCGAAAGCGGCCTGGCGCGTCGAGGCGCAGCAAAGACGGCTCAACCCTCAACCACCTCACCAGAAAGGAAGCTGCCATAAATAAAACAACTTATTTCAAGAACGAGTCATGGATCCAGCCACCTAGACGCCAATACCGGCATCGGTTCCTTGCCAAAGCGCTGCTCGTGGCAGTTGCGGTTGCTTCCTGTTGGCCGGTTCCCTCTGCAAACGCTGCCGACCCGAACCGTCTGATCGTGAAACTCAAATCTCCCTTGGCCGAGGCAATGGAGTCTTGGGTCGCGCCCTACCAGCCTGGGGTGATCCAGCCGCCGCAAGGCGCGCAGACGTGGCTGGCCAAACACAACCTCAGCCGCGTTGAGCCTGTTTATCCGAAGCTGGTCCGCGCCAAGCGGCATAGCGGGCAAAGCTATCGCCAAATGGCCGAGTTGGTGCGAGAGAAGTTTCCCAAACGCGCCGCCCGCCGTACCGATGCTTTCAATCCGCCCGAGGTCGCGCGCACTTATGTTATGGTGCCAAACGCCCGCTCGCTGGAAGAGCTGGAGAGGATCCTGGCGGGATTGAGGGCAGACCCGATGGTCGAATTTGCTCAACGGGAGCAAGCGGTGCATGCCTGCTTTGTCCCGAACGACCCTTATTTCTCCAGCAGCAACTCTTGGGGACAGGCCTACGATGACTTGTACGGGGTGAAGGCCATCAACTGCCCCGCGGCCTGGGACGTGAGCACGGGATCTGGAATTATCGTGGCCGTGCTGGACACGGGAATTGATTACACGCACTTGGACATCACCAACAACGTTTGGATTAACCCCGGCGAAATCCCTGGCAACGGCATTGATGATGACGGCAACGGTTTCGTGGATGACGTGCGCGGCTGGGACTTCATCGGCCATAGTGCGAGCGCGCCGCAGCAGGACAATGATGTCTTCGACCGTCATGGCCATGGCACACACGTGGCCGGAACTATCGCCGCCCAAGGCAACAACGGGCTTGGCGTTATCGGAGTGGCCTGGGGCGCCAGGGTGATGGCCGTCAAAGCCATGGACGACAGCGGCTCGGGATGGGATTGGGTCGGAGCTAATGCCATCGTCTATGCCGCGAACAATGGAGCGGACGTCATCAACGCCAGTTGGGGTGGCCAAGGCACTTCACCGGTGCTTGAGGACGCGGTGAATTACGCGGCAAGCCTGGGCGTGGTCTTCGTAGCTGCCGCGGGCAACGACAATGCGGATGAGGCCAATTTCTTCCCGGCAAATTGCTCAGCGGCCATCTCGGTGGCAGCGCTCGATCCTTATAACAACAAAGCGTCGTTTTCCAATTTCGGAAATCGGCTCGATGTGGCCGCTCCTGGCGTGGATATACTGTCCCTGCGAGCGACCAACACCTCTATGGGCACGCCCCTGGCCCAGGATCCCGGCTACACTCGCGCCGACGGAACCAGCATGGCCGCGCCGCATGTTTCGGGAGTGGCGGCTCTGGTGCTCTCTCAGCACCCGACCTGGTCATCCGAGGAAATCCGGCAGGTCCTCCGCTCGACCGCCGATGACGTTGGGCCTGTGGGCAGAGATGATCTTACGGGCTATGGTCGAGTTAATGCCCTGCGCGCCGTTCAGGCAGGACCCGCGTTGGAAGCCCGCATCTTGAGTCCCGCCAACGAATCCACCGCGTCTCCCACCATGACAGTTGCCGGGGTGGCGCAGGGACCAGGTTTCGGTGGCTACATACTGGATTATGGCCCGGGCGATAATCCGATCAATTGGCTGACCCTCGCCACCGGTTCAAGCCCGGTCAATCACTCGGACTTGGGCACTTTCCAAACCAGCGCTCTGCCGGATGGTCTCTACACCATCAGGCTGCGAGCGCTCAGCCTCGGTGGCGGCAGCTTCGAAGATCGCATCCAGATAACAGTGGATTACGACTTCATCACTACCCCGAGCCGGCCAGCCTGGCCTTCGGTAGCCACGGAGTATAAGCCGGGCGCAAGTATCTCTGTAGTCGGCACGGCGGCGGGGCTGAACTTCCGTCAATTTCGTGTCGAATGGGCCAGAGGTCTGGATGCCACCAGCGGCTGGACCAATAGAGGCATCGCACTCGTCGGAGGCGGCCTCGGCAGCGTTACCAACGGCCTCTTGGCAACGTGGGACTCCGGCGGCATCATCCAGGCAGACTACTACACCATCCGCCTGTTGACCGATAGAACCACTTTTACCAACGAGGCTAAAACTTATGTCTATTTGGAGCCGGACCTCTACTCCACAAACTGGCCGCAGTGGTTTGGTCAGCCGCTCACAGGCAGCGTGCTACCAGCGCGAGATGCGCAGGACCGCACGCGGCTGATTGTGATGAATGCCGGCAATCTGTGGAGTTTTGGATTGGACGGGACCTCCCAATCCTCTCAATTGGAGGCCGGGAGCTTCCCTCAGATGGCAGTTGGAGATGTGGAGGCGGCACACGGTGATGAGGTGGTTGTGGCCGATAACGTTGTGGCCGGTGGCTGGGTGATACAGGGTAACATCAAGGTCTTCCCGGCAAACGCCGCCGCACCAATTACCAACTTTCCGTCCTTGACAACGAGTTTTGACGACACGTTGGTGACGTTGGCGGATTTGACCGGAGACGGTGTGCCGGAGATTCTCGCCTTGGGAGCTGGCCTGTACGGCAGCTCGAACCTGCTCTACGCGTGGAACTCCACAGGCACTTTAGTCAGCAGCAACTTCCCTATCGCCGTATCCGGCACCGAAGACAATTTGCGTTGGCTCGACACGGATCGCGTGATGCCCCTGCTCGGCAGTGACGGGCGCAGCGAAATGCTGGTCGTGACCGGCAATGGTAACGGGACCTTTTCGCTAAAGAAGTATATGGCCGACGGGAGGCCCGCGGCGTGGCCCACACGGACATTCAATGGCTATCCGCCCAAAATAGTCAGCGGAGACGTAAATGGAGACGGCGTCAGGGAAATTGTGATTTCCTACTACGATGGAACCGGCTACCTCGAGGTACTCTCGACCGATGGGGCGACATTACCTGGTTGGCCGGTGCGGATGCCAAACGGGAGCGTAAACGTGGTGGTGGCTGACCTGGATCGTGACGGCGTGGATGAGATCGTGGCCGAAGACTACGGCAGCATTTATGTGTTTCGCGGAGATGGCACGCCTTTCTCCAGTGCCTGGCCGCTGCGAATCACAGATTTGTATTTGTGCTATGCGCTAACCATCGCTGACGTCAACGGGGACGGTTTCCCCGAAATACTTACGACCGGCCTGGGCCAGCCGACGGAACTCCGCGCGTATGACCGAGACGCGCGTCTCGTACGCTCCTGGAAGCTTCTTGGTTTTGACGGCCATCCACCGGATGCGGGAGCGGCCCCACTGGTTGGCGACTTCGACGGCAACGGCAAAGTGGAGATAGCGGTGAACTATTTGCTCAAAACGGGCACCCCCAGCTCGGGTGTGTTGGACCACGGAGCTCTGACGGTGCTGGCTCTGGATGTGCCCTTTATCCGGAACCCGCACGACTGGCCCATGGCTTACCACGATCCCCAGAATACCGCCAACGACTTCGCCCCCCTCACCATTTCCGGGACGATCCGATCGCCGATGGGCACACCCATTCCGGGCGCGTTTGTGTCCTTCAGCAACGGCGCCGGCACAACCACGACCGACACCAACGGTTTCTACAGCCTGGCATTAGACCCGGGCTGGAGCGGCACCGCGACTCCCAACCTCGCCGGCTACTCGTTCTATCCCGCCTCGGAAAGTTACACCAATGTGAAGGCTGGCGAGGGCGGGCAGGATTATACCGCCATGACCACAACCAATTCCCCGCCGGTCATTGGCGGCGTGTCCAATCAATTCGTGGTCGTGGGCCAGCAGTTGGTCATTACCAATTGGGCGTTTGACCCGTACGGAGTCACGTTCAGCCTTGGCGTCGGCTCACCTGCCGGGGTTTCGATCACAACCAACGGCATTTTCACTTGGACGCCCGTGTGCGACCAAGGCAGCACCACCAACCTGATCGTGATCTGGGCGACGGACTTCGGCACGCCGCCCATGAGCAACTCGGTGACGTTCAGCGTCGTGGTGCCCGAATGCATTGAGGCCAGCTTGGGGAACACCGTCATGCTGGCCGGCACGACCAACTCGGTGCCGGTGCAATTGCTGTCCACCACGGCATTGACGAACCTGGCGTTCAGGGTGGTTTATCCGGCGGAGCGGTTCGACACGAATTTCACCATCACCGTGAATTCATCTCAGGTGCTAACACAGCAAGTTCGTTGGATTGGAACCGGGTTGGTTGAGGTGACCTTCACCTTGCCGGAAACCAGCGTGTTGCACGGCCCGACGAATGTCGCCGAGTTGGGATTCACGGCGGTGTCGAACCAGCATTCCGCCTTCGTGCCGTTGCCGATTACAGACGTGACCGGTTTGAAGCCAGACGGCACGCCCATCGGCAACTGGTATGGTTATCCCGGCCGAGTGGCGCTCATCGGAGACGAGCCATTGCTTGAGGCATTCCGGATCGGAACAAACGACGCGCTGGTCATCCTCTATGGTCGGCCAGGGACTAATTACACGCTTTTGAGCACGACCAATGGCTTGAAGGCTCCCGTCTGGCTGCCAGAGATGGGCATCACCTCCACCAACCTGGAAACATGGATCATTTGGACGAACCAAGGTGAAGCGACACGGTTCTTCCGCGCCAAGAAAGAATAAAATGGCGCTTTCACCCAAGGAACGAATGAAAAGGAAATGAAAATAACACCTTCCGCTTTTCGAGTCGCTGTATCCCTGATGTTCGCCTTTTTCTTTTACCACGTGGCAACAGACAACCACGCTCACGGGAAACGTTGGAGACTCGTTGCGCTCGGATTACATTAACCCCCCGTCCCGACGGACGCCTGGGTAACGCTGGATACGGTCACGTTGACCAACACGTCGCAACTTTACTTTGATGTCTCTTCCATCGGCCAGCCGCAGCGGCTGTATCGCATTACGCCGGTTCCTTAGAACGGATTGCAGGTTGTTGTTGCCACCAGGCAGGAATTGTAGGGGTCGAGGTAACGAGACGCTGATTTGAAATTGGAGACTTCTTACGTCGTCACCTACAAATTCATCTCTGCGTCTTTGCGGCTCTGCGGTTAAATTAATTCGCAAATTTTTCGCCCGACCTTCTCGGGCGACTGGTCCGGCTGCAATTCAATCCATTCCGGGTCAAGCTGACGTCGGAACCAGGTCAGTTGTCGCTTGGCAAATTGCCGGGTGCGGATTTTCACCAGTTCGATGGTTTCCGCCAGCGACCGTTTGCCGCGCAGGTGTTCCACCACCTGCCGGTAGCCGATGGCTTGCATCGCCGTTTTGTTTTGTTCAAGGCCTTGCTTGAGCAATTCGCGCGTCTCGTCCACCAATCCGCGCGCAAACATCGTGTCCACACGGGCATTGATACGAGCATGCATGTCCGCTGGTTTCCGCGTAAGGCAGAAAAAGGCTTTGGATTTTGGACTTTGGACTTCGGACTTCCATTCCGCCCGTTGTTGGGAAAACTTCTTTCCCGTCAACCGAATCACTTCCACGGCGCGAATGACGCGGCGTGGATTTTGTTTGTCAATTTTTTCGTAGGCCACCGGGTCGCGTTCGCGCAATTCGTGCAGCAATGCATCAAAGGGCATGAATTCTAGTTGGGTACGGAGTTCGGGATTGGCGGAAGGCGCTTCGCCCAGCCCGCTCAGGTAGGCTTTGAAGTAAAGTCCGGTGCCGCCGCAGAAAATCGGCATGTGGCCGCGCGACTGGATTTCCGCCACGGCGCGCTGCGCCAGCCGGATGTATTGCGCAACATCGAAGGATTCGGTCAGGTCGCAAATATCAATCAGGTGATGCGGCACGCGGGCGCGTTCGGCGCGCGACGGTTTGGCTGTGCCGATGTCGAGTCCGCGATACACCTGCATCGAGTCCACGGAGATGATTTCGCCGCCAAGTCGTTCAGCCAGTTGGAGTGCGATTTCCGATTTGCCCACTGCCGTCGGCCCGGCGAGAAAAATGGGTTGAGCGTTGAATGTTGAATGTTGAATGTTGAATGTTTCTGCCATCGGCGCTCAGCTTGTTTTTACGTTCGTTTTGCCGGCCGGTGTTGCGACAGGATCGCGCCCAACGCGAGGCCAATGATGAAAATAGGGATGCTGACCAGCATGCCCGGCGTCAGGCCGTAATGGATGTGGTCGGGCGGATAATCGCCGCGGAAATATTCCATGATGGTGCGGGTGACGGCGTAACCGACGAGATAGGTGGCAAACACCTGGCCGTCGAATTTCTTGCGCCGGAACAGCCACGCCAACAGAAGGTAAAGGAGGAGATTGTTCGCCGCGTCATAAATCTCGGTTGGATGCACCGGCACACCGGCGTATTGATGGCCGGGAGGAAAACTAACGCCCCACGGCAAATCGGTGGGCCGGCCATAGCAGCAGCCATTGAGAAAACAGCCGACGCGGCCAAAAACGTTGCCCAAGGCGCAACTGGGCGCGAGCACGTCGGCGACCTTCCATAACGGCAGTTTTTTCCAGCGGATATAAATGAACGCGGCGAGCGTCGCGCCAATCAGGCCGCCGTAATAAACCAGGCCGCCGTGTTGAATCATGAAAATCTCCGAAAGCGGCTGATTGGCGAATTCATCCGTCCAATACGTCGTCACGTAGACAATGCGCGCGCCGAGGATGGCGCCAACCATCAGCCAGAGCACAATATCGGCGATGCGTTCACCGGGGATATTGGCGCGCCGGGCGCGGAGGGTGGCCGTCCAAAGGCCGGCCAGGAACGCCACGGCAATCATGATGCCGTACCAATGGATCGTCAGTGGACCAAGGTGAAACGCAATCGGATGCACGGCGGGAAATTAAGGCGTAGCGGCGAAAATGGGAAATTGAAATTCGCGCCGGTTCAGTTCGGGTTGGTGGTCACCGACGAATGAATGTTCAGGGGTGATGGCGGCTGTGCCACGAATCCCTCGGGCAAAGGCGGCCATGCCGGCACATTCACCACGAGATCGCGCCAGGCTTGACGATCGGCCGGTGACATCTGCGACCAGCGTTCGGCGTTTCTCAGAAATTCCCGCTTTTCGGACGCACTCATACCGGTAAACTTCGCGAAGGCGCGAATACATTCATCCCGCTGGTTGCGCGGCAATTTGTCAAAAGCCTGCAAGGTTTTTTCCATTTGTCCGCGTTCGGCGTCGGACAGGGTGTTGAGCGCGGCCTCTTTCTCATCCGGTGTGAGGGCAAAGAATTGATCCACGCTCGTGGCGATTTGTTTCCGTTGCGTTTCGGTCATGGTGGTCCAGCGCTCCAGTTCCGAACCCGGGGGAGCGATTTTCTGAAGAGCCGGGTTGTTGCTCACATCCAGATGCGCAAAATAACGCAAGGCCTGTTCATTTTCCAAAAACTCCTGCTGCAATTGCGGCGGCAAAATAATCCACTGGTCGAGGCGGGATTTGACCAGTTCGTGCAGGTCCGCCGGGATCTGCGCCAGCCGCACGGTGCGGTTGCTGGGCGATTCCCGCAAGAGCGGGAGCAAATACCAGCGCAACTCGGTGGCTCTCAACCGCAACTCGCGTTCGTCGGGGTCGAGCGCCTCATATTCATTGACCTTGGCCAGAATGCCTTCGCGGATTTCCGGCGGGCGATTGGTCAAAGAGGTTTCGCGTTCCTCAGGCGTCATGGCCAACAACCGGCGGAACAAAGCCACCGGCGACCGCGGGCGGGACAACGCCGGAGAACCGCTGGCCGAAGTTGAAAGCAGTTTCACGGGCGGCGGAACGCTGGGAACAGTTCCGGCGAAAACCGGGAAAAGCATCCATTGCCCTGCAACGCAAAACACCAGCCACCAAGGCGTGTGCCACGAACGGTTCATTGCAGGAGCGCGAGCAATTTTTCGTCGGCGTGTGGCTGGCTCATACGCTGGATGGCGTCAAAATTTTTCAAGGCTTCAACGCTCGGCATCGGTTGCGTCCGGGCCAGCAGCGCAACATTTCGAGCGAGCCGGGCGCGTTGATTGAATTCGTGACGCTGATAGGTCAGACCGGCGATGCCGATGACCGCCACCCCCACCGCCAGCCGGGGCGCCAGCACGCGCCAGGTCCATTGCCAAACCGTCGGTCGGGGGCGCCGCACCGTTTCACGCTCGACCGCCTGAAGCACCCGCGCGGTGAAATTCGACGGCACTGCCGCGTCCGGCAATCGCGCCAACCCCTCCGTCAGACGCGATTCGAGCTCCAAATCCGCCTGTGTTTCCGGCTGTTCACGCAATCCGGCGTGTTCGGCTTCGGTGAGCTTTCGCCGCCAAACCAACTCGCGTAACAGGTTCTGAATCGGTTCGCTTTTCATCGTGTTCTTCAAATTAAAAACCGGTCTGCCGGCAAAGTTGCACTGAAAACTCACTCGCCGCCGCCGGGATTCCACCTTATGCTATTGTCGAAAAATGACCGCCATTGCCGCCCATCAAGCCAAATCCGGGGCACCCGCGCTGAGCAACCGCCAGCGGTTCCTGGACGCCTGCCGTTGTCGGGCGGTGGACCGCCCGCCGGTCTGGCTGATGCGCCAGGCGGGGCGTGCCCTGCCGGAATATCGCAAACTCAAGAGCAAACATCCTTTTCTGACACTGGTCCGCACACCTGAACTGGCCGCCGAGGTCACGCTCCAGCCCATTCAACGATTTCACTTCGACGCGGCGATTCTGTTCAGCGACATCCTCGTCGTCGCCGAAGGCTTGGGGCAGGGCTATAAATTCCGCGACGGCGGCGGGATTGAGATGAAGTTTGCATTGCGGACGACGGACGATATCAAGCAACTCAGCGTTTCCGCCCTGCCCGAACGCCTCGACTACATCCCGCGCGCGCTCCAACTCGTCAAATCTTCTCTGGGCGACCAGACCGCCCTCATCGGCTTCGCCGGTTCACCGTGGACGCTGGCCAACTTCATGCTCGAAGGCGGCAGCGCGGACGAATTCATCCAGGCCAAAAAGTTGTTTTACTCCGAGCCGGAGATTTTTTCGATGCTGATGAAGAAATTGACCGTGGCCGTGACGCGATTGTTGCAGATGCAAATCCTGGCCGGCGTGGACGCGGTGCAGATTTTCGACAGCCTCGGCGGGTTGTTGTCCGGAAATGCCTTTGCGGCGGCATCGGCTCAGTGGATCAAGCAAATCATTTCCGCGCTGAAAAGCACCGTGCCCGTCATCGTTTTTTCCAAGGACGTCCATGGCCACTGGCACACGCTCGTGGAGACCGGGGCGAATCTGCTGGGGATTGACTGGACGGTCCGGCTTGCAGACGTGCGCGCCCAATTGCCGGAACATGTTGGCGTGCAAGGCAATCTTGATCCATCTTTGCTCCTGACGAAACCGGAAATCGTTGCAGCGGAAACCGGCCGGATTCTGACGGAAATGCGCGGCGCGCGCGGCCATATTTTCAATCTGGGCCACGGCGTGCCGCCCGAGGCGAAACTGGAAAACATCGCCGCCCTGGTCGAAACGGTGAAAAATTTCAAATGAGCAAAAGATTTTGCAGCCGTGGACGTGAGTCCGCTCACAATTTTTGATCGGAGCCGACTAACGTCGGCTGCTGCAGCAGAAAATGAAATGAGCAAGTTGAACGTCAATCTGGATCTGGTGAAGAAATACAACGTGCCCGGACCGCGTTACACCAGCTATCCGCCCGCCACGAAGTTCACCGACGCGATTTCGTGGGAACAGCTTTCTACGAAGATCGAAGAGAACAACCGCACGCCGCGCAATCTCTCGGTTTACTTTCATATTCCGTTCTGCGAGACGCTTTGCTGGTTCTGCGGCTGTACGACCGTCATTACGCTCAACCACGACAAAGGCATGGGCTATGTCGAGGCGCTGGGCCGCGAAGTCGCGAAGATGGCGCCGAAGCTGAATCGGCAACGCAAGGTGGTCCAACTCCATTTCGGCGGCGGCTCGCCGACGTTTCTTCGGCCGGACGAAATCCGCCGGCTCGGCGAAATCATCCATCACCATTTCACGTTTTCGCCCGACATCGAGGCCAGTGTGGAAGTGGACCCGCGCCGACTCACGCGCGACCATATGGTGGCCCTGCGTGAAGTCGGGTTCAACCGCGCCTCGATGGGCGTGCAGGATTTCAATCCCAAGGTGCAGGAGGCCATTCACCGCATCCAACCGCGCAAGATGACGCAGCAGGCGATGGATTGGATGCGCGAGCTTGGCTACAACTCCATCAATCTCGACCTGATTTACGGCCTGCCGTTTCAAACGCCGGAATCGTTCAACGAAACGCTCGACATCGTGCTGACGATGAAGCCCGACCGGCTGGCGGTGTTCAGCTATGCGCACGTGCCGTGGATCAAGCCATCGCAGAAAATCCTCGAACGCGAAGTCCTGCCCACGCCGGAAACCAAGCTGGAAGTGCTCAAGCTCGTCATCGAAAAACTCACGGCGGACGGCCAGTACGTTTATATCGGCATGGACCATTTCGCGAAGCCAACCGATGAACTGGCCATGGCGCAGCGCGAGAAGAAGCTGCAGCGGAATTTTCAGGGTTACAGCACCCGTGCCGGCTCGGACATTTACGCGTTCGGCATGTCGAGCATTTCGCAGATTCCCGACGCCTACTGGCAGAACGAGAAGGAGCTGCCGAAATGGCAGGAAGCCGTGGACGCCGGGAAAGTGCCGTTAAACCGCGCGTATTTCGTGACCGACGAGGACAAGATCCGCCGCGAAACCATCATGCGCGTGATGTGCGACCTCTCGCTCGATTTCGCCGCGATGTCGCAAAAGCTCGGCATCAACTTCGAACAGCATTTTTCCAGGGAACTCGCCGCGCTCGCCCCGTTCGAAGCCGACGGTCTGGTGAAACGCAACCCAGCCGGTCTCGAGGTGACCGATGCCGGCCGCCTTTTCATTCGTAACATTGCCATGTGTTTCGACAATACGCTGGCACCGGAAGGCCAACGGAGGCATTCAAAGACAATTTAAGCGAAATAAAAATTATGCAATTTCATTGGGGTGGAATTCCAAAGCCTAAAGGCTTTATTCCTGATGAATCGTGGAAGTCGCTACGCGAACCTGGCCCGTGGATGATGCAGCTTTTTGCAATTCCGCTAGGGGTTGTTGCATTTATTGCCATTGGCGCTCTGTGGTTTTACCGAACGGAAACGAAAGAAAGCATATTTAAACCGGCGGATTCGCTGGTAACCATGTTAGGGTCATTTGTCATTTTGGTTATCGTGCATGAGTTAATCCATGCGATGGTTCATCCACAATTGGGAAGGTCCAGCCAATCGATTCTCGGCTTTTGGCCCTCACGATTACTTTTCTATGCACATTACGATGGCGAACTGACCCGAAATCGTTTCATTGCCATCCTCGCAATGCCAACAATTATGATCACATTTATACCTTTGATAGTCGCGATCATATTCCATCTTTCCTGTGGTTTAATCGCATGGGCTTCGACATGGAACATTCTTTTTGCCTGCGGCGACTTGTTTGGAATTATCTTGCTGCTTTCTCAAGTTCCAAGTAATGCGACATGTCACAATCAAGGATGGAGAACATATTGGAAGGTCTTGAATCGCCGTTGCACCACGGTCTGAGTAAAGGCGAAAAAGGTATTATCCCATCCGGCTCCGCACGAAAATGAAATACAACACGAGGACGATCGCAAGCAGATAGGTCAACCAGCCAATCTCTCGGCCCCGGCCGCTCAGGAGTTTGATGATGGGGTAGGTGATGAATCCCAATGCCAGCCCGTCGGCGATGGAATAGGACAGTGGAATGCCAACCAATATCGGAGATTTTTGAGGAAATTCACAGTTGAGCCGGCGGAGCCATTCGAGAACAATTCCAAAAGATTAATCATGTATCTTTTTCCATTGGCATTTTTCGTGGCTATCGCATTGGCGATTTGGTTCGTCTTTATCAGCGAAGCATCGGTGATTGCCAAAATTCTTGTGGCGGTTTTATTTATAACCTCCTTCCTCCTTCATCCATCGGCGTTTCCGATGGCGGGTTTCTTCCTCCGAATCGCCATCAGCGTCTTTATATTGCTCTATCAAATGTATCAAACGGCAAAATCGCAATGAAATCCGTCGCCATCATTGGAGCGGGCATCACGGGGTTGACGGCGGCGTTTTATCTTAAACGTCGTGGCATTCCGGTCACGGTTTATGAAGCAAGCGGTCGCGTCGGCGGCGTAATTCAATCCATCCGGCGGGACGGTTTTCTGGCCGAGTGCGGGCCGAACACCCTTCTCGAAACATCGCCCAAAATCGCCCAACTGGTCCGGGACGCCGGACTGGAGCCGCGCCGGCTGGATTCCGATCCCAAAGCCGGGGCACGTTATTTGGTCCGTTACCAACGTCCGATTGAGATGCCCGGTACGCCGCTGGAATTTTTCACGACGAAACTTTTTAGCGCCAAAGCTAAATTGGCCGTCTTACGCGAACCATTCGTCTCGCCGCGCCGCGATGGCCGCGAAGAGAGCGTCGCCGAATTTGTGAAGCGGCGGTTGAATCAGGAATTTCTCGACCACGCGATTGACGCGCTGGCGGCCGGCGTCTATGCCGGCGACCCTTACCAGCTGTCTGTGCCACAAGCGTTTCCGCGGCTGGCCGCAATCGAAGCGCGCTACGGTTCACTTATCAAGGGCCAGATTTTCGGCGCGCGCGAACGCAAACGACGCGGCGACGTCGCCCGGGACCGCGCGCCCAAGTTTTCCTTTGACGAGGGTCTGCAGGTATTGCCGGATACATTGGCGGCACAACTTGGCGACGGGGTTAAACTCAACACCTCGGTCACGAAGCTTACGCAATCCGACGCTGGCTGGATGCTCACACTTTCGGAGGGGCAAGTTGCCCGAGCCCCGGACATTGCGAATGAAGTTGGGGACTCGCGGAGCTCATCCCTCCGGAATTTTGAAGTGGAACACAGGGCGGTGATTTACTGCGGTACGGCGTATCGGCTGGCGAAATTGCACATTGAAGCGAAGTTGCCCCTCGCCCCGTCCCTCTCCCCGCCTGGCGGGGAGAGG
>DATNHM010000028.1:0-23136 GCA_035604955.1 Candidatus Limnocylindrales bacterium | reverse complement strand
GCCGACGACGAAGCGGCCGGTGGGGTTGATCAGGAACTTGGTCTCTTTCGTGAGCAACTGCTTCGGCAGCGTCTTCTTGATGATCTCCTCGATGCAGAACTCCTTGATGGTCGCATGTTCGACATCAGCGCTATGCTGGGTCGAGATGACCACGTTGGTGATCTCGACCGGCTGATCGTTCGCGTAACGGACCGAGACCTGGCTCTTCGCATCGGGCCGGAGCCATTTGACCTTGCCGTTCTTGCGGATCTTCGTGAGCGCGCGGCCCAGTTGGTGGGCATACATGATAGGCGCGGGCATTAGCTCGGGCGTCTCGTTCGTGGCGTAGCCGAACATCAAGCCCTGGTCGCCGGCGCCTTGCTCGGCGGTCTCCTTGCCCTTGGCCTTACGCGCATCCACGCCCTGGGCGATGTCGGGGCTCTGCGAGGTGATGGCGTTCATGATGAGCACCTTGTCGGCGTGGAACACGTCGTCATCGTGCGTGTAGCCGATGTCGCGGATTGCCTGGCGGGCGATGGCGTTGAAATCGAGCTTGGCCTTGGTCGTGATTTCGCCGCCGACCACCACCAGGTTGCACTTGGCATAGGTTTCGCAGGCGACGCGGCTGTGGGGATCCTGCGCGAGGCAGGCGTCCAGCACGTAATCGGAAATGGTGTCGCAAACCTTGTCCGGGTGGCCTTCGCCGACGGACTCGGACGAGAAAATGAAATTTTTACTCATGGAATAATTGATTCAATTGTCATATTGACGTATCAGGATAAGATGATATATCAGAATTGAAGCGCGTCAACAGGTTTTCTCGAAAAATCGCGGCGCGCTGGAAAACGATGTCCTCGGCACTGAAATCACTTCGGGCTTTGTCCGATCCGACGCGCCTGCGGATGGTGGCGCTGTTGGAGCGGGATGAGCTGTCGGTGAACGAGCTGCAAGAGGTCACACGGCTCGGCCAGTCGCGCATCTCCACGCACCTGGGGCTGTTGCAGGACGCTGGGCTGCTGCAATCGCGGCGCGAGGGCAAGCGGACATTTTACAGACCGAATTCGCAAGCTGACGGCGCGGCGCGCGAACTCATTCAACTGGCGATTCGCGGCGCGAAGGAACTGTCCGAATACGAAGGCGACCAGATCAATCTCAAACGCATTCTGGCCCGCCGCCGCGAGCAGGCGCAGGTTTATTTCAACCAGATTGCCGGGCGTTTCGACCGCGTCTATGGTCCGGGCCGGTCATGGCAGGCGTTCGGGCATCTGCTGTTGCGGATTTTGCCGCCGTTGGTCGTCGCCGACCTGGGTGCCGGCGAAGGTTTGTTGAGTGAGCTGCTGGCGCGCCGCTGCAAAAAGGTCATCGCCGTGGACAATTCGGAAAAGATGGTGGCGTTTGGCACGGCCAAGGCGAAGAAGAACGGGCTGAAGAACCTGGAATTCCGGCTCGGCGATTTGCAGCGCCCGCCGATCGAGCCGAACAGCGTTGACCTCGTGATTTTGAGCCAGGCATTGCACCATGCCGAAGTACCGGCCCAGGCGATTGCCGCCGCATACAAAATCCTCCGGCCGCACGGGCAAATCATGATTCTGGATTTGCTCAAGCACAACTTCGAGAAGGCGCACGAGCTTTACGGCGACCGCTGGCCGGGTTTTGCGGAAAGTGACCTGCATCGCTGGCTGGAGGATGCCGGCTTCAAGAAGATTGAAATCAGCGTCGTGGCGCACGAGGAACAGCCGCCGCATTTCCAGACCCTGCTGGCCGGGGCGGAAAAATAACTTCGTATCAGCCGAGGTCGCGAGGCTCATTCTTCCAATGCGGAATGCGGAGTACTGATGGCGGAATCAAGTCAGAACCTCCTCACTTCGGCTGCTACAAAATCAGCTGACAATCAGGTTCACCAGCTTTTTCGGCACGACGATGATTTTCCTGATGGTCTTGCCGGCGATGAACGGTTGAACCTTCTCCGACGCCTTGGCAGCGGCTTCCAGTGCGGCGTTGTCGGCATTGGCGGGAACCTTGATGACGTCGCGCAGCTTGCCGTTCACCTGCACCGGAATTTCCATCTCGCTTTCGACGAGCAACGCCGGATCGAACCTGGGCCAGGGGGCGTATGCCAAGGCTGAAGGCTGAAGGCTGAAGGCTGAAGCGATTTTGGACCACAACTCTTCCGCCAGATGCGGCGCGAAGGGGGCGAGGAGAATCAAAAACTCGCGCAGCACGGAAACAGGCTTCGTTTCCCACGTGATCGCGTCGTTCACGAAAACCATCATCGCGGAAATCGCTGTGTTGAAACGCAAACCGTCGAGGTCTTCAGTCACTTTCTTGATGCAGGCGTGAAGCGTTTTCAATTGCGCCGGAGTGGCGGCGACGTCTTTGACAACGGAATCCATCCTGATTAGCTTCAAAAGTTCTTTGCGTTCCTGTGCGTTCTTTGCGGTCGTCTCCGCCTGCTCGAATTCCGTTTCGCTCTTTTCATCCACGAATAACCGCCAGACGCGGCCGAGGAAACGATAAACGCCTTCGACACCTTTGGTGCTCCATGGCTTCACCATTTCGAGCGGGCCCATAAACATTTCAAACAGGCGCAGGGCGTCCGTGCCGACTTCCTGCACCGGCACGTCCACGGGAATCACGTTGCCGCGCGACTTCGACATTTTTTGGTTGTCTTCGCCAAGCACCATGCCCTGATTGACGAGTTTGAAGAATGGCTCCGGCGTGGAAACATAACCGAGGTCGTAAAGCACCTTGTGCCAGAACCGGGCGTAAAGCAGGTGCAACACGGCGTGCTCGGTGCCGCCGACATACAAATCAACTCCTGGCGTCGTTGATTTAAGTCCTGAGTCTTGAGTCTTCAGTCCTGAGTCTGACTGTGGACTGCGGCCTGTGGACTGTGGACTGATCGCACCCATCCAGTACGCTTCCGCTTCCTTGCTGACAAAAGCGTTTGAATTTTTCGCATCGAGGTAACGGAGATAATACCAGCAACTGCCGGCCCATTGGGGCATCGTGTTGGTCTCGCGCGCAGAACCGTCGGGCAGGTTTACCCAATCCCTGGCGCGGGCGAGCGGAGGTTCGCCGGTCGCGGTGGGTTTATAATCGGTCAATTCCGGCGGCAGGACCGGCAGCGCGGATTCGGGCAACGCTTCGTGATAGGACTGACCGTCCGGGCCCTTTTTCCAGACAATCGGGAACGGCTCGCCCCAGTAACGCTGACGGCTGAACAACCAGTCGCGTAATTTGTAATTGACGGTCTTTTTGCCGAGCCCTTTGGATTCGAGCCAGGCGGTGATTTTCTTTTTGGCTTCGGCTGTCGGCAGACCAGTGATGGAAATCTCCGGGCCGGTTGAATTGACCGAAGTGCCATCATCCACGAAACCGCGCCAATCGGTTTTCGGATCGGGTGGTTCGACGACCTGAACGATAGGCAGGTTGAATTTGGTAGCGAACTCGAAGTCGCGGGTGTCGTGCGCCGGCACGGCCATGATGGCGCCAGTGCCGTAACTGGCGAGAACATAATCGGCAATCCAGATGGGAATTTTTTCGCCGTTGACCGGATTGATGGCGCAAGCGCCAGTGAACACGCCAGTTTTTTCTTTCGCGAGTTCAGTGCGTTCGAGGTCACTCTTGCTGGCAGCGAAAGCCTTGTAGTCTTCGACGGCCTTCCGCTGCTTCAGGGGCGTAATGTAATCCACCAGCTTGTGTTCCGGCGCAAGCACCATGTAAGTCGCGCCGAAGAGCGTGTCGGGGCGTGTGGTGAAGACGCGGATTCTTTCGTAATCTGGTCCGCCGGGTTGAAAACGTCCGCCACTCGCTAGCAACAATTGGAAGTCTACCTCAGCCCCTTCGCTCCGCCCAATCCAGTTCCGCTGCATTTCCTTGAGCGACTCGCTCCAGTCAATTGTATCGAGGTCGGCCAGTAATTTCTCGGCGTAAGCGGTGATTCGGAGCATCCACTGGCGCATTGGCCTACGCTCGACGGGGAAACCGCCCACTTCGCTTTTGCCATCCACGACCTCTTCGTTGGCAAGTACGGTGCCCAGTTGCTCACACCACCAGACGGGTTGCTCGCTGACGTAGGCTAGACGTCTTGAATCCACAAAACCGCGGCGGGCAGATTTGAGGTTTTGGTGGGGCGAGGCTGCTGACGAGCCGCCGCCTGAATCGGCTCGCGAGGACGCTCGCCCCACCGATTGCGATTCCAATTCTGCCGGGCATTTCAGCGTCTCGATTGGCTCGGCCTTGTTCGTTTCCGGATTGAACCATGAATTGTAAAGCTTGAGAAAAATCCACTGGGTCCATTTGAAATAATCGGGGTCGGTGGTGGCGAGCTCGCGCGACCAGTCGTAGCTGAAACCGAGCGATTGAATCTGGCGTTTGAACGTGGCGATGTTCTGTTCGGTGGTTTGGCGCGGATGCTGGCCGGTCTTGACGGCGTATTGCTCGGCGGGCAGGCCGAAGGCGTCCCAGCCCATCGGATGCAGGACGTTGAAACCGAGCGCGCGTTTGTAGCGGGCTAGGATGTCCGTAGCGGTGTAGCCTTCCGGATGACCGACATGCAGGCCCGCGCCGCTCGGATACGGGAACATGTCGAGGATGTAAAATTTTGGCGGCAATTGAGTGGCAGCCGGTTTACCGGTAAGTTTGTGTCGTTGGGCGAACGGATGGTCCGGGGGGATTTGCTCGCCGGGGTTAAACGCGCGGAAAGTTTGTTGTATGTCCCAGATTTGCTGCCATTTGGGTTCGATCAGATGAAATGGATATTGCCTGCGGCTGCTCGCCATAAAGCCGGGATTTTGCGGAAAGCGGGTCGGCGGGGCAATCGCGGATTTGGCGAAATGCCTTTGACAGGGCGACTAAAAGAGCGTAAAAGGTCTATTAATAAACGAACCAGCCGCGACATGTCTGACATGGCCAGCGCACCTATCAGCCAGTTTTACGCGGCCAGCATTTTTACGCCATGAATGCCCGTCCCGTTTTGCGGGAGCCGCAGCGTCTTACAGTTGGCTTCACGTTGATTGAGTTATTGGTGGTGATCGCCGTCATCGCCATCCTGGCGGCGATTTTACTGCCGGCCCTGGCGGCGGCGCGCGAGCGGGCGCGCGGCCTGATTTGTCTGAGCAACACGCGTGAACTCGAATTTGCGTGGGAGCTTTACGCGGATGATCATAACGGCCAGTTAGCGGACAATCTGGTCATGACGGAGACCGGGAGCCGGACCAACCTCAACTGGGTCAACAACGTCATGACCTGGGATACGAGTTCCGATAACACGAACCTGGCCACCATCACTCAGGCAAGCCTGGGTCCGTACGTCAATGGCCAGACGAGTATTTTCCGATGTCCTTCCGACCATGCCTTGAGCGGTGCTCAACGCGCCGTTGGCTGGACGGCGCGCATCCGCAGCTATTCGATGAATGCCATGGTGGGTGACGTCGGGCCATTCACGGCCAGTGGCACCAACAGCAACAATCCCGATTACGTGCAATTTTTCAAGATTACGCAAATTCCCCATCCGACGGAAATTTTTGTGTTCCTGGATGAGCATCCCGACAGCATCAATGATGGATATTTTATCAATCGCGCCTATTCCTGGCAGTGGCGGGATCTGCCCGCCTCGTACCACAACGGGGCGGCGGCGTTTTCTTTTGCCGATGGCCATAGTGCGTTGCACCACTGGCAGCAGCCAAGCACCCTCCGTCCGCCATATCCGGACGTGGCCAATCTGCCTATTTCACTCCCGAGCGGCGATTGGGGGGATTTCCAATGGGTCATCTCCCATATGAGCGTTGAAAGTGACTAATGGCGCTGGTCGTCGCCCCGTTCACAAGAGCTGCCGGATGGTTTGTTCGTCGCCTGCCGTGCCCAGCAGGTAAAGTTTGTCGCCTTGCGCCCAGGTTGCAGTAATGAGTTGGTTGACTTTGGTCAGTTGCGGCGGCCCGGCGGACGGGGCGTTTTTGACCGAAGCACGATCAACGACGAACAGCCAAAGATCCCCTGGTTGGCCGGGTGAAAGCGGTTTGCCGGTGCGGAAACAAATCATGGAAACCTTCTCTCCCTGCCAGCTTTGGATGGCGCAGCCGGTCAGGGCGACTTTCTCGAGTGGCGCCGGCAACACATAATCCGCCGGCGCATGATTTTGCGCGAAGTAGGCGCGGATTTGCCCGGCGTTGTTCGTTGCGAAATCCATGGCGTAACCGCGTAACGCAACCCCCACCATCCGGTTCTGGTAAATGGCCAGAGTGTTATCATTGCCTGCGGGGCGAAGCCAAAGTGTTGCCAGAATGAGCGACGCCACGATGACGGCGGCCGCGGCCGTGAGAACAAGGTTCCGCCGCCAGATAATGATTTTTTCCCGCGCCGCCTGCTCGGAAATGATTTGTTCCTTGAGTCCGGCGGGCACCGGGATTTGCCGGAACTTTGCGCGTAAAACCTCCTGTCGGGCGCGATGCTCGCCAAACCAGCGTGCCAGTTCGGCGTTTTGTTTCACCAACGCCAGCGCCTCGGCCATTTGCGGATCCGCGGCGTCCGCCGTACCGGAGCGGTAGAGCAACAAGATGCTTTTGGCGTCGTCGCGATTCATAAATCCGGTTCCGGGAGCATTGAAGACGGATGGGCCGCGGCGCCTCCCGTCAGCAATTGATGCAGCCGGTCAAGGCCGCGCGCCAGGCGCGATTTGACGGTGCCGATCGGCACTTCAAGTATTTCGGCGATTTCAAGATAGGAATGGTCCTGCAGGTAAAACAAGGCGACCGGCGCTCGGTAAATTTCGTCCAAACGTGCCAGGGTGGAAAGCAGCTGCTCCGTATCCAGTTGATTGAGAGGGGCGGGCGACACGACGGGAAGTTCGGCGGCGGCCTGATCCAACTCGACATGGGGAAAACGGACTTGTTTCCGCCGCGCTCCCAGAAACTCGCGGTGGAGGGTGGTAAACAACCAGGTTTTCACTTTTGATTCATCACGCAATTGGTGACCTTTGGCCGCCCAGATGCAAAACGTCTGTTGGGTAAGGTCGCAGGCATCCGCCTCATCACGCGTCAGGCTGAAGGCGAATTGATACAGCGACTGGTAATGACAAGCCACCAGACTTTCAAAGTCCACACCTTTAGCCATAACGCGCCATCTATAGTAAGAGCCATTAATGCGTCAATTGTTCCCGCCAGCAGCCTCCTATTATAGGGCTTTTCCCTTTGATTGTCATGATTTTCCAAAGGAGTCGCCAGGGTCGCTGGGCTTCAGAATTTTAGCTCACGGGAACAAATTGTCCAATCTTCCCTCCTAACATAGAGGGAAGATGGTGGCCCTGGGGCCAAAGCTAACTTGAAAAAGCCAAATTCCAAATTGGAGCATAAGACATTCGCCGGCGGTCGCTTCTCAAACCACAGCGTGTCGAATCAACCGGGCCGTTGTTGCCGTCACTGGTTTGGCCGGAGTAATTCGTTTGGGCGCCGGGGCACGGTCAAACCGATGTCCCAAAAACGTATGCCCGTGGCTCAGTGGATTGCACGTTGTTGGATTCTGCCAATCGGCAAACCGTAAGATAAATAAAACAAGGATGAAGAAAATGAATGCGATAAAACGTTTTTCGCGATGGGCAGGTGTGATGATCGGCACGATGATTCTCACCGGCGCGCTTTCGGGTTCGGCCGCCTCGGTCACGGTGTTCGTTGGCAACACCAATCTCTCGGGCCAAGCCGCCGACGTGTTTGTGCCCCCGATTACGAATATCAACATGGGGGACCAGGTCGTCTGGGTCTGGGAGGGCACTTTGCACTCCACCACCAGCGGTACCAACGGTGTCTCGGGTGATGATAACGGGGTGCCCAGCGGCTTGTGGGACTCGACGTTAGTCGGCCGTCCCCATTCCTTCACGAATGTGTTCTCTTCCGCCGGCAGTTTTCTGTATTTTTGCGAGAATCATTTCTCGATCGGGATGACGGGGGCGGTCAACGTCGCGGCGGTTGCTGTCCCACCAACGGTTGCCATCACCAATCCGGTTAATAATGCCACCTTCAGCACGCCGGCCTCCTTTACGCTGACGGCAACCGCTTCCAGTTCGAGTGGAACCGTGACCAATGTTCAATTTTTCGAGGGCGCGGCCTCGCTGGCCAACGTGCCGACCTCGCCCTATGCGGTCCCGGTGAGCAGCCTGGGGGCAGCGGATTACACCTTTTCGGCCGTGGCTTCGGACAACAGCGGATTGACCTCCACCGATTCCGTTACCATTCACGTCGTTACGCCGGTGCCCATTATCCTGAGTGCGCCGCAATTCCTGCCGCCGTCGGATTTCCGTTTCGATTATACGGCAAATCCAGGGCTTACTTATCTAGTCCAACGAACCTCAAGTTTGAGTTCAGGCAGCTGGACCATTCTCAGCACGAATATGGCGGCGGGCAGTCCGGTCCTGTTTGACGACCCCGCTGCCTCGGGGAATCCGGGATATTACCGCGTCCGTCTTCAGCCGAATTCAAGCCCGTGATGAGCTTGCGTAGCAGCCGCAAACCCGTTATTTCACCCGACAAACCAAGAGTTGAATTAACGGCAAGTTGAAAAAGTATGTGGTCCCGGGGATTTTTGACAGGCGTTTTTTGTTTTGCCTCGCTGCTCTCGCCACACGCACAATCCGCGCCATCTCCGGATCCGGCTGAGACCGGCGCACAAGTGTTCGCCGCCCGGGGCGTCGTGCGCGAATTCAATTCCAACGATCAAACGGTCACCATCAGTCACGAGGCCGTTTCCAATTATATGAGCGCCATGACCATGCCGTTCAAGGTCAGGGACACCCGGGAACTGGCCGGTTTGCATCCCGGCGACCTGGTCACCTTTCAGCTTCACGTGACACAGACGGACAGTTGGGTGGACCGGATCACCCGCATCGGAACCGTTCCCTTAAGCGAAAGCAAACCATTACCGCCGCCGCCAGCTCACGGCCGAAATCCCCTTTGGTATTACAAGTTCACCAACGAACTGGGGCAGGCCGTCAGCTTGAGCGATTTTCATGGGCAGGCACTCGCCATCACCTTCGTTTATACCCGTTGTCCCCTGCCGAATTATTGCCCGCGACTGTCAAAAAATTTTCAGGAAGCCTCACAAAAACTTGAAGCCCTGCGCGGTGCGCCGACCAACTGGCATTTTCTCTCGATTTCGTTCGATCCCGAATTCGACACGCCAGCCGTGCTGCAGGCCTACGGGGACAGCTATCGATATGATCCGAAGCATTGGAGCTTTCTGACCGGGCCGCCGGAGAAAATCGGTGAATTGGCCGAACAGTCCGGCGTCCACTACGAATCCGACAATGGATTAATCAATCATAACTTCCGCACGCTCATTGTGGATGGGAACGGTCATTTACAGACGGTGTTCCCGGTCAGCGGGGACTTTTCCGACTCGATCGTTGCCGAAATCATCAAAGCGGCGGCAGTGACCAATCAACCCGCTCAACGCTGAAACTCATGTGCCGGGCGTCCAAAGACGGGATAAGGCTGAAGCCAATGGCCATCCTCATCGCGGCATTGGGAACGGCGGGGGCTGTGATGCCCCTTTTGAATTCCTGTTCCACCACGCCGACGGCAGTAACGGTGCCGCTGGAAATCCCGGGCGCCTATTATGTCGGTAACCAGGCCTGCATGGATTGTCATGCCGAGATGGTCCGGGAGTTTCCCGCCAGTCCGCATGCCCGGGTTCATTTTGCCAACGCGGCAATGGCCGGCGACACCGGTTGCGAATCCTGCCACGGCCCCGGCAGCAAACACATCGAAACCGGCGGTAATGCAAAATTTATCATTAATCCGGGCACCGACCCGACATCCTGTTTCCAATGCCATCTGGACGTACAAGCCGAGTTCAACCTGCCGCAGCATCACCCCGTCATTGAGGGGCACATGAGTTGCGTGCAATGCCACGACCCGCACGGGGGGGATATTCTAAAACCGAAAGGCGGGCTGGCCATGGCCCGGCAAAATGAGAGTTGCGCGCAATGCCACCGCGATCAAACGCGCCCATTCGTTTTCGAGCACGAAGCCATGCGCGAAGGCTGCGCGGTCTGCCATAATCCCCACGGCTCGATCAACCGAAAGATGCTGATCGAAAGCGACCCGAATCTTTGTCTGCGTTGTCACGCGCAGGTGCAACCGCCGGGAAACTCCGGTGCCATCCTGATCGGCAACGTGGATCATACGCCATTTTTACAAGTAGGGACTTGCTGGACGGCCGGTTGTCACACGGCCATTCACGGTTCGAACGTGGACCCGCTGTTGCGATACTGAATGAACATTCAACATTCAACATCGAACATCCAACCTCGAACGCTCCTGGATTCGGCAATTCATCGGATGTTGGAGGTTGGGTGTTGGGCCTTCGAGGTTTTCCATCAATTTCCAATTTTGCGTCTTGTCTTTTGTCTTTTTTCTTTTTCAATTTCCGCCGCCGAAACCAACCCGGTGCCCTTGCCTCCACCGGCCGGGGTGAAAATTGTTTTTGACCGCGACGTCCAGCCCATTTTCGAAACTTCCTGCTTCCGTTGTCATAGCGGCGAAAAACCGAAGAGTCACTTCCGGCTCGACGACCGCCCCTCGGCATTGGCCGGTGGTGACAACGACACCAATGACATTGTCGCGGGAGACAGCACCAGCAGTCTGTTGATCCATTACGTGGCCCGGCAGGTGAAAGACATGGAGATGCCGCCAATGGGCAAAGGCAACCAGCTGACTCCGGAACAAATCAGCCTGTTGCGCGCCTGGATTGACCAGGGTGGGAATTGGAGCACAACGAATCAAATCGCGTCACTTGGCCTTTCCTTCTCGCCCACGATCGGCTGGATTGATGTCCAGGGTGACAAGGCGAAATTTCGCGAACTTCAGGGCGTGAATGACGGTTTTTCGGGCGGGGCTGAAGAGTTTTCATTCACCCAACAAACCAGTCCTACGGAAAAATTCTCGCTCAGCGGGCATGTTATCGCCCCCGACCGGGATTATAAGTTGAACCTGGCGGTGGATGAGGCGGACCATGGATTCATCCACACTGGTTTTGAAGAATGGCGCAAATATTACGATGACAGCGGCGGATACGATCCGGTCGCGATTCCGCCTGAGTTGAGTTTGAACCAGGATTTCTACGTGGATAACGGCCGGTTCTTGGCGGATTTCGGCTTAACCCTGCCGCGCTGGCCACAAATCGTGCTGGGCTACGAATATGATTTTAAAAAGGGAATCGAATCCACCTTGGACTGGGGTACGGCGAGCGGCGTCAATATTGCGCCCTCCACCAAAGCCATTGACGAACAAACCCACATCCTCAAGCTTGATGTCACATACGATTTCGACGACTGGCATCTGGAGGACAACGCACAGGTCGAATTTTACAGCCTGAACAACCGCGGGAACGAAAATAATATTTTCCAGCAGACCGGCCCGAACAGTGGTACCACCTCCACTTCGGATAATTATCACCATGTTCAGGGCATGAACACAGTCATGCTGGAGAAACAACTCTTCGATTGGTGGTTCTTATCCGCCGGTTACTATTATTCGAAGTTGGACGGCAGCGATTTCTTCAGCCAGACCAACAGCCCGGTCTTTAACCCGGTTGTCGCCGAGCCGTCTGCGTGGACCAGCGGTGAGATCACCCTGCGCCGCGAATCGGAGGTCTTCAGCGTGGCCAGTCTCTTTCGGCCATTGGACTATTTGAGCTGCTCGCTGGGTTCACAGAACGAATGGACGCACCAGGAGGGATTTGGTGACAGCATTCCTTACTTTGAATCGGGCAACAACGCCGACGGGTTCTCCGATTACGATGAATTCAAGGCGTCACAAAATGCGAATCTGCGCTTCACCAGGATTCCTTTCACCGTCCTTTTCGCCGACGCGCGATTTGACGAGGACAGTATTGGCGAATTCCAGCAGGCCGGTGCCGGGCAGTACACGAACAAAACCGACGTGACCAGCCTCCATTACAATCTCCGAACCGGTTTCAACACCTCGCCCTGGTATTGGGTGGCCTGGGAAGCAGCCTACCTGAGGCAGTACAGCGACTCGGATTACAATCACCTGATCGATGTGTTCAATGATCCACTCAACCTGGGATTTGCCGCTCCCTTCAATGGCTATCCGGCATTCATCCTCAACCGGAAGATTCAAAGTGACGGCGTTGAAACCAAACTGACGCTCCATCCCTTAAACTGGTTGCGAACCACGTTAAGCTACCAGTTGACCGCTACCGAGTATTCATCCACCACGGATCCCAATCCACCTCTCTTCCCCCCACCGAACGGTGGCCAGATTGACGACGGGCGCTACCGGGCGCAGACCTGTGGCATCACCGCCACCCTGACGCCATTCCGGCGATTATACTTTTCCGGGACGTTCACCTATACTCACTCGTTGGCAGTTACCGCCGTCAATGGCGATTCCTCCGTCGTGCCTTATCGCGGCGACATTTACACCTTTACCGGAACCACTGCTTATGCGTTGAATGCGAAAACCGGGCTGCAGGCCTCCTACAGCTTTTCCGACGCCGGTTTCGGACAAAACAATGCGCCGAACGGCGTACCCCTGGGCCTGGATTATACGCGTCACGTTTTGTTTGTGGGCTTGACGCGGCAGTTGACCCGGAATCTTTCCGGAGCATTACATTACGAATTTTCGCGATATTCCGAACCGAGCAGCACCCACTTGAACGATTTCACGGCGCACGGTGTTTTTGCAACGCTGATTTACCGGTGGCCGTGAACCGGCGCTGCTCGCCACGTCAACCGCAACCCTTCGAGCGTCAGGTCGGGTTCGACGGCGGAAATCTCCGGCAGTTTTGCGGCCATCAATCGCGCATAACCGCCGGTCGCAATGACGGGCAGATTTTTTACCTTCAACGCGCGCTTCAATTCGGCGATCAGCTCGCGCACCAGACCGCGATACCCATGCACCGCGCCAATCAACATCGCCTGCTCTGTGTTTTTACCAACAACGGCGGCCACTTCACGAATCCGGATTTTCGGCAGCAACGCCGTTTTCTCGTGCAGATAATCCGTCATCGCCGCCAGACCCGGCGCGATGATGCCGCCGGCATAATTACCCGCGCGATTCACAATATCGAACGTCACTGCCGTGCCGAAATCCACCACCACCACCGGCGCACCGAAGTGATGTTTGGCGGCGATAGCGTTGGCCAGCCGATCGGGGCCGATGGTGCGCGGTCTGGGATAATCAATGCCCAGGCCGCGCAACGTCTGTGGGTTAAGCTCCAGCGCCCTTAATTTCCAAAGCTGGCGAACGGCTTGCAGGACGACCGGTGTTGCCTTCGGCACAACGCTGCATAAAACGACACCTCCAATTTGTCTTGCGCCCACAAATTTAATCACGTGCGGTTTGGCGTTTCCACCAAACCATTCAACCGTCGGGAGGTTGATTTGCCTGGTCACCCGCCAGTCGTTCGCCAGACCAATGTGCGTGTGCGTGTTGCCGATGTCGAAGAGCAAAAGCATAGTGATTGGTTAAATAAGTGACTGGTTAAATGGGTAGCTGGTCAATGAAATAACGCAAGACGCGAAAAACCAATCACCAATCACTCATTTAACGAATCACCCATTACCTCTCCAACGTCACATCGCCGCCGCTGATGCGCTCCAAATGACCGTGTTCGGTACGCAACAATAATTCGCCGCTCTCGCCGAGCGATTCCGCCCGGCCCTGGACGCGGCGGTTGCCGATCTGAATCGTCACGTCGCGGCCGATCGTCTGGCAACGCCCCTCCCATTCATCAGCGACTTTGGTGAATTGTCCGGCGCAAACGCGCAGGTAATCGTTGTCCAGCTCGCGCAAGATGGCCGCGGCCAGGTCCGCGCGCGAAAAGGCCCGGCCCGCTTCAATTTTCAGCGACGTCGCCTGCTTGCGCAAATCCGCCGGAAATTCGCCCGTCCCCAGATTCACGTCCAGGCCGATGCCGAGGATGACGTGGTTGACGCGGTCCAGTTCCGCGCTGAGTTCGGTCAACACGCCGGCGACCTTTTTCCCGTTCACCCAAACGTCGTTTGGCCATTTAATTTCGGGGTTCAAACCGGTTTCAGCCTGGAGGGCGCGGCACAGCGCGGTGGCTGAGGCAACGGTCAATTGCGTTGTTTCCTGCGGCCGCAAATCCGGCCGCAATAAAATGGAGAACCAAAGCCCCTTGTACGCGGGTGAAATCCACTTCCGTCCGAGCCGGCCGCGCCCTTTGGTTTGTGATTCGGCGAACACCACCACGCCTTCCTTCACCCCGTCGCGCGCGAGCTTTTCAATCACGTCATTCGTCGAGGTCGTCTGCTCGAACACGCGGATGTCGCGGCCGATGATTTTGGTCTTGTAAAGGCGCGCCAGCAAATCGTCGGCATGCAACACGTCCGGCACGCTGACGAGCCGGTAGCCGAAATGCGGACCGGCCTCGATGTCGTAACCCAACCGGCGCAGTTCCTCGATGCGCGCCCAGATGGCCGCGCGGCTGATGTCCAATTGTCCGGCCAGATCCTCGCCGGACACGCCGTCAGGACTCGCGCGCAACGCCGAAAGAATTTTTGCGTCCGTGGTCATTGATTTTAATTTTCAAAATCCAGGCCGATGTCCACCGCGCGCGCGGAATGCGTGAGCGCGCCGACGGAGATAAAATCCACCCCGGTCCCGGCGATGGCATGAACGTTGGCCGGGTTCACGCCGCCGCTGGCCTCGGTTTGCGCGCGGCCCTTGACTTTCTGCACCGCGAGCCGCAGTTGGATCAGGTTCATATTGTCGAGCAGAACCATGTCCGCGCCCGCCTCGGCGGCCTGCTCGGCTTGTTCCAGGGTGTCGGCTTCGACTTCAATCTTCAATCCTGGAAATTTTTCACGCGCGCGGGCCACCGCCGCGGCGATGGCGTTGGGCTGCTCGTGCTGCAGGGCGGCGAGATGATTGTCCTTGATCAGCACCATGTCGAACAGGCCGAGCCGGTGGTTTTTTCCGCCGCCGCAGACGACGGCGTATTTCTCAAACCGCCGCCAGCCGGGCGTGGTTTTGCGCGTGTCGAGAATTCGCGCCGGGGTTCCTTTGACGGCCTCGACGAATTGCGCGGTGAACGTGGCAATGCCCGAAAGTCGCTGGACAAAATTCAGTGCCACGCGCTCAGCGGTCAAAATCGCGCGCGCCGGCCCGGAAACGCGCAGCAAAATGTCGTCCGCCTTCAGGGATTGACCATCCTCGGCCGACCGTTCGCTTTTCACCGCCGGTGAAAGCTCAGTGAACGCCGCTTCCGCGAAAGCGAGGCCGGCGACGACGAGCGGTTCGCGTGCGCGCAGGGCGGCCCGGGCCATTACCGTTTCCGGCACGGTGGCCAGCGTGGTGACGTCACCGCTGCCGATGTCCTCGGCCAAAGCGTTTTGAACGGCTTGACGGATTTCCGAGACGGACAATTCCACGCCGTCAGGATGAAGGCGAAAGGAAAATTGGAAAAGTAAAAAGGAAACGTTTGAGAGCAACGATCGTCCGCCGGGATTAATCGCCGGGGGTCAGCGAGAAAAATTCCTCGGCGAGCTGGTCCACATTTTCCGCCGCTTCGGTGTTGGGTTGGGTGGCCAGGGCCAGCAGCGCGCCGTCCGGCCGCGGTATCAGGAAAATCTGGCCCTGCTCAAATGTCCAGGTCAGCCGGCGCGGAGCCAGTCCCTGGCCGGCCAGTGACGTCATCATTTCGGCCAATTGATTCAGGATAGAATCCCAATGCTCACGCGGGTACATTTCATCGAAACTGTAACTCAAGCAGGTGGAGTCAGGCAGGCGCAGCCCACAACCGAGCAATCCCGGCACCATCGTACCGGCCGCAAGCCGTTCCTGGGAGGTGTTGCTCATTGGATTCGGGTTGCCGGTTCTTCTTTCAGGGACGAAACCCGGACGAAGACCATGCGGTCTGCTCCCGCCTGCGCCACCGCCCGGCTGTCGGCAAGTTGAATTTCCAGCCGATCAAAATTTCCCAGCGGCATTAACTGGCTGAAGCGCGCCGCCTGTTGCGCCACCTCCCGCAACAGGGCCACCCGCGCGGGCCGGTCCGGGCATTGCCAGACGTAAAGCGGATCACCCGTGCCGGAGCAAATCAAAGTCTCCTTAACCCGCGTGCCGGCATCAGGCGCCGCGATAGAGGGCTCAACGCCTGGTGCGGGCTCCGATGGGGAAACCAACCCGGCGGCCGCGGCTTCCGCGACGGTTTCATCGTGTACCCGCGCGGCTTCCATCAGCAAAAATTCCCATTGTCCTTCGATGGTGCGTTTTGGCGGTGATTCGAACGGTTGCAATTGGAACTCGCCGCTGGGGAGGGCCAACAATTTGTAAAACGCGGCTTCTCCCGCCGTGTCACCGGCTTGCGCATGAATAATCCTGCCGTCTTCGATATAAATCCGTCCCCGCAATTGCAGATTATGAATTTCGAGAATAGACGAGGTGCGACCGAGACATTCCATCTGGATGACATCCTGCAAACCAACCCGGCGCAACACACCCTGGAAACCTTCCTGGGGCGTCCAGGTGATCAATTCCTCCAGCATGATGAAGATGGATTTCAACCCTTCCGGCGAGCGCGGTTTTTCGATGAACAATTCGGCGCCTTCGGCGAGACAGGCGGAGCGTTTCTCCTCGGTGGCATTGGCGGTGATCACCGCTTTTTTCAAATCCGGGTGGCTGCGGTTGAGGATGTGGAGGAACTGGATGCCATCCAGCATCGGCATGTTGACGTCCGACACCACGAGATCCATTTTGCGGGCTTTCAAGAGTTGCAGCGCCTGATCGGCGGAGGTCGCACAATGGATTTGCCAGATTTTTTCACCCAACGTGGCAAAGAAATCCTGAATCATGGCCAGAAAATCCGGGTCGTCGTCCACAAACAGGATTTGATATTGTTTAGCCGTCGCGTTCACTTTTTATCAAGAAATTCGCATAAAATACCGCAATTCCCGTACCGGAAGTCGCCGTCACGGGGTACAAAATCGGGGCCGTCCCAACGGTTTTCAATTCAACGCTGCCAGGGCGCTTTGGGCCGCCTGTTGGACAAGATTATCACTGTCCCGGGTGGCTGCGGTCAGGAGCGCCTTCGCCCCCTTCTCTCGCAATTGTCCGAAGGCGGCCGCCGCTGCCAGCCGCAGGTCCCGGTCGCGGTCACGAAGCAGCTCAGCCAGAATGGCAAAAGCGGCAGACACCGAAGTGTCCGGCCGTTGCGCCGTGGAAATCGCTGCCGGCAGGGTGTCCGGCTTGTCGGGAACAATGATGTTCAGTTGGTGCAGCAATTTGGTGGCGCTGTGGCGGACCCAATAGTCCCGATGATTCTGGGCCGTCTTGATTTCCGGCAATGCCCGGCGGGCAGCCTCCGTCTTCAGCCAATGGCGGTCAATCAGCTGTAGTGAGTTGGTCGCTGCATTACGCACGGCACTTTCAGGATCCAGTAAAGCGAGCACCAGGGAATAAATCCCGCTCGCATCACCAATGCGGCCCAAAGCCACCGTCGCCCCCTCACGCACGTCGCGGTCCTTGTCACGCAGCGCCTGGCAAAGTCCCTCCACCGCCGTCGCCTCACCCAGATTGCCCAACGCCCTGACCGCCGCCTGGCGCACTTCCCAGGACGAATCTTTTAACAGGCGGACCAGCGCGGACACTGCGCGGGCCCCATTACATTTGGCGACCGTTTCCGCAGCGGCGGAACGGACGCCGGGGTTGGGGTCGGCGAGCAGACGTTCCACGTCATCATAAGCGAAGGAATCGGCAAAACGTTCCAACGCCTCCAGGGCCGCTATCCTTACGGCCGGTGTGCTTTTCCGGAGCGCTTCCAGCAACGGCTTGATGACGCTCCGGTCATCCATTTCACCCATGGTCTTGACGGCCTCCAATTGTTTGTCCGGCGGACCACTCCGGAGCAACCCGACCAAAGGTTCGATTGCCCCAACACCCAGCGCGGCGACCTGGCGCAGCGTACCCGTGGCCATGAGATGAAATGCGCGTTCGGTGTCGTTGTCCGGTTGCCAGCCCAATTGCCGCAAACTCATGGACGCGCGTGACCGCACGGCGGGCTCGGCATCCCGAAGCAGGTTGACCAACCAGCCGATGGCCCGCGAATCTCCCAATTGGCCCAAGGCCTCCGCCGCCGCGGCGCGCGCCAGCGGAGCACGATCGCGCAACATTTGCACCAGAGGTTCAACCGCCCGCCGGTCCTGGAATCTGCCCAGCCCCCGCGCGGCGGCGCTGCGAACTTCGGTTTCCTGGTCCTTCAGGGCAAAAAGCAGCGGCTCAACCGAATCGGAATGCTCGGATTGCGCAAGCTTTTCGACCGTTGCCAGCCGGGTCTTTGGGTTGCTCACGCGAAGTTGCTGGTACGTCCACCACAACATAATTTGAACGGAAATACAGCGATTTCTGCGCCAACTGATTTGGAATCAATTTTCAGACCAACCATTCAAGTTAATTATCATTAACATGTTACATCAAAAATAAAAATGGGGGAGTTTGCTTGTAGCCCGCAACGGCACGCCCACCGGGGCGGACTGGAGTTTGAGTCTCTTAATATCCCATCCGAACCGGAAGCGGTGGTCTGGCGCCCGCCGGGGGGTTGATAGTGACTCGACTCCGCCGCCCGGTTGTGGCAGTTTGCCATTATGGATGCGGACGAGCGTGAGATTTATCAGTTCCTCAAGTCCTGGGGCGGTGAATATATTGCCGCCCGGGAAATCTGCCGACGCGCCAGCGGCAAAAAGCGGTTCCATGAAGAGCCGGACTGGGCCAAACCGGTTTTGCTCCGCATGGAGGAACGCGGCATTCTGGAATCGAATGCCACGGGGCATTTTCGCATCAAGCCTGTGCGGAAAAGCAAAGACAAGGACAAACGCTGGGTCTCACCGGACATTGCAAAAATTCTCAAGGAGAGCGGCGTGGAAATCGAGAGCACCGGCGATGAAAGTGCGGTCGGCTCTGACGAGTATTACGACCAGTTGTAATCACTCCTGCGCGCCCCATGCTCGCCGCGCTCCTGACCACATTGTTGTTTGCCATCTCCGCAATTTGTGGTTATCGCACGGCCACACAAATCGGCGGTGTGGAAGCCAACTTCTGGCGCGCCTGCCTGGCGACCCTGTTTCTGGCCATTTGGGCGAACAGCTTCGGCAACGGTTTTGCCGGCGCCGCTTTTCCGGTTTTCGTTTTAAGCGGACTGGCTGGAATTGGCCTGGGCGACAGCGGTTATTTTCAAGCCCTGCCCCGGCTCGGCAGCCGCCGGACGGTCTTGCTGACCCAATGCCTCACGGCGCCTTTTGCGGTGGCCATTGAATGGTGGTGGCTCGGCACGACCCTGGACCTCACCAAATTATTTTGTATCACGGTCATTTTGGCGGGTGTGGCGATTGCGCTTGCCCCGAGCGAACACTTGGAAATCACGCCGCGCCAGATGTTCGTCGGAATTTCCGGCACCGTGGTCGGTGCACTCGGCGGCGCGCTCGGCGCGGTGTTGAGCCGCAAAGCCTATGCCGTGGCGCACGCGGCGGGCGAGCATCCTGACCCCGGCACAACCGGTTACCAGCGCGTCATTGGCGGTGCCATCGCGCTGGGTGTGCTTTTACTGGCTGTAAAATGGCGCAGCGCACACGCGCACGGCGGCATCCTGGAACCAAACAGCTTGCGCGTCTCACGCGACAAATGGCGCCGCCTGTGGCCCTGGGTCGTAGCCAACAGCCTGGCCGGCCAGACGGTGGGGGTGAGTTGCATGCAGTGGGCGCTCGAAAACACGTCGGCGGGCATTGTCACCGCGGTCATCGCCACCACGCCCATCCTGCTGCTGCCCATGACCCGTCTCATCGACGGTGAACGAATCGGCCTGCGCTCAACCCTCGGCGCGTTGATTGCCGTGACGGGTGTCATCGGCCTGTCGTTTTCCCGTTGAGACATTTCAGGAGGAACGGCATATTGGCGTTCCTTCCGGCATGAACGATGAACTGCAAAACGCCGTCGAAACGTTCGGCATTGAAAAATTCCGAAGACACATTTTCTTATGCGCCGATCAGACCGAGCCGAAATGTTGCACCCGGGCGGCGGGGCTGGCGGCGTGGGAATTTTTGAAGCGCCGGCTCAAGGAATTGAATCTGAGCGGGCCGCAACCGCTGGTCTATCGCACCAAGGTCAACTGCCTGCGGGTTTGTGCGCATGGGCCGATTGCGGTCGTTTATCCTGAAGGCATTTGGTATCACTCCTGCACGCCGGATGTTTTGGAACGCATCGTCCAGGAGCATTTGATTGGCGGGCAGCTTGTCAGGGAATTTGTCTTTGCCCGGAACCCGCTGCAGTAACACCGGCAGCAGGCCTGGGAACAGGCGCATTTTCCGGTAGTGGTGCGTTTTGATTTCTGAAATCTCACTTTGGGCTTGAACCTTCCCCTTTTCGGGTCAAAGTTTCCCCCTGCCTAAACGCTCAAGCAGGGACATGAACGAGGCAGCTTCACCAGACCTCGCGCGTGACGCCAGCTATGGAAGCGGGCATCACAGACCATGTTTGGAGTTTGGAGGAAATTGATAATCTGTTAGACGAACTTTATGCAAAATCGACCAGTTCTATCTTCCCATGCAATTCTTCCTTATGGTAATAGTCTCTCCATTTTCCCCCTCTATCCCGATAGGCTATACATCTGAATTGGTCAGTCTGAACCAGCACCGGAAAGCCCAGTCCCACTAGTGCGTCCGTTTCAGTCGATCTTTTCTCTGATGTTAATGTGTTCGGGGACTCTTTCACTCCGCCCAGAATGCTGATGAACGGAGCATCCGTCTCAACATGTTTTGGGGCAACTTAGCAAAATTTGGCTTTCGTCGGTCAAACGTTGGCTGAGATTCAAAAAGTACCGCTACCCATTTTCCTCTCGACTTTTATTGCCAGGAAGTGGAGAATATCTTCGGACAGAAAATCGGAGGATAGCATGGCGAGACTGTTAATTAAGACAGAAGGCATGAAAAATCAAACGCTCGAGTTGCGCCTCGGCGTCAACCAGATCGGCCGCAGCCCGGAATGCGATTTCTCCATCAATCATCCCACGGTTTCCGTCAACCACTGTCAGATCGTGCTGTCGAACGACGGCGTGATGATTCGTGATTGCGGCTCAACCAATGGCACATTCATCAACGGCGACCCGGTCCGGGAAGCGTGGTTGCTTCCGGGGCAGACGGTGAACCTGGGTGATGTGGAAATGTTTGTCGAATCCACCGACGTCAACGTTGCGATTCCACAATTCGAGCGCGACCGGCCCCGGCCGCCGGTGGTACTGCCGGATGGCATGATTGTTTGTCCGCGCCACTCCCGTGCCCAGGCCACCTATCGGTGCACCCATTGTCACGAGGTGATGTGCACGGACTGCGTGCACGTGTTGCGTTTCAAGGGCGGCGAACCGCATTTTCTCTGCCCGTTGTGCAGTCATAAATGCGAGCCGATCCCGACCGTCCTGCCCAAGCGGAGAAAAGGCTTGCTCGGCTTTTTGCAGGACACGGTTAAACTCAAATTCGGGCAGGGCGCCGGACGGCGGAAGGCAAGGAAGTAAAGGCGACCGGCTTCAGGCTGCGGTCCGGCTTTTTAAAAGCGTTCAATCATTTTCTCCAGTGCGGCAATCCAGCTCGGGTGTTCGTTTAAACAGGGAATCCGGGTGAACTCTTTCCCGCCGGCCGACAGGAACGTTTTGCGCCCACGAATGCCGATTTCCTCCAGTGTTTCCAGACAATCCGAAACGAACGCCGGGCAGATGACCAGAAGATTTTGGACGCCGCGTTCGGGCAGAGCGGCCAGTTCAAAATCAGTGTACGGCTTGAGCCACGGGTCTCCGCCCAGGCGGGACTGGAATGACACGGAAAATTTCCCGGCAGGCACGCCCGCTTCTCTTACAAATGCGGCGACGGTCTTCAGGCACTGCGCCCGGTAACACGTCGCGTGCGCTGGATTGTTGCCTTCACAACAGTTCGGGACCGTCAAGCAGTGGCGGCCGGTCGGATCGGTTTTTCTGAGATGCCGCTCCGGTATGCCGTGAAAACTGAACAACAAATGGTCGTAGCCTGCCTCCAGATAATTCGCCGCACTGGCCACGAGCGCCGCGATGTAATCCGGTGAATCCCCGTAGGGTGGCTGGACCTTGATCAGCATCTGCGGCGCGAGTTTGGCGGCGACGGCTTTGACACGTTCGACGGCCGTTTCGTAACTCGACATGGCGTAGTGCGGAAACAGTGGGATGAGCAAAACCTCATCAATTTTCTGCTCCGCCAACCCGAGGATCGCGTTCGGAATGGAAGGGTTCTGATATCGCATCGCCAGGGCGACCGGCAGGGTGATGCGTTCCCGCAGCTTCGTTTGGACGCGGCGACTCGTGACGACGAGCGGTGAACCTTCGGGCGTCCAGATCTGGTGATAAGCCTCGGCGGATTGTTTCGGGCGGGTGATAAGAATCATGCCCACGACGAATCGCCGCAACGGCCACGGCGAGTCAATCACCCGGGCGTCCATCAGGAATTCATTCAGGTAACGCCGCACGTCTCCAACCGAAGTCGAATCCGGCGAGCCCAGATTGACCAGCAGGACGCCTCTGTTCATTTGGCAGTCAGGAATTTTCCCACGCGTTCAGTGATGTTGCAACCGGAAACCATCGAATCGCCCAACGACACGCCTTCGCGATAATGGCCGGCAAGAAAAAGACCGGCGGCTTGATTTTCGATGGCGCTCATCAATTCGCGGTAACGGCCGTACCCGAGATTGTATTGCGGAATCGCTTTCGGGTAAAGCGTCATGTGCCGGAACACCGGCCGGCCTTTCACCCCGAGCAACACGCGCAAATCCTCGCACGTCAGCGTGACCAGTTCGTCCGCGGGCCGCAGCGCCAAATCCGGCTGCCGCTCGCCGCCAATATAGCTCGTGAGCGTGATGTGGCCGGCGGGCGCGCGGTTCGGAAACAGCGATGACGAAAAAATCGTGCCGAGAATTCGGAAGCCTTCGACTTTCGGAATCAACATGCCGAAACCCCGGCAGGGATGTGCCACGTCTTCACGCCGGAATCCCAAAACCACGCTCGCCACCGGCGGATAACGGATCTCGGAAAAGGCACTCACATTTACTGAACGTCCCCTCTCCCGACCTTCGGCCACCCTCTCCCCGCCAGGCGGGGAGAGGGACGGGGCGA
>DATNHM010000027.1:0-167490 GCA_035604955.1 Candidatus Limnocylindrales bacterium | reverse complement strand
GATTCCACAAGGCCACCGGCAACTGTGTCAGATTCGTCGCTGCCATCAGATAATAGGCCGTACCCGCCACGCCCCCGGACCCACCAACAACCAAATTCGTTCCGGAAATTGTCACGGTCGAAAACGCCAGACCCGTTGCTCCAACCTCGGTTAATCCAGCGAGCCAAAATGAGGTGGACAATAAAATTGTGGCGAGCCAGGACGACCCCACGCGTCGGGATATATTGGAATATGGTGTGCGCACAGTTGAGTAACGATAATGCAAGTGTTGTACCAACTAATTTCAAAGTTTTTGGGATTTGTCAAGCGGATTTCATTGGCGGCGCATCCGTTTCCGCAGCTTGGAATCCTCGTGCGGTTCCGATTCCACAATAAACGCACCAGAATGTTTGGTCGGGTCGAATCTCACGACTGCTGCTTATGCCGAAGACATTAGTTTAGAGTGCCGTCTCTCTGACTGGTAATCAGCTTAGGGATTCATCAACCGATAAAACTGCTGGCCGACAATCGGTGAAATCACAACCCGATATTCGTCGCCGACAACCAATATCGGATTCGTCGTATTGACCCAGTTCGTGGTCATAAGATTTGAATTTTGTTGCAGGACATAGCCGGGCCATGCCACGACTGTGGCATGTGCGGCCGCCTGAAAGATCTGCAACGAGGGCGTGTCGGCAACAGATTCCAAACGAAAAAACTCCTGGCCGGCCAAGGGCGAAATGACGACCTGGTATTCGTCGCTCACAACTGCAATCGCATTTGTTGCATTGACCCAGCTTGTTGTCGTGAGATTTGGGCTTTGTTGCAGGACATAGCCCGGCCAGGCTACGACAGCAGTGTTTGTTGGAGTAACGGAAATGCTCAACGTCGGTGGTTTTTTAATGACCTCCAATACGAGCATCCAATCGGGATTACCGGCGCTGTTGTTACCCGGTGACGTGAAGTTTTGCGTGCCGGCATTTGAGAATGGCGAGCCGGCAACGGTCGTAAAGGTATTTGCACTGGGGTCGAACCACCGGGCGGTGATGGTATTCTGCAAGTTGGTCATGGCGACAGTAATCGTCCCGCCTTGAGGCAGATAGGCCATGCCGAGCGAACCGTCGGGCGTCAGGGCCGACGTTACGTAGTTGTTGCCGGTAAAGAGGCCGTTCGTGACGAAGCTGCCGTAACCGCGCGTCACGAAGGCCTGGGTCTGATCCGGCACCAGTTTGGTCCACGCTCGTGAACCGAACAGGTTCGCCATGTAACCGAGCTGAACGACACCGGGCGAATCGAGATAGTTCTGCCACCCGGATGCGAATTGCCAGGTATAGTGATTGCCGTAAAGTTGCCCGGTCGCACCGGAAAGCATCGTCCAGTATTCCTGCATACGCAGATTGCGCGTCGAACCGCCGTCAGTGCCGCTGTTCGTCTCGTATTCGTAGCCGGCTTCGATCATGAAGGTCGGGATGGCGCTCGACTGGTTGTAGGCGTGCAGGACTTCGGCGTAGGTCGGAGCATAGGTGTAGGCGGCGTTGAGGCCGATGATGGGCGCCCAGTTTGGGTCGTCCAATGAGCTGCTCGAAAGATAGTTCAATTGCACCGTCTGAAGATGATTCGTGTCCTGGTCCTTGATGCCCAACGCCACCGCCGTTACGACGGCATCGTTAGCCGGGTTGCTCCAGTTCTGAAAATCATTTCCGCTGCACCAGATAATGTTCGGGAAATTTTTGTAGCGATTGCCGAGATACTGGCCATAGGACCGGCAGTTGTTCGTGCCGTTGGCCAGCATGGTGTTCAACCAGCCTCCCGTCTCGATGGGATCAAGCATGACCTCGATTCGGTTTGTCGCCGCCAGGTTGATGATCTGATCCACGTATGCGAAATATGCCTCGTTGGGTGTTGTCAAATCGTATGAACTCGTGGTGGCAATTGTGTTTGTAAACGGTAATGTCCCGTTTAGCAGGCTGCCGTTAGTCGGGCCTCTTGTGTAAGTGGCACATAATAAATCCACCCAAACACTGTTGAAGCCGTTGGTGGCGCGGTCGGTGAAATAAAAGGCAGCGTTGGTCGCCGACAGGTTCACAATCAGGCTCTGCGGCGAATCACCCACCATTAAAAAAGGAACGTTGTTTTGATCCACCAAGTAACGACCACTGCCACTGATCTTGACCGGATAAAGCGGACTGGCCAAAACGGAAAGCACAAAAAACACCAAACCAGCCACTCCCCAAGCGAGCCCAAGCCGCCCCCGGCCAGGCGGAAACCATTTGAGCGGAGTATTCATCTCACTTTGTGAGTTCCCCATCATTCGTTTATTCCATGTTAGAGGTAGGCTCCACTGCCAAGTCCTTCAGTTGATGTTGGCCGGTGGGTTGTAGATGAAGGGCCGATTTGGGTGAGCCTCACGCAACGCGTCCGAAAGCTGTTCCACCTCCGACATAGTGATGTTCCGGATTTTTCGATAAATATACACGTTTACTACACCAAGCTTGTTCACTTTGACTCCACCGTCGAGTTCGTCAGTGACCCCAGCGTCAAGCTCGAATTGGTACGGCAGCTTTTCGAACGCGGCGGCAATGCCAGTCCTCCCCAGAAACTCCAGTTCCGGCACCACAACGATCTGTTGCTCCGCAGGATTAAGCGCTGTCTGAACTGGACTGGCAACAATCACATACTTGGCCTGCAAAAGTTCGACGGGAAAGCCGTCACGTTTGTCAATCTCACGGGCGTAATCAACAAAACCAGGGGTCGTGAAATTTTGATCCAATGACCGGTTGAGGGCCAATAAGGCGGAGGAATTGATGGTCGCACTGGACCCGAGCACGTACACCCGGCCGTATCCATGCGAGAGCATAATTGCATCCATTGTTTTGCCGAGTCTCAGCCACTCGGCAAGGTCGCCGCGGGTTTGCGGGGCTCCATCCACCACACCGATCAAAGGCCGGATTGCGGCGGGCACGGCCTCTGAAAAGGGCGTGAAGGACAGGGTCGTTGTAAGAATGCCGACCGGAATCAGGCATACCGCAAGGCGCCAGCGAAATCTCTGGAGTCCGACGGCAACCAAAAACGTGGCCCAGGGCAGCATCAGCGCGAGCAGCAAGTAACGATGTTGTGGGCCAAAATCCTGCGTGCGTCCAAAATGGGCAACGGCCCCGACAAATTGAACGACTTGAAAGACAACCAACTTGCGAAGGTGCGGAATCGAAAAACCATAAGCAAGGCCTCCCAAAGACAGCAGGCTGAAGTCAATGCCGGGTGATGAAAAATTGTTTGCGAGAAACTGCCAGAAAGTTTTTGACAACCGGTAGGCCGCATAGCGGTCGGCGAAATTGTTTAAAAAAAGTTCACGGGAGAAATGGGGTGAAACCACAAACATCAGGATGGCAAACACGATTGCGCCGCCACCCAGCACGACTGCGCGACGGAAGATCAACTGCCAGCGCGATCCGCTCCGCCATAGCTCGAACGCATCCCAGAGACATAGCACCCCGGCCGCAATCCAGAACCACAAAATCCAATACAAGTACCAGCGTCGAAAGTACACCAGACCGACAAGCATTAGCGCAATCACCAGCCAGGTGAGCGCGTCATCCGCCTTTGAGCGTTGCTTCTGATGCCAACGCACGAACAACGCCATGACCAGAAAGCAAAAGACCAAGCCACCGCCATCGGGAAAACCGCGAAGCAGTGGAATCCACAATGCCGGCGTGAATAGCACCATCAAGGCGCCAGCGAACCATACAGCAGGCCGGATTGCATTGATATCCAGACTGAATTCGTTGTTTTGCAAGACGGATACGAGCCAGATCAACAGCAGTAGCGCCGGAACGAGGTAAAAATTGCCGTTGGCCATGATGTAAGCGGTTCGCGAGAACGTGAACAGGTGCAGCTTCTCGCCCAAGGCGATTACAACGGCCGCAGGCACCACAGGTTCGGCAGTGTATTCATCGTGGCGGATCGATCCCAGCACATCACGTACGAACTTCACATGACTGGTCGTCATACAATAATGCTCGAACTGGCCGCACGTGGCCCAATAACCGTCATAATCCCAGGAATAGACCGTGTGTTCATGGCGAACATAACCAAACCACGCAACGTTCAGCAGTAGAACGCAGGCGATGACCCATCCAATCCTTTGGCAGACAGCGCGATTCATCATAATGCCCTCAGGCGCCTGTCCCACGATCCGGCCAATTCTTGCGCTGTCGGACGATGAAGCGAGGACGTCCCTGCACTTGGCGATAGATACGCGCGGTATAGGAGCCGATGAACCCGATGCAAAGCAGAGTGACGGACTGTCCGACCAACGTGCCGCCCAACAACGACGTCCAGCCGCTGATCGCCCTCCCGGACAGTTTGGTCCACAACGCCCATATACCAATGATCACACTCAACGCCAGGCCAATGAGTCCCACGTGGGTGGCGATCTGCAGTGGGGAGGAACTAAAACTTAGTATGGCATTGCTCGCGAATCTCACCATTTTACTGAAAGGATACTTGGTCGTCCCATGCCGGCGCGGTTCCCTCACATACGGAAACGCCTTCTGTTGAAAGCCAACCCAGGCAACCAGTCCACGAAGGAAGGGCTCCTGATCATGGCACAACAACAACGCATCGCGCACCTCGCGGGTTATAACCCGGAAATCTCCCGTATCTCGCGGAATTTCAACGCCAGTCGACAAGTTCAGAATCCGATAAAATAACCAAGCTGTTAGACGCTTAAGGTGCGTCTCGCCCAAACGCACGGTTCGCTGGCCATAAACCACATCCCAGCCGCGTTCGATCAGCGCCACCATTTCCGGGATCAACTCCGGAGGGTCCTGAAGGTCGGCGTCGATAATGGCAATCAGCTCACCGGTGCATTCGGTAAGGCCTGCGGTCACAGCTGCTGAATGCCCGAAGTTCCGAGCGAAATGGATAACCTTGATGTCAATTGCAGTGGAGGTGTTTGCCTGCAAATGGTCAAGCATGACCGGGGTTTCATCCAGGCTGCCGTCGTTTACGTAAATGATTTCCAATCTGGACGACAGATTGGGCACCGCCGCAAGCTTGAGCAGGCGTTCATGGGTGTAAGAGAGAGTTTTCTCCTCGTTGTACACCGGCACGATGACACTTAATGTTTTCATAGGACAATAGTTCGCAGAACGGGAAAGAATGGCGTTTAGAGTTTGCTGAACCACCAAGTGACGACGAAAAACAGTATTTTTCCAACGGCGCTGATTGCGAATTTTGCTCTATCTAATCCGAAGAAATACTTTATCCATTCCGGGAGCATTTCCGATGACGCACCAACTGGCGATCATATCCAGAAGTCATTTTGCCATTCAAAGCCGGTGTAAATAAACTTCATGGCCGCATCGGACCTCCCACGGGCCGTGAGGACGTGTTCAAATATTATCACACCAAAAGAAAGACTCGTCTATTTGACGGGTACGAATCAGGTATTCGAGCTGTTTCAGCCGGGTAAAGGTCCGGTGCTGGAAAACCTCCGGCGCCATGTCAATTTTCTTGAACAATGCATAAAGTTGTTGCGCGCCCAGCCGCGCGTCCCACGCGCACTGGAAACCGGGCAAATGTTTTCGGATCTTTTCAAACGAAACCCGGTAACTGCGATTGTCCTGGCCCGGCGCGCCGAGCGACAATTGGCAGCCGGGGAAAGTCTCCGCCACGATCGCGGCAATCTCTTTCACCCGGTAATTATGCTTGGTGTCACCGACATTAAAGATTTCGTTATGCACGGCTTCACGCGGTGCTTCCAACACCGCGATGATGGCGCGACAAATGTCCAAACCATGGACCAAAGGACGCCAAGGGGTGCCATCACTCGTCATTCGGATTTCCTTTGTTGTCCAAGCCAGTCCCGAGAGGTTGTTCAGCACAATGTCAAACCGCATGTGCGGCGAAGCTCCATAGGCGGTGGCATTTCTGAGAAAAGTGGGAGAGAACTGGTCGCTGGCCATTGGTTTCAGGTCCCGCTCAACCAGAGTTTTGCATATCGCATAGGCGGTTTGTGGATTCACCGGTGACGACTCGTCCACGTAATCGCTTTCGGCGACTCCATATACGCTACACGATGACGTATAGACGAACCGACTAACCCCGGCCTGGCGGGCGATTTCCGCCAGATGGACCGACCCTTTGTGGTTGATGTCATACGTGATATTCGGCGCCAGCTGGCCCAATGGATCATTCGACAGTTCGGCCAGGTGCACCACGGCTTCCGCGCCCTGCAAATCCTCCACGCCAATTTGGCGGAGGTCTTTCGTCAATGTCAGCGGTAAGGTTCCGCCCGCCCGGTACAGCGTTCCTTCTCGATAAAACCCCGTATCCACGCCCGTCACCTCGTGGCCCTTGCGCAGAAGCTCGGGCCCGAGCAACGAGCCGAGATACCCATCACAGCCTGTCAGGACAATTTTCATAAAGTGAAATTTCTTTGCGCAAAATATTATTGATCAGGGAAGCCTCCCCGGGCACAGATGTTCGGCCATCTGCGCAAACCTTGTCAAGCGACTCGTTCAAGGTCTGTTCCAAACTAGTAACTTTACTCAAGGGCGTGTCAGAAATGATTTTTATTGTGATGCTTGCACGTTTGGTTGCGAATCGTCAAAACCAGGAGTGAGCTTAAACATCCGAATGAATACGGTGGAATCCGGGATCAATTCACTTGGAACGCTGTAGCGTAGCGGATTTGCCAATCGCGCCTCCGCTGGTCCATTGGCTCAAGCCCCCACCAGTGCCAGGGCCAGTCGGCACGAACGGATGGATCCCCGTCGTGGATTTCCGGCAGCAATTCCCGAACCGGTTTCCAGCCGAGGTCAAGTGCCACCTTGGTTCGAACGTCCAGATCGGCACCCGAAACGAAGAGGTAACCACCAGGCCCAACCAAGCGCGCGATATTACGGAGGCAATTTTCCGCAGCCACTGGAGCCATGTGGCAAAGGAAATTGCTCCCGACGACCATGTCCTGAAGCCCGAGAACTCTGACAAGCTCCGGATCAGCGGCATCACCACGCCGCCAAATGACTCCTTCGCGGAGCCATGATTTTACTTTGGCCTGGTCGTTTTCCCAATCGAACATTTCCCGCTTTTCATGTTCGCTCAAGCGCGCAAAGATCGAGGAGCGAACCATCTCGGAGGTATCGGGAGTGTAAATGCCCTGCTCGGCAAAGTCCAAGATTTCTTTTGAAATATCCAAAGCTTGCAGAACAATTTTTAAGTCTGGTCGCGCCGAGCGGATGCTCCAGAGGATGGAATACACCTCGGCTCCGATACTGCAGGCCAACACGGCAATTCTCAAGGTCGCACCGCGGGCTTTCTGCTCAGCCAGACGCCGCATTAACTCGAGTGCCGGGCGGTTCCGTAGAAAGAACGTTCCCAAATACATCTCACGCCTGGCACAGAGGCAGACCAAAGCATGCAACCACGCCCCGTAGGACCGAATGAAACGCAAATCATGCACACCCGAAGGGAGCCGCTGCCAGATCCGCTTATTCAGCCGCAAGTAAAGGCGCGTTGGGGACTTTCCCAAGACCTGCAATCGCACCGCCTTTACCAGGATCGGATGAGACATCTGGTTGTTTATCATGATCAACTGTTATGCGCGGATTTCTGAAGACCAGTAGAACCCGAGGAGAAACATTCCTGCTCCTCAATGGAAATCTGAAACACTGTTAGTCGAAAATTTCATGATGCCGCCACGCTTTTGAGTGTGTTTAGCCAATAACGGGCTCACGACTCGCACGACTTATTTCCATTCTTCTCCTGGTCGGGCGGAGGCTGCGGCAACAGGTGCGACAGAATGTCCATATACATTTGCTTCTGGTTCATGACAAAAAGGAGCAGCTCAGCGTAAATGCCTAAAACCACACCCGCCCCCACCAAGAGGCAGGGAATGGAACCCCACGTGCCACCCAGCGTCAACTTCACGAGTAAACCCGCGGCGCCCGCCAACAAACCTGACACAAGCGGTGCCTTGCTGGCTCCCCAGAGATCCGCCCAAGTGATTCCTGTGCCAAGTTTGGACCAGGCTGCAATCGGGATGATCAAAAGAGTCATCGCTGATGAGTATCCCAAGGCGACACCTGTAGGTCCGCGGCTCAGGCCCAACACGATCCCCAAGATCACCAGCGGGGTTGTTGCTGCCGACAGGCTCAAGGCGCGTCCAATCCGGCCCGTGGACAAAACCAGCCAGGAGAGCGGGTTGGCTATAGCGAACACCAAGGCCACCGGGGAAAGCAATCTGAAGATCGGTGCCGCCGCCATCCATTTAGGGCCCAGCACGATGTGCACTATTTCCTCCGCAAAAAGGGCGCAAGTGATGGTGATGGGAATAGTTAAAGATATCAGCAACGAGTACCCACGGAGAAAGGACCTGGCAAGACGTCCGGCATCATGCTGAATCCGCGAAAGTGCGGGGAAAGCCACGCTGGTGACCGCACCGTTCAATTGTTGCACCGGTAAAGTGACAAGCTGGTAAGCCCGCCCATACAATCCGAGCGCATCCGCTCCCCAAAACCGACCAAGGAGGAGTTTCTCCGTGTTCCAAGCCAGGAATACAACAAAGTTGTTGCAGGTTGCCACCCCGCCGAAATGAAGCATCGACAGGACACCGCATTTGCGGCGCGGGAGCCCTGGGATCCAAGGAACCGCCATCCATACAGCCACAGCACCGAAGATGGAACCGCTGAGGGCCATGCCGACCAAGGACCAGTAACGGTAACCTAACAAAGCCATGACGATGCCCGTCGCCGAGCTGAGCAGTAGGGACAACACGCCTATGTTTGCCTGGGTCACAAATCTCATCCGGCGCGTGAGCAACGCGGCATGCTGCGACGCCAGCCCGTTGAAGATAAACGTCGTGCCCGAAACCACGGCGACCCAGTACAAGCGAGGCTCGTGGTAGAAAGCGACCACCAGCGGGGCCGACACGGCGCAGAGTATGGCGAGCATTACGCCAACCGCGGCATTAATCCAAAAAAGGGTTGAAATTTGCTCATGAGTCACCTCAAGCCGTTGGATGGTCGCCGCGACCAAACCCGCATCCTGGAAAAGCGCGAGAAAACCGGTCACAACGATGGCCATTCCCTGCAAGCCAAAATCTTGCGGCGACAGCAGCCGTGCCAATACCATCGTTGTCGCTGTTTGTAAAACGAACTTCACACCCTGTGCCGACAGGGTGGCGAAACCGCCCCTCACCGACTTTCTCTTCAAATCTGTAAGAGAGGGCTGCGCAAGGGCATGGTCTCGGGCCGGGTGTTCACTCACATCCGCACTCATAGACTTTTGAAGATAAGGCTATACTGCTCGTCCAGAGCCTTTCGACATTGCTCGACCTTTTGCCGGATGAGCGGTTTCAACTTCTGCGCATTTTTCTCCAAGTCCTGGAATTGTTCGACCAATCTTTCGGCGCTCATGTCACTGATTTCGTGGCAGTACTCCGCCAACCCCATCTCGCTCATCAAAGAAGCACACTTGTGATGAAATGAAATCGCAATCACAGGCTTGTTGAGAAGCAATGCGAAAAGGACATTGTGAAATCGGGTCGCCACTACCAGGTCGGCCTCTGCAATTTGGGGCAGCAACTGCTCTACGGAAAGTGCCGGTTCATCAATAATACGCTCCTCATCGTAAACTTCCAAGCGAGCTTTAAGCAAGCATTTGAACTCCCTTGTCACATTTTTATCGTCACCATCGCCGATCAACAATCTGATGTCATACCCATGATCAAGCAACCATTTGGCAAAGACTACGAGGTTTTCCAAATAAGGCCGGCGGGCAGTGCCACAAGGCATTTCCGTCCCGTATTGCCCAGCGTGCCCCATCAAGCCGAGGCCGACAATAGCCTTGCGCTTTGCAGTACCAGTATTAGCCGGCAGCACGGTGTCGGGTAAACTGAAGACTAGATCCGGGTAGATTGGATCGTTGTTCGCATATAATCCAATGCCATTTGCGCATTGCAGGCTCGACTTGTCGCGGTACGACCTGTAGTCCGCCAGGGAAAGAGCTGTCTTTACAAAATATCTCCCGGTCATGGTGTTTATGGGACCGGCACCGACACTTGCAAAAACGACTTTGCACCCGGCCAATTTTGCCATTAATGTCCACTTGAACAGGTTGTAGGGTCCCCAACCCACAGGGCCGAAAGCGTCTGTCAGCAGTCCGGTTCCTGGAATGATGAGCATGTCGGCGCACCTGAATGTCCTAAACGCGTCAAGCCACCGGCAAAGCTCACTCGGCATTCCAATGAAAATCTTCCGCATCAACTTAGCCAGTGGATTTTTAAGATTCCAAGCCCTCACGATCGATCTGCTAAACGGAATAGTTTCGATGTTGCGAGCTGCCGTCAAAGCCTCTGGGTAAGAGCAAATGCAGGCAACTTGCGCCTCTGGCAAGGCACGGCTGAGATGATAACGAATCGCCATAAGGGTACACTCGTTGCCGAAGTTGTGAGTTCCAAAGTGCCCAAAAAACCAGATTTTTCTCTGCATGCTTTCGCAGTTTTCCGGATTCATTCTCGATACCACGCCCGTAAAGAGTTTTTGGTGACCATGAGGAGGTCCTACCTGACTTGGCGCCTTCATTGCTTCAGTCGGACGCCCACTGCAATTACGGTCAAGCGTGTTCTGATGCCTCTGCCGACCCTGCCCGTTACCAGAAGCAGGTATTTGGCCCAACTCAATGGCCACCAAGGACGAAGTCCAAGCCCGCGCAAGTATGATCGTTTGGCCAAGTTTGATTCACCAGCACTGTACTGTTCGTCGCCTAGTGCTATAAAAATGCGCGCCCAGAGCCCGGTCTCGTCCCTTGGATTGCTCACCTGACGTTGAAACAGCGTTTGGAGCTCACCCTCACTTATGCTTGGGCCGCCACGCCTCGGCGAACCAGCGTTTAAGGCTCGAGCTGCGCGAGTGGCGATTGATACTCGGCTCGCTTCAAGAAGGGTACGAACACCCGCGAATCTTGCGTGATCCCGGACCCGCGAAAGAACGCGAAGCTCATCCATGAGGCAGATAGTCGCGTCTTCCCGGTTAAACGAGGATGTGAGGCTCCCTTCATGAACCCGGAAATAGACCATTGGTTCCGAGAAATACGCAACGTTATAAAACAGGGCAAAACTGCACCACAAATACCAATCACAGGCATGGGGCATGTCCAACGGGTAAAGCCCCGCTTTGTCGAAGCATTCCTTTCTCACCATGCCGGATGACATGACGATGCAATTATTTCTAATCAGCCGGGCCAAGAACCTGTGACCGTCCCAGATGCAGTTTTCATCCCCGCAATCGGCCCACTGTACGATTCCAGCCTCTTTCCCGTTTTGCACTTCGATGGCGCGGCAAAAAACGTAGCCAACACTGGGGTTCCGTTCCATTAGGCCGACGAAACGCTCAACCACGTGAGAGCTTCGTAGCGAGTCGTCCGCTGCAATCATCCACACATACTTGCCGCGTGCCAGGGTGACACCCTTGTTGAAATTACGCACGTGACCGAGGTTGGTCTCGTTCCGGATGTACCTCACCCGAGGGTCACTAAATGAGCGGGCAACTTCAGGCGTGTTGTCTGGCGAACAATTGTCCATGATAAGGATTTCGAAATCCTGATATGTCTGTTTCAAAATCGAACAGACACACTCAGACATTGGCCCCGCCATGTTATAACACGGGACAATGAAACTCACTGATGGAGACTCGGGTTGCATTTCACCTCTTCTCGCAGATAGCAGAAGCCCCGTGCGCTCGCGCAATGGGCGGCAGAACACTTTGCAAGACGCCTGCTTGAGAGTGCCGAGTAAAATCCACCGCGAACCTCAGGTCAGTCTCGACTTCCAGTTTACCTTGTCCAGTAGCGACAGCGCGAAAGCTGGCATTGAAGTTAATAAACATAATTCATTCGAGCTGTGTAAATTGCTTCCCCCTACAACGAGTGCATCCGCTCTGATGTTTTTATTCTGGCGACCAACTAACCCAATTTACACTGTCCAGGTCCGAAGAAACCCGCGTCGCCTCCAAACATTTTTTAAACCGGCCCAGTTGCTTCTAAACAAATCCATTAGCTTTTCTACGCGCGTGCGGGCAAAACGGGTCCGACTCCGAAAGGCATCGTAGAATGGTGCATTGTAACTACGTGCGCTTGCAATCCACGGTTTCGTGGTCCTCACGAAATGAACAATCCACGGTCGCTGGTCTGGACGTACATCCGCGATCCGATAATCGCGGTGGTTTTGATAGTTCCATCGCGGATCCAGCGCCTTCCAGAGATCATTGCACGCCACATTGAGAGCGTCCTGATCCGAGAACGGCGACTGGGGATGTTGTGCGAGGTATTCCAGTGCTTTCTCAGAGACCCGATTTTCCCGCCATCGGTTCAGGTCGATGAGAAGAACCCCGGCATTAAAATAGTCACGGACACGAGGCATGTTCTTGCATTCAGGCCCACCGCGTTTGAGGACCGGACCCCAGAACGCATCTGAAACCGCCCCCACGATGGCTCCCTCAAGGTCCATCTCCCAGAGCGGGTCCAAGCTGCGTAACACGAGCAAGTCGGCGTCCAAGTACAAAACCTTGGCCACGGTGTCCGGCAAAAAGCGGGGAATCAGCAATCGGGCGTATGTAATCTTCGAAATGTGAGGGAGCGTGGAGAATTTGCTGAACAGACCCAACTCCACGGTCGCCCAGTGCATCGACGCCGATCCGACTGGCAACGAGTTGATTATTTTCGTTCGCATCCCTTCAGATATACCGTCCGAAAGCACATGGAACTCGAGAGGCCAACTGTCCGCATTTGTCTCCACAATCGATCGGAGGGTGGTTGCCAGCGGCATCCCATAACCTTCGTCGCATGCGAATACAAGAGGACAGGTCGCGCGCACAGTATGCGCGCTTCGAGCCCAACTCTCCTTAAGATCGGCCATATGCTTCAAAAGTGGGTGTGGCTGTCCTTCTTGACATATTCCCAGTGGATATTCTCTGCCGCGTCCGTGCGGGTGTTGTTGGAAATCAGGTTACGCACATCATTGATCCTGGCACCGGGCAAAATGCTTCTGGCGGTAACACTCCAGGATTTGCCCAGCCAGCGACCACACTTGTATCTTGTTGGAAAATCGACGCGAAGGCCCCACAGCCAGCATCCATCGAGCCGTACACAGCGCAAGACTGCGAAATAAGCGCAGCGGGATACCCGCGAGGACCAGCCTGCTATCAGCAGGAAGTCCAAACGCCCGAATGTCAGCGCGGGATTTATCGAACCACCAAGCCAAAAAGTATTGCTGTCGAAGTCGATTCTCCGGCACCGGGTGATATACAATCGCCGATGGTTCATACCACAGTTGTTCACCCGCAGCGAGCAAACGGCTGCCAAACTCGCTGTCCTCGGCATGGCGGATTTCCCCCCCAGCCCCGGGGCCCAGGTCCGTCCTAAAGCCACCATACTTGACAAACACAGACTTATGGAATGCCATGTTCGTTCCAAAGGGGGCTTCAGTAAGCCGTCCGGCTTCAAGTCCAAGGTCGAAGACGGCGAGTGGCGCCAACGGGTGGCGTCCGCTATCTGGCAGCCATTGCGGAGGGGTGCAACTCCACTCCGGAAGGATACGGCCGCCACAACCGGTCCCCTTTCCCTCGAGCACAGGGGTTGTCAGCCTTTGTAACCACGTCGGCTCGACCGTTACGTCGTCGTCCATGAACGCAAGAACTTCGCCTTTGGCTTCCGCAATTCCCTTGTTGAGGGAGTTTGATTTCCCTGACTGCGGATTGAACAAATAACGAAAACGACCCAGGTATCGCCTACGGAAGTCTGCGACGACATCAGCAGTCCGATCGTTCGAATTATCGTCAACCACCAAAACCTCCCATTCAACCGATTCGGGCAGACGCGAAAGCGCAACGCTGGCCAAGGCCTTCCCCAAGATCTGGCATCGGTTATATGTGCACAAGATCACCGTAATATTCATGGCTTTGCATCTACTACTCATTCCTGGTTAGCTGGCAGTGGAGAGGATCCCTGGCTAGGGCGGCCCTTGGGTTTGTGCTCGTCACAACCGGTTCCTCCTGGAGGCAACCCCCAGTCCATATTTCAGCGTTGCAGGCTGGAATGAGATTCTAAACAAGTGGCTTCAATGGATGCGGATGGCAGAGGTCAGAGATCAGGCTTCAGTTTTGAAGCAGATTTGAATAGGCTTTCGTGGTAATGGCGGCCACTTTGGCCCAGGAATAACATTCATTCGCATATTGCTGGATTTCATGCCGATGTTCCTCCAGGTTTTTGAACAAATCGCTGGAAAAAAATGTTTGAATTGCCTTTGCCAGAGCCAGTGGGTCTTTCGCCTTGAACACAAAGCCGGTCTTGTCTTCGATGATCTCCTCCTTCAATGACCCCACGTCCGCCGCGATAACCGGGAGGCCAAAACCATAGCCGAGTAACAGTACACCGCTCTGGTAAATGTGTGTGTAAGGTAATACCAGCACTTGCGCCGCCTTGAAGTAAACCTCGGTTTCCGCATCGGGAACAAATTCGATTTTCAAGATCATCTTGCCGCGCGCGGTGCTGCGGTTGATTTTTTCCAGCAGCCCGGACCAATAATCCTCCGAGCCCTTTGGTCGGCCCGCGACGACGAGCCGGAGATTTTTATCTGTTTTTGACGCCGCTTCAAATGCCTCAATCAAAAGTTCCAGTCCCTTGTAAGGCGCAATGTTGCCAAAAAATAAAAGCACTTTATCGTCGCGCGTCAGCCCCAGCCTTTGCCGCGCCTCCAGTGTTGTCAACGCCGTGTCGGGCACGGTGCGATTCAGGCCGAAGGGGATTACGTCAACCTTGCCATCGCGAACGCGAAACTCAGAAACCAGTTCCTCTCTCATCTTGGCAGTATGGACAAATATGTGGTGGCACATTCGATACTGGAATTTCAACGTCCAGCGGCTGAACCACGAATCCGCCCCGTCACGTTTGCTGATGTTGACGTTGTGCACGGTGAGAACGGTTTTCTTTCCAAGCAGCCTATAGTACAGCATCAACACTGTGCGATCAAAGAGCTCGAATTTGTTGTTCCAGAGGATATGGAAGATTTGAGGTTTGGCGGTGGCAGCGTACCCGATCAGTCTCAGGTAATACCTCAGCACCCTGAACGCCTTTGCGATCGCCCTGGCGTCCGTCCGCTGATCGCCGCGCAGATTCAGGAAATTAACCCGGGGATTGTCATGCAAAGCCGGCGCATCCACGTCGTCGCTGCCGACAAAATCCACTGACAGGCCAACCGAAGTGAGCGCATCCACCAGACCCAAGGCGTAAGGCTTGTCCCCGCCGCCGGTCAACAAGGCAACCTTGGGGACCGGAGAAGCGAGCCGAGAAGCCGGAAGTCGGAGGACTTGGGCCAGATTCGCCTTCGCCTTGCTTCGGCGTAACAGGTCCACTTTTGTCTGACTCCGGCCCGATGCATAACTTTTGTCTCTTGACCTCACTTCTTGGCCGCCCATCTCAGCAATTTTGTCTTCGTTGGTCATTTCAAATTCAAACCGTTACACTGGCAACTTTAAGCTGACCCATGACGGCGTTGAACACTTCGTCCGGACTGATGGCGGTGGTCGCGCGGTGGTCGTATTCTCGCTTATAAAAATATTCCTCTAACAAGGGCGAGATTAATTTATGTTGAATGCCATAGTCATGGATTTCCCACGGACTGGTGCAGGTAAACAACGTCACACATCGAGTGCCCGTACCCAAGGCAAAATGCATCGGCAGGCTGTCGCCGCCGACCAAACAACGATGATTCCGAACGTCGCTCATATGTTCGAGCAACGTCGGTCTTTGGCGAAGCACATTGACCTTCAGCCCGCGAATTTCAAGCATATGCTTCAGTTCATCGTAATATGCCCACTTTTTCATTGGCCATACCGGCCCGGCCTCCGGCGAAATGGCGACGTCTCCTGTCAAACCCGTTTCCGATGATTCCGGGAGTAGATACTGCTCGCCACAGAAACGGAGACCCAGCCCACCGAAAATCAGATCCTGATACGTATGGCGATTTTGCAACTTTAGACGGTCGGCTTTCAGCCTGCCGTGAGTGCTTATGAGACTCAAATCGAACCAACGCCGTGAACTGTCAGTATATCGCAATTCATTTGCGGAATCGACATACGCACCGAACAGCTCATCACATTCAATCGTTTTTACAAAGCTCCCCACCTCAGCGGTGTCCTCAAGATTGATAATCAGGTCGTAACATTCATCGCGTACGGATTCGCGCTGCTCCCATGATAAACAGCGGAGAGGCTGCTTCAGGTCTTGCAGCAACACAACATTCTTTGATGCCGTCAGCCAGGTGACTTCGCCATTCAAACGCCTTAACAGAGGCGTCGTTCGCACCACGTCGCCCGTAGCGCCAAGTTTCACGATAAGCCAATTCATGCTTGTAACTCGAGTGTCGCCTCTCTAGCGCAGAACGCCTGCCCGGCAGGGCGCCATTCTCTACCGCCAAATCCGACGTTCAGTCCAAATCCAATCAGCTAATAAATCACTGCCATAACGCACAAGTCATAAGGCTTCACCACTCAATGATCCGCCTTCTGATCGCTGACAGCGTACACCATTTTATCGAACTCTCGGAAGACGGCGTTTCTCAAGTTTGGCCATAAAATCAGGGCGTGTTTGGCTGTTCTCCACCCGAATGCTTTTTGGATCCAGTAATATTTCCAACTGGCTCGTGGAGCTTCGAGGCGCCCTCCGAGTGAAGCAGCCAACTGTTCCATCTGCTCAACGATGTCGGGCCGCTCGGGACAGAAGTCCAGCATGTATTTCTGCAGGTACCTGACACAGGCCGCCCGGCTTCGCTCGCTCTCCTCCAGCGACCGCAGGTATTGGATATGCAACTTCATGGACACGAATTGGGCGTCCAGCTTTTTGTCCGATCGAATGGCGTAGCTCAAGCTGTTCGTACCGACGTTGCGATAAAAGACTTTGGCTTCGGGCACGAACCTGACTCCATCGCTCGCCTTCAGGACACGGCAGAAATACTCGCCGTCGTCGTCCCCCAGTAGTCTCGTGTCCCAGGGTCCGGCGGCTTCCGTCAGTTCACGACTAACCAGCCACGTCGCAGTCTGCATGTGACAGTTTTGCCCCATCTTGCGGAGCAGCCACTCCACCGGCGACAAATCCGCCCACAATGGCGATGGCCGGAACCTGGCTTTCTCGGTCCGGTAATAGAATGCGCCCCAGCTGGCGGAGCAGAGCATCCTTTCGCTTTGATAGTCCTCCAAGGTTTGCATTTGCCTTCCAATTTTGTCGGGCGCCAAAAGGTCGTCGGCATCCAGCCACTGAATGTAGTCGCCTTGGGCCAGGGTGAATGCTTTGTTCCTCGCGGCAGCGGCTCCTTGGTTTTCCTGTGTAACCGCCGACACGCCCTTGGCCGCGAATTGCCGCGCCACCGTCAGCGTCTGATCGTTGGAACCATCGTTAACGACGATAATCTCCTTACGGGACCAGGTTTGATCAAGTGCGGACTTGATCGTGTCGGCGATCCAAGGCTCTGCATTGTAAGCCGGAATGAGGATTGATACCAATGGCGTCATTTAACGCTGGTTCTGACTGACGATGTTCATTGCTCCAACCAAACCCTTCCCTTAGCCCTTTGAGAGGCTAACGAGAGCACCACGCTCTGCTTTCGCCGCCATCTCACCGATTGAGGTCGAGCTTTTTCGCGCTCAGGTCACTGGCTGCTCACGATGTGCAGATTGGTTGGCGGGGGTAGCGGCAACTGATTAGTGCCCGTGTATTGATATGCGCCAATGTCAAATGCACCGTTAGGTCTTGGATTGCCCGCAAAATCGGTATTGAAGACGCTGTAAAGATTAGTGCCGTTGCCGATGGGCGCGCTGCCCGCAACCAGGTTGTAATTGTGCGCCGCTGCATTGACGAAATAGGCGGGACTGTCGGCCAAATTGTACGGCCCGGTGTACCCGATGTTGTTCAGGATGGAATAAGCGCCCGAATTATACAAAATACCGGGCGAATTATCCACCGTGTTGTTATAGAACAACCTTGGATAGGTGGTGTTGGCCGCATTGGGCGAGTTGGCATTGTTTATCAACATCCCATAACTTGAACAGCCATAGATTACGTTATTGTAATAGGTCCCCCCGGTGCCGCCCCGTATGCCAATCACAGTGTTATAGACCGTGTTACCGGCAATGATCTGGTTCGGGTTGCCTGGCGAATAATTGACTGTGCCTTCCTCGTCAACTTCAATCGCGCCGCCGCCAGCCCCGTATGAATTTTGCGGCAGATTAGCCGAGTAAATTGTGTTGGATCGGACAGTGATGTTGTATGTCCCCGGTTTCAATTCTATCCCCTCGTCTGCTGTGTTGTAAATGGTGCAGCCCTGAATGATGATGTCATGCGTGTTATCCAACGCACTTCCACCTTGGCCGATATAAACACCCTCGCCATTGTATATCCACAGCCCGGTATCGTGAATAGTGCTGTTTAATAACTGGCAATTAAAACTGTTGCTTTCAAATTGAAGTCCCTGCTGCCCGATGTCCTCAAAGACCATGTTCGTCAAAGTCACATTGTTACAGGTACCCAAAACGCCGACTACCATCCCGATGTTATTGCTCATTATCGTCAGGCCGCCGACAACCATCCAATTTACCCTGTCAATCGAATGAGCCTGACTGGTAATGTCGTTATGATTAAAAACAGGGGTTTCGCCGGGATAAGCCAGCACCATGGTCGGATTGTTGGCTGACCCGCTTGGGCCGTAGATGTCGAATATCTGGCTGTACGTGCCGCCACGGATGTAAAGAACATCCCCACCAGCCATTGAAGCAGTTGCATGGTTCACCGTCGCCCACGGCGAGCCAATGCTGCCATTGTTGGCATCATTGCCGTTCGGGGCAACGTAGTAGTAATGGATCGTCTGCGTCGAGGATGTCACCGTCAGAGCCGCCACCAGGCTCGTCACGCTTCCATAGTTGTTCGTCACTTTCGTACTGTAGCCACCTGCGTTGTTCGTCCCAACCGGCGCCACGGTGTAGCTTCGGTTGGTCGCGCCGGCGATGGCCGCCGAGTTGAAACGCCACTGGTAAGCCATAGGCGTTGTCCCACTGGCCGTGACGGTAAATACCGCTGAACCGCCGGCGGCGATCGTCTGGCTGGCCGGGTTTGTAATAATCGCAGGGGCGACGCCACTGGTCACGTAAAGGTAAGCGTTGGTTGAGTTCAGACTGCCATAGGCATTCCCAATATTCACATAGACGATACTGTTGGAGTTCCCCGGCACCGTCGGCAGAGTAGTCCATGAGCTTGAAGTGGCACCGGGAATATTGGTTCCATACCAATACCATTGATAAGTCAAAGTGCCAGAGCCCGACGCGGTAACGCTGAACGTAGCGGTCTGCCCGGCCACAACCGAAGCGTTGATGGGCTGCGCAGTGATCTGCGGAGGGTTCGTCGATGACTGTGTCGAACCACCTAGCGGGTACGGGTCAACCAGCGGCGTGTAACCAGAGGGAGGGCCGCTAAGGAAGTAATTGGTGTTTAGAAATATAAGGGAATCGGCAGCCACGACCGTACTTGCTGAAACCCCTATTGTCTGATTTCCCCACACATAAATTGGGCTTGATACTTCCGTGCAGGTTGTTGCACCGCCAATGTTATTGCCTGTGTTCACATCTACGCCCTGAATAGGGCCGGTATAGCCTTGTTGCATATAAGCAGGCCATCCTGCGTATGTACCAGACACGATTAACCAGCCGTCTATTGAAGCCGGGAACGATGGCCAATCACTGTAACCTCCCGGAACACTCCAGCGATAATATCTTAGTTTTACGATTTGGTTATAGTTGTTGTTGGCCAGACCACGAAGTGTATTACCCCAAAACAAACCCGTTCCACCACGCGCGCTCATGGCAGTGTCAATGTTTCCTCCAATGCCATTGAAAAAAGTGTTGCTATAGTATTCGCCTCCAAATGTCGAGCTTGCCGTTTTACCGCTTGAATCCGGTCCATGACATCCGGTCCATGTGTTAGTAACGATGTTATACCGGAAGCATGTCGCATTTCCTTCTCCGCCATCGTCGGCACCATTGGCCCCGCCCCAACCGGAGTCCCAAGTAAACACATTATGTTCAACATAGGTCCAGTTTGTCACGGTCCCATACTTGATAGTTGTCAGCCAGATGTTGTTGTTACCTAAATGATAAAATCCGGTTGGATTGCCGCCGTTGCCGAAGTCGGCGTTAAAGAAGTTGTGGTCAATCAAACCGCCGTTGCCATATTGGACTATCCCCGTGTAGCCTATTTCGACGTAATTGCTGCACAAGCGCCAGTAGCCGTCCCCGCTGATATGTATCATCCCCGTAGAACCGGAGGCACCTGCCGTCGGGTGGGCATTGAAACGAAACCCGGATACCGTCAGCCATTTGCCATTTGTGGGAGGATTGATAACTAAATCAGAACCGCCAGCTATGCCGTTGTTGATGATGGTCGAGGCCGTTCCGCTGCCCTGCAAAGTTATGGCCTTGCCGTTTATGGTCACAGCAGTTGACCAAGTGACATTGCCCGGTGGCACTATGACCGTGTCGCCATCGTTTGCGAAATTGATTGCAGTTTGAACATCCGAAGCTGAAGCGGAGCTGGCTGTAATTGTGTTGCCGAATACCGCATGTTGCGACATTAGAACCAAGGCAATCATTGCTACCCCTAAGGATGCTTGATTCCAAATATTCCTTATCCTCTCAAATGACCCCCGACGGATCAGAGATCGAACGGACTCTTCCCTCTCGATATACATCATGATTGGCTGAAGCATGAAAAGTGCCACCCATGTATGTGCACTGCTCGATCTTGTGTAATGTACGCATTTGTCATGCCAAAACGAAAGGTCAGGGAGATATTAAAAACGCCAGTTTTAAAAGTGTTCTGTCCTTTACCTTCTTCCGGTGCAAGGGAATGCAGCGCAAGTCGTTGGGTGACATTGGGAATGCCGCAACAATTCGGTTGTGATTGGCACTCTATCTCCTTGGCTTCGCCCTTGAATGCTAGAATCTATACCAATCGTAACTTTTTCCGGATCAGTGGGCTGGGCTGTTCAATATCGGCATGCGAAGATTCTGCTCGATCCACATCTGGTACAATTTAATCCAAGTTAAGGAAAGGGCTTTTCGACACTGGAATGTCAAAACATTGCTCGCGCGAGTGATTTAAAGCATACATGACCGCTGTCAAAAGTTGCAGTTTGCAACAGGGCACGTGACGTATCGGCAATTTCACCCCCATCACCCAACGCAGGCTCCTGAATTGGAGTAATTCGAAAGGCAATAAGCCACAGACAAAATCCCATTATATGGCTAACGTTAAATGTGGCTTCAGTGTAGTTGTAAATAATGCCGCTCAAGAACAGTGCAAGATAAAAGTTTCCCAAACCGGTGCCTGTGGCTAAGTGTCTGATAGCGTTTTTACCAGCCGAGAAAAGCACGCCGAACAGAAGAACCACACCAATCAGGCCTGAATTGAGATACGTTTCCAAGTAACCGTTGTGGGCCTCAGTGAGCGCCCAATTTTGAGAAATTTGAACAGCATCGGGACCCACCCAAAAGGCACCGAAACCTGTGCCGATGAGAGGGTTGGTATTCCGACTAAGAACCATGTCCCAGATTACCGTTCGGCCTGTGAGCGTTACGTCACGTCCCAAGCTCTTAACGACTAATTCTCTCAGATCCGGAGTGATCAAAATAATCAGAGAGAGCAATGTTAAGCTGCCAGCATAAAAAGCTATTTGTCTTATATTTGTCTGCATCCACTTAAAATGCGAAGCGATAAAAACCGTCGTGGCAATTGCGAAACACGCGATAGAGGTTGCACTTCGAGCAATGTCAAGAAGCCAAATGCACATTACCAGGACCACTGCATTCGCCAAAATACCGATAGACCTCTGTCGACTCGGCATTAGCTTCCAGATAACTGATAGTCGCCATATTAAAAAAATGCCACTAACCATGGCTAGCACACCCAATGCATTTTTGTTCATTGTAATTCCGCAATAATAAGCATGGCCTTCATAACGGTCGTAATATCGGCCGATTTCTGAATAGTATTTGACAAACAGCAACGATAGAGGAATCAGTGCATACGTACACATCGAGAAAATTCTCTTAATTGCATTATACGGATTTCCCTCTGTTAGGACGATAAGAATCATCACCACGGTTCCGAAGTCCTTGACCCACCGCTTAAACGACACAAGTGGGTAATCGGACCACAACACGCTAATTAGAAGATACAGATGGAAAATAATGAGCGCGCGATTTAGTTTGATGATACTACTCCAATCAATACGCCTTCTCACCAATATGATAATTCCCAGGATTATGAGAGCCAGATACACGTTCCGGTCGAAGGGACTTCCTTCCATGGCCGCCAGAGGGTCTGTTGCGACGCTCGTGGAATTAAACCAATAACCGACGGGCCTCGAAGCATCGATGCCGACCCAAATTACCGGAACCCAGAGTGCATGAGAAACACCTGTCGCTTCCTTCGAATCCCGCCGAACGATCCAAAATATGAAGCCAACAAACAGAAGGATGGCTATGTGAGGAGACATGTTTGATTTAACGGATAAAACGGGCCAGAGTTTCGCGCCCTTTCTCAAATCTGGCCATTAACTGATCTCCAGTGTGAACGAGCCATTTGATGGCTGCATTTGGGTAGGCGTCAAACTCACCCAGAAGCTGGACATCATGTCCGTGCGCACCCGCGAGCCGCGATTTAAACTGGTAACCGCCAGCGTTGATTACGGGGTTAATCCCGTTCAGGTCATAGGTTTGGCAGCCCCGGCTTTTCACCCATTCCAACATTTTCCAATGCACCAGATAGGAGGCGCAGTTTTTCATGCCAAGATTGCTGGTGGCACCGAACAAGTAGATGCCTGTGTCTCCCAGAGCCGAACAGATTCCTCCGGCACAAACCTCCCCCTCGAATTTGCATAGACACACCCACGCCTTCTCGTGCGGCAGCAACGTTGCCTGGGCTTGGCGGCAGTGGTCCGGACCGGTGAAATTTACAAGCTGTTTGCGATTAACCATCTCCCCAAAAATATTCGCAAATGCCTCGAACAAATGGTCTTCTTCGCCCGCGATGATTTCGAGGTTCTGCTTACGCGCCTTGTTCAGGCAATTCCGCCATTTTTGATGCAAACCCAGATACAATTCCTCCATCGTTGGACGAATGTCCATCAGAATGGTTCTGCGGCGCCTTGCACGAAGCCGAAACACATAACCTTCTTCCGCAAGTATGCGCCGGAACGGTTCACCTTCACCATCAGCCAGATTCGGGACTAAGCGAACGATCCATTTCCGCCGCCGCACATATTCATCCCGGAGCGCACGGACGGCCTGCCGGAAGATTTCCACATCCACCGGGCGGTTGCGCCGTTGCCACAGCGGTCCCGAAAGGACATAAGCCGCGCCCAAAGGCAAGAGGGGAATTCTTGCGAGCCGCGCTTGGACGGCGACCACTACCTCCGAGCCCAGCGCCAGTAGCAGGTGGCTGACATTGGCCCGTCCGCTCCGGACGATTCCGTATGGCCAGGTTTGATACAAATTTGCATCTGCAAAATCAGCGGTAATCTCGCTCCAACGCGCCTCGCTGACGGCGTCAACTTCAGACGCGAATCCGTTATCCTCGCCTCTCGCGGAACTTTGACCGCAAGGCGCAGGCCCCGGCACCTGAGGGAGGATTGTTTTCAAAGCTGTGCGTAACTGCCGAATTGGAGGTTCCTGAACATTTCCAGACAGTCATTGCTGTTCAAATACGACCACTCCGGCGCACGTTTCGGATGCGTCATGAGTTCGACGGTCGCAGTTCTTGCCAAATTAATTGCCCGATCAAGCGTTCTTCCCTGCAAACATTGGCCAAGGCAAAAGAAATAGTCCGTCAGCACATACCTTCGTTGCAGCCAGCCGTCCACCAAGACTCGGTAGGCGCGATTCAGCGGCCCCTTTTCCCCGCGGAAGAAGCTGAAGCTTCGGCGAACCTTGAGGCCGGCGGGAATGACCTTGTCCACCAGCATGTTGGTGCAAAGGTGGAGATGGCGATGTCCATCAATGTGCGACGGGGGTTTGCCGTAGAGCCTCGTGAATTCATCATGCTGGGCCTGGTAAACCGAACGGATTTTCCCGCGCAAAAAAGGATTATACAAAAGCAGCGCGTATTTCCTGCGCTTGAGGAAGCGGGCTATCGATGCGTGTTGTCTGCTGAATTCCAGCGGCACATGCGGCGCCGTGAACTTTTCATCCAAATTCAGGTGTAAACCGATATCCAACCCGGTGCCCTTCGCCAAATCCGCCGCCCGCTCCGAGTCAGCCATGAAGACCATGGCACTTGCCGAGGTGATTCGGTCCTGCGCGTAACACGACAGGGCGGCGTCCGTTTCCGGGAGCGACCGTCCCAAGTCATCTGCGTTCACGATCATCATATCCGCGTGGCCGCAACGGGGGAATTGGCCGGCGTGGTCACCGGGGGAGAGCCGGAGTCAAGCTGTTGAAAAATGGCATCCATGATCCGCGCCGTCAGCAAAATCTCCCGATAAGGAATGGGCACAGGAGCGTCATCAATAATCGAACGATAAAGGGCTTCAATGAGATGCTTCTTGCCCGCATCCATGTGGAAGTCGTTGGCCAGGAACAACCGGCCGTTGCGAAGCAGGTTGCGCACATGCTGCCCGGCCAACGTCAGGTGCGGGACAAACTTTTCGGCAAAACTTTTGTAACGATTGCCTCTTAACTGAAGCACGGTCTGTTGCTCTTCATCCAGAAACAGTCCGTTCTTGGTACTAAAAATTCGGAACTGGTGCAGTCCCGGGCGCATCTGCGTGGAGAAGGTGAAATAAGCGGTGGTATGGTTCTGGTCCGTGATGATGACCCGGATTTCGTCCAGCAGTTCTTTCTCGCCCCGTTGGGTGAGAAACTGGCTCGGAAAGCCCACCACGCGGACTTCCGGCTGCTCGCCGGCCAGATATTCGGCAATTTTGGCAATACCATGGCTTAGCACGTTATGCAACAGACGGCCCGGCAGCTTGCGAACCCAATGATTCTTGTCGCCCAACAAGGCGTTCGCATAGGCGCCTTCTCCCAATTCGTAACACCAGGTGCTCTCCATATGCACCGGTGTCCCGCCCAGATAACCGCTCTTGACAAGTTGGCGCATCCGCTGCATGGCTGGGCTGAATTGCTCATCGTGGCCGGCGGTCAGGCGGAGCCCCTTCTCGTTTGCCAGAGCCACCAGTTCTTCCGCTTCTGTAGCAAATAACGTAAAGGGCTTTTCGACATACACATGGCACCCCGCTTCCAGGCATTGGCGGGCTATCTCGTAATGGCTTTGGGGCGGAGTGGTCACGTGAATCACATCGGGTCTGGATTCCCGTAACAGCGCTGTCAGGTCGCTGAAAGACCTCGGAATGCCGAACCGCTCCTGCAACTGCCGGGCCATCAGTTCTTCCCGGTCACACACGCCCACCACCTGACAACCGGCAATCCGCTGGATTTGCAGGACGTGGGCGTCGGCGATTTTACCACAGCCCACGATGGCTATTTTAAGCATGAATACCCTCCAGACGGCAGTCGGCTAAATACAGTTTCATTCCCTCGTGAGTGGAAACCTTTTGGCTCCAACCCAGCTCGTCCTTGAGTTTACGGTTGCTGTAATCACTTCCTTTCCATTCGGCGTGCCAGCGCCCGCGGTTGAACACCGGCGGCAACTGGCCGTGGGAAAAATCCGCGTATTTTTCCCATAAATAGCAGAGCAGATAACTGGCGAAATGCGGCACATAGATGGACCGAAAAGGTTTCGCTTTCTTTTTGAACATCCGCAAAAACTCAAAACTGCGAGGAAGATCGTCATCCACCACATTGAAAACCCGGCCTTCAATGCCGGGTTTGAGGCCGGCCAGCACGATGGCGTCGGCACAATTGTCCACGTAGGAAAACGGGATGCGGTTGAATCCGCCCAGATGCAGGTAAATCCCAAAAGTGTCGATTCCTACGCGGCCGGTAATGGCCCGCTTGCCGGGACCATACACCGCGCCGGGACGAAGCAATACATACGGCAGCCCATGCTTTTGACTGTATTCCATGACGAGTTCATCCTGCTTGATTTTGGCGTAGGCATAGGCATCCCCGAGGCGTTCGGGCCGCTCCTTGATGGGACAGGATTCATCCAAAACCCGGCCGGCGGGTTTGTTCCGGTTGGAATACACCGCGAATGAACTGACGTTGACAAACCGCCGCAGACATCTTTCCGCCTGACAGGCCACTACCAAGTTCCGGGTGGTAACCACGGAGTTAAGATACGCGTCGGCGAATGATTTTTCGCCGCTGCCGGCCGCCAGGTGATAAATGACTTTCACCTGCCTCACCGCCCGCTGGCAGTCTTCCTTGGAGAGCAGGTTGCCGTAAATCATTTCGACGGCCGGCGACCCGGGGTTGCTCTCGTTCACAAAGGTCAGCCGCGTACCTGGCCGCCGTGCCAGACACCGCACAGTTCGAAAGCCGCGGGTCAGCAGATTGGCCACCACACGTTGCCCAATGAAACCGGCCGCACCCGTCACCAGAATGGGATCCTCCGGTCCGGCCAGCCTCAATTCCGGCTCTATATTCATCGTGGACGCACCCTCCATAAGCGTGTTTTCAAAAAATGAATCCTGCCTGGAATTACGGACGATGACTGTTTATAATCGGAAACATCAGCCGGCCATGCCTGATTGTGTCTTTGAACGGAGCGGGCGGATGGAATCGAAGCACCGTATTGGGGTGGGAGAGCCCACGTTCTGACATTGAACTACACCCGCAATGGCATTGATGTAAAAACCGGAGAGGGGAAGGATTTGAACCTCCGATGCGATCCTTTGGGACCGCATAGCAACCCTTGCGGACTGCTGCCTTAAGCCACTCAGCCACCTCTCCAAAGTCGCGTTAATAAAGCAAAAGAGTAATTTTCTGACACCATTGTTAAACATTGCGAACAAGCATCAGGCCCAGACAATCACACTAAACATTTGACAATCTCTTTGTGGCTTTGTCTCGCAACAACAAAGCTCTCTTACGGAAACTGAGCAAGATATCCACAAATTTCTCTGGCAGGCGGTCCCGCAAACGACGATGTAATTTCAGCTTTAACATCAATTTTCCGACAAATGTCAACGGGACAAAATATCGCGCCATATCAAATCGTTTAAAGCCATGTTTAATCCTAAAGTCACCCAAACCGCCGCCCGTCCAGCTTCCGTAGTTCAAATAGCAGAGCTTTTTTTGCTCGCAAATCTCAACTGCCCGGGAAACGAGAGCGTCCATGACAGGTTTGTCACGATGCGCCAACTTTGCTATGATATGCACCGTGCGCAACACGTTCTTACCCTCGAAAAGCTTCATAAAGCCGATCAATTCAGACTGATAATAGGCCCCAACAAAAGAGGTGCATTCCGGGAAAGAACTTAAATCGTTCTTGATGACGGCGAAGCTCTTGCCGTAATGGATGAATTTGCGCCCCTGGCGGAAAGGAGATTCATTGTAAATGCTCTGCACACCCTTCACGAATTCATCGGTCAAGGTGGCCGGTCGCAATTCGACTCCGCTTTTCTGTGCCTTCCGGATTTTGTTGCGCACTTTGAAGTCGAGCGCCTTCCACCATTGTTCGTGGGTGGTAATCGAAAGATAGGATTCACCATCCAATTCCTTAACGAATTCAGGATAGGAGTGTTCATCGTAATTTTCTTGCACAAACGTAAACAGATCTGCGATGGGCCGCCCCTGCCGAAATTTTTCAATCATACGCAACGGATCCTTCACGAATTCGAATTTTTCATGGCGCAGTCGAGCGGTTCTAAACAATCCTCCATCAATAGCAATCTCTATGTTGTCTACCAGCATATTGGATTTTCAATTCACCCGCGTTTCTCGGCCCGAAGCCCGGGTTGAGTTAAGATTCAGACGATAGCGGAACCTTGAATCCGATTATCTTGTCCCCGCTCTGGATGCTGATTCCCTCGGGTTCGAAATGCCGGTCAAAAGTGCTGCGGTCGCCGGAGAGGACGGCTTCGGCCGCGTCCAGACCCGCGAGCGCGGCGATGTCGCGATCGGTGTGAGCGGCATGATAGCGGTTCATTTTTTGTCGCAACTTCATCAAATTCGTCATGCCCGCATCTTTAAGGTTGATTTCCGTTCAGGGTCACCGTGGTCACGTCGCGGCGAATTTTTTCCGCCTAAGCCGAGGAACTTGCGCAGTCGCCGCATCTGGTCCCGCCGCTGGAACGCGACCAGTTCCGGGCTGATTGGCCGGGGGATCCGCAGCAGCATCGCCCAAAAATAGCCCGCACCCAGCGCGACCCCGGCGGTGACATAAGGTTTCCGGGTCATCTGATAGGCCGAGCGAAACACCTGCCACACCGGATGAAAGCCCAGACGATAACCCGTCTGGCCCAATTTGAAGTTGGCCTTCATCCGATGGCGATTATTCGCCGAACCCATGAGCCTGTGGTGCTCGCAAGTTTTTTCCGTGAATGTGCAGGTGCGCCAGCCTTTCATCCGGGCGGTGAGGACGGCAATCGCATCAATCCCGCCACCTCTTGATTCGACGTAGCCGCCAATGGCCTCAAAGCATTCGCGGCGAAACATTTGAGCCGCGCCGGAAACATGATCTCGGCTGCTGAAGCGGTAATCGTAAGTCTGGCCATCTTCGCTGAAAGGGGTCCCTCCCACGCCAAGGTTTGGGTCTTCTGCGAATTTTCGCACCAGGAAAGCGTAGTAGTCTTCCGCGAAGGTGAGGTCGGCATCGAGATTGCCCACGAGATCAAAAGCAAGATGTTTTGCGCGCGCGTAGGCGGTGTTGAAACAGCGGGCCTTGCCGCCAAAATCCCGCGTCTTGCGCTCCGGCATCCGGTAAAGTTCGATCCAGTCGTGCTTCGCCGCATATCGCGTGACGATTTCGTCCGTGCGGTCGGTGGAACCATCGCTGACAATCAGCCAGCGAACTGGACGGACGGTCTGCTTCGCCACCGACAGGATGGTAAACTCAAGAAAGGCTTCCTCGTTTTGGGCCGGCGTGATGAGAAGATACTGGAGATTGTTGGCTTTCATAAGGCGACCACGGTTTCACCGGTTTTCTGCCCTGCGCTGTAAATGCCATTGACATCACCTCGCAGCCGATTTTGCAATACCGTCAACCCCTTGAACATCGTGGCTTGGGCCCAATGGAGCATCGGCGTCTTTGCCTTCATCAGCGGATAAATCCGATAGTAAAAGTGTCCGTCAGGCGCCTGCATGTTGGCGATGGTCCAACGAGCCACCTTCACGGACAAATCAAGGCACTCGGTGTCTTCGCGGGAGAAGGAGGCCAGTGATTCGACGGCTTGGGCGGCGCACTGGCTGTCCACGGGGTAGCAACGATTATGATAGTATTTGGGGCAGCCATCCGGTTCGAAGAAATGGCGCTTGTAGAAATTCAATCCTTTCTGGAAGTTAGGGCGCCAAGTGTCTTCGCCCGTGCTTTCCAGATAGCATTTCAAGCTTTCGAGGTTGTAGCCGGTGTGGAAATTGTCAATCCAATGGTATTTCGGATCTTCCGCATACCACCAGGAGCCGTCAGGAAGTTGGCGGGAACAACTGTATTCCATGGCGGAGCGGGCTACCTTGGTATATTCGCGGTTGCCGGTATGTCTCGCCGTTCGGGCGAGCATGGCCGCACCGAGCATATTGGAATTGTGAATCGAGCTTTGAACATGGGCAAGGTAGCTGATACAATCACCCTGCCCGGTCTTTTCCCGCGGCAGGACCATGATCCAGGCGCAAACTCTATCGGCGATGTCCAGCCAACGCATTGTCCCGGTCACTTCGTAGGCCTCCAGATACGCGAACCCTATAAGTGCCGTCCAAACAATGATCGGATCGTCCCTGGTGTAAGCTCCCCCCCGGCTGGAAAAGTCGAAATGGTTGCTCCAACTGTGACTCGCAAATTTCGCGGCCTTGTGATGGTCCAGCCAGTCGAGACAGGCTTCGGCTTTCTGAAGGTATTCAGTTTTGCCGGTGGTTTTGTAGCGGAACAAATATCCATGGGCCATATAACCGCGCCCCTTGGTGGAATCTTTGGGGGTAACACCCATGATCGGGCGAAGGTTGATCGGACACTGGCGAATGAGCTGCATGAGCAACCGTTCTCCGAGCAGCGTGCCGAAGGTGAGAGGCCGAAACCAGGATGACAAACCATCGAATGGTTCATAACCCCGGTATTGCCGGTCTTCGACCCATTGCTGGACACGGTCAAGGCTGGTCTCCACCAATTGCTGCGCTTCAATAGGGTCTGCCATGAATCAAGCGTTGATTGAAAAATGACGAAATTTTTAAAAAAGGAACTTTGAACACTGGTCGGCCCAAGCGGCATCCAACAGTTTGCCCTTGACCAAGGGACCATGAAAAACTTCATTTGCGATCAGGATGTCGATTTTTTCCCTGGTATGCAGCGGGTCACGGAAATCTGATTTATTCGTCGTGATGTCGTTCACATAATCATAATCCACCACCCGGACGCCCAGACGGCTCATGTCGCGCTTGAATTCAAGGTATTCGTCATCCAGCCCGAACTCCCGCACCTTTTTCTGAAAATCGACATGGTTCGGCACGATGATAAAAGTGATTTCGGCGCCCTCTTTTTTGGCGAAGACAATCATTTCCTGCATTCGCTTATACAAGTCAACCGGATAACGGAACCTTTCGTAGTGCTCTCTGGCGCGAACCTTGGCAATATAGTTCCACCACTCATCCTCGGTCATCGGCGGGATGGAGATGACGGCTGGCCGCCCGGTCAGAGATGATTTCACGACATAATAGCCGGCTTGCGCGACGCTGCCGTCAAACAAGTAAAGCAGCGGATTGCGGATCATTGATTCGACGCTCGTTACGCGGTCCGCATAGGCGTATTCATTGAATTCGTTGAAATTGAGCGTGAACACCGCGCGCTTTACAGGCTTGATCTGGTTCGCAAGATAAAAAAGATCAATGCTTTCATTCAACTTGAGCGCGTTCGCCGACAGTAGGAAGTATTTCTGACCGGTGATCTTTTCTATGTATTCCAATGGAAGGTCTTCCGCTCGTGAATCGCCTATAATAAGATTCTCACAAGGGTTGTGGACTTCCTTGAGCGTATTGAAAACAAGATAGTTCAAAGAGGCGGCGTTATCCTTTTTTGCCTTTTCGGAAAAAACATGTGACCAGTTAAAATAATCAAACGGGTCAACCAGCACGACCACCAACACCCAGGTGAGCAAGGGGGAGGCAAAGATCATACCTTTTTTGAAGAAACGCCGGAATTCCATGGGCTAAAACTGAAAGTAAATGAAGTTTTGCGCCTGGTTGTCGTGGCCGAAGAAAAGCACCGTGATCAGAACGGCGTATTGAACCGCCCAACGCAGCGGGCGTGGGCAGGATTTCAGCAATTCCCAAACATCCCGACGACTATCAATGATATCATAGAGGAATACCAGTGCTGCAAAAACCCCGGCATAAATTAAATAGGGCAGTTTCAAGCCCATGCCGCGGAACTGGATCGCCGCGGCACCGAGATTGAGCCAGTGGCCAGCGCCAGAGAACAAGTGGGTGAAGATATACCACATATCTCCGAAATTACTCGCGCGAAAGGCAATCCACGCGATGGTCACCAGGCTGAAAGTAAGGGAAATATTCATCCAGTCGAAGCCGGTTTGGGCAATCCGGGACTTGAATTTACTTCGCAACCAGTCCCGAACCGTTCCAAAAACTGAATCAAGAACCATGTAGCAACCATGCAGCGCACCCCAGGCGGCAAAGGTCCAGTTGGCTCCGTGCCAGAGGCCGCTGATGAAAAAGGTGATGAAAATGTTGTAATACCACCGCCATTTCGTCACTCGATTGCCGCCCAGTGGAATATACAAATAATCCCTGAACCATGTTGAAAGCGAAATATGCCACCGGTGCCAGAATTCAGGGATGGATTTGGAAAAATACGGTTGCCGGAAATTAGCCATCAGATCAAACCCGAGCAACCGGGCGGACCCGATGGCGATGTCGGTGTAACCGGAAAAGTCGCAGTAGATCTGAATTCCAAAAAAGACTGTGGCGACCACGAGCGGCAAACCGGGATAACTCCTGGGATCAGCGTAAACCGCCTTCACCAGAATCGCTACGCGGTCAGCCACGACGATTTTTTTGAAAAGCCCCCACAGGATCAGCCGCAAGCCGGAGACCGCTTTTTCATATGTGAATTCATGCCGCTCGTAAAATTGATGGAGGAGGTGTTGTGCGCGTTCAATGGGGCCGGCCACCAGTTGCGGAAAGAAACACGAATAAACTGCAAAGATGCCGAAATGCCTTTCCGCCTCCGCCTTGCCGTGATAGACATCCACGACGTAGCTGATCTTTTGGAACGTGTAAAAGGAGATGCCAATGGGCAGCAGCAGGTTGGAATATGGAATGTTGACCGGGATCGTCAATTCCGCGAAAAGCCTTCGCAGGGTGGCGTCAGCAAAATTGAAGTATTTAAACGAGAAAAGAATCCCCAATAACACGGTGATGCAAACCCAAAGCAGCCTCTTCTTCGTCCGCGGATCTTCCGTCCGGCTTATTCCCAACCCGGCTCCGTAGGCAACTCCGGTTGAGATCAACAGTAAGATTGCATACGCGGCCTTCCAGCACATGTAGAAATAATAACTGGCCAATAGAAGCAGCAACCACCGCCATTTGTGCGGAAACAAATAATACAAGCCCACGACAATGGGCAGGAAAATGAGATAATGCAGTGAATTAAAAAGCATGCAATTACGACAGCGTCTCAAATTACTTTGAGCACCAACACTATTGCCGGGGTTTCAAACGGGGGGGGGCGTGTAAAAAACCCGGATTTGGTAGTGTCCCAATTTGAAAGTTTGACCGAGCGAGAACTCGCGGGGACAAAATTGTTGGTAGCGGAGATTTGCGATTGTTTCAACTCGGCAAAGAGCAGCCAGCCAAATGAAAACTCTCACAGGATTTATTTGGCGGGTGGAGTTTTGTCAGTCTGTCTTACCGAGATTGTTTTAATGGAGTAAGGCTGATGCCAACGCAAACACATTAAGCCGAATGCGCCAAAACCGAAAAATAGAAGCGAGCTTGGTTCGGGAATAAACGTAGGAATAACCGTAGGAATATTTGGTCCAATGCCGATTGGTCCGCCGTAGAGCGAGAACTGGCCGCCCGTCACTTCGATTGATTGATTTACCTCAGGAAATATAATGTTGAAACGAACACCATAGAAATCCAGCGGCCTTGATAATTCTGTATCGGGCGTGCCGTTGTCATCGGTGAACAATGGGTAATAACCCATATACATGTCGCCGTCGTCCGAGGATGCGCTCCCGGTAATGCCATAGCCAGGAATAGGCTTCCCGTTGGCACCCAGAAGGCTCCCAGACCCCTCCATGAATCCGACCAGCCCGCTACCCGTGGTAGACAATCCGAGCATAACACTAAACGACCAGTCGGTAGCGCTATACAATCGGACGAATTGATGGTGGCTGAACATAAAGTCCACTGAAAGCGTGCCATTCACCGGCGTGCCGTCCAGTTGCGAGAACCCGATTGGACCGCCCGCGCCCAAATCAAGATGGATGCGGCGGATGCTGTCATCGGCCCGGGCGCAGAGTTGGATCGCAAGCGCCAGGGTGATGGTGAATATTCCGAATAACGACTTTGTTGTTTTCATAACTGGAGTTTTTATTTTTACTACCGAAATTTGATTCAATGAGCGCAGCGCGGCTTCAGATTCCTTGGCACGCAAGTAGAACAACCATCAGGAAAAAATAACGGTTCAAATTTCAAATCAGGACACTACCCCGGATGTGACTCACGACGTATCCGATCATTTCATCCGTCATTTCCGGAAAGATCGGCAACGACAGAATTCGCGATTGGTTCGCATACGCGACTGGGAAATCCTGGGGTTTGTAACCGAGGTAAGCGTACGCCGGATAGAACGGCAGGGCTTTTGGATAATTGAGAACGGTGGCGATGCCGGCGTCCGCCAAGTGTTTCTTCAAGGCATCGCGCTGTTCCGTGCGGATTACATAGAGGTGATAAACGTGATCGCGATCCGGCGCGACCTTGGGCGTAACAAGGTCACCGACCCCTTTCAGCAGTTCGTCATAGCGGGCGGCAAAGCGGCGACGAGCGTGGGTCCAAGCGGCCAGATGCGGCAGCTTGACGTTCAAAACCGCACCTTGCAAGCCATCCATGCGGCTGTTGATGCCTTCCATCACGTGTTCGCCTTTGCCTCCGTGCCGGGCGTAGGTAGCCATCCAGTCCGCCAAGGTCTTGTTGTTGGTCACTGCGCATCCGGCGTCACCATAGGCGCCGAGATTTTTACCGGGATAAAACGAGAAGGTCGCGGCGTTTCCAAATGTGCCAACGAGTCTGCCTTTGTAACGCGCTAGATGCGCCTGGGCGCAGTCTTCAATCACCCAAAGTTTGTGTTTCTGGGCAATGGCCATGATTGCATCCATATCGGCCGCCTGACCGTAGAGATGCACGGGGATGATTCCAACTGTGCGCGAAGTGATTTTTGTTTCGATTAACGCCGGATTAATAGTGAACGTGTCGTAATCCGTATCACAGAAAATAACCCGTCCACTGGCCTGGGTGATGGTTTCCGAGGTCGAAATCCACGAATGGGCCGTCGTGATGACTTCGTCGCCCGGCTTCACTCCCAAGGCGCGCATGGCAATATAGAGGGCATCAGTGCCATTGGCGCAGGAGACGCAATGCTTTACACCCAAGGTCTCAGCCCACGCCTTTTCAAATGCATCCACCTGCGGCCCGCGGATAAAGGCGGATTGAGCGATGGCTTCGGTTATCGCGTTGTCAATTTCCGCCTTGATGGTCAGATACTGGGCGTGCAGGTCAACGAAGGGGATCTTCATCGTACGGCCTGACCTTGTTCATGGTTAACGACCGATGATTGAGGACGCGGAAGTTTGCGCAACCGGCGCGCGGGGTTGCCAGCATAGATGCCGGGGGCAGTAATATCTTTGGTGACGACCGAGCCGGCACCGATGACCACGTGATCGCAAATCGTCACTGGCAGAATGGTGGCATTGGTTCCGATACTGACATGGTTGCCGATTTTTGTGGAACCCCACAGATCGCGGTTCCGGGCCGCGGGACCACCGTTTTTGAAAAGGTCGTTAATGAACATCGCGCCGTGCGACACGACGCAGTCATCGCCAATGGTCACGAGGTCGCAGACAAATGCGTGCGACTGGATTTTGCAGCGTTTGCCGACGACAGCGCCGCGCTGGATCTCCACGAAAGGGCCGATAAATGTGCCGTCGCCGATCGTGCAGCCGTAAAGGTTCGCCGGTTCGAGGACGGTGACATTCTCGCCAAACGTCACATCCACGATGCCGGCTTTTCGGACCTTTGGTTCTCCCATAAAGAAATTATCTTGCGCCGTTCCTGCCGGCTTGCTCTAAAATGGAAACAACCTCCCGTGCATGGGCCAACCCGGTCAGCGGCGTCGTTTTGTTTTTAATGCAGTCAAGAAAATGTTCCGCTTCCACGCGGAGGGGTTCGACAAATTTTACCTGCGGCAATAGAATGTCACCACTGCGATAGTTGAATTCCTGCGGACGCGGATTGTCGAAGTCCATGTTCTCACCGAGCACCGCCCGACGGTCAATGCCCTTGTCGTAGATCGCAACTTTGTCGTCGGCCACGTCATCGTACACAACCATTTTCTTCGAGCCAACGACGATCATCTTTCGCACTTTTTGCGGGTCCAGCCAGCTCACGTGGATGTTCGCCATGATTTTTTTCGGATACGTCAGGCTCAAAAAAACCACGTCGTCAATGCCGTCCTGCATGTAAGCCATGCCCCGGCGCGAAACCGAAAGCGGCGTCGGATCGCCCAGCCAGTATTGGATGATGCTGATGTCGTGAGGCGCGAAATTCCAGAGCGCGTCAATGTCCGAACGGATGCGGCCCAAGTTCAGGCGCTGGCTGTAAATGTAGCGGATCTCGCCAAGTGCGCCGGCATCTATCAGGTCTTTCACGTAGCGGACTGCGGCGTTGTAAATGAACGTGTGTCCTACCATCACGATCAATTCTTTTTCCCCGGCAACGCGCGCCAACTCGTCCACCTCGGCGGCCGTCGTGGCCATTGGTTTTTCCACAAAAACATTTTTGCCCGCCTGAAGCGCGGCGCGGGCGAATTTGAAATGCGTAGCTGCGGGCGTGGCGATGACCACCGCGTCAATCTCCGGATCGGCCAGGACTACTTCGTGATTCGCCACGGCGATGGTCCGCGGAAAATTGGCCTCCACAAACGCGCGGCGTTCGTAGCTCGCGTCCACCACGTTTTTCACCCGACACCTCTTCAGCGCGGAGAAATTACGAAGCAGGTTCGGCCCCCAGTAACCGCAGCCGATTTGGGCGATCACAAACTGGTCTTTCATGTGTTCATTCGTCCGGTTCCCAATTCTGATTCACGCCACCAAGGAAATTTCCACGCCATCAGGCAACCGTGTCTCAGAATATTTTTCTCCGCCGGCACCTGGCTGAAAACTCCGGACGCACAGACCGGGCAACCGCGTGTCATCACCGGCCTGGGTTTTGATTTTGACAGAACTGCCCGCCTGTTCAAAAATCACCGAGCGTCGCTTGCGGAACCACGAGACTGTCTGGGCGGCAGTCAGAAAGCACGCGCCGTTGGACCGCAGTTGTTCGAGCAGCCGGATATATGCGGTATCCCACAACCGTTCCGGTGCGACACTGCGGTCGTGCCAGTTCACCGTCAGAACGCCGCCGAAGCGGACCGCATTGGCGATGAGCGGGCGGATGGTTTTCTCTGACTGCGCGGGTGTAATATTGAGGTAGCCGGGGTAAAACAGCGCGGTGTCCATCAGGTGCAGCGGCAACTCCAGAAGTTTTTTCGCCGTCATCGGCTTGAATACCTGTGAAGTGCCGGCGCGGTACCCGACGGTCTGATTGTAACCGATGGTTGAATCATAGCTAAATCCCGCCGCTTCCAGGACGGCGTGCGACCGTTCGTCAAAAAAAAGCCAGTGCATCCGCACGCCGGTTTCCGCCGTACCAGTCAATCGGGAAATGATTTCCTGTTCCCGCTTGCCGGCGGCGCTGTCCCGCCAGGCGTCAATACCGTGAAGGGCAATTTCATCGCCGGCAGATTGCAGTTGTTTGATAGATTCTACCAATCCGGCGGCATCGTAATTTACAGCGCGGCGGGCCGGATGATTTCCCTCTGCGTCCGTTCCCGAATCACCCTTTTTTGGAACTACAAAGAAGGTCGAGCTCAAACCCTTTTCAATTGCGAGGTAGCGGTCGAATGTATGCCAAAAGTCTTCGGCAAAGCCGAGATAAATCAGTGGAAGCTTGAGCGCAGCGAGCCAGTTTGTTCCAAGTTGCCGCCATGTTTTTTTTCCCTGGCAAACGTCCAGCACAGACCCCACCGTGGCACGGTAAAGAAAACCAAACATCGTGTGGTCGAATTTATGGTTCCGGATGCCCACATGATCCACATCATGCGTCAGGCAGGCGATGAATTCGAATCCATCAGGCACCGGCGGAATTTCAACTAGCGGGATCGAAGCACCAACGATCAAATCGCGCAGCAAGGCGATGTGGATTTCCAGCGCGGGCATTGCCGCGTTGGCCTCGGGCTGGCCGCGCGTCAACAGATGGCCGATTTCCTGGAACAAATCATACCCGATGCGGAAAATTGTCCGTCCGCCCGTGTTGAATTTCACTATCGCCGCTTCACCGGAAGATTCATTCTTCAAAGCGCCATCAGCGGGTGGGCCGAAGGCAAGACTGTTTCCATATATCGGAATTTGTTCGCCTTTGTATGAAAGTAACGTGTTTGGCTTCTGCGCACGCGGCCGAAGTCCCCTTTCCTCGTCGAAAAGTTTAGGTTCGCCCCCAAAAATCAGCACCAGCCGTGCATCGGTCTTTGGAACGCCGGCACGCACACAGATTAAAACATCAGTTTTGTCGCCGTCGCAAAAAAACCTCCATGGAGTTTTAAACAGCTCAAAGAATTCCACGACCACCGCACGGTCCGCCTCCTCTGCGTGGACTGCGATCATCGTTGGCGTTTCAGGGTTTTGACTTTCACCGCCGTCCCAGGAGTTCAGCAACGGTGTCCACAAAGCCTGTGCTTTCCCTGCTCCAACGGTGGGTGAGATAAATTCTTTGGCCGCGTTCGACGGTTTCCCGCACCTCAGCGGGGTGGAAATACGAGTACTCAATTTTCCGCGCGAGATCGTCGGCGTTGCCCAGTTCAAAATAAATCAGGTCCTGGTCGCCAAAATAATCCTGAATGCCCTGCGCCCTAGGCGCGATGACGGGTTTGCCGCGCGACAAATACTCAAAAATACGCGTCGGGGTGTTCATCTCGGTGAAAATGTTGCGGTGATTGGGGATGATGCCGAGGTCGCAACGGTCAATGATCTCGGCGATTTGCTCCTGTTTTTTCACACCAAGGTAGTTTACTGCCCCCTGAAGGCCGTGCTTGTCCGCGGAAGCCATGACCGATTCAAAAAACGGTGTGCGTTCGCCGCAAACCACCAACGATGCGCCGGGTATTTTTTCCTTCACGGTTTCCAGTGCCTTCACCGCGAGGTCAAATCCGTTCCGTGGCAATAGTGACCCATGATACATGATCGTAAAATTGCCGCCGGATTTTTCATTTGGCAATGCTGCCGACGCAGACTTGAACTGGAAAACCTCCTCGTTCGGCGAATTCATTACGACCTGGATTTTTTCCGGCGCACAACTGCGCGATGAATAAATTCTTTTGGACGCCAGATTGACCGTCACCACGAGGTTGGCAAAACCTGCGCTCCATTTCTCAAACCGCTTTAGCATACGCACGGATAAACTTTCCGGCGGCAGCTTGAAGATGGTCAGCATCAGTTCTGGCATCGGATCGTGGAGGTCCAGAATGACCCTGGCACCGCAGATTTTGGGAACCAATGCCGCAAATACCAGGACATCAGGCATGTTATGGACATGGATGAGACTGTAGCGTCGGCTGAACGAGCGAAAGGCGAGCAGAAAAAAACTGGCCAGAATGAATGACCCATATTGAAAAAAATAGGAGAATTTACCTCCCCGCCATCGCCGGAATGGCACGCGTAATATGTTAACCTGGTTGAAGGTTTCACGGCACTGTTCGTGATCATCCTGTCGGAGGGAAATGATATCAACTTCCATCCCCTCCCGGACAAGCGCCTCCGCCTCGCGGCGTGGCCGCGGGTCGCTGGGATAATGAGAGAAAAGGACAACCGCGGCGCGTTTACCACGGAACCGTCCCGGAGCCGAAGCCTCGGAAATACGCGAACCTGAAGTTCTCGCACTTATTTCCGTGGAAATCATCCTTGAATACCGCCCACTTAAAACCAGCGCACACTAAATCATGAATTGCACCGGAGCTTTTGCCGGATTGCATTCCGCGTGCGCTTTCAGAAATTGTCCAAATATTCCTGATGCAAGCATGGCGGAACGTAATTCCGGGTTTTGTTGAGTACCGTGCCGACGGTTGCCTTGGATTCGGCGAGCAACTGATTTACCCGCTTGACCACGTCTAGATTCGTTTTCTCCGACTCGATGACCAGCAAAACCATGTCCATTAGGCCCGTGAGTCGCGCAGTTACGCTGGTCTGGTTTACGGGCGGCATGTCGAAAATAATGTAATCATACTCGCTGGCCTTGAGCTTGGGCATCAACGTCGCAATTTTTTTGGGCAGATTGGCCGGCAACATGTCGCCGCCTGTTTGTTCCAAGGTGGTGTAAAGGTTTGCCCTGACTAGTGCTCCTTGCTCTTTGTCAGTTGACAGGGCTTTGTTTGCCAAGGCTTCGTCCAAGCTGCAGCCGGGCTTGCCCTTGTAAAATTGTTGCGCGGCGCCCTGCTCGCCGCTGATGTTGACCAACAGAACGTTGCCATCGCCGGTTTCGGAAAGCGAAACAGCCAAGCCGGCAGCAATGGTGCTGACGCCAGCGCCCTTCACACAACTAGTAACCGCCACGAGCTTGGGCTTGTGGGTAAGATTCCGAGTTTCAAAATACACAATCAACCGGTCCCTCAATCCCTCGGAATACCGGCGGAAGGGATGCTGACGATGCGCTAAATCTACGCCAGCGACTTGACGGGACACAACCCTTTCAGCAGTTTCATCCTCGTTGTTCGTAGCATCTTTCAAGCGGAACGATTTCCCAGTCGCTGCCAAAGGACGATGGCCGTTGCTCGCTATGGCTGGAATGGAAATAAACAGAGGCAACCGCAATTTCGTCTCAATATCTGTCGGGCGCTTGACGGAACGATCCAACAATAGTTCGATAAGAAATGCCAACCCCAATCCGCCAAAGAAGCCTCCGGCAGCCACCATGCCCACCTTCTTTTTGAGAGACTTCGACCACCCCTTGGTCGGTGGCGATGGAGCTTGTATTACGCTGATATTCGCCGCCTTGTCTTCCCCCAAAGCCGCATTAATACGGGCCTCTTCCAAATTACCCAAAAAATATTTGAGATTGGTTTGTTCAACCTCCCTTTTCTCTTCCAAATCAGAAATGGTTGCGGTTGCGTTGTCAAAATTCGTCGCCTCGGCCCACACTTGATTCAATTGGGACTTTAGCGTATGAACTTTTGCCTTGAGTGCCGCGATTTGGATTTGTTGAGGTCCGGTCGTCAAACCAATCAAGCCTTCATCTCCATCTTGTTGCCCGATTGGTTGTCCCGTGGCAGGCTGTGAAAGAGAATCGTTTAGCGCCACAAGCCCAGGATAGTTCTCTTCAAGATTCGTTTTTAAGGCTTTGTTTTGTGCAATTTGCTCGTCAACCTGTTTGACCCACACGTTTTCCGTGGTAAACCCCTGCTGGGTCAGATAATTCTGTTCCTTTCCTTCAAGATAGGTGAGCAGCGCATAAATCCTCCTGTATTTGTCAACCTGTTCAGCGGGAACTTGGGTTGCCAGGACAATATTGGTTGTTTCCCCGTTTGTACCCGGCGATTGAGTCAATTCCTCCACCATCGCTTGGCGTTCAGCCAGTTCAGCTTCGGCACTGAAGATCTCCTGACGAATTTTTGAAAGTTGGTCGGCATATGCCTTTTGCGTATCCGCAATGGAAATCACGCCGGCTGCATTTTTTATCTTCTTAAGCTCATTATCGGTCAGGGCAAGTTCACCACGCAATCGCTCAGTTTCATTGGTCAGGAAAGCATTAGATTCTGCCAAGCCTCGATGCAATTGTACATGCTTCATGTAGAAAGCATCAATGATTCCACTCAAGATTGGCTGAACCAACGAAGAATCCGGATTCTGAAAGGTAATTCGAATGGCGCTGCTTTCAGGAATCTGTTCCACGATCAAACCACTTTTTACGATAGCGGCGGCTTGATTCATGTTTGTACCTCCTCCGACCTTGGCCAAGATTTTTTCCGGCGTCTCCATTTGAACCACTTGTTCAGCCAAATCTAAGCTGTAAAGTATTTCCCTCTCTGTATTCATGATACTCTCGCTCCGTTCATCCAACGACCTCGTAGTCTGCAGGTCGCTAGGAGCATTCAGGGGCTTTCCCTCCACCACATAGCGAATGGAAATCATTGCTTGAGACTGATATTGCGGCGGCTTAACCACAAAAAGAAGCACAACGGCCCCCACGATTCCCAGCAGAGAAAAGGTAAGAATAAGCCACTTCCATCGGAAAAGGACAAAATAAATGTCCCCCAAAGTCATCCCTCCTTCTTGCAAATCTGGCCGCTTTTCGTTCATCTCAAAATAAACTATCCAGGAAATCGGATTATTATTCCAGAGAAATCGACTTCAGAACCCGCGCCGGATTGCCGGCCACCACCGCGCCGGCGGGTACATCTTTCGTCACTACGCTGCCGGCCCCGATCATTGCCCTTTCGCCAATCATAATGCCGCACAACAGGGTAGCACCAGAACCGATAGAAGTACCTCGTTTGACCAGCGTCCGAGCGCATGCCCAATCGGCTTCAGTTTGCAGTTCGCCTATGCTGTTTGTGGCGCGAGGATAACGATCGTTGGTAAAAGTTACGTTGTGGCCGATGAAGACTTCATCTTCCAAAGTCACACCTTCGCAGATGAAGGTGTGACTTGAGATTTTACAGCGCTTCCCAATCTTGACCCCCTTTTGAATCTCCACAAACGTTCCAATCTTCACGTCGTCCCCGATCTCGCAGCCATACAGGTTGACAAAGTCGTGAAGCCGGACATTTTTGCCCAACTTCACATCGGGCGCTATCCGCTGAAACAAATGCTGTGAAGAACTCACCTGACAGACTTAACGGCCACGCGCCCGAAGTTTTACCCGGGTTTTCTCAATCGGCTCACGCAGGGGTTTCTTTGCGCCCTTTTCAAAGGTCAATAGTGAGAGCCGAAGCGCCGCTTCAGAATTAGTATTATGGCCATCGTTCCCGTTGGGTTGGGTGGAAAGCCTGATGGGAGCGCCACCTTTTTTCAGGGACTCTGTGGAAGCTTCCAAAATACGAACCAATTCCAAACCATCCTTGCCGTCCGTTAAGGGCTGCACGCCCTGTCTGATGCAATCCAGGAAATGCTGACATTCATTTTTCAACGGCTCTTCCTGCTTGATATAAGGAATATAAACATCACCGTAGTGGTAGGCATAATGAAACTCAGCAAAGGTGTCATAATGCGGTGGCCTTTCCACCCGCGTATCGAAAATTCGGATTTTTTCCAGCGGCGAGACGTCGTCGTAAACAATCATCCGTTTGCTGCCCACAATGGTCATTTCCCTGATTTTTCTGGGGTCCAGCCAACTGCTGTGAACAATCGCCGATCGTTCTCCAGGAAAACCGAGCCACATCGTCGTTACATCCTCCACTCCCGGCGTGATATGGGCACTGCCCTGGCAATTCACAACGGTGGGACGATCGGCCATGATGTGCAGAATGATGGAGATGTCATGGGGTGCCAGGTCCCAAGCCACATTAATGTCTGTCTGAAAAAGCCCCAGGTTCAACCGGCGGGCGCAAATATAGCGAATATCCCCAATATCACCACGCTTCACGATTTCCTTGATCTTCCTCACCGCCGGTGAATAGAGGAAGGTGTGTCCCGTCATTAGCACCAGTCCCTTTTTTCGCGCGATTTCAATCAGCTCCTGACATTCTTCGGACGAGGAAGCCATCGGCTTTTCGATAAAGGTGTGCTTGCCGGACAACAGGCTGGCCTTGGCCATTGAGTAGTGCGACTTGACCGCCGTCGCAATAATCACCGCGTCAAGACCCACCCCGTTGAGCATGTGGTTGTAATCCATTTCGCCTTCCACCTCCGGATACAATGACTTGAGATGCATCAACCGCTGTTCGCTGATGTCGCACATTATTTTCAGATCACAGTCAGGCAGAGATCTAAAATTACGAACCAGATTGGGCCCCCAATATCCACAACCTACAACTCCGACTTTAATTTGCTTTGTCATATTACAACCTCGGTTTGTTCCTTTCCAAATCCAAATGCCCCTGTCGTTCCGCGCGCACAATTTGCACGAAAGCAGGCGTGCTCACGGAATGCGACGGGGCAGGATGATTTCGGGAAGGAATCGTTTCTGAATGGACCGATTTCGAAAGTTTTTTGGGGGAACAGCGCGTTTCCCACGCTTGAGTGATTAAGGCAGGAATCGTCCACAACAGGATCTTTATATCCAGCCACAGGTTTTTTTCCCGCGCATATCTTATATCCAACTGAATCATTTCTACGAACGTGGTCCGGTTCTTTCCGCTGACCTGCCAAAGTCCACTCAGTCCGGGAATTGCAGCAAACCGTTCTCGCTGCCAGGGAAGGTATTTTTCATATTCGTAGGGCATACAAGGGCGCGGCCCTACCAGACTCATTTCGCCACGCAAGACGTTGATGAGTTGCGGCAACTCATCCAGCCCGGTAGAACGGAGCAGCAAACCAAAGGGAATAATTCGCGGATCGCCTTCTGAATCCATCTTGGTCATCGGCGTATTCGAATCCATTAAGTAACGCAGATGTCCCTGATGGGCGGCCGCGTCTGCGCCAACGAACATGGTTCTAAATTTGAAGCACATAAACCGCCGTCCCCAATAACCAACCCGTTCCTGCTTGAACAGGACCGGCCCGGCAGAAACTACCCGGATCAACACGGCAACAAACAACATCAACGGCAAAAGCAACGGCAAGGCCAGCAGGACAACACTCACGTCCAGAATCCGTTTCCAACGCAAAACCCGCCCTGGTCCGGCCGGGAAAACGTCATCTGCCAAATGATGCTGATCTGGAAAAGCCATGATTACCGGGAAAGAAATCGAGAAGTATAAGAAGTACAATAACGCGAGCCGGGCAGGAAAACTGAATGGCCTGCGTCACCCTCAGAATTTTGCAGATTCACAATCGGCACTTTGTTGAATATTGTTTGTCGCGATGCAATGCTCCGCACTTGTTGGCGGAAAATAATTTTCGCCAAACCATATTCCCCTGCTCCGAACAACGTGACCGGAGTGTCCCCTGATATTTGTTCCAACTTCAACCTGAAACCACAAAATCTCCCGCGCGTGGCGCCGCCAACCTTGGCACCAGTTCCGCCACCGCATTCCGCTCCAGAACAACCGAACTCTCATCAATCTCGGCTGGAGTAGGCCGGCCCAGGACATCAAGCAAAACTTGAATCCGCCTTCTGGCCGGCATGACCCGCAGGACGAAGGCGCGCGTTCCCGCAAAAGCACCATCAGCCAGCAACACCTCATCGCCCGGTGAAATGCGATCTTCGACAGTCAACATTTCTTCGCCAGCGAAACATTCTCTCAACTCTTCTATCACCAAATCCGCAATTGTCGGAATCCGGTGGGCAAAATGCACAACTGTGCCGATTCCGTTGGTACGCTGTATTTCGTCCAGGCTTTGCTCGATGTCACAACGGATGAAAATGTAACAAGGGAACAAGGGCTCGTTTACCCGGACCACTCCACGCCGGGTCGCACGCTCGATGCGTAATCGGGGATGAAACACCTCCAGATTGAGATTCTTGCGCAAATTGGCTGCTGCAATATGCTCATGCTTCGGCTTCGTCCGGGCACAGTACCAAGCCAGAGCTTCTGCTTGAATTGTGGAATTTAGCAGCATCGAACAAAACAAAGTTTCCCACCTTCAGTTTTAAGAGCTACAGCGGCAATAAGAAAAGCCATCGTTACCAATTGTGTAAACGATTTTTGCCCCTCCCGGCCGATCGCCAAACCAAACTGCGATATGGTTTTACCTCTGCAGCAACTGCTGCTGCTTCGGGTTCGGCCAAACTCGTAGAACTCCTCCATCTGATAAGTGTTTGTTAAACGGTCAACTGTAAGATAGTAAACCACATCCCCGTGGATTTATCCACAACGCCTAACACTATAATCCAGTAATTATAACATGTATTTATATGTAGTGAATTTCACTACATACTACTCCCATTTAGAGTCCGCCGGCAGCTGTGAGGTGGGAATCCCCGGAGAATTATTCTATATGTTGCTGTCCTTGGGCAACATCTGGAACCGGATGGCGTATTGGAGCAGCTCCGAGGTGCTTTTTAGATTCAGCTTTTCCTTAATCCTTGCCCGATAGGTTTCCACCGTGCTCGCGTCAATATGCAACATCGCGGCAATTTGCCGGGTGTTTTGCCCCCCGCCCATCAACTCAAAAACCTGTAACTCCCGATCTGTCAGAAGATCCACCGAGAAGTTGGACGACGGGCGCGGGCGGGAGGCGATTTGGGACGCAACCCAACTGGCGGCCTTTTCGCTCCAGTAAATTTCCCCGTTCAAAACTTTGCGGATTGCCAGTAAAATTTTCGCCGGGGGTTCTTCTTTGGCCACATATCCGCGCGCGCCTGCCCGAATCACTCGTTCGGCATGAAAAGTCTCTTCATGCATGGAGAACACCAGACACAGCACTTTGGGGTAACTATCATTCAGATTTTTGATAAGTTCTAATCCATGAGAATCCTTCAGGGTAAGATCAAGAATCACCAGATGCGGTTTGGTTTCGGCGACTAACTCCAAAGCCTGACTGGCATTGTCCGTTTCGCCGCATACCTCCAAATCCGGCTGTTGTTGAATGATGCGCTTCAACGATTCCCGCACCAACGGATGATCGTCAACGATGAGGATGCGGATCCGACCGCTCAACTGATTGTGAGATTCACTTGTTTTTTTTGCTCTCATGCCACTCGTTACGCCTGGTTGCTTTATTCTCCGTCGACGGAATCGGGAACAAACGGCGAGTGCGACAGCCTGGCCTGTTCCAAACAAGTTCCCTATCCCAATTTCCTGAGAAGATCTGAAAAAATTGCCAACGACATTTCATAGGATGCTCATTAGGTTTAATTGCCTCGGCCGGTGCCAGAGGCGTCCCCCACAAGAGGGGAAAGCCAACTGCCTGCTCAATCCCATGTCTTGGCATCGTCAGTGCTTCAGGCGAGGCATGACTCATGGACAAGCAGCAACACAGAAAACCTGGTTCCCGGTCACAACGCTGACGGCACCTGTGGTGGCGATCATCATAAAATTGCGGAACCTTGTAAAGTGGCAAATTCCTACAGGCTATCAGGATGAAACCGGGTTTCATTTTGGTGTGCAGCCTGTGGAAAAAGATCTAAACTGACCAGCGCTTTGAGAAATCAGGCCTTGAACTCAATGCCGTATCCATTGCCACAAAAGCGGACAGTGTGTCCCGGTTTAGGCCAAGTTTCAAAGCTCTTACCCTGTTTTGGTAATCCTTGTCTGATTGTCTCCGGAATTTAAAACGGTTTCCGGGCTGAAGGCAGGTCCTAAATTTCCACAACATTTTTCCAGGCAAAATTTGTTCGCAATTTGTTCACAAGGCCTGCCCAAGGGCCGGATGGCTTAACGCAAAGCCCATTTTTGTGGAGGATTACTGTCCGTGTCGGATTCTTTCCACTTGCCGAAATCGGTTTGTGGCCACTATGCGCTCCCAAAATGAGATTGGAGGCTACAAACATTCCCGGCGGGCATGTGGACTCCCAGCCCTTTCAACCTACGGCACGTATAGTGAACGGTAGAATCGCTGCTTGAATTTGCCCGCATCCGGATCTATTAACAGAAACGGGGCTGTGTTCGTTTGTAGTGGAATCCAATCCACCAGATTGGTGGACGCTTGAACCTCATAGTGGTATCCTGGCACCCCGTTCACATAGAAGTCAAATCGACCCTCCAGATGTGTGGCCGCTGCCAGTGTGGCTGCGGCAGTGGGATAGACAGTCAAAATGATCGGGCTGCTGACGGCCGTTCCGCTTTCATTTGATGCCGCCAGGGTGTAAGTCCCGGATTGGTTGGTGGTGACACTCTTCAATGTCAAGGTAGCGTCGTTTGCCATAGACAGATTCACAGAGTTGAACCGCCATTGATATGCCAATGTCGAAACACTGGAAACATTCGCAACTCCAGCGTTAAGTGTCACCGTTTGGCCTGCCACCGCCACATAATTTGTGGATATATTCGTGATGAGTGGGGTTGAATCAGCGACGGCTCGGACGCTGTTATTGATCGAGTTTACTGTTGCCAGTGGCTGGGATGCGTTTGCCGTCGCCGACGCCACTGGTATGAAGGTAAAGCTTGCCAAGGCTGTACCCGGTCCTCGCCCCACAAAAATAATCTGATGCTGGCCGACGCCAAGGTTAAATGTTTTGGGAATAAACTGGTCGTTGTTCTGGCTGCCGTTGCCACGCCAGCTCACGACACGCTGTTCAAAACCTGAAGTGAGTGGCATTATGTCCCAAATCATGGTCGGGTCCAGTGGCTGGCTGTCAATATTGACATAAAATGAATTCGCATTCGCATTGGGCGCATTCACCAACGCCTCGATCTCGTAGTTACCGGCATTGGTAATAGTGAAATTGTAAATAGCTGTCCCACCGCTTGTATCTCCGATCGACGGCAGCGGTTGATAGATATAGCTGGCTTGAACTCCATTTATAATGGTGCTGGCCATCAATAAGCCATTCAAAGGAGCCGAGGTTGCCGTGAAAGTAAGCCCCCCATTCGTCGCCGTACCACCCGAATTCGGCAACATTTCGACCGTAAGATTGGTCTGCGATTCCGCCAGTGCCTGGCCATTACTAACGACCAGTGTCCACACATAACTGTTCCCAATCGCGTTTGTATCAAAATAACAGCTGATATTCGTTATCGGACTCGTGCTGTTTGTATAAACCACCGGTGCTCCTCCATTGACGGTGTAACTCCATTGCCAGGTCTGTGCGTTGGTCGCCGTCGCTGAAAATTCTACTGTGGTCCCGGAATATATCTGCAGCCCAGGCAAGGTCGAATCAACGTCTGGCGCACTAACACTGATCGCTGATATCGTAGGCGTAACCGGAGGCGCATTGGTCGCGCTCCCGCTCACCGTCGTGTTCGTCCCACTCCCGCCCGTAAAGCTCACATTCTGGTTGTAGTTGCTCGCCACCGTCGGACTGAACGCCACCAGCACCGTCTGGCTCCCGTTGGCCCCCAAACTGTAACTGCCGCCCGACACCACACTGAACGGCGCGCTCACACTCGCACTCCCGCTCAATGTCCCCGTCCCGATGTTCTGTACCGTGAAACTGTTCGTCTGGCTCGTCCCCACCAGCAACGTCCCATATCCTATACTCCCCGGCGTCACCTGGAGGACGGGAGTCCCATTGGGAATCGTATAAGATACTTCGCTTGAATACGCGCTTTCCTGGCCGGAAGTGCTCAACGTCGTGGCGGCAAAGTAATACGTTACACCTGCCACAAAACCCGAAATCGTCGCGTTCGTCACATTGCCCACCGGAGTTACGTTGGTGTAGGTCTGGCTCACCGAGCCGAAATAAATGTTGTACCCGGCGACATTGGCGTTGGTGACTGGATTCCAGGCCAGGGTTACGCTTTGACTCCCGAAAACAGATGAGGGTGCAGTGACCACCAATCCGCTCAACAAAAATCCAATTACGACAGCACGTCTTGTTACTATCCAAACATCAACACAATACATCTTGGGTGTCGTCTTCGCACGATTCTTGCCAATAAAAGCTTCCAAGCCGGGAGATAACCTATTTCCGGAACAACGCCGGGAGACACCCTTATGACTCCGCCCGGCTGATTTGCTTAGATTTCAATGATTTGTGGGCATTCCTTCGTGGAAGGCCTGGAAGAAGAAGCGGTTAAATACACTATCGACCTTTAGAGCAGCAAGGGGACAAACACCGGAGGCTGCCGGTTTTCAATACATGACTGTCTTGCAAAAGAACATCCAAATTCCGCCAGATTTGAAGAATGACTTGTAACCATTAATGACAGGAAAGACACGCCTCGTCCGGCAGTTCATCCCACGGGTTGCCGCTCCCGGCCGCGTTTCCCCGCCGTAAGATCCGACCCCATCGTGCCCCAGTGCGCGACGGACACCTGGTACCGTTCGGAGAAACTGTCGCCGGAATCTCAAACGCGCGGATTCGATTTTCCCGCCAGCGGGCGGGCCAATTTTCAACGCGCATTTACCGCCCGGCTCTCCATTGAAAACCATCCCGGGAAAAACAACCCGAACGGGGACTTCGCACGCAAAGTTGGATGTTCAGAAACGCGTCAACTTCACACCGAGTTTTAATAATTTCCGCGCGTCCGCTTCTGACCTGGCTTCGGCATAAATGCGCAGGATGGGTTCGGTGCCTGAGCCCCGCAACATGAGCCACGAAGAGTCTTCGGCTATAAATTTAACGCCATCGAACGTCTTCAGGCCGGTTAAGGGTGAGCGAAGCAGTTTCGGCGGAGGATTGCTTTTCAGAAATGCCATCAGCGAGGCGCGCTTCTCCAAAGGATAATGGGTATCAATCCGCCCGTAATGGTGAGGGCCAAATTGTTTTTCCAATCTCGCCAGTATTTTATCCACGGATACGCGTTCGGTCGCAAGCAATTCAAGCAACATTAAACCGGCAGCGACACCGTCACGCTCGGGAATGTGTCCCGGGAAACCGATCCCGCCGCTTTCTTCTGCGCCGATCAGCACGTCGCCCTTGAGCATCTCCGCGCAAATATATTTAAAGCCGACGCCGGTCTCGACCAGCGGCAGACCATGAGCGGCGCAGATTTTGTCTACCATCGAAGTGGTCGTGATCGCCTTGACCACACGTCCCCTGCCCTTTCGATTCACAATCAGATGCTGTAACAGCAGGCAAATAATTTGGTGCGAGGTGAGGGCGTCGCCATGACCGTTCATACCGCCAACGCGATCGGCGTCGCCGTCGGTCACGAGGCAAATGTCATGCGGGTGCCGACGAAGAAATTCCCGGCTGCGTCCGTAATTCTTGTCAATCGGTTCGGGGTTGATGCCGCCGAACAGCACATCGTGCGCACCGTTGAGCGTCGTGACTTTGCAGGTCGTGCCTTCAAGCAACTGTTCGAAGCAGCCCGCGCCAACGCCGAACAAAGCGTCATGGGCGAAACGCAATTTTGATTTCGCAATCAACTTGAAATCCACGAGCTGTTTCAGCGCGGCGAAGTGCGCCGGGCGGACGTCACGGACGGAAATTTGCCGGGCGCGGACCGCTTCGTCGAATTTCACAGACCGAATGGGACTGCGATCCAGAAAAACCTCGACCGCGTGGCAGGTTTCCGGATCGCTCGAACCGCCGTAGAACGATTTGAGTTTAAACCCGTTGAAAATTGGCGGATTATGGCTGGCGGTAATCATCACCCCGCCAACGGCGCGCTGTGCCTTGACGGCAAACGATACGGACGGCGTGGGGGCCGGCTCTGGCGTGAGCAACACCTGAAATCCATTCCCAGCCAGAATTTCAGCGGCGGTCCGGGCAAATCTGTCCGAAAAAAACCGGCGGTCAAAGCCGACGACAACTTTCAATTCGCGCCGGAAAATTTCTGACTTCTGCCTTCTGACTTCTGCCTTCCAGTAGTCCGCCGAGGCCTGCGCCACACGCGCAACATTGGCAAACGTGAAATCTTCCGCGATGACTGCGCGCCAGCCGTCCGTGCCAAACTTGATATTCATAACGCGCCGGTCAAAGCTTCAAATCCGCCAGCGCCGGATCGTGAGCGGTCACAACCTGACGCATTTTTTTCACCGCGGCGGGCAGATGGTGCGCATGAAATAAAGTCGTCCCGCTCACAAACGTGTCGGCGCCGGCGCGCGCGCATTCGGCGGCAGTCTGAAAATTGATGCCTCCATCCACGCTGATGCGATAGGGCAGTTTCCGTTCATGCCGCCAGGCATCGGCTTGCTGAACCTTGGGAAGACACTCGTGAATGAACGGCTGTCCGCCGAATCCGGGATTGACCGTCATCACCAGCAGTAAATCAATCTGGTCGAGATACGGCTGGACTTCGGCAATGGCCGTGGGCGGATTGATGGCGAGTCCGACTTTTTTATTGAGCGATTTGATTTTCCAGATCAGCGGCGCGATCTGTTCGCCCAGTTCAACGTGAATGATGATTTCGTCCGCGCCGGCCTCCGCAAACGGCTCCAGCAGGATCTCCGGGCGTGAGCACATCAGATGAACATCGAAAAAGAGCTTTGTCAGCGGTCGAACCGCGCGGATGACTTCGGGCCCAAAGGAAATATTCGGCACAAAATGGCCGTCCATGATGTCCAGATGCAGCCAATCGGCGCCGGAGCGGTCAGCCCGTTCAACTTCCCTGCCAAAACGGGCGTGGTCGGAGGCCAGCAACGAAGGCGCAATGATCATGCGCGGAGTCTAAGCGAAACCCGCCCGGAAAGAAAAGTTGGAAGATGCCGGCGTTTTAATTCCGTTTGCCGTCAAGACAGCGGCGCACCGCCATGGCCAGCATCTGCGGATGATAGGGTTTCTGCAAAAAATTCAACTCCGGTTCGAGTTTAAAATCTTTGCCCACAATGTCGGCACTGTAACCGCTGGTGAAGATGACCTTGAGTTCCGGCTGCTCGGCCCACAACGTTTCGGCCAGCTCGCGCCCGTTCATGTGGTTGGGCATGACCAGATCGGTAAGCAACAGGGCAATTTCATCCTTGTTGTTTTGCCAGACCTCAATGGCCTCGGCGGCATCGTTCGCCGATAAAACTTTGTAGCCATATCTGCCCAATAACCGTGAAACGAGTTCACAAACCGGCGCTTCATCTTCGACGAGCAAAATCGTCTCATTACCACCACGCACCGTGATTTGAGCAGTGGGTTTTTCCACAGTGTGCTGCCCCGTTCCAGCGTACGGCAGATAAATCCGGAAAGTTGTGCCCATTCCCACCTGGCTGTCCACTTCAATCCAACCCTGATGCTGCTTTACGATGCCGTAAGCCGTCGCCAATCCCAAACCAGTGCCTTTGCCGATTTCCTTGGTTGTGAAAAATGGCTCAAAAATCCGGCGCAGATTTTCCGGCGCGATGCCCGTCCCGGTATCGGTGACACTCAAGCAGACGAAACGGCCGGCGTGGGCCTCGGATTGTCCACGGCCGTAAGATTCGCCCAGGTCCACAATGGCGATGCGCAGGGCAAGCTGGCCACCTTTCGGCATGGCGTCGCGCGCGTTGACGGCAAGGTTCAACAACACCTGTTCCAACATACCAACATCAGCATCCACCATCGGCGGCGTCTGGCAATAATTCAACTGCAGCGCCACATCTTCGCCCAAAAGCCGCCCCAACATGTTCGTCATGTTCCCGACAATTCTGTTCACATCCAGTTTTTTGGGCTGGATCAGTTGGCGACGGCTGAAGGTGAGCAATTGCCGGGTCAACCGGGCGGCGCGTTCGGCGGCTTGAATGATTTGATCGGCCGATTTTCCCGCCGATTCACCAAGATTGGCTGCTGCCAGCAACGAGGCATGCCCCTGAATCACGGTGAGAATGTTGTTGAAATCATGCGCGACACCGCCCGCGAGCTGGCCGATGGCCTCCATTTTTTGCGATTGGCGCAATTGCTCCTCCAACTGCCGCTGGGTTGTGACATCGCGAAACAGGCTCAACATCAGCAACGGTCGCTCGTGAAGCTGAATGAATGAGTCAAGAATTTCCAGGGTCACGGCATTCCCATTGTGCAAAACATACCGGCGTTCGGGCTTACGAGTGACGCTGCGGGCAAGAAAAGCTTCGCGGTGTTGTTCCAGTATGTTGTCGCGGTCCTCGGCGGCGGCGTAGATGACCGTCAAGGGCTGGCCTGCCAATGCCTGCGCCTCCATGCCGACCAGACGGCAAAACGCATCATTCACGGCAACCATAATACCTTGTTCATTGGCCAGTCGCAGTCCCGTCACGGAATTTTGCCAGACCGAACGGAAGAGTGTTTCCGAACTTTGCAGGGCGGCCTCGGCTTCGCGGCGTTCGGTGATGTCGCGCACGTGCAACAACACGGCTGGCCGTCCTCCGTATTCGATGCGGCTGGCGCGGACCTCCACCGGCGTGATCCGGCCCTCAGCGGTCAGGCTTTCGCTTTCGGCCTGTGTCCATTTACCGCTCGCCATTTTATCAAAATCCTGCCGGGCCTGCTCCCGAAGGGTCTCCGGAACGAGATCGGTCAAAAGATTTTTACCAACCAGCCGCTCCGGCGTCAGGCCATGCAGCAGACAACTGGCAAGATTCACATCCAGTACCCTGCCATTCAGGTCCACAACAAATATGGCGTCCGGTGAGTTTTCAAAGAGATCGCGAAAGCGCCGTTGACTTTCACGCAGCGCCTCCTCGGCGTTGACGCGTTCCAAAGCGCCGCCGCACTGATCGGCCAGGGTCTGGAGCGTTTCCAGATCGTGGCCGGTATAAGCGCCGGCCACGCGGCTTTGGACGAACAAAACGCCAATCAGCCGGGTGCCTTTGCGCACGGGCACGAGCATGGCGTCGGCAGCATGGCCCTGGGGACCGGGAGTGTGCACCAATTCCGCTCCTTTGGTGATGACACGCCGGATGAGAGTGTTGGCGCTTTTGGACTGGGATGATTCGGGGATCTTCACCCGGTGTTCGTCCACGGTGGCGATGTTTAACAACGAGAAAACCTCGTCCTTCTCCGCGGAATACAAATCCAGCGCGAAATCATCCCACGCAAAGAGCACATCAGACGCTTCACAAATAATCGTCGCCGCTTCGGCGGCCGTCGTGGCCGAACTCAAGCGATGGCTGAGCTTGGAGAATACCTCATTGCGATGCTCGTTGCGGCAGCGTTCCGTCACGTCCGTGACCATGGCCAGCGCCGCAAAACGGTTGCGAAACGCCATCGGGCTCCAGACCACTTCCACGTCAATGAATGAGCCGTCCTTTCGTCGGTGTCTCCAGATGTGGCCGCTTCCGGCATCACCCAAGGCGGCTTTCTGGGATGGTTCTTCTTTTTCAATCCGGCGCAGGTCCGACATTTTCATCGCCAGAAATTCTTCGGGCGAGTAGCCGTAATGTTGTATGGCGCTTTTGTTCACCTCCAGAAAGGCGAGGGTTTCCAGATCAAAAACCCACATGGGATTGGGGTTGTCCTGGAAGAGCAGGCGGTACTGCTTCTCGCTCCGGCGTAATTCCTCCTCCGCCCGCCAGCGGTCGGTCACATCGCGCCAATTGGTCACGATGCCCGCGGCATCCGGATCCGCCAGGCGGTTTTGGCCGACCAGTTCCAAACGCTTCCACATTCCATCTTTCTGTTGATAACGAAATTGAATTTTTAAGGCGCCATCCGGTTGTTGCACCGCCTTTTGAAACATTTCACGCACCGGCGGCAAATCCTCAGGATGCACATGCGCGAAGGAATCGGTTCCCTCCAATTCTGCCGGCGCATAACCCAGCACACGTTCCATCGAAGGACTGGCGTAAAGAAAATTCCCTTCCCGACTCAAAATACAAAGGATGTCGAGGGTGTTTTCGGTAAGCGTACGAAAATATTTCTCGCGGCGGACCAATTCCGTCTCCACACGCCGCCGTTTGGCGCGTTCGCCGGCCTCCAGCGCGGCACGGCGCACCGCCGAGGCCAGCCGCTCCGGATTGTGCTTGAGCACGTAATCGGTCGCACCCGCCTTGAGACTCTCGATCGCGGCATGCTCGCCGATGGTGCCCGAAATGAGAATGAACGGCAGGTCGGGGTGGCCTTTGCGAACATAAGCCAGCGCTTCCAGGCCCGTGAATTTGGGCAGCCGGAAATCCGATAAAATGACATCGAACTGGTCGTTGTCGAGCGCCGCTTCAAATTCTGCGCGTCCGGCCACACGTTTCAACTCGGCTTCCAGCGCATCCTCTTGAAGCAGCGTCCGAACCAGCTCGGCAAAATCCGGATCGTCCTCAAGATGAAGAATGTGCAAGGGCTTAGTCATCTGTGCTTCGAGTGTGGTTGCCGCTTGAATTTTGTACAAACATTGCAGGCCTTCCCCAACAATAAACGTGCCAAAATAAAGCCAGGAGGAAACGGGGTGCAAAACGGGGTTTTAAGGATTTTAAGGAAATGGTTTCCCTTGACATTCAATCGGGTTTGCTTAAATTCGGTCGCTTTTAAGCGAAACGAAAATTCAACCTATGCCGAATACGAAGTCAGCCGAACGACGGATGCGCGCCAACGAACGCAAGCACCAGCACAACCGCAGCGTCAAATCACGCCTGCATCGTCTGGAAAAGGACTATCGCGCGCTCCTCGCCGCCGGCAAAAAGGACGAAGCGGCCAAATTTCTGCCCGGCCTCCATTCTGCATTCGACAAGGCCGCCAAGGCCGGCGCGGTGCCTCGTCCCACGGTCAACCGGAAGAAATCACGCCTGGCCGCGGTTTTGAATTAAACAGCCCCGGCCGCAACAATCTCATTTTTGCCAGCCGGAATTTGAGTCCAACCGCAAGACATTCCCAGCCATATTTAAGACTGCGGCGGAAATTGATGGAAGACGCCTCGGCAAAATATTTTGTCGGGCAGCTTACCTCGCCAATCGTAAATCCGTGCCAGAGAACCTGCGCGAGCATCTGGTTGTCGAAAACAAAATCGTCGGAATTTTTCGCAAGGTCCAGCGTCTCCAGAATTTCACGCGAAAACGCGCGGTAGCCGGAGTGATATTCCGACAGTTTCGCCCCCAACAAAATATTTTCCGCCAAAGTCAGGAAACGGTTGGCAACGTATTTCCACCAGGGCATTCCGCCCCGGAGCGCGTAGCCGCCCAAAATGCGGCTGCCCAGCACACACGGATGCAATCCATTCGCAACGATCGAGGTCATCGCCGGGAGCAGCCTGGGCGTATATTGATAGTCCGGGTGGATCATGACTACAATATCCGCGCCCGCCTCCAAGGCCAGCCGATAACAGGTCTTTTGGTTGCCGCCATAGCCCGTATTAACCTCGTGCTCATGGACGCGGACGCCTTCGAGTGAACGCGCCACCGCCACCGTATCGTCGCGGCTCCGGTCGTCCACCAGAATGATCTCATCCACGATGCCTTGCTCGCGCACCTCGTTGTAGGTTTGCAGCAGTGTCTTCGCCGCATTGTAGGCCGGCATCACCACGACGATTTTCTTCCCGTGATACATAGTAAATTCGCCCGGTCATGTTGTATGAACGGGCAACCGCTCAAAAGTGAAAAATCAACGGGATTGAACCACGGACGGTTTCCGCGTCCATGCCCGACGCGCTTTTTTGTGGACAAATGGGATTGGTATCCTGCCTACTGGGCGGCACCTTGCCAATCGCCGATATAATTGTAAAAAATATATACAAATTTGGCACGGTTGGTGTCTATGAGATAAAACCGTGAACGGCGAAATGCAATTCCACTGGTGCCGGCGGCTTTATGAAAAAAAGGCCGCGGAATTGATTCTTTATGGCCGGGCACTGGGTTTGAGCCATGGTGAGGCGGAGGATGTGTTGCAGGAAACCTTCCTCGCGCTGATGCAGAAGCCCCAGGTCCCCCTGCGGCCGGAGCATTATTGCGTGCGCAGTTTCAGAAATCGCGCATTGAATTATCGGCGCTCGCTGTGGCGGCGCCTGACGCGCGAACTGGAGTCACGACGATGGTTTGAGAAATCACCCTCGGAAACTCCAGCGGAACGCGCCGCCATGCGCTTTCTCGCCGAACTGCCGATGGAACAGCGTGAAGTGATTGTCCTGAAAATCTGGCACCGATGCACGTTTGAGGAAATCGGCGGGTTACTGGGTATTTCACCGAATACGGCCTCGGGCCGGTATCGTTACGGTTTGCAGAAAATAAAACTTCAACTGGAAGGAACGGCTTATGAAAGAGATGGATTCACTGGAGGTGCAGTTGCGTTCGTGGCAGCCGCGCCGCCCGTCAGCGGGGCTTGACCAACGCCTCTTTGCCACGCCGGTCAGTCTCGTGCCCAGAATGGCATGGTTTGTCGGCTGGCTGGTGCCGGCGACTGCCTGCGCGCTGCTCACGTTTTCGGTTTTTACCTCGGGAAACAGTATTCCTGGCCGGTCATCCCGGCCGGAACCCTTGGTGGCCACGATGTTAAGTAATAAAAGTTTTCTGGTGCCGGCGCCGGAAAGTCCCTGGAAAGGACAAAACGAGCTGTCCTCTGTCACTTTTGATTGGACAAACCGCAGCGGTTCGACTTCTAGTATGCCTTCCTTTCCGCGAAACCGGATGAATTGATTGTGGCCTTTGTGGCCTTTTTGCATCCGTCAAATGTGTTAAACGACAAACACATTTCCGGGCAAAAAGGAAACCTGTTTATCATTTATAAATGAGCGCTGACAAACGTAAAAACCAAAACACCAAATCATCACCCCCCAAGGTCGTTCCGCGCCCGGTGGCCACGCCGCCCCCACCCGTGCCGCCATTATTCCGTCCCGTGGACTGGTTGGCATTCGGAATCTCAACCCTTGTGGTTTCCATCGTGTTCTTTCTGACACTGGCGCCGAACGTGACGCTGGAAGATTCCGGCGAGATGGCTACGGCCTCGCTTTACGGCGGCATCCCGCACGCGCCGGGTTACCCCGTCTGGACCCTGTACACGTGGCTGTGGACTCACATTCCCTACGGAAGCATCGCGTGGCGCGTTGAACTGGGCAATGCCTTTGCCGGCGCCATCGCAGCGGGCCTGCTGGCACTGGTCGTTTCGCGCAGCAGCAGCATGATCATTGAAAGTATTGATGCCTTCAAAAACATCAATCGCCGCCGGGAAAACTTGATTTGCCTCGTTGCCGGTTTTGTCGCCGGCGGCTTGAGCGACTTCGACGGTTTTATGTGGAGCCAGGCGGTCATTGTGGACAAACACACCTTGAGCATCGCCTCACTGATGGGAGTGTTGGTTTTTCTGTTGCGTTGGGTTTATGCACCCCACCAACACCGTTACCTGTACGCCGCCTTTTTCATGTATGGAATCTGTTTTAACAACCATCAGTCCCTCCTCCCCATCATCATGGGCATGCAGGTACTGATGTGGATGGCAGAACCAAAACTGGGTCGCGAGTTCTTCTTCGGAAACACGATGATTTTCCTGGCCTGCGAATTTTTGATTCAGCCGGGTGTGCTCATCCACAACCCTACCGTCATGGTGGTTTACAACATCGTGGGCATTGCGTCCGCCGTGCTTTGGATCTGGCTGGTCATCAAAACTAAAAAGACCGGGATTGAATTCTGCCGCGATGCGGCGATGCTCGCGCTGCTGGGTTGCCTGGCGCTGCTTTTCCTCGGCTTCACGGATTACCTGCCTGCCGCCAACAATGGCCCGAAGCTCTTTTTGATCGTTATTGCCACCATCGTGGCTGGCGGAATTTTTGCCCATTTCGTCAAACAAACCCGGCACCTGTCCAAGGAATGGTTTATCGTTCTGGTGTGCGGCGCGGCCTGGATATTGGGTGCCGCGTTTTACTTTTACGAACCCATCGCCTGCATGACTGACCCGCCGATGCAGTGGGCTTATCCCCGGACGGTCGATGGTTTCGTTCACGCCATAACCCGCGGCCAGTATTCTCCCATTAACCCCACCGCCGGCGTCGGGAATAATTTCATCGAAAAAACTGTCAGCTTTTTTGAAACCTACGGCCTGCAACTCTGGCGTTATCTCGAAGGCACCGCCCAGCAGTTCAACCTGTTCTATTTGCTGCTGGCCCTGCTGGCTTTTCTGGTCTTTCGCCAGTTGAAACGGCGGGAACGCGTATGGATGATTGGCATGTTCGCCGTCTATATCTGCACGGGACCCTTTCTGGTCCTGTTGCTCAACTTTTCTCCCGACCGTCAATCCATTGGCATCGCGGCGCCGCTATTTGCCCTCGGCCATGTTTTTATTGCCATGTTCGGCGCCTATGGTTTGACGATTGCATGTGCCTGCATGGCCGCGCAATACGAGGCGATGCGCAAATGGCTGTTGGTCGGCGGGTTTTGCGCCCTGGATTTCACCGTGTTCACGGTGGCAGCGAACTGTCAAACCTTGATCGGGAATCTGGACGATGAAATCGTCGCCCGATACGGGTTTCTGAAGGTGGTGTGTTGGATTCTCGCGGGCGTGACCATTTTGATCCTTCGGAAAGGCGGTTTGCAGAACGACCGTCTCTTGTCCTTCGGCCTTCCCGGCTTGTTCGTGTTGTGTTCGCTGATGTTGACCACCGCCACCATTTTGCAGGACCAATTCAGTCTGGGCGGTTTCTCCCATTTCTTCCACAACCTCGTGCAGGCCTTCCGGCCCGAGCAATATGGCTTGCCGGTTTATGCGGCCTTGATTCTGTTTGGCATGGCGGTGATTTTTTTCGCATTGGTCTGGGGACTTCGCCAGAAGGCTCCGTTGGGGATCGCCCTCGTTGCTTTCGCTACCTTTCCGGTTTATTCCGCAATGACCCACTGGGCCCACAGCGAACAACGCAACCACTGGTTCGGTTATTGGTTCGGGCATGACATGTTTACGCCGCCCTATGGCATTTATCCGGAAATGGCCCGTGACGCAATCGAGTTCGGCGGCACCGACCCCGGGCGTTTTGTCCCGACTTACATGATCTTCTGCGAAAGCTTCGTGCCGCCAGATTGCAAGCCGATGGACCCGAATTTTAACCGTCGCGATGTTTATCTCATCACCCAAAACGCGCTCGCCGACGGCACGTATTTGCAATATCTCCGCGCGCAATACTTCCGCAGCGCCCAAAAAGACCCGTTGTTTTTTCAGGAACTGCTTCGCGGCCCGGAAGAACGTACCGACAATTCCTACACCAATGTCCTGGCACGTATGGCCGGCGCCATTCTGGACGGACCATTGACCCGGCGCGGCGCGCGGATCGAGGCACAATGGCGCAAGGAAGGCGTCTACCCTCCGAGGGAAATTTACATACCATCACCGGATGATTTGCAGAATTGCTTTGCGGAATATACCCAGGACGTCGGCCGCCGGGCCCAACTGAACGAGCTTTTGCCGGGTGAAGTTGTGAACCCCGTGACCAATGCCCAGGGCCAGGTAAGCGTCCAGGTGGCCGGTCAGGTGGCCGTGATGAAAATCAATGGGCTTTTGTGCAAGGTCATTTTTGACCACAACCCCGGCAATGAGTTTTATGTGGAGGAAAGTTTTCCGCTGGATTGGATGTTTGCCTACGAAACACCGTTTGGGGTCATCATGAAAATCAATCGGAATGTGGTGCCGTCGTACACCCCGGACATTTTCCAGAAAGATCACGCGTTTTGGAGCCAGTACTCCGGGCGGCTCATCGGCAACTGGATTACCTACGACACCAGCGTCAAGCAGATTGCTGACTTCGCGGAAAAAGTTTACAAGCACCGCGATTTCAGCGGCTTCACCGGCAGCCAGAAGTTCATCCGTGACGACCATGCGCAGCAGGCATTCTCTAAACTCCGCAGTTCCATCGCCGGCCTCTACGCGTGGCGGCTGGGGGTGTTGAACGGGGTTCCCACCCCGCCTGAATATCTGCCCAAAAATGAGGCCGAACGGCAGGCGTTGATTAATGAGGCGGATTTTGCCTTCAAACAGGCTTTCGCCTTCTGTCCCTACAGCCCGGAAGCGATTTACCGTTATATCAACTTTCTGGCCGGCCTTAACCGTATTGATGACGCCATCATCGCGGCGCAAACCTGCCTCGATTTCGATCCTTACAACGATCAGGTTGCCGGTCTGGTTAAAAATCTGGAGACAATGAAGAAGGAGTCCGCCGGAAGAACTCAATTTGAAAGCAATTTGCGGCGTATGGAGAACGAGGCGCGCACCAATCCGACTAATTTCGAAAACATCCTGAACCTCGCCAGCGTTTATTTTCAGTTGCATCAAACGGATCGCGTCATAGAACTTTTTGATCAGGCATCGGCCAACCCGCATATTTCCTCAAGTGTGTTGGGGGTCATTGCCCAGTTTTACGCGCAATCGGGCAATCTGCCCAAACTCGAAGGCACACTGGAAAGATTTGTCGCCATCCTTCCGAATGAACCGGAACCGTGGTACGATCTCGCCGCGCTTAAATGTGTGGTTGGCAAAACCAATGAAGCCCTCGACGACCTGCGTACCTCGCTCGACCTGAGCGCCAAACGTCTGCAACAAAACCCCAAGGCACGCGACCTCCTCGCCGAAGTGCGCAAAGATCGCCGCTTTGACTCGCTGCGCAATCTGCCGGGATTCCAAAAACTGGTTCCTCCCGAATAATCCGCGTCGCGCTGCAACCTGCCTTCCTCCGAGTCTTTGCCCCAACTTTCGGGGCATATCCGAGTTGCCGGGCGCCCCCCAATAGGTTAGTTTAACTGTTTTAGAGAATGATTTTGCACCAGCAAGCGAGCATGAAGAAGGCAGATTCACACGTCCAGAAAGCGGAAGCGACATCCGCTGCGCCCGCCGCGGCGGAAACTACTCCGGAACAATTGACTGAACTCAAAGCCCGCGCCGCCAAGGCCGACGAGCATTGGGACCGCCTGCTGCGCACCGCGGCTGATTTTGAAAATTTTAAAAAACGCGCCGCGCGCGAACGTGTCGACGCCGCCCAATCGGCCACGGCCGCGCTGGTCCACAAGCTGTTGCCCGTGCTCGACCACTTTGAAATGGCGCAGGCCGCCGCGCAAAACGCACCAGCCCCGCACAGCGGGACAGCGGCCTTGCAGGACGGCATCGCTATGATTCAGCAGCAGCTGAAAGGCATTCTCGCGGAAACCGGCCTTGAAGAAGTGGATGCCAGCGGCCGGCCCTTTGACCCGACGCTGCACGAAGCCGTTTCACAATTGGAAACCGCCGACGCCCCCGAAGGCCAGGTGGTCCAACAAATCCGCAAAGGCTATAAACTGCGCGACCGTTTGTTGCGACCGGCAACGGTGGTTGTCGCCAAAAAACCTGCCGCGCCTCCCGCCACCCCGCCCGCCGCCTGAGCCATGGCCAAGCGTGATTATTATGAAGTGCTCGGCGTTGACCGCAACGCCAGCGACGAGGAGATCAAGAAGGCTTACCGCAAGCTGGCTGTGAAATATCACCCGGATAAAAATCCGGCGGACAAATCTGCGGAGGAAAATTTCAAGGAAATCGGCGAAGCCTACGAAGCCTTGAGCGATCCGCAAAAACGAGCCGCTTATGATCAGTACGGTCATGCGGCGTTTGATCCCCGTGCGCGCGCCGGCCGCGGGGGTGGTTTTCATGATCCGTTCGAAATCTTCCGCGAGGTTTTCAGCGGCAGCAGCATTTTCGAAGAGTTCTTTGGCCGGCACGACCCCTCGCAACCCCAACGCGGTGATGATCTGCGCTATGATCTGGAGATTACCCTCGAAGAAGCCGTCCTTGGCTGTGAGAAGAAAATTTCCATTACCAAATCCGTCCGCTGTGAAACGTGCGCCGGCTCGGGCATGGAGCACGGCTCAAAGACGCGCGTCTGCCCCACGTGCGGTGGCCATGGCGTGGTGCTGACTTCACGCGGTTTCATCAGTCTCAGGCAAACCTGCCCACACTGCCAGGGTTCCGGCCGGATTTTGGAAAAACCGTGCAAAACCTGTCATGGCGACGGCCGGCACGAACATAATTCAGAAATCAAACTACGCATCCCGCCGGGCGTGGATACCGGTTCCCGACTGCGCTCATCGGGTAACGGCGAAGCCGGCTTTCGGGGTGGACCGGCGGGCGATTTATACGTCATCCTGCACGTCAAATCGCACGATTTGTTCCAGCGCGACGGCGATGATTTAGTCTGCGAAGCGCCGGTCAGTTTTGTCCAGGCGGCGCTCGGCGCGGAAATTGAAGTCCCGACGCTGGACGGCAAGGTCACGATCAAAATCCCCGCCGGCACGCAACCGGGCGCCGCGTTTCGCGTCAAGGGCAAAGGCGTAAAAAACCTGCAGGGCTATGGCCACGGTGATTTGCACGTGCGTATTCAAGTCCAGGTGCCAACGCATCTGAACACGGAACAAAAGGCGAAATTGCGCGAATTTGCCGCGTTGAGCGCCGAGGATGCCGATCCAACTGATAAAGGTCTTTTTGGAAAAGCCAGGAATCTATTCCGTTGACGGTTGATGTGTGAAATGTGATCATTTTTTTCTTGTCACCTGTCACCCGCCACTTGTCACTTGATTCATGCATCGTTTTTATCTGCCGCCCGAAAGCTGCGCAGGTGACGCCTTCCGAATCGAAGGACGCGAAGCGCACCATGCACTGCACGTGCTGCGGGTCAAACGCGGCGAGTCCGTTGTCGTTCTCGACGGTGCCGGCCATGAATTCCATTGCGAAATTGCCGATGCTTCGCGGGAGGCGGTGATGTTGTGCGTCCGGCAAAGGGATTCCCTGCCGCCCCCACCCTGTCAAATCACACTGTGTCAGGCGGTGCCCAAGGGAAAAATCATTGAATCCATCATCCAGAAATCCGCGGAGCTGGGCGCGCACCGCATCGTGCCGCTCCTGACCGAGCGGGTGGTGACCCATCTGGACGAAAAGGAGAGAGCGCACAAGCGGGAGAAATGGCAGCGGGTCGCCATCGAAGCCATCAAGCAGTGCGGCGCGGCCTGGCTGCCGGAAATCGCCACGCCCACCACCATCGCGGAGGTTCTGAACCAGAAGACTGAAACCGGAAGCGAATCCGCTCCCGGCTCTTCGCCTTCAGCCTTCAGCCTTCAGCCTTCAGCCTTTGATTTGTCCCTGGTCGGCTCGTTACAAGCCGGGCGTCGCCATCCACGCGCCTGTTTTCAGGAATTTCAGGCACAGCATGGACGCCTCCCGCAAAGTGTCGCCGTTTGGATCGGCCCGGAAGGAGATTTCACACCGGAAGAACTCAAAATCATTCAAGCCGGCGGCGCGTTGCCAATTTCGCTGGGCCGTTTGGTCCTCCGCGTCGAGACCGCGGCGACTTATTGTCTTTCGATTCTTAACTACGAACTCAACTCAAAGCCGGAATCCAAACGCCAGGGTCCCCCGGGCTCAAATTATTAGTTCGCAGCCGTGGACGAAATGTGAGGTCGTTTGGTGGGGCGAGCGGCCGTCGCGCCATGGCTGGCGGAGGCTGATATTCGCGAGCCGCGCGTAATTCCGGCTGAATGGCAGGTCAGCCCTGCCATTTTTGATTCTCTGGCGGCTCGATCCCTTTTCAAACTGACCGACTTCAGCATTCGGCCTTCGACCTTCAGTGTTTGAAATGGCTGGCTTGTAAATTTTCAGTTTCTTGCGGCCATCTTATTTCAGACCACGTGACAAAGGCCGTCCAATTCACCCCATCCCCGTCAGTCAAGCGGTTCCTTCCATTCCACGGTTTTCATCTCTCCGGCGGCGATCTCCTTCCGTCCGTGGAAGACAAAGTGCGCAAGCACTGTCGCCCGGGTGAACTCTATCCGGTAGCGGTAACTGCGCCGCCAGCTGAACACACTGCTGCGCTTCACCAGGGTCAGCGAGACGACGTCACCGACGTATTTTTTAATCGTTTGAAAGTCCTTTTGTTTGGACAGCAAGCGCTTCCAGGCCGACGCGGTGAAGTCATCGGCCCGCGCCGTGCCGTCCGTCAGCTCCTGCACCACGGCGCGCAGGTGGGCGGTGACTTCGGGTTCCCGGTCGGGAATGGGCTTGTATTCAGTCATCCTCGGGCCGGGCCGTGGACCGATGGATTGGCGTTTGAGATAGAGCGTGTGATTGGGAAAATCCAGCGTGACCAAATGGCGCGCCAGAAAATCAATCCCGATGCCGTCGGACTCGACGTTCTTCACCCCCAGGGAAAACATGGGATATCTTTTGCCGCCCAACATGCCGTCGGGCCACTGCAATTCTCCATTGGTTGGCGAAACCGCGTCGTTTGTCCATGACTGGAAATATTGCGGCATGAGCCAGCCATCACCGAGAAGACCGCTGTCAATAAGCGAATGCGGGCCTTGCAGACCAAGGAGATTTTCCGCGACGGCGGGCCGCGCGTCCTGGTCGTTCAACGGCACGATGGGAAAGGCTTTGCCCCACGTGGATTTGTCGGCGTGCGGGTCGTCAAGAAAGCGCATCTTGCCCGCGGCAAAATCCAGTTGGATGCAATAATGTTCCAGAACGTCCATGCCGAGAATGCCCATAATATACTGGTGGCTTCCAGCCAGCAGGTCCTTGACATCGGCGCAAAGGACTGCATCCCCGGTCATCAACAGGGGTGCGCCGCCCAGATAGAGTCTAGGCGCTGCATAAACATCGTTGGTCATGACTTTGCCCCAATAGTCGTTGCCAATGGTGCCGAGGCGTTTTCCGAGTTTTGGCGCGAGGGATTTGTTTAATACAGTCGCGCCCGCGCCGGTGTCCACGATAACCGGCAGCTTTTGGCCGGTACCCAATTGGACGGTCACAATCAACCAGTTTCCGCGCCCGGCGTCCTGGTTGACAGGCACGTCCGCCGGCAGAGAGCGTTGACTGGACCGTTCCGTCGCGCAGGAACAAAGGAGGATTAAGCCCAAGACAATGCCTGCGTTGCCAAATATGTGACTTGTTTTCATAGAATCCCGCGTCTGAGTGAATTTATCCCACCGCTGTTTCCATATTCCCAAACCTTTCTGAAGGCGGTGTCAACCCCGGCAGGCATGGCGAAGGCGATTGTGCGCCGGATATGTCAAACCGTCAACTTCGCCTTACCGCTTCTGAACCAAAACGCGGAACGCCCGGCCCAAGTGTTCCGGGTGGGTGAGGGTTTGAAACTGGCGCGTGCGTGAAGCGGTCCAATCGCCAAAGGATTTGTCTTTGACCGCCTGGTCCAGAGTTCGCGTTAGAAATTGTGCCTGCGTCGAGAAACTTTCCGTCATCAGCCCGGCAGACTCGCCGGCGGTCTGGAGGGTTGGAAAATTGACGTGCGCGGTAATATCCTGCTCACCGGGGTTCGCGAGAATGTCATCAGCGGTGTGATGGCGGAAATAGGCGCGCAATGTGCCGCGCGGGCGGCTGGGAGAAAACAATTCATCGGCAGTCAGACCGTAGTCAATGGTCAGCAGGCGTCCCTGTTCCAAAACGTTCGCCGCTTCGCGCCACCAGTTTTCAGCGGCGGGGGAAATTTCGACGGTGTAACCGTCGGGCAAAACGGCCAGCAGGGCAGACGGCAGACGACTGAGGACGGATGGCAAGTTCGGCTCTGGGTTCCGACTTCCGGCTTCCGGCTTCTGGATTTTTGCCCAGACGAATTTTTCACTTTCAACCGCGACGCCCCATTCAAACCATTTCTTATCGCCGGCGTCCCAACCGAAGCGGTGGACCGGCATAGCGTCCAACAGCTCATTGGAGAAAATCACCCGAGGAAGTGGCGAGTGACGAGTGACGAGTGACAAGGCCTGCAAATCAGCGAACCATTGGACCTGCGATGCAAATTTCCCCAATTTTTCCCTTTGCCAGGCCTGTCGGCAGACAGATGGCTCAATAATACCGTATTGAATCCGATTAAAAAGTCGCGGCCGGGCCAATTGCAACCAGTTCAAAATATCTTTCGCCAGGGTTCCATCATGCGCCCCCGCTTCGATAATCCTGACTTCTGACGGCCGACCTCCGATTTCTGTCTCAAGCCATTCGGTGAACTGGAAGGCGAGCAGTTGTCCGAACAGCTCGCCGGTGCTGACGCTGGTAAAAAAGTCGCCGCGCCGGCCCGGATTGTCTTTTTTTGTTTGGTAATATCCATAATCTGGACAATAGAGGGCCAGCTCCATGAACCGGGCAAAAGACAAAACCCCGCTGGCGATAATTTCGCGCCGGATAAGTTCAATCAAGGGTCGCATTTTCATTTTTGGCGCGGCTCTAGCTTAATGTGCGCGCAAGAGAAGAGAATTTATGGCCAAAATCGATGCGTTTTTCAACCTGATGTTTGAACAGAAGGCGTCCGACCTGCACATGTCCTCCGGCAACCCGCCCATGCTGCGCATCAATGGCGAGCTTCAGCGCGTGGACTATCCACCGCTGGAAAGTGACGCGCTCAAGACCATGCTCTACGAAATCGCGCCGGACTACAAAATCAAGCAATTTGAGGAAACCGGCGACGTGGACTTCGGCTACGAGATTCCCAACGTCTCGCGTTTTCGCGTCAACTTTTTTAACGAGAGAAACGGTGTCGGCGCCGTCTTCCGCCAAATCCCCAGCCGGGTCCTTTCCTTTGAAGACTTTGAAAAACTCGAGGCGCCCCTGCCAGCGGTGCTTAAAAAGTTTTGCATGCTGAACCGCGGCCTGGTCCTGGTCACCGGTCCAACGGGTTCGGGCAAATCCACGACCCTGGCGGCCATGGTGGATTACTGCAATGTCAACCGCAAGGACCACATCATCACCCTGGAAGACCCGATCGAGTTTGTTCACGAAAGCAAAAATTGCCTGGTCAACCACCGCGAAACCGGCCTGCACACCAAATCGTTTGCGTCGGGCCTGCGCGGGGCGTTGCGCGAAGACCCGGACATCATCCTGGTCGGTGAAATGCGCGACCTGGAAACCATCGAGCTGGCCATCACCGCGGCGGCCACCGGCCACCTGGTCTTCGGCACCTTGCACACCCAAAGCGCCGCCAAAACGGTGGACCGTGTCATTGACGTCTTCCCCGCCGATCAACAAAACAAAATTCGCCAGACGCTCTCTGAGGCGTTAAAGGGCGTCGTGGCGCAAACCTTGTTCAAGCGCACCGACAAAAAAGGCCGCGTGGCGGCGTTTGAGATTCTGGTTTTCAACACCGCCGTGGCCAACCTCGTGCGCGAAGGCAAGACGCACCAGATCAATGGTATGATCCAGGTGGGCAAGAAGATTGGCAACCAACCGCTGGACGACCACATCATGGAACATGTGCGCATGAAGCGCATTGCGCCGGAAGAAGCCTACGACAAATCGCTGGATAAAAAGAAATTCCGTCCGTTGCTGGCCCATCCGCCGGTTGATGAAGACGCCTCCTGATTATGCGCCGTGCCGAACTGGACCAAATGCTGGCCGCCATGCTGGCCTCTCAGCCCGAAGTGTCGGATCTGCTGTTCACCGTGGACCGCCCGCCCCAGGTTGAAGCTTATGGCGAACTCAAGCCGGTGGTGCTCGACCCGCCGATTGAGAAACTCACCCCCTACCAGGTTGAAACCATCGCCCTGAATATCATCGGGGACAACCTCTGGCACATTGAAGATTTGCTGCAACACGGTTCCTGCGATGCGTCCTATGCCCTTTCGGACCAGGCACGGTTCCGTATCAACATTTTCTCGCAACGCGGAAATTTTTCGATTGTCTGCCGCCAGTTGAACGCACAGATTCCGACGCTGGACCAGTTGAAACTGCCGGACCTTTTCAAGGAGATACCCAAGGAAAAAACCGGCCTGGTGCTCGTCACCGGTGCGACCGGTTCCGGCAAATCCACCACCCTGGCCGCCGTCCTCAACGAGATCAACCGCGCCAAGCCCGTTCACATCGTCACTTTGGAAGACCCGGTGGAATACGTCCACAAACACGAGAAGGCAACTTTTAACCAACGGGAGCTGGGCATCGATTTCGACAGTTACGCCAATGGCCTGCGCGCCGCGCTGCGCCAGGCGCCCAAAGTCATTCTCGTGGGTGAAATGCGAGATCAGGAGACTGTCAAAATCGCCTTGAGCGCGGCGGAAACCGGCCACCTGGTTCTCAGCACGCTGCACACCATTAACGCCGGTGAAACCATCAATCGTATTCTCGGCATGTTCGATCCGGAGGAGCAGGAACAAATCCGCATCCGCCTGGCCGATTCTTTGCGCTGGGTAATCAGCCAGCGGCTGGTGCCCAAAATGGGTGGCGGGCGTTTCGCGCTGATTGAAACCATGGGCGCCAACCTCCGCACGCAGGAGGCCATCCGCCTCGGCGAAAGCGAAGGCAAGACCTTTTACGAAATTATCGAAGCCAGTTCTGCCTTCGGCTGGCGCACCTTTGACCAGGCTTGTCTGGAATCCTATGAGCAGGGGCTCATCAGCGAGGAAACCGGCATGCTTTATTGCACCAAACGCAGTGCGGTCGCGCGCGGCATTGATGCCATCCGGAAATCCCGCGGAGACATGAGTTCCACGGCCGGCATGCTGCGCATGAAAACGACGGCTGAAAAATCAGCACCTCCGGTGCTCAAAATAAAATAACCTATGGCTGGCTCATTTGATTTTATCAGTACCGAGGACAAACCGGCTTTGATCGCCTTTTCCACGCCGGAATGGTTGGAGACCGCCAAGACCGCTTTGACCGAATTGGGCTATAAAGTGCATACCGCCGCCACGCACAGTGATTTTTTAGTGCGTTTTACCCAGGTGCACTATCAGGTGGTGGTCATCGAGGAACTGTTCGGCGCCAACAACATTGATGAGAACCTGACGTTGCAGGCATTGCAAAACATGCCCGTCAACCAGCGCCGTCATGCCACGATTATTTTGCTCGGCGATTCGTTCCAAACGTTCATGCCCATGGAAGCTTTCAAGCAAAGCGTCCATGCCGTCATCAACACGGCCGAATTGTTTCTGCTCAAACAACTCGTCGAAAAGGCCGTGGCCGACAACTCGCTCTTCTACCATAGTTTCCGGGAGGTTCAGAACCGCCTGTACACCAGTGGCAATCGCTTGTGATGGTCACGGGGTTTTGCTAGGTTTCCGCCGCATCCTTCATGACTCGCCTCGACCAAGCGTTGGTGGATCGCGGCCTTTGCGAAAGCCGGGAACGCGCCAAACGCGCCATCCTCGCCGGACAGGTCCGTGTCAACACTCAACGGGCGCATAAACCCAGTGATGCCGTTCAAACGAATGACGCTCTCGCGTTGGAGGCTGGCGAAAAATACGTCAGCCGCGGCGGCTATAAACTTGAACACGCGCTGCAGTATTTTCAACTGGACGTGACTGGACTGGTCGCGCTCGACCTCGGCGCATCCACCGGCGGCTTTACCGATTGCCTGCTTCAGCGTGGCGCCGCGAAAGTTTTCGCCGTCGATGTCGGTCAGGGCCAGCTGGCCTGGAAACTTCGGCAGGACGGCCGCGTCGTGGTCATGGAAAAAACCAACGCGCGATTCCTGACACCTGAAAAATTCGGAGGGATGAGTTGCCCGAACCCCCAACCGACCATTCGCCGAACGGAGTCAGGAACTCATATCACTCGCCCCTCCGAACACAAGGCAACGTTCACCGGGATTGACCTGATTACCATTGATTGCTCCTTTATTTCATTGCGAAAAATTTTACCCGCCGCCATTGCTTTATTAAAAGCAAACGGCAAAATTGTCGCGCTGATTAAACCTCAGTTTGAAGCCGGCAAGACCGAAGCCGACAAAGGCCGCGGTGTCATCAACGACCCGGCGATTCATGAACGGGTGGTGAACGAACTGCGCGAATTTGCCGCTGCGCTACCCGGCTTGCACTGGCGTGGGGTCGTTGAATCGCCATTGCTCGGCCCGGCCGGTAATAAGGAATTTTTGGTGCTGATTGAAAAAACAAGCTGACAAAATCAAGCGCATCGGCCTCATCGGAAATTCCGAAAAGGCCGCCTGCGCCGATATCGTCCGCAACGCCGCACGGCTGATTGCGCGCGCCGGGCGCAAGGCGGTCATTAATCCGGACACCGCCGCGCTGGCCCGCGAAGTGGATTTGCTGCTCGTGTTCGGCGGCGACGGCACCATGCTGCGCGCCGCCCGTGACATCGCCGGCTCGGCCACTCCCCTGCTCGGCATCAACATCGGCGGCCTCGGTTTTCTCACGGCCGTGCCGTCGGACGAATTGTCCCGGGCGCTCAACCACGTTTGGAACGGTGATTTCAAACACGAATCCCGCGCCTTGCTCGAGGTGAGCGGCCGCTGCCATGGCCGGCCGGTCTGTGAAATGGCTCTGAACGACATCGTGGCCGGTCGCGGCGCAGTGTCACGCCTCATCGGACTGGACGTGAGCGTGGATGGCGAACTCGTCACGCATTATCGCTGCGACGGCTTGATCATCAGTTCGCCGACCGGCTCCACGGCTTATTCGCTGTCGGCGGGCGGCGCGGTGATTTTTCCAACGGCGGACGTGTTCGCACTCACGCCGATCTGCCCGCACGCGCTGTCCAACCGCTCCCTCATTTTTCCGCTGGCTTCGATCATTCGGGTCAAAGCTCTCAATCCGGCCCCGGCAACAATTTTGAGCGTGGACGGCCAAGTGGTCGCCGACCTGGATGCCAACGACGAAGTAACGATTCGCCGGAGCCGGCGCGCCGTTCGCTTGCTGCATCTGGCGGATAGTTCATTTCTGGAGACCCTGCGCCGCAAGCTGCAATGGCGAGGAGCCTATGTCTGAAATGAAAGAAGAATTGAGAATGAAAATTGAAGAAACTTTCAGCAAGTTTCTCCGTTTTCATTCTGCATTCTGCAGTCTGCATTCTGCATTCTAAAAATGGTTCGCTTAAAGGACATTGCCCAATACGCCGGCGTTTCCGTGATGACCGTCTCGAAAGCGTTGCGCAATGAGCCGGACGTTTCCGCCGCGACCAAGGTGCGCATCAAACAACTGGCGCAACAAATGGGTTATGTGCCCGACTCGACCGCGCAGGGTTTGCGCAACCGCACCACCAAGCTGTTCGGCCTGGTCATTCCCTCCATCACCAATCCCATTTACGCGCGCATCGTTTTCGCCATCGAGGAACGCGCCCACGAACTCGGTTACGACATCCTGCTCGCGCACACGCATAACATTCCGGCCCGCGAGGAGACCTGTATCCGGCGGCTGATGTCGCGGCGCGTGGACGGATTTTTCATTTCGCCGGTCTATCGTTTTGAAACCGAGGCGCGGATTTATGTGGAACTGGCCGCGCGGAAAACTCCGACTGTTTTGCTCGGCTCGCCCGCGCCGTTTTGCAAATTATTTCCCGGCGTGGAAACCGAGGAACTCACCGCCAGCGCCACCGCCACGGAACATTTGTTGAAACTGGGCCACCGGCGCATCGCCTATCTGACCGGCCCGCAATCCGCGCCGTGGGCGCACGAGCGCTTTGAAGGGTACCGCCGGGCGCTGCGGGAAGCCGGGCTGGATGTGGACGACCGGCTCGTGTTCCAGGCCGGCGCCACGATTGAAGACGGAACCAAGGCCGCATTACAAATGCTCAACGAATCCTGCAACGCCACCGCCGTGCAGGCCGTCAATGATCTCGTCGCCATTGGCTGCGCCGAAACGCTCCTCTCCCAGGGCCTGCGGATTCCCGAAGATATTTCCATTGTCGGCTTTGGAAACGTGATGACGGCGGAATATTTCCGCGTGCCGCTGACCACCATTCGCCAGCCCAAGTTCCGGCTGGCCATGGCGGCGATGGACATGATGACGAATTTGCTTCGCGGCCAGCCGGTGGAAAGCAAACGTTTGTCCGCCGAACTCATTGAACGCAAAAGCGCCGCGCCCCCCAAAACTGCCGCCGCCAGTGCGCCAAAGAGCCACGAATAAGCGCGTCAAACCAATGGCAATGATTCGAATTGACGGCCGAGAATCGGCGCGCTCCTGGTTTTGAGCCAGCTTTCCAGCACGCCGGCATAGACGCTGCGGAAGTCCACGGTGTATTTGATGTCGCCTTCGAACAAATCCTGTGGCGCAAGACTGGGATATCGCCCAAGCAATCCCGCCTTCACCTTGTCCCCGATCACAAACAACGGTGCCGCCGCACCGTGGTCCGTGCCACCGTTGGCGTTTTCCGTCACGCGCCGCCCGAATTCACTGAAGGTCATCAGCAACACGCGCTGTAAATTGCCCTGCGCCTTCAGATCGCCGACGAACGCGCTGACGGCGTCGCCCAGTTCCTTGAGCAACCGGTCCTGTGTCCCGGCCTGATTGACATGCGTGTCGTAACCACCCTGCGAAGCGTAATAAACCCGCGTGGGTAAACCACCGGCAATGAGTTGGGCTACCAGTTTGAGGTTGTTGCCGAGCTGCGTCGCGGGATAGGACATCTGATTTTTCACCCGAGCGACGATGGCGCGGATTTGGTCGGAACTGACCTGCGCGTCGAGCGCAGTGCGTTCAATGAAATGCAGTACCGAACCACCGGATTGCGGCATGCCGGTGGCCAGCGCGCCGATGCTGCCGCCGGAATTTGCGTCGGGCGTGCCATCGGGCATTTCATTCATTTTCTCGTAGGATTCCTCCAGCAAATCCACCTGGCCGGGTTTGAAACGTCCCGGCGACATGAACCGGTAACTTTGCGGGTTGGCGAGGCTAATGCCGGTGGGCGTTTTGGCAAAAAACGCCTGTGGCGTCTGGCCGCCGATGTCCACGCCCACCGTTGGGTCGCAACCGGCACAGGCGTTGTCAAAATAACGTCCGAGCCAGCCGTATTTTTCCACCTGGTCCGAGTCGCTGGCTGTCTGCCAGATCTCCGTCGAGCGGAAATGTGACCGGTTCGGATTGGGATAGCCAACACCCTGTACGACAGCCAGATGCCCGGCATCGTAAAGGCTTTTGAATCCGGTCAACGCGTTGTGAAACCCGATTTCACCGTTCAAGTCCAGGACCTGCTGCGGTGTGAGGCCGAGTTTCGGACGCGCGTTCCGGTAATAATCGTTGGTGTAGGGCACTACCGTATTGATGCCGTCGTTGCCGCCGGCCATTTGCAGCACCACCAGAATCGTCGCGTCTTTGCCGGTGACGATTTGTGTGGCGGAATCGGCGGCTTCGCTGTGCAAGGCGGCGAACGTGTCGGCAAGGAATGACGGGACAGTCCACGACAGCGCGCTGCCCAGCACGGTGGTGCGCAAGAACTGCCGGCGTGTTTGGAGTGTGATTTCGTTCATAGCTTTCAGTGTGACAAGTGACGCGTGGCATGTGACAAGAAAAGCCAGCATCGGCTCTTGCCACTTACCACTTGCCATTTGTTACGTTCTTTCATTTCACGTTTCACGTTTCACATTTTTAATTTCCTGTCACTTGTCACCTGCCCCCTGTCACATATCAAGTAACCTGATATTCCGGCGTGCACATTACCAGCCGGATGGCGGCACGGATATCGGCATCGTTCAATTTGCCCCGCGCGTTGAGAAATTCGCCCAACGCCTTCGCTTGATCGTCCTTGAGCGACGATTGCAGCAGGCGGTGCTGTAAAGCGGCTACCAGCCGGCTCTTGTCCGCACGCTCCTCCGGAGAAAGAATCCTGACCACGTCAACACCGCCGACGTGGACCCGTTTGGTGTTTTGTCCCGACGGGCTGGCGGCCATCGGGGCCATTTGTTGCATGGCTTCCAAACGTGCCTGGGGAATATCCGCGCCCTGCACGAGGATGGCCGCGGTGTTGTAGCGGTCAAGCAACGTGGTGGTGGTGATCCAGGAAATGCCGCCATCCCACCCCTTCACGTTGGGCGGCGCGAACAAGTCCTGCCCCATCCGGCGCGTGATGCCTTCGCAAATCTGGGTCGGCGGCAAATCGCATTCCAGAACGCGTGCGGTACCGACCAGCCATTGGACCGGGCCTTTGACCTGGTTGCGAACAATGGCAGGATCATAGAACTCTTCGCTGCGGAACATGACACGCAGGAGTGGCTTGAAATTGCTCCCATTCTCCCGGAAAACCTCAGCCAGCGCGCCATTCAACCCGGCGGACGGCGTTTGTCCGGCAAAATAATTCCATAGTTTAGCGGTGATGAATTGGGCCGCCGCCGGTTGGGCCACAATCCGGGCGATGACGTCGTCGCCGTTGAGATTGCCGGTCAGTCCCAGAAACGTCTTGCTGCCGTTGTCGTGAAAAACCGGGCGGTAAATATAATCCTGATTCATCCGGTCCAGCGACCAGCCGGTCAACGCCCGGGCGCCCTCGGTCACGTCTTTTTCGGTGTAATTGCCGATGCCCAGTGAAAAGAGTTCCATGACTTCGCGCGCGAAATTCTCGTTTGCGTGCGGCCGCCGGCTCTCCGCCTGGTCCAGCCAGATGAGCATGGCCGGGTCTTTGCCGGCAAACGTGAGCAGTTCCTGCCAGTTGCCGGTGGCCAGCCGGCGGAACAGTTCGTTCTGGCGCCACATGTAATAGGCGCTGCGCACTTTCTCAAAGCTGGTCGCAAAATGGCCGTGCCAGAACAGCACCATTTTTTCCTGAAACGGCCGCGGCCCCTTGGCCATCCGGTTCAGCCACCAGCCGCGCAGTTCCATCAGACGCTGAAACTGAACGCGCATTTCCTGCTGGTACAGCTTGCGACGTTCGTCCGGCGACGCGTTTTTGGCGGCATCGCGCAGTTGCTTTACCTCTTCCGGGTCGGGTTTTGCCCAATTCGGGGCGGGCGTCGGGTCGTCATACTGGTCGAAATCCAGCAGGGTCGAAAGGGCATCATCAGGGCCGAGATCGGCCAGCTTTTCAATGACGCTCGGCGGGCCGCCAAAGCCGGCCCGATTCAACAAATGCGCCGCCGTATCATAGTCCCAGCGGGCAACTGGAAGTGCTTTAAGCATACGTTCTTAAAGACGTAAGTATGACTAAAAACGTTTCACTGGAATGCAATTCCCGTGCCCAGCCGAATGGCCGCCAGCTGGGTGTAACGTGATCCGGTTGCCAGCAATTCGCTCCGGATGATTTCAACCTCCCGCACTGTCCATTCGCCAAACGTCGAATCTTTCATAGTATCCGCACGCGCTGTTAATGAATTGATGTCAAGCCACTTAGACTGCTTGAATCGGCCCAAAGTGACGTGCCCGGCGAACCGTTCCCCGCCCGGCCCTGCCGAAAACGGTTGAACCGCATCCTCGATTTTCCTCTGGAAATCCACCAATCGGTTTTCGCCGTCGGTGATACCAATCCAAATGACGCGTGGCGAGCGGGCTTTGGGAAAAAAGCCGACACCTTGTGCCTGCAAATGCAGTGCGGGTTCGCCGGAACAAACGGCGCGTACAGATTCCTGCAGGGCCGCCAGGCAATCAGACGAAACGTCGCCGAGAAACCGGAGCGTCAGGTGGAACTGTTCCGGTTTGGTCCAACGAACCACACCACGCGGCGCCAGCGGTTGTAATTGGTGTTGAACGCGAATCATTTCCTCGCGTATTGCGTCCGGAACGGCAATCGCCACAAAGAGCCGGAGTTTCTCGGTTGAATTGTTTTCTGCCACACCTTGCAATCTGTAGCTCTGAAAGTTGGAGTTCAAGCTTTAGCTTGTACTGAGGCAAGCTGAAGCTTGAACTCCAACATCTTTTTATTCGACACTCAACCCTCAACTCTCAACACTCAGACGATGAGTTTGCCCGCCGATTATCACATGCACACGCCGCTTTGCCGCCACGCCCGCGGCGAGCCGGAGGAATATGTCAAACATGCGCTGGCGCTGGGATTCAAGGAAATCGGCTTCTCCGACCATGCGCCCATGCCAAAAGATGATTTCGACAACTGGCGGATGAACGCCGATAAACTCGATGATTACGTCGCCAAAGTCCGCAAGGTGCAGAAGGATTTTCCCAAACTGATCATTCGGCTGGCGCTGGAAGTGGATTACCTGCCCGGTTACGAAGACTGGATTCGCGGCCTCGCCGCCCGGCATCCGTGGGACTATTTCATCGGCTCGGTACATTACGTCTCCGATTCGTGGGCCATTGACGATCCGCAGAAACTGTCTGAATGGAAATCTCGCGACGCCGAGGAAGTTTGGGCAGTTTATTTCGAGCGACTGACGAAGGCGGCGGAAACCGGTTTCTTTGAAATCATCGGCCACGCCGATTTGCCGAAGAAATTCGGGCATCGCCCATCGCATGATTGCACGCCGCTTTACCAAAAGTTTCTGGACGCCGCGAAAAAACACAACTGCGCCATCGAACTCAACACCGCCGGTCTGCGAAAGGATTGCCGGGAAATCTATCCCAGCCGCGAAATCCTCCAGCTCGCGTTTCAAACGGATGTGCCAATCACGTTCGGTTCGGATGCCCACGCCCCGGAGGAGGTGGGAATGAACTTTGCCAAAGCCGTCCAACTCGCGCACGAGGTCGGTTACAAAGAACATTGCCAGTTTGCCCAAAGAAAACGCGTCTTAAGACTGTTTTGAGCAGGGGGATTATCACATTATCTATCCCGTCAAATCGGAACGGCGGGTTCAATGTTCACTTCGCCCTGGCGTAGAGCCGCTGCATGTCTCTGACGTTGATGTAAAGACGCAGTTTGTCCAGATGAAGGCCCACACCGAGTCGGGCAAACCATTTTTGAATTCGTGGAGAGCCGAGAATCAAACCAATGTTGTACAGCAATCGGTCCATGGTAAGTGTCCGGCCTACCATATCCGCGCGAATGACTTCAAAGCCATTTTTTTCTAGCAACCGGCGGAGCGTGAGAACCGTGAAGAAATAGATGTGCCCGTTGCAGTTACAGATGCTGCGCTCATGGCGGCCAAGCAATTTGAATAGAAGCGAATCAAAACGCGGCGTTTCAGCAATGAAGATGCTGCCCGGTTTAAGAATCCTATGAATCTCCTGCAGGCTCTCAGAGGGATCTGGCATGTGTTCGATAACATGAAGCATGACCACCGCATCGAAACCGTGAGTCGGCAATTCTGAATTTGGCAGGAGGTTGCCGGAAATGTTCAGGTTGAACTTGCGCCGGGCATAGTCGGCGGCGGCGGCATCTGGTTCCACGCCCAGTACGTCCCAGCCATCCGCCCGGATGCGATTGAGAAAAATACCGCAATAGCTTCCGATTTCCAGCAATTTGCCGCGTCCGGGGACCAGTTTGTTCAGGACCCGCAGCGCTCGCTCGTTATCGGGCAATTGCACATACTGCTTCTGCAAATATTGACGCGCTTCTGTCTCGTCATAGATTTTTGGGTGAGCGTCGGACTGAACGCGTTCGCAATCCACCAGTTCCTGCGGATTTGCATACATCAGGCCGCACTGATTGCAGCGTACAATCCGGTGCAGTTGGGCATAACCTTTGGGGAAAAGAACGGTGTAGTCGTCGGCTCCGCACAGATTACACTTCACAAACCGCGCCGGGTAGGACGACATAACTTTGCTCGCCACATTCGCGAGTTGCATAGCAGATGTATTTATAATAGCAGACGCAAAATGTCAATTGTATTAATAATAGCATGCGGAAACACATGTTATATAATCATGCAATCAAGCCCTTTCCCGGCCATCCAATGCAATATCCATGTCGCCAGTTTGCAAGAGACGAGACTTCGACTCCGCCGTCGTCTGCAGGTGAACCTCTCGACACACCAGCCGAATTTTGAAACACTTTACGCCTGTGAAGCAGTGTATTGTTACTTTAGACATGGAAGGTGTGTTGACGCCGGAAATCTGGATTGCCGTCGCCGAGAAAACCAAAATCCCGGAATTGCGCCGCACCACGCGCGATGAACCGGATTATGACAAACTCATGCGCGGCCGCCTTGCCATTCTTGATCAGCACGGCCTGAAACTGTCAGACATCCAAAGCGTCATCGGCGCATTACGGCCGCTCCCGGGAGCCAGGGAATTTCTCGATGAACTGCGTTCCCTGGTGCAGGTCATCATTTTGTCCGACACCTTCGAGCAGTTTGCCAGCCCCCTGCTCCGCCAGCTCGGCTGGCCGACGTTGCTCTGCCACCGGCTGGTTGTCGAGAACGACCATATAGTGAATTACCAACTGCGCATCCGGGAACAAAAGCGCGAGGCCGTGGCCGCGTTCAAACGACTGAATTATCACGTCATTTCTGCCGGCGATTCCTACAACGACACCGCGATGTTGCTCGCAGCGAACGTTGGCTTTCTGATTCACGCTCCGGAAAAGGTGAAACAGGAATTTCCGCAGTTCAAGGCCGTCGAATCACTCGCTGATCTGTTGAAACTCATCAAGACGGAATTAAAGTAACCGCGGATTACGCGGATTAGGAAGTCCATGATTTAGAATCCGCGTAATCTGCGGTTTAATCCTCAGCTTTGAAGGCGCGCGAAATCAAATCGCGCACCGCTTTCTTCGGGTCTTTGCCTTCGTAGAGCAGCGCATGGACCTCGTCAATAATCGGCGTCGGCACCTTTTTCTCACGCGCCAGCCGGTGCGCCGACCGCGCCGTGGGATAGCCTTCAGCCAGTTTGGGATGCGACGCCTGGATTGCCGCCATCGTTTCGCCGCGCCCAAGACGTTCACCCAAGTCGCGGTTACGGCTTTGTTTCGAGAAACATGTCAACATGAGGTCACCCAGGCCGCTCAGGCCGGAAAAGGTTTCCGCCTGCGCGCCGCAGGCCACACCCAGCCGGCGCATTTCGGACAACGCCCGGGTGACGAGGCCGGCCTTGGTATTATCGCCATAGCCAAGGCCGTCGCTCACGCCCGCCGCAATGGCGATGATGTTTTTAAGCGCGCCGCCGTATTCCACACCCAGGATGTCCGTGCTCCGGTAGATGCGGAATTCGGGACGATGGAAAAGTCCCTGCACGGTGCGTGCCGTGCCGTCGCTTTCGCTGGCGCAAACCACCGTGGTCGGGATGCCGAGCGCCACTTCCCGGGCGAAACTCGGACCGGACAGCGCGGCCACACGGTTCGCCGGCGTGTGCTCACGCAAAATCCGGCTCATGGTTTCGCCGGTTTCAAATTCAATGCCCTTGGTCACGCTCACCATGATGGCCAGGTGCCCTTTTAACTTCGCCGCCACCTGCCGGAACGATTGCGACGGAATGGCCATCACCAGACACTCGGCGCCGCCAACCGCCTTTTGAAAATCCTCTTCAACTCGCCAGTCGCTCGGCAATTTCACGCCGGGCAGATAACGTTCGCTGTGTCCGCGCCGGAGTTCCGCGAGCGTTTCGGCGTTGATGTCCCAAAGCGCCGCGGCGTTGCCGTTTTCGTGCAGCACCTTGGCCAATGCGGTTCCCCACGCGCCGGCGCCGAGAACGGTGATTCTCATGTCGTTTCCTTTCTTTTGAATTGCAGCCGGCTTTCGGTTCCGGCGGCGAGACGCTGGAGGTTGCCCTTGTGTTTGTAGATGGCCATTACACCCAGCACCGTCGTGACGATGCCGAGCAATAAATTGTGCGGCGGCTGAATCCATACCGCTGCCGTCAGTGCCACCGCCGCCGCCATGGAACCGACCGAGACGTATCTCGTCGCCAGCAAGGCCACGATGAAGACTACCAGCGCAATTAACGCAGCCCACGGCGCGAGCGCCAGATAAACACCGCCGCTGGTGGCGATACCCTTGCCGCCTTTGAACCTGAGCCAGCAGGTGTAATTGTGGCCGAGCACGGCGAAAATGCCGGCGATGATCTCGCATTGTTTTATCGGGATCAAACCTTCGAGCGTTGTCTCATCCAAACCGGCGGTCGTAAAGACAGTAAACGTACAAATGTACCAGATGCAAAACCATTTGCCGAGAAAACATGCGAACCAACCTTTTACGCAGTCCGCAAGCAGCACGAAGATTCCCACCGGTTTGCCGAGAACGCGCATGGCGTTGGTCGCGCCGATGTTCCCGCTGCCAACAGTGCGGATGTCAATGCCTTTGGCCCGCGCCGCCAGATAGCCGGTCGGAACCGACCCGAGCAAATACGCCGCCACCGCGACGATGACATAACCCAGGATTGGCATGGCGGTATTTAACGGTTGAACGTTGAAAGTTGAAAGTTGAAAGTTGAGTTGGAGTTCACGCTTTAGTCTGCCTTGGCCGACAGGCTAAAGCTTGAACTCCAACCGCGTTGATTTCCGCTTTTGGAAAAGTGCCAACAATGGCAAACTCGCCGCGTGGCAACCGCAACCCCTAAAATCCGGGTGGCCGTTCTCGGCGTCGGCTCTCTCGGACAAAATCATGCCCGCATCTACGCGGAACTCGCCGGCGCCGGACAGGTCGAGTTCGCCGGCCTTTTTGACACCAACGCCGACACGGCCCGCAAAATCGCTGCGAGGCATAACACGCACATTTTCAATTCCATCGCCGAAGCCGCCGCAAACGCCGACGCGTTGAACATTGCCACGCCCACCAACACGCACTTCGATCTCGCCAAACAACTGCTCGCGCAAGGCAAACATGTCCTGGTCGAAAAACCAATGACCGACGACACCGGGCAAGCCGCCGAACTCGTCCAGCTGGCGCAACAGAAAAATTGCGTCCTGCAAGTCGGCCACGTCGAGCGGTTCAATCCCGTTTTCAAATATCTCGAAACCGCCGCGCCGGAGCCGCGCTTCATCGAATGCCACCGGCTTTCACCTTACCCGGCCCGCTCAACCGACATCGGTGTCGTGCTGGACCTGATGATTCACGACCTCGACGTCGTACTCGCGTTCGTAAAATCGCCGGTGACGAGTGTGGACGCCGTGGGCATTCCCGTGTTGAGCAGGAGCGAGGACATTGCCAATGCGCGCCTGCGTTTCGCGAACGGCTGTGTGGCCAACCTCACGGTCAGCCGCATCAGCCCGGAACGGATGCGAAAGATTCGCGTCTTCAGCGGCCCGACCAATCCCTGCTATATCTCACTCGATTACCGCGCGCAGGAAGGATTCATCTACCGCATTGCCCGCGACGATGAATGGGTAAGTTCCAAGATGAGAAAGCTTTTTGCCCTTGCTGGCAGCAGCGTGACGGTTGTCAGCGAATTTGCCGGCAAAAAAATCGTGCGCGAGCCGGTGCCGATTGCGAAGGACGAACCACTCAAGCTTGAACTGCAGGATTTCGTGAACTGCGTCCGTGAAAAACACGCACCCGTGGTCAGCGGTGAATCCGCCAAACGCGCGCTGGACCTGGCCTTTGAAATCACGAGGCAGGTGCAGCAAAGCAAATGAATATTGCGGCCAGAGAAGCGCAGGCAAAACCGGCAAGCTGGGGAAAATCCTTTCTGTGGCTGATACTTGCCGTCGCCTGCTTTAACGCCGCCTACAGTTTGATCAAACTTGCCGCCCTGGGCTTGTTCATCTTCGGCTACGCCTATGGTCTCGTCCAACTCACCGACCAGCCGACGGTTCGTCGCGCGTTTTATTTTGGATTGGCAACCGGATTTCTCTGCGCCGCTTCGCAATTGTTTTTCTTTTGGAACATTTTTGGGGTGACGGCCATCGTCCTGTGGCTCGTGTTCGCGTTTTGGATTGGCCTGTTTACCGCAATCTCCTGGGGCTGTATTCGACGCTGGGGAAAAGCCAAAGCCGTTTGGTTGATTCCTTTTATCTGGACCGGCCTGGAATATTTCCGCAGTGAACTTTATTATTTCAAATTTTCGTGGCTGAATATCGGATACGCCTCCCCCAATCTTCCGATCAGTCCCGTTAATGTTTTGGGAATGTATTCCGTTGGTTTTTTGGTTTTCGCAGTCGCGGCGATTTGTGGTTTCAGGGATTTTGTGAAACGAATTTGGATCAATTTATTTGGAATCGGTCTGGTTTTACTGATTCCTTTGGCCTGGTTTCTTGTTCTCAAGGCTTCGGCAAGGTACGAACGCCCGTTTCCCGCCTTAAAGCTGGTCGCCGCCCAATTGGAATTTCCCGCCATAGGCGTTCTGCCGAAAGTGCTTAATAAAGCGCTGCGCCAGAATCCAGACGCGCCGATTTTTGTCTTAAGCGAATATACGCTCAATGGGCCGGTGCCGGATTTATTGAAGAATTGGTGCCGCGAACATTCTCGTTACCTGGTCGTCGGGGGGGAAGATCCAGCGGGCACGGATAATTTCTACGACACCGCCTTCGTCGTCGGCACCAACGGCGAAGTTGTCTTCAAGCAAGCCAAGCGTGTGCCGATCCAGTTCTTTAAAGACGGCTTGCCGGCGCGGCAACAGGAAGTCTGGGATTCGCCGTGGGGGAAAATTGGCATATGCATTTGCTACGACTTGAGCTACGCGCGCGTCACCGACCGGCTCGTGGAAGAAGGCGCACAACTCCTCATCGTCCCGACGATGGACGTTGAAGATTGGGGACGGCATGAACATGAATTGCATTCGCGGGTTGCGCCGGTGCGTGCGGCGGAATATGGCATCCCGATTTTCCGCGTCGCCAGTTCCGGCATTTCGCAAGCCGTTGGTGGCTATGGCAACGTCATAGCCCAAACTTCCGTTCCCGGCGTCGGCGAAATTTTCTCAGCACAACTCCGCCTCCCCAAGCGAGGCTCGCTCCCTTTGGATAGATCTCTCGCGCCGTTTTGCGTCGGCACGACTGGCGTTGTCCTGTTTGCTCTGCTAATTCTGGCTTGGGAAGACAGGCGGATGAAATCAAAAAAACACACATGAATTTCCCCGCGCCTTTGCGCTAAAATGAAACCGTGAATCATGAAGAAAACATCACCCGTCGTCCGTTGAAATCGCGTGACACCAAATGGGCGACCGCCATCGCAAGTCGGCTGGCCCGCGCTGGCGTGCGCCCGAACATCATTTCCGTGGCCGGGTCGATGTTCGCTGCGTCAGCAGGAATTTGTTTCTGGTTTGCTGGCCGATCGGAGGGTGACTGGTGCTGGAGTATTCTGCTGATCCTCGCCATTTGCGGAATGCAATTGCGGCTGCTGTGTAATTTGTTTGATGGCATGGTGGCCATCGAAGGCGGATTCAAAACCAAGGCGGGTGAAATTTTCAATGAATTGCCCGACCGCTTTTCAGATGCTTTTATTTTTATCGGCGCGGCATACTCAGTGCCGGAATTCGTGTGGACAAGGGAACTCGGCTGGGCGGCGGCAGTGCTGGCTATCACCACCGCCTACGTGAGAGCGCTCGGCGCAAGCATGGGTGCAGGCCAGCATTTTCTCGGGCCGATGGCGAAACAACAACGCATGGCTGTCATGACCGTGGCGTGTGCCGCCGGTGCGCTCGCGCCGGTCTGGCCTTTGACGGCGAAAATTATTCCGGTCGCGCTGACACTCGTCAGCGCGGGCTGCGTCGTCACCATTTTCCGCCGGTGTTTCCGGATTGCGCGTGAAATGGAATTCAAATGATGAAGACATTGCTCGCGGTGGTTGCGAAATTGATTACGGGCGCAAGTGCCCGGTGGGTCGGCTGCGCGCCGGAAACCCGGCAGCGTGTTTATTTTGCGAATCATACGAGCAATCTCGACGCGCTGGTGATCTGGGCGTCGCTGCCACTACCGGTGCGGGCGCTCACGCGACCGGTGGCGGCGCGGGATTATTGGATCAAAGGCAAATTGCGCCCGTATCTGGCCAATCACATTTTCAACGCGGTTTTGATCGAACGCAAAAAGCCGACGGTGCATGACAATCCACTGACCGACATGCTCGCCGCGCTGGGCGACCGCCATTCGCTGATCATTTTTCCAGAGGGCGGACGGCAATCGGGCGAGGAAATGGCGCCGTTCAAAGGCGGACTATTTCATCTCGCCAAAGACCGACCGGACGTGGAATTTGTGCCGGTGCTGATTGAAAACTTGAACCGCATTTTGCCCAAGGGCGAAATGTTGCCCGTGCCGTTGCTGGGCGGCGTGAGTTTCGGCACACCGATGAAGCTGGATAACGGCGAGGGAAAAGATGCGTTTCTTAATCGGGCGCAAGCGGCGATCAAAGCATTGAGGAAATGACGAACCTCAAATTCGACAAGCAAACGATCTGGCTGGTCGGCGGCGTGCTGGCCTTGCTGGTCTTGTCATCTCTGATTGGCTGGGTGCTGTCCTTGCGCGTCACTGACGACAAAGGGCGGACGACGGTGCAAAATCTCAACGCCCGCATCCGTGCCTGGTGGATGATGGTCGCCGTCTTCGGCCTGGCGATGGCCACCGGCGGAATTGGATCAGTCGTTCTGTTTGCGCTGACTTCATTTTTTGCGCTGCGGGAATTTATCACGCTCACGCCGACGCGGGTGGGCGATCACAGGACTCTCTTTTGGGTCTTCTTCGTCATCCTGCCGCTCCAGTACTACTTGATCGCTGCCAAATGGTATGGCCTCTTTTCAATCCTGATTCCAGTCTACGCGTTTTTGTTCATTCCCATTCGCAGTGCCGTTGCCGGCGATTGCGAGAATTTTCTGGAGCGGACGGCAAAAATCCAATGGGGATTAATGGTCTGCGTATATTGCGTGAGCTATGTTCCAGCTTTGTTGAGCTTGAACATTCCCGGTTACGTAGGGCAGAACGGCAAGTTAATGTTTTATTTCGTGTTGGTGGCGGAAATCAGTGACGTGCTTCAATACGTCTGGGGCAAAACTCTTGGCCAACACAAAATCGCGCCGACCGTTAGCCCGAACAAAACGTGGGAAGGATTTGTCGGCGGCATCGCATCGGCGACGCTGATCGGCGCGGGCCTGTGGTGGGCCACGCCTTTCACACCGCTGCAGTCGGCCGGGATGTCGCTGGTCATCACGCTGATGGGCTTTGGCGGCGGGCTTGTGATGTCGGCCATCAAGCGTGACCGCGGCGTGAAAGATTACGGGAACATGATCGAAGGTCACGGCGGCGTGATGGACCGGATCGATTCGCTGTGTTTCGCCGCGCCAGTATTCTTCCATTTCACGCGCTACTATTTTACGTGAGACCGAAATCGTTCATGCTCATTGCCGGTGAGGCGAGCGGGGATTTGCTCGCGGCAGAACTGGTCTCCGCCCTTGGTGGACAATTGCCGGACGCAAAGTTTTTCGGCGCTGGCGGCGTGAAGATGGCTGAAGCCGGAGTCGAACTAATCTTTGACCTGACCAAGCATTCGGTGGTCGGCTTCACCGACGTGGTCAAAAACTATTTCAAGTTCCGCCAACTGTTCAATCAACTGTTCGCGCTGGCCGCCGAACGCAAACCGGACGTCATTGTCGGCGTGGATTTCGGCGGGTTCAACCTGCGTTTCGGTCACGCCATCAAGCAATACACCCGCGAAAATCCCTTTACCAAATGGAACCCGAAGATCGTCCAATTCGTCTCGCCGCAGGTCTGGGCGTCGCGTCCGCGCCGCGCGAAGCTGCTGGAGGCGGATTATGATTTGCTCCTGAGCATTTTCCCGTTTGAGAAGGACTGGTACGCCCAGCGCACACCGAAATTGCGCGTGGAATTTGTCGGGCATCCGATGGCAGGTCGCTTCGCGACAGCAGATGGAAGATGGAAGATGGGAGATGGGGTTAAAAATGCGCCGACAATTTTACTTTTACCGGGCAGCCGGACGAGCGAATTGAAGCGGCATGTGCCGGTGATGCTCGATGCGCTGGAATTGATTCAGAGCAAACTGCCGACGAGCCGTGCCCGAATGGTGCTGCCGAATCCGGCATTGAAGAAACTCGCAGACAAGCTGTCCGCCCCTCCGCCCAACGTCGAAATTCAAGTCGGCAACCTGCCTGAATTCCTCGCACAAACGGACATCGCCATCGCTTCGACAGGTACAGTGACGATGGAATGCGCGTTTTTCGGCGTTCCGGCGGTGACGCTCTACCAAACGTCCTGGTTCAATTTCGAAATCGCCAAACGCATCGTCACCGTGAGATGGGCGACGATGCCGAACATTCTGGCCAACGAGGAGATTTATCCTGAATTCATCCAAAGCGCCGCCACGCCGGAAAACATCGCCGGCGCCGCGCTGGAACTGTTGCAGAACGAATCGCGCCGGCAAAAAATCAAATCGCAGCTTGCCGGGGTTGTTTCCTCGCTGGGTGATCCCGGCGCCACGGAACGCGCGGCCAGGGCCATCCTGAGTCTGTTCTCATGAAAGACCTTACGAATCCAGTCTGGATCAGGTTCAAAGGATGGTTGTTCCTGCTCATCGGAATCACCGCGGCCATCCTGCTTTTTCTCGACAGCCCGAATTGGAAGCATGCCGTCTTGCTCGTGGTGGCGATTTGGAGTTTCTGCCGGTTTTACTATTTCGCGTTCTACGTCATCGAAAAATACGTTGATCCGGCCTATAAATTTTCCGGGCTGATTTCGTTCGCGAAGTATTTATTTCGGCGGCGATGAGTTCGGTGGGGCGAGCGTCCCCGCGAGCCGGACTCACGACTCAAAAACAGCTCGTCAGGAGCCTCGACCCACCAGTTTTGACTTTCAGGGGCACAACAATTACCCTGCCGACATGGAATCGCTGCACGCACCGTGGCGGATTGAATACATTCTCGCGCCCAAACCGCAGTTGGACGCCAGCCTGTTCACGCGCATCGCGCAATCCAGCGATGACGAGGCCAATTACGTGCTCGTGCGTGACCGCACCTGCTTCGCCCTGCTCAACCGGTATCCCTACGTCGGCGGCCATTTGATGACGGTACCTTACAAGGAAGTTGCGGACCTGAACGGCTTGACGGATGACGAACTCGCCGATTTATGGAAGCTGACGCGGCGTTGCGTAAACGCGCTGACAAAACTGATGAAGCCGGACGGCTTCAATATCGGCATCAACCTTGGCAAAGTCGCGGGCGCCGGGGTCGCGGAGCATCTGCACATTCACGTCGTGCCACGCTGGAACGGCGACACGAATTTCATGCCCGTGCTTGCCAACACCACCGTTCTGCCCCAAGCCCTGGGCGAGCTGGCGGCAAAACTGCGCGCCGAACTGGCAAAATAATTTTTGATTATGATAGTGGAACCGGTTAATTTCTCAGCATGACAACGACGGTTGATGCCATTTATGAGCACGGCAAGCTTCTCTTGCCGGAGCCGTTGTCGTTGCCGGAAAAAACCCGGGTGCGCGTGACCATTGAATCCGACACGGAGCGCGAGACGTGGTTGAAACTTTCCGAGGAAACCTTGACCAAAACCTGGGACAACGACGCCGACGACGTCTTCAATGAACTGCTCAAGAAATGACGTGGTTCTCCTGCCGATTCCATTCACGGATTTGACGAGCCGCAAGGTTCGACCCGCTGTTGTCATCGGGAAAAAAGAAATGGATTTATTTCTTGTTCCCATCCCATCGGTACTGGCCAACACAGATTTTCCCCTTCAAGAATGGCGCACGGCGGGATTGAATGTTCCTTCCGGTGTTAAGGCACAATTGGCAACCGTGGCAGAACGGCTGGTGGTAAAGATTGTTGGCCGGCTCGCGGCCAATGATTCCGGGACCCTGGATAATCGATTGTGAAACTGGTTGCAATTGTAATGGCCACGGAAACCCTTCATTTCGAAAACGCGCGGTTCGCGCAGCAGCTTTTCAACAATGAACCGCGCAATTTGCAATCGCTCGAAACCGAACTAGGCGTCAAGGCCACCTCGCGCGAAGGCTGGATCAAACTCGAAGGCCAGGCCGACGCCATCGAACGCGCCAAACATCTCTTTGTTTCGCTTGAAACCCTGTTGAAGGCCGGCACGCCGGTCCGCAACCGCGAGTTCTCCCACGCGCTGAACGTCGTGAAACACGAAGGCGCGGAAACCCTCAAGGATTTGGTCAGCGACCGCGTGCTGACCCACGACCGGAAACCCGGCGTGACCGCCAAAACCGTTGGCCAGAAAAAATACCTTGATGCGATTCGCAAGCACGATGTGACATTTGGCGTTGGTCCGGCAGGCACGGGCAAGACGTATCTGGCTGTGGCGATGGCACTTGCCGCGTTGCGCGACGGGAAGGTTTCACGAATCATTCTCACCCGCCCGGCCGTGGAGGCCGGCGAGGCCCTCGGTTTCCTGCCGGGCGATCTTTACGAAAAAATCACGCCGTATCTGCGCCCGTTGCAGGACGCATTACACGACATGCTGCCCGCCGAGGAAATCCAGAAGCATACCGAACGCGGGACGATCGAAATCGCGCCGCTGGCCTACATGCGCGGCCGGACGCTCAACAACGCTTTCATCATTCTGGACGAGGCGCAGAATTCGACGACGGAACAGATGTTGATGTTCCTCACGCGCCTCGGCCACGGCTCGAAGGCGGTCATCACCGGCGATGAGACGCAGATTGATTTGCCGCCCAACAAGCATTCCGGCCTGCTGGAGGCGCACCGGGTTTTGAAAAATGTGGAAGGCATTGCCGTCATCGAGTTCAGCAAACGTGACGTGGTCCGCCATCCGCTCGTACAACGCATCATCACGGCTTACGAGGAACATCGCGGCGGGGCGAAAAGCGAATGAAAGCTTCCGATAGGAGCCGAGGTGACGAGGCTCAAATTGAAAAACGGGAGACTCCTTACGTCGTCTCCTGCAAATTCTCGGAATGAATGTTTGCATTTTCAATCGCCACCGGACGCGGAAAATCAATCTGCGTTTGCTGAAACAAATCGCCGCGGCATTGCTCGATGATCTGAATATTGAGGGCGCGGAACTCGGCGTTCACCTGGTCGCCGCGCCGGAAATAACCCGGCTCAATGAGACATTTCTCCAGCATCAGGGTTCGACGGACGTCATCACATTTGACTATTCCGACGCCCGCCGCCGGATGCCAGGCGCCGGATGCCCGCTTCACGGCGAAATTTTCATCTGCGTGGACGAGGCGGTCAGGCAGGCGCGCCAGTTTCGCACGAGCTGGCAATCGGAAATCGTGCGTTATCTCGTTCACGGCGTTTTGCATTTGCTCGGCTATGATGATTCGCGGGGCGGTGAACGGCGGAACATGAAACGCGAGGAAGACCGCCGGTGGGGCGAACTTTCGCGCCGATTTTCGCTCGCACAACTGGGCCGGGCCGCTAATCTTTCCGGGTGCAAAAATCGCTAATCGCGCGCTGGCGCGCCAGTTTCCTGACCGGCCTTGCCATCGTGCTGCCCGGGGTCATCACGCTGGCGGTGGTCAAATGGCTGTTCGGCACCATTTCCAGCTTCACGGACACTCTCCTTTTTTTCCTTCCATACTGCCTCAGTCCACGGGCGATTTATCAGGACGGCATCTCCGGCCCCATGTTCTGGTATTGGAGCCTGCTGGCGCTGTTCCTGTTCATCGCCATCGTGTCAGTGGTCGGAGTGCTCGCGCGGAATTATTTCGGCAAGCAGCTGATTGCCTGGGCGGACAACATGATGCTGCGGGTCCCGGTGCTGAACAAGATTTACGGCACCATCAAGCAGTTGGACGAGGCCTTTACCTCCGGGAAAAAAAGCTCCTTTAAGACCGTCGTGCTTGTCGAATATCCCCGCGAAGGAATTTATTCGGTTGGCTTCATTACGAGCGCGCACGCGGACGAAGTGGAGAAAAAAACGGGCAGGAAATGCGTGTGCGTCTTCATCCCGACGACGCCGCTTCCCACCGGCGGTTTTTTAATTGTTGTGCCAGAGGACAAAGTTGTGAAACTTGACATGTCCGTGGCGGAGGGATTCAAGTACATCATCAGCGTCGGCGCGCTGGCGAATGAATCCGCGCCGCCGCCGCCCATCAAATGATCCAATCCGCCACCGGCCTGATCCTGCGCACCCGGCCGCTCACCGAAACCAGCCTCATCATCCACTGGCTCACGCCGGATTTCGGGCGCATCGCCACCGTTGCCCGGGGCGCGCGCCGGCCGAAGTCGCCGTTTCTCGGCCAGCTCGATTTGTTTTACGTGGCGGATTTTTCGTTCAGCCGCAGCCGGCGCTCGGATTTGCACACCCTCCGCGAAGTCGGTTTGCGCGAGCTCCACGCCGCGCTGCGCCAGAACCTCGCGGGCCTGCGCCTGGCGACTTATGCCACGGCGTTCATCGAGCAGGCGACGGAAACTGAAGCGCCCCTGCCCACCGTTTACAATTTGATTCTGGGGTTGCTGGATTTCCTGTGCCAACAACCTGCCAAACCCCAGACGGTCTTCGCGTTTGAGTTGAAACTGCTTCAGGAACTCGGTTTGAAACCGGATTGGGAAAAGACCGGGCTTTCGCCCGGCGCAAAAAAGATCTGCCGGGTCCTGGCACAGGGCGGCTGGCCGGCCTGCGCGCGACTGAAATTGAGTCATGTCCAAATCATCGAGTTACGGGAGTTTTTGCACGGTTTTTTGATTTTCCATGTAGGCCGGTTGCCTAAGGGGCGGGCGGCGGCGTTGGCAAGCCTGGATGCAAAATGACGCAAAAATTGGTTTGCGATATGCTACTAAAACAGCCTCGGAATCGATAAAATGACCAAGAAAATTTTGAAAAAGTTTTCCACGGTGCGAATGCAGTTGGTGGCCAGCGTATTCGTGGCCATCGCCCCGGCACTGGCGTTGACGTTTCTCGTCAACCAGACCTGGTTCTGGGAATTTGCGCCGGGCTGGTTGAAACGCTACGCGCTGGACGTGCCTTGGACCAGTTTCGCCGTCGGTCTGCTGGCGCTGTTCGCAGCGTGGTTTGGTGGCGAACATTTCATCTTGCGCCAGGTGCGCGCCCTGTCCGAGGCGGCCCAGCGTTTTGCCAGGGGTGACCTGAATGCCCGCACGGGATTGGAGCCCACCGCAGATGAATTCGGCCAGCTCGCCAAGGTTTTCGACAGCATGGCCGAGTCACTGCAACAGCGCATCAGCGAACGTGAAAAGGCGGAGAAAGTCCTGCTCAACCGCGCCCTCCAGCAAACCGCCATCGCCGCCCTGGGACAATTCGCGCTGACCGAAAACGACCTGGCGCCGCTGCTGAATCAGGCCAGCCTGCTCGTCGCCCACACACTGGAAATGGAATGCAGCGCCATCTGGGAACGAATGTCCGACGGTCAGTTGTTATTGCAGGCCGGCGCCGGCTGGAAACGCGGCTGCGTCGGAGAAACCAAAATCCCCGGTGATAATCACTCGCAAATCGGCCTGACACTGATTTCCGGCGAAATGATTGTCATTCGTGATTCCAAGACCGAGACCCAATTTGCCGTGCCGCCATTGTTTGCCGAGCATGGCATCAGCAGCGGTGTGACCGTGGCGATTCCGACCCGCGGGCGGCCTTTTGGCGTCATCGGCGCCCACGCCACGCAGCGCCGTGACTTCACGCCGGACGAGATGCAGTTTCTGATGGCCGTGGCCACGGTGCTGGGCATGGCGGTCGAACGGAGACGCGCGGAAGCCGAAATCGAAAAAGTCGCCTCGTTCGCCAAATTGAACCCGGCGGCCACCATGGAGTTCAGCGAAAACGGGACGATCAGCTATTTCAACGACGCGGCGCAACAACTCGCATTGTCCGTCCGAAAAAAACATCCACGCGACATTCTGCCTCCAGAGATCAACGAAATCATTCACGACTGCCTGACCACCGGTCGGAGCAAGGTACGTTTGGAAACGGAGGTGAATGACCGCACCTTTTCCTGGTTGTTTCATCCCGTGTTGCCGAGCCGCGTGGTGCATTGTTACGTGGACGACATCACCGACCGATTGAACCTGGAGGAACAACTGCGACAATCACAAAAAATGGAATCGGTCGGCCAGTTGGCCGCCGGGGTGGCGCACGATTTCAACAATATGTTGACCATCATCCAGGGACATTCCAGCGCGTTGCTGGCCAAGCCGACACTGCCTCCGGACGTGCTGGATCCGCTTCAGGCCGTTTATTTTGCCGCGGAACGCGCCGCGGGCCTGACCCGCCAACTGTTGATGTTCAGCCGTAAAAACGTGATTCAGCCCGACCTGCTCGATTTGCGCGAGGTCGTCGACAACATGTCCCGGATGCTGGAACGCCTGCTCGGCGAGACCATCCGGCTCGATTTCCGGCCGCCACCGGAACTGCCGGCCATAGAAGGTGATGTCGGCATGATCGAACAGGTCATTATGAACCTTTCCGTCAATGCGCGCGACGCGATGCCGCGAGGTGGCAGGCTCACCATCGGAATTGACACCCTGACGATTGACGAGGACTACGTGAAGTCACATGCCGATGCGCACGCAGGCCGGTTTGTTCGTTTGCGGGTTACGGACACGGGCATGGGCATGGACGCCGTCACCTTGCATCGCATTTTTGAACCGTTTTTCACGACCAAGGAAGTCGGCAAGGGCACTGGCCTCGGCCTGGCGACGGTTTACGGCATCGTTAAGCAGCATGAAGGCTGGGTCGAAGTCAACAGTGAACCCGACAAAGGCGCAACGTTCTATGTATTTTTCCCCGCGAGCGAAAAAAACCTCGTGCCCCCCAAAAAAACGCCCGTCCTGCCGGAGGCGGCGCTTGCTGGCGGAACCGAAACCATTCTCATTGTCGAGGATGAACCCATTCTGCGCGAAATGGCGTGCAACATTCTTTCCGGATACGGTTACCGCATCTTTGAAGCGTCATCCGGCAAGGAAGCGCTTGGCACCTGGCAGGAGAAATCAGACGAAATAGACTTGTTGTTGACAGACATGGTGATGCCCGAAGGGATTTCGGGCGCGGAACTCGCCCGACAATTGCTGGCCAGGCATCCCCGTCTGAAAATCGTTTTTACCAGCGGTTACACCGCCAACGAAGTCAACACCCAACTGCTGGTGAAAATGAAGGCGCGCTATTTGCAAAAACCCTACACCCACGCCGACCTCGCCAGAACCGTCCGCGAATGCCTGGATAAAACCGCCGAGGACACCGCCGCCATGGTCGTGCCACTCTAACAGCGAATGGGGGCGAACGTGCCAGGCGATGTTACCATTGCCATTTTAAGCGACCTCCATTACGCCGGCGCGGCCGAACGCGCCCGGGGTGACGATTACGAACTGCGCGCCATTGCCAATCCCCTGTTCCGCACATTCGCCCACGCCTTCCGGCATGTGGTCTGGATGCGCCATCCGCTCGATCAAGCGCCGCAATTGGATCGTTTCCTCGCCCAAATCGGCCCGGTGGATTACGTCGTGGCCAATGGCGATTACTCCTGCGACTCCGGCTTTGTGGGCGTAAGCGACCCGGCGGCCGGTCAAAGCGCGCAGGAATGCCTGGGCAAACTGCGCATAAAATTCGGCGACCACGCGCGGTGTGTCATCGGTGACCATGAATTGGGCAAGCAGGCATTATTCGGCGGCGGCGAAATGCGCCTGGCGAGCTGGCGCACCTCGACGGAAACCCTCGGGTTGCCGCCCTTCTGGCAACTCGTCATCGGTCGCTACACGCTCATGGGAATGGTTTCATCCTTGATTGCACTCCCCGTGTATCAACCGGACACATTGCCGGCGGAATGGCCGGAGTGGCTGCGTTTGCGGGAGGCGCACCTGGCTGAAATCTGCGGCGCGTTCGACGCGTTGCCATCGAATCAACGCGTGATTCTGTTCTGCCACGATCCGACGGCACTGCCATTTCTCTGGCGTGAGGAATTCGTTCGCCGCCGTCTGCCGCAAATTGAACAAACCATCATCGGGCACCTGCACACGCAACTGGTTTTGTGGAAGAGCCGGGTTTTATGCGGCATTCCGCCCATTCGATTTCTGGGGCATGCCGTCAGCCGGATGACGGCGGCTCTGCACGAAGCCCATCACTGGTGGCCGTTCCATGTGCGGCTGTGCCCTGCCCTTTCCGGCATTGAACTCCTGAATGACGGCGGCTATTTCACGATGCAGATTGATCCAGCAGCCGGCCACCCGGCACAATTCACCTTCCATCCCTTGCCAAGGTGAGCATAGCTTTGACTTGTACCAGCCGCCGCGCGTCGGTTCACTTCCCCGGCAGTTCAGAAACAGTTAGAGCGGGCTTACGTCCGCTGCTACGATTTTGAAACCAGCTTCATTACAACTTCCACCGCGGCGTCGATTTTGACAGATTGCAATGCCCCGCCGCGCGGTTTGATTTCCACTTCGCCTTTGGCCAGCGATTTCTCGCCGATGGCCAGCCGTATCGGGAACCCGACCAGGTCCGCGTCCTTGAATTTCACGCCGGGCCGTTCGTCCCGGTCGTCCAGAATCACATCCACGCCGCGCGCCGTCAGTTCGGCATAAAACTTCTCCGCCAGCTTCATCGCCTCGCTGTTTGGGTCCACGTTCAACGGCGTGATGCAAACGCGGTAGGGCGCAACACTCAACGGCCAGATGACGCCGTCCTTGTCGTTGCCCTGTTCGATGACGGCCTGCAATGTGCGCGTCACGCCGATGCCGTAACAGCCCATCACGGAGAGTTTGCGGGCACCGGATTCGTCCAGAAATTCCGCGCCAAACTTCTCGCTGTATTTCGTGCCGAGTTTGAACACGTGGCCGACCTCGATGGCGCGCCGGATTTTCAATGGTTTGCCACATTTGGCGCAAGGCTCGCCAGCGGTAACGGTACGCAAATCAACCCACTGCGTCACCTTGATGTCGCGTTCCAGGGAGACGTGGCGGAAATGGAAACCATCTTCGTTCGCTCCCGTGGTCATGTCGTTTGCTCCACGCAACCGTTCGTCGGCATAAATTTGGAAATGGTAATAGGTTTCTCCTTTGGGCATCGAAGCGGTCAATGACGCATCTGGTTTTGGGCCGAATGTGTTTTGGACCGCGCCCAAACTTCCGGGATGAGCGCCAATGGCGGTGAAAATTTCCTCGGCAGTGGCCGGACGGAAAACCGTGCTACCAATGACGCCTGTCAGTTTGGCCTCATTTAACTGATCGTCGCCACGAATCAAGGCGATGACCGGTTTGCTGTCGGCGATGTAAACCAGTGTTTTAATCTGACGATTGGCCGGAACGCTGTAAGGCGCTTTGGTCAGCGCCTCGATGGTAACAACACCGGGCGTGGCAAATTTCTCAATGGCCGCGCCGACTTCGCGCGCGGCGGTTTTGGGAATACCGCTCGTGGCCTTTTCAAGGTTCGCGGCATAACCGCAACCTTCGCAGAACACCACCTCGTTCTCGCCGGTCTCCGCCGGCACCATGAACTCGTGCGAAAATTTGCCGCCGATGACGCCGGTGTCAGCCTCGACCGGAAACGCCTTCAGACCGCATCGTTCGAAAATGCGGGCGTAGGCGTCGTACATTTTCTGATACGTCACCTGCGACGCCTCGTCGCTGATGTCAAAGCTGTAGGCGTCCTTCATGATGAACTCGCGGGCGCGCATCAGGCCGAAGCGCGGGCGGATTTCGTCGCGAAATTTTACGCTGATCTGGTAAAAGTTTTTCGGCAACTGCCGGTAGGAATTAATCTCCGCGGCGGCGGTACTGGTAATGACTTCCTCGGCGGTCGGGCTGAGGACCCATTCGCGGTTGGCGCTGTCCTTGACCTTGAACAACACGTCGCGCGCGGTTTGGTAGCGGCCGCTTTGCTGCCAGATTTCCGGCGGCTGAAGCGCCGGCATGAGGACCTCAATGGCCCCGGCGCGATCCATTTCTTCGCGAACGATTTGCTCGACCTTGTGCAACGCACGCAGGCCCAGCGGCAGAAACGTGTAAACGCCGCCGGCGAGCTTGCGAATCAGCCCGGCGCGCAAGAGCAGCTTGTGCGACAGAATCTCCGCTTCGGCGGGAGGTTCACGGAGGGTCGGAATCAACGTTTTGGTCCAAAGCATGGGAAAACTTTAACGCAGAGACGCAGAGACGCAGAGAAAAATCTTGCTTGCCCTCCGCGCCTTTACGTCTCTGCGTTAAGGTTATTTCACTGAGTTTACCAGCGGCGCGAGTCCCTGAATCCGCACTTCCAGCCGGTCGCCGCTTTGAATCGGGCCAATGCCGCTGGGCGTGCCGGTCAGAATCACGTCGCCGGGCAGCAACGTGATGTTCGTGGAGATGAAGCTCACGAGTTCGGCGGGTTTGAAGATGAGCTGGCTGGTGTTCGAGTTCTGGCGCAGTTGGCCATTTTGAAAAAGTTGAATCGTCAGGTCGCCCGGATCCAGTTTGGTCTCCACGAACGGCCCCAGCGGCGTGAAGGTATCAAATGATTTGCAGCGCGCCCACTGGCTTTCGGCGTTTTGAATCGTCCGGTCGCTGATGTCCTGCGCGATGGTGTAGCCGAAAATGTAGCGCGAAGCCTGCGTCGCCGTCACATTGCGGATTTTTCGGCCGATGACGATGGCCAGCTCCGCTTCGTAATCCGTGCGATGATGCGGGAAGGGAATCTCAATCTTCCCGCCGTCCCGCAGCAACGACGTGGTGGCCTTCAGCCAGAACAACGGCGTGCGCGGCAAGGGCTTGCCCGTTTCTCGCGCGTGCTCGATGTAATTCAGCCCGACGGCGATGATTTTCGAGGGCGCGACCGGCACCAGCGTCTTTACACCTTTCCGGGGCGTCGGTTTGCGGTCGAACGACGGCGAGCCGAAAACGTCGCCGCGCAGCCGGAACAGTTCACCGTCCACCACTTTGGCATGAAAAACCTCGTTGCCCTTCTGAAATCGGCCAATGGCAGCCATGTCAATTTACGATATTGGATTTACGATTTACGAATCACAGGCGCATCGAGTTTGCCTCGTAAATCGAAAATCGTAAATCGTAAATACCGAAGTATTGTTGCCGTTTATCCCCTTTTCCGCTATATTGGGCCTGTGAATCGGCTGACGAAGCAGGAACAACTGGTTCTCTGTATCGTTCTGGGGCTGCTGCTGACCGGTTGGGCCGTCAAAACGTATCGCACAGCTCATCCGGCGCCGGTGGCCACTCAGCAGGTGAAACCTTAAAGATGCAAGAAATCAACTTTGACGAAGCGGTGGAATTGATTCTCACCCGGGACACGCGCTTTACGCGCGAGGCCTATACGTTTGTCCGCGAAGCGCTCGACTATACGCAGAAACTAATTGGCAAGGAAACCCACGGCCAGATCCGCCACGTCAGCGGCCAGGAGCTGCTCGACGGCATCCGGCAGTTTGCGCTCCAGCAATTCGGCCCGATGGTCGTAACCGTGTTCGAGGAATGGGGCGTGCGCAACTGCCGCGACTTCGGCGAGATCGTCTTCAACATGGTGGAAATCGGCCTGCTCGCCAAAACCGACCGGGACACGCGCGCCGATTTTCAGAACGGTTACGATTTCACGGAAGCCTTTCGCAAGCCGTTCCGGCCGCAGACCAAATCGGATTCGGAATCAAAACCGGTAGCGAATTGAAGGTTCTTGCGCGCGGATAACGAGAAGTCGCGGAGCGACGGACAGAGTTTAGCCCGGCAGACCGTGCCGGGTTTATCGTTCGGGAACGAAATCTGTCCCGAAGGGACGGCGGAAACGCCCAATCTTTCCGTCGTCCCTCCGGGACAAATCGTTTTTAACGAACATGAACCCAGCTACCTTGTGGCTGGCTAATTTCCGGTGTCCTTCCAGGACAGAGATGGTTTGTGATCCAAATTGGTTTGCCCAAAACGCATTTCCGCATATCCTGCCCGTCCAACTTGTGTATGAGTGACACCGCTTTTTCAGCCAGAATTCTGGCCATGCAAACCCCGTCGCCGCCCGCCGGCGTCACTTTGACCACGCTTGACAACGGCCTGACCATTATCGTGCGCGAAGACCGCAGCGCGCCGGTCGTGTCGGCGCAGGCGTGGTGCATGGCCGGCAGCATTTATGAAGGCCGCTGGCTCGGCGCCGGCCTGTCGCACATGCTCGAACACATGCTGTTCAAGGGCACCACCACACGGCCTGGCAGCCGCATTGACCAGGAAGTACAGGAGGCCGGCGGTTATATGAATGCCTACACGAGTTTCGACCGCACGGTGTATCACATTGACGTGCCGAACACCGGCGCGCGCGTCGCCATCGATATCCTCTGTGACATCATGCAGAACGCGACATTGCCGCCCGACGAACTGGCCAAGGAACAGGACGTCATCCGCCGCGAAATGGATATGAACGTGGATGATCCCGGACGCCGCGCCGGCCGACGCCTGTTCGAGACGGCCTACACACGCAGTCCTTATCGCTTCACCGTCATCGGTTATCCCGACATTTTCGACGAACTGAAACCGGACGATATCCGCGGTTACTATCACGAAAAATACGCGCCGAACAACGTCTTCTACGTCGTGGTGGGCGACATGAAAAACGATGAAGTCATCGCGCAAATCCGTGCTGCCTACGAAAAATCGAAGGCGCAGCCGTTGCCGCCGATGGTTTTGCCCGAGGAACCCAGGCAGACGGCGCCACGCGAGATCGTCGAGGAAGCACCGATTGAGCTCGGTCACTTTCATTTTGCCTGGCACATCCCCGAAATCCGCCATCCCGACGTGCCGGCGCTGGAAGTCCTGGCCGTGCTGCTCGGCCATGGACGCAGCTCGCGACTTTATCAGGAGGTGCGCGAACGGCAGGGCGTGGTGCATCACGTGGATGCGTGGACGTACAGCCCCGGCAACCCCGGTTTGCTCGGCATGAGCGCCATCACCGACGCGGACAAATTTGCCGACGCGCGCGGCGCGATGCTGGCGGAAGTGGAGAAAATGAAAGGCGGGCTGGTGCCGCCCGGCGAGTTGGAAAAGGCGGTCAAACAATTTGTCTCCGCCACGCTCGCCACGCGCAAAACGATGGATGGGCAGGCCGGCGACCTCGGCGGAAACTGGATTGTGGCCAGCGACCTCGGTTTTTCCGAACGCCAGCTTGCCGCCGTCAAGCTCGTTACGCCCGCGGACATCCAGCGTGTGGCCCGCGAATATCTCACCCCGGAAAACCGCACGCTTTACGCGCTGCTGCCCGACGGCAGCGCGCCGAAATCAATAAACGAAACTGAAGCGCACGGGGACCGGCCGATACAGAAATTTGATCTGCCCAATGGGTTGCGCCTGCTCGTAAAGGAAGAGCATCGCCTGCCCTTTGTCGAGTTTCGCGCGGCGCTCAAGGGTGGCGTGCTCGCCGAGACCACGGATAACAACGGCATCACCCAGTTGCTCGCCAAAACGCTGCTCAAAGGCACCCGGCGCCGCACAGCCGCCCAGATTGCCACGGAAATTGAATCCGTGGGTGGCGGCATTGACAGTTACGGCGGCAACAACAGCTTCGGCGTCAACGCGGAAGTGCTGAGCAGCGATTTCAAAACCGGCCTTGAACTCGTCTCCGATGTTTTGTTGAACCCGATTTTCCCTCCCGGCGAACTGGAACGCGAACGCGACGTGCAAATTGCCGGCATTTACGCGCAGAAAGATGATTTGCTCAAAAGCGCCAGCCTGGCCATGCGCCGGGCGCTGTTCGGCGAGAGCGGTTATGGCTTCGACTCGCTCGGCACGGAAGTGGCAGTCCAAAAACTCCAGGCCGATGATTTGAAATCATTTCATCAACGGCTCGTGACGCCGGATAATTGCGTGCTCGCCATTTACGGCGATGTGAAGACGGATGAAGTCAAGGCCGCTGTTGAAAAGGTTTTTGGCGGTTGGAAGGCACATGCCGGGAGCGCCGGCTTCCAGCCGGCCAGTGAGAACGCCTCACAAGCCACCCGCCGGCAGGATGCAGGCGCCCCCGGCCGCGTGGAAGAAACCCGCGACAAAAAACAGGCCGTACTGGTCATCGGCTTCCCCGGCACGACGATGTTCGATGACGACCGTTACGCGCTGGAGCTGATTCAGGAATCGTGCAGCGACCTCGGCTCGCGGCTGTTCCTTCGCATCCGCGAGCAGCTTGGCCTGGCTTATTATGTCGGCGCGCAGAATCTGGTCGGGCTTGTCCCCGGTTACTTCGCGTTTTACACCGGCACCGAGCCGGCCAAGGTTGAACAGGTCGAAAAGGAATTGCTCAAGGAGGCCGAATTGCTGCGCCACGAAGGCCTGACCGCCGAGGAACTCAAGCGCGCCAAGGCCAAAATCATCGGCCAGAAGAAAATCGCGCGGCAGGAACTCGGCCATCTCGCCGCCACCACCGCGCTCGACGAGCTTTACGGCCTGGGCTACCAGCGGACGGAACAGGATGACGCCAAATACGAAGCCGTCACCCTGGAACAAATCCGGGCCGCCGCGCAAAAATATTTCAAGCCGGAGGCGCGGGTGGTAGCGGTGGTGAAGCCGGGAAAACCGGCCTGAAAACAGTCCTAGCCTGGAGCGTAGGTCCATCCAATGCTCTCGAAGACCTCGAAAAGGATACAGGCAATGTCCGCGTCATAATCCGTCTCGTCCGGCATGCTCGCGGTCAGAGGGCAGCCGGACGCATTGACAGCGAAAATCAGGCTGCACTTGCGGCCCGCGAAAACAATCCGCACCTCGTCCTCGTGGCACTCGGTCTGACAAGGCAAACCCGCTGCCACAAATCGTTCACAAATCTCCATTACGGTGATGGTCGAGGGATGCTGCTTCGACTCGGGAAAAAAATTGTCCTCCACGATCATTACGTCATTCCGGTTGGTTTTGAGCAACTGAAAGCAAAAATAATGCCGCCGAAACGGCCGGACTTCACAGAGCACTTCAACGTCACCGAAAATAATATTCAGGCTGACAGTTGGCCGTAATAAACGAGGGTGTCATATTCAAAGACAACTTTTCCATCCGATTGATGCTCGGAAAAGAGCGTGTTTAGCGCCTCCATCATCGGAACGTGCCTGGGATGCCCCGGCTCCGGCGCATAGGACGATGACAGGAGCCGCCCTTTCAATTCGTCCCCATTGAGAACCTGCCGGTTTGGAAAATCTGCCTGCTCATGACCGTTCGTGCCAAAGAACGGTCCAATGACCTTGGCGTCGGTATGTTTGTGGTTCACATCCTCGTAATCTGTTCCGTAAGTCCGGAGCAAATGTTCGTAAGCCCTGGCAAACGGGCTGGCTATGACCCGTTCATTCCAAATCAACACCGTCCAGCCGCCGGGTTTGAGAATGCGTAGAAATTCCCGGCGCGATTGCTTGCGATCAAACCAGTGAAATGCCTGGCTGGCGGTTATGAAGTCCACGCTTTGGTCCTTCAGTGTGCTGGTTTCGGCGGTTCCGGAAACGCTCGTGAGGTTCGGATATTGCCCCAGCCGCCGTTCGGCGGCCTCGCGCATATTGCGGTTGGGTTCCACGGCAAAAACCCGGTTGCCGTTCCGCAGGAACAATTCCGTTAAAATGCCCGTGCCCGACCCGATGTCCGCCACGACGGAACGGCAAGTCAGCCCGCATTTTTCCTTGAGCAAATCCAGAATGGCCGCCGGATAGCCGGGCCGGTATTTGATATAGTTTTCCACCCGGCTGGAAAATCGTTGAGCCGAATCAATCATGACATTTCCCACGACGCAAATCCAAACGAACCCGCCGGTTTTTCATCCCAGATGATTCGCCACGTCGGCAAAGCCAGCGACGACTTCATCGCGGGTCTTCAAATTCCGGATGCGCACATAGGCGTCGCTTTCCACGCGGGCGGTGTGACCCACCTTCAACTCCTGCGCTCGTTTGAATTGCTTGTCCGGCTTGACGGGTGTCAGCGGATAATCCACCGCAAAACCGGCGGCGCGCAACTCCTGTACGAGCTTGAGTGATTGGACGCGCAATGTTTCGTCTTCAATCAAAACAAAAACATCGGTAACAGCGTCGAATTTCGGCAGTAAACCGCGCGCTTTGAGCAGTTCCAACAGCACTACGTCGCCCATGCCGAAGCCGAGCGCGGGCAAATCCACCTTGCCGCCGCTGACGAGCTTGACGAGGTTGTCGTAACGCCCGCCGCCGGCGATGGCGCGGAACTCGCCTTGGGCATCGAATGCCTCAAACACCACGCCGGTGTAATACGCCAGCCCGCGAATGACGTGGTAATCCACTTTCACAAAATTGCGCAGACCGCGCGCCGCGAGATTGTCGAGAATGCTCTGCAACCCCGCCGCCGGTTTGCCGGATTCGATGAACCGGTTCACGTCGGCCAATGAAAATCCGAGCGCGGCCAGCTTCTTTTCACTCTCTTCCGGCGGCGTGCGCTCCAGTTTGTCAATCGTCTGGAAAAATTCGTATTCGTGGCTGGCACTTCTGACTTCTGACTTCTGACTTCCGGCTTCATAAAATTCGTGCCACGCGTTCCGGCTGCTCAGGCGGATGATAAAATCCTGTTCGGTCAGGCCGAATGACCGCAGCGTGTCAATGAGCAGCGCGATGAGTTCCGCGTCCGCCGCCGGATCGGTCTCGCCGATGAGGTCGGCGTTGAACTGGAAATGCTCGCGCAACCGGCCCTTCTGCTGCCGTTCGTAGCGGAACAGTTGCGGGATGGCGAACCACTTGATGGGTTTCTTGTAGTTGCGTTCGTGCGCAGCAACCATGCGCGCCAGCGTCGGCGTCATTTCCGGCCGGAGCGCTACGGCGCGGTCGCCTTTGTCGGTGAAATTGTAGAGCTGCCCGACGATTTCGTCGCCGCTTTTGGTGGTAAAGAGTTCGAGTGATTCCAGCGGGGGTCCGTCGTATTCGCGGAAGCCGTAGCGCCGGGCGGTTTCACGCCATTTATCGAAGACGTATTGGCGGGCGTCAAAACTCCATCCCGTGTCGCGGGACGGCAGGGGTTCGGGATAAAAATCGCGGAAACCGGGCAGTCGTTCCATAAATCAGCCGCAAAAAAGCATAAAACCCGCAAAAACTAAATAAATCTTTTGCGGATTTTGAAAAGTCCGGTCATCAACTACGGCAGCGCACAAACACCCGGCCAGTCTGATAAAATCAAACCGCGGCGGCTGACGCCTGTGCTTTTGGCGACAGCTTGAAGACATCGGCGCGCATTTCCTTGCCGGCCTTGAATTTCACGGTGGCGCGGGCGGGAATGGGCACGTCGGTTTCCGGTTTGTTCGGGTTGCGGCCCACGCGCGCCTTGCGGACCTTGACTTCAAAGACGCCGAAGTTGCGCAGCTCCACTTTGTCGCCTTTGGCCAGGGCCTCGGCGATGTAGTCCAATGTTTTCTGGACCACGTCGAACACTTGCTGTTGGACGAGGCCGGTTTCATTACTGATGCGAATAACAAGGTCGCGTTTGGTTAGAGTCATAGTTTTTTTTGGGTTTAATTAAATTATCACTGAACGACACGGATTGTCCAGAAGTCACTTGATAAATTTTCGTCGGTTAAATAAGCATAAGGTAATGTAAAGTAACCCTTTAGTCCCCACCGATTGCCCCAGGAATTCCGGATAATGAACCACTGCTGCCGGTCCTGGTAGCCGACGGAAACCACGGCATGGCCGCCAATGGCGCGTTCGCCGGAAAGCGGCAGCGAAGCGTGGCCGGTACGGGCCACCTGCGGGCTTTCAAAGCTTTCATAAACGGTAAAACCAAACACGAACGGATAGCCCGACGCCAGGCAGCCTCGCAATTGGCTGAGCACCGGCACCAGACGCTGATACGTCACTACCCGGTATTGGAGCGCGTCGGAGTAACATTTTGCCGGCGGTTTGGTTTTGAATCTGGCGATGACATACGGCCACTCGGTTTCCGGACAATCGCCCTGCCTGGCGACGCTCTTGATGCCGTCGCGGATTTGGGCGCCGCTGTCTGTGTTCACCGTGCGTTCGATCACGCGTTCGTTGTAATAAATAAACAGGCGTGAGGGTGTAAAGTCAGCTACTTTTTGTTTCAACCGGTCGAATTCAATCGCCCCGGCAATGGCATTGGCGGTGCAACTGCCGAGCTGGCCCTGGTCGTAAACCGGCGGGCATTGGGCGCGTAAATCCTTGCTGGGCGGCAAAGCCTCCGCCCCTTCAACCGGCGCGGCGTAATAATGGTCGCGATGATCCGGCAAATCCGGCAGCCAGCCGTAGCGGGATATCTTGTAGCTCATGGCTTGTTGGTGTCTGTCCAATCGCCGATTCATCAACTAGGAGAATTTGCCAGGTTTGTCCAACACAAAAATTTAAGTTTCTTATGGTGTGCCGGCCGGCGACTAAAAATCTTTACAGTCTCCCGTTAACCCCGCAAAGTATGGGCGTGTTGACTGAAAGCGAATCAAGGGTTCAGACGACGCAGTCGCCCCGGTCGGCCCGGCTTCAAACGGACTTTGAGAGAGAGATCGAGACGGCCATTCTGCGGTCGCAGGAGCACCTTTTGGGCCTGCAGAAGCCCGAAGGCTACTGGATCGGCGAACTGATGGTGGATTCCACGCTCGTGTCGGACACGGTGGCGTACCACCATTGGCATGGCAAAATTGACCGCGAGTGGCAGCGCAAGGCCGTCAATCACATCTTTTCCATGCAATTGCCCGACGGCGGCTGGAACATCTATCACGGCGGCCCGTCGGACGTGAACGCCACCATCAAGGCGTATCTCGCGCTCAAACTCGCCGGCGTCCCGGAGACCGACCCCCGCATGCTGCGCGCCCGCGAAGTGGCATTGCACCTCGGTGGCGTGCCGCGCATGAACACCTTCGCCAAGCTGTATCTCGCCCTGCTCGGGCTTTATTCCTGGGAATACGTGCCCACCATCCCCTGTGAGGTGATGATGCTGGGCAAATGGTTCCACGTGAATTTTTGGGACATGAGCAACTGGTCGCGCGCCATGCTCGTCCCGCTGGCCATCATCAACCATTTCAAACCCACCCGCCCGGTCAAGGTGGACCTGGACGAGCTGTATCCTGAAGGCCTGCATGAACGCGACCTCGCCCTCGCGCCCGACCCGGACGCGTTGTCGTGGCGGAATTTCTTTCTCTGGCTCGACCGGTTGCACAAATTCGCCGAATGGTTTGCCGAACACAAAATCCATCCGTTCCGCAAGCGCGCCTTGCGGAAATGCGAGCAATGGATGCTCGAACGGTTCGAACATTCGGACGGGCTGGCGGCAATTTTCCCGGCGATGCTCAATTCGCTCATCGCGCTCCAGTCACTGGGCTATCCCGACGACCACCCGGAAGTGGTCCGCGCCACGCACGAATTGAAGAAACTTGAGCACGAAACCGATGACGATGTGCGCATCGAACCGTGTTTCTCGCCGGTGTGGGACACCTCGTACGTCATCATTGCCCTGCACGAATCGGGCATCTCCGAAAACCATCCCGCCCTGAAAAAGGCCGCCACCTGGCTGATGGACCGGGAAATCCGCATTCGCGGCGATTGGCATCACAAAAATCCCACACGCGTCGAACCGAGCGGCTGGGTCTTTGAATTTAATAATCAATGGAACCCGGACGTGGACGACACGGCCATGGTGCTGCTCGCGCTCCGCAAGATTCCTACTGATCATCCGAACCGGCGCGACGAGTGTTTCCAGCGCGGCTTGACCTGGATGCTGACCTTCCAGTGCAAGGACGGCGGCTGGGCGGCATTCGACAAGGATTGCACCAAGAACATCCTGGAAAAGGTCCCGTTCGCCGATCACAACGCCATGCTCGACCCCGAATGCGCCGACATCACCGCGCGCATTCTGGAATTGCTCGGCGCCGAGAATTTCCGGGTGAATCATGCGCGCGTGAAAAAGGCGCTCGATTACATCCGCTCCCAACAGGAACCTGACGGCTCCTGGTACGGCCGCTGGGGCGTGAATTACGTTTACGGCACGTGGCAGGTGTTGCGCGGCCTGCGCGCGATGAACCTGGACATGAACCAGCCGTGGCTGCTCAAGGCGCGTCACTGGCTCGAAAGCGTCCAGCACGAAGACGGCGGCTGGGGTGAACGTTGCAACACCTACGATGACCCGGTCTTCAAGGCGCGCGGTCCGAGTACAGCGTCGCAGACCGCCTGGGCCGTCATGGGCCTGTGCGCGTTCGACGACCCGGACAATCCCTATCTCAAGCGCGGCATCGAATATCTGGCACGCACGCAAAACCCCGACGGCTCATGGACGGAGCACGAAACCACCGGCACTGGTTTCCCCAAGGTGTTCTATTTGAAATACGACATGTACCGCAACGCCTGGCCGCTGCTGGCGCTGGCGACGTATCGCAAAATTGTCGAACGTGCCAACGCTCCACAAGCTCCACAAGCGGAGGACATGGATGGCCAGTCGCATCCCGGCATGGAAACCGCGCCCGAAGTCGTCCGCCGCCAATCTTAATCTTTCTCGCAATCTTAATCGCTCTGTATTCATTGATTGAGAATGTGATTCCGACGGCTCAATCGTAAGTCGGTAATCGTAAATTGCCTGCGTCATTGACGCCGTGGCGTCGCCATCACACACTCGCCGCGGACTCTCGCCATGAACCCATTGCGGCCCAAATTGGAGCAGTACCTCGGCTGGATTGTCCTGCTGGCGTTGCTGGCCGGCTGCCTGCTCGTGCTGCGCCCGTTCGTGTCCGCGCTGCTCTGGGCCGTCGTGCTCTGCTTTTCAAGCTGGCCCATCTATCGCCGGCTGCTCGGATTGGTCCGCAACCGGCGCACGCTGGCCGCTTCCCTGATGACCCTGGCTATGGTCCTCATCATCCTCCTGCCCTTTGTCATCATCGGCGCCACCCTCGCCGACAACATCAACCAACTCACCGGCGCCGTTAAAGCCTGGGCCCAAAACGGCCCGCCCGCCCCGCCCGACTGGCTGGCCCGCGTGCCAGTGATCGGTGCCTGGGCAACGGAATACTGGCAGAACCTGACGGCGGACACCGCCCGACTGTGGGCGCAAACGGAGCAGTTCATTAAACCCGTGAGCGCCTGGCTGCTTCAACGGGGCCTGGCATTGGGTGGCGGCCTCCTGCAACTGGCCTTGAGTATTTTTATCGCGTTCTTCCTTTTCCGCGACGGTGTGGCGGTCGCCGACCGGTTGATCACGGCAGTGGAACGCATCGGTGGTGAACAAGGCAAACACCTGCTGACCGTAGCCGGCCAGACCATTCGCGGGGTGGTCTATGGCATCCTCGGCACCGCCTTGGCGCAGGCGGTCATGACCGGCATCGGTTTGTTCATCGCCGGCGTGCCCGGGGCCGCTCTGCTGGCCTTGTTGACCTTTTTCGCTTCCATCGTGCCCATTGTGGGAACCGGGCTGATCTGGATTCCCTCGGCGCTCTGGCTGTTTCATCAAGGAGCGACCGGCTGGGGCATTTTCATGCTCATCTGGGGCGTAGGCGTGGCCAGCCTCGACAACGTCGTCAAGCCGTGGCTCATCAGCCAGGGCAGCAACATGCCGTTCATTTTGATTTTCATCGGCGTGATTGGCGGCGCGCTGGCCTTCGGCTTCATCGGTGTTTTTCTCGGCCCGACGCTGCTGGCCGTCGGCTACCGGCTGGCGGAAGAATGGATTTCCAGCCATCGTTCCGACCCGCCCTCCTCCCCGTCCCCGCCATCCTCGGATTGAATATCCGAACCTGACAACAGCCATGAATTTCAATCAGCCCATTAGACCCGAGGCATCATGCGAAAGGTGCTTCTTAAGGCAGATGGTTCGGGCCTTGGCGATCCGTCCCTACCTTGACAGGTTTGCCGTTGCCGACCATGCTGGCGACGCCGATGCTTGAGCAAACTGTCCAGATAGTCTCCAACGAGCGCGACACTGATTCTTATTTCCGTCTCGTCCTGCGCGCGCCGCAAATCGCGCCGCTCATCCAGCCCGGTCAATTCGCACATGTTCGTGTCCTGTCGCTGAAGGAGGCCCTGCTCCGCCGGCCGTTCAGCATCTTCCAGGTTTCCGGCGACACTTTTTCCATCCTCTACAAAACTGTCGGCAAAGGCACCGACGCGCTCGCCCGGCTGGGTGCCGGCGAGGAACTCAGCGTCATCGCGCCGCTCGGCCACGGATTCACCGTGCCCAAGCGCGGCGGCGGGACGCCCTTGCTCGTCGCCGGCGGTTACGGTATGGCGGCGATGTATCTGCTCGCGCAACGCTCGCCCCTGAAAGGCATCGCCTTTGTCGGCGGCCGGCGGCGCGTGGATATCCTGTGTGAAAAGGAATTTCAGGCGCTCGGCTGGGACGTACGCGTGACCACCGAGGACGGCAGCCACGGTGAAAAAGGTCTGGTCACGCAACCTTTGCTGGTCGAATTGCGCGGGAGCCGAGGCAACGAGGCTCAAATTCAAAAATCAAAAAAGGGTCAGAGCCTCCTGACGTCGGCTCCGGCAGTTCGGAAGGTCAAAATTTTTGCGTGCGGTCCGACGGGAATGTTGAAGGCGGTTGGCAAAATCGCCGGGGATTTCAATGTCCCGGCGGAACTTTCGATGGACGAACACATGTGCTGCGGCGTCGGCGTTTGCCTGACCTGCGTGATCCCGGTCAAAACCGGCGACGGCTGGGAATACCAACGCACCTGCACCGAGGGGCCGGTGTTTGATGCGAGACAGATTATTTGGGAAACCACAAAATGAGATTTCAATTTATGGGTGGAAAACATTCAACATTCAACATTCAACATTCAACGCCCAACCAGAGTGACGGGCGAATGGAGTCATTTGATGTTCGAAGTTCGATGTTGAATGTTGAATGTTCATCCATTTTTCCCCTCAGCCCGGAGGTGCTTTCATGAACCTCTCTGTCAAAATCGGCAAGCTGACGCTGCAAAACCCGGTGATGGTCGCCTCCGGGACGTTCGGTTACGGCGTCGAGTACGCGCAGCTTCTCGACCTGAACCAGCTCGGCGCGGTCGTCGTGAAGGGCATCCGATTGCATCCGGTCCGCGGCAATGCCACGCCGCGCACGGTCGAGGTTGCGAGCGGACTGATCAACGCCATCGGCCTGCAAGGGCCGGGCGTGGACGGCTTTATTAAAAAATACTGGCCGTTTCTCAAAACACTCAAAGTCGCGACCATCATCAACATCTGGGGCACCACGGTTGAAGAATACGCGGAAGTGGCGCGGCGCTTCGACGCGCTTGGTGGCGTCGGCGCGCTGGAACTCAACGTGTCCTGCCCCAACATCAAGGAAGGCGGCGCCCAGTTCGGCACCGACTTAAAATTACTGGCACAAGTCGTCGCCGCCTGCCGCAAGGTAACGAAGCTGCCCTTGATTACCAAGATGAGCCCGAACGTGGTGTGCATCGCGCCCTTCGCCAGGGCGGCGGCGGACGCCGGCAGCGACGCGTTGTCCATCATGAACAGCTATCCGGCCATGGCAATTGACATTGAGACGCGCACGCCAAAACTGGCGAACGTGACCGGCGGCCTGACCGGGCCGTGCATCAAGCCGATTGCCGTCAAACTCGTCTGGGAAGCGGCCAAGGCGGTGAAAATTCCCATCATCGGCATGGGCGGCATTCAGAACGCGGCGGACGCGATTGAATTCATGGTGGCCGGCGCAACCGCGGTGGCGGTCGGCACGGCGAATTTCTACGAACCGCAGACGCCGTTGCAGGTGATTGCCGGCCTCCGCGAATTCATGGAAAAGCATGGCCTGAAGGACGTAAAAGAAATCATCGGCAGTGTGGCGGTGAAAACGTAATTTGCGATTTGCGATCTATGATTTGCGCGCCGCAGCCAATTCTCAAGAGACTCGTAAATCGAATATCGTAAATCCAAAATCTGATATGTTCGAGCATCGTTCAAAACCGCTGTTGCCGCGCCGGGAATTTTACAGGCGCCTGGCGCGCAGCACGGCCATTGCCGCCTTGCTCGTCGTGTTTGCGCTGGGCATCGGGATGGCCGGTTACCGCTATTTTGAGCCCATGTCATGGGTGGATGCCTTTGTCAACGCGGCGATGATTTTGTCCGGTATGGGGCCGGTGTCGTCACTGCAAGCCGATGGCGGCAAGATTTTCGCCGGTTGCTACGCCCTCTTCAGCGGGCTGGCGTTCATCACGAGTCTCGGAATTATTTTTGCGCCGGTCTTCCACCGGTTCCTCCACAAGTTTCATCTGGAGGAAAGCCGGCGTGATCAGGGGAAGGATAAAGACACCAGGGTTTAGAATGGAGCTTCACGCGCACACCCGTGTTCTCATCAGACAAAACGCCATGAAATATTCGCCATCGGATTCACGTTATCAAGGCATGCGCTACAACCGCTGCGGCCGCAGCGGTCTCAAGCTTCCCGCCATTTCGCTCGGTCTCTGGCATAACTTTGGCGGCGTGGACAGCTTTGACAACGGCCGGAAAATGGTGCGCCGCGCGTTCGATTTGGGCATCACGCATTTCGATCTGGCGAACAATTACGGACCGCCGCCGGGTTCGGCGGAGGAGCATTTCGGACGCATTTACCGCAGTGATTTGAAGCCTTACCGCGACGAACTGATCCTCTCCACCAAGGCGGGTTATTTGATGTGGCCGGGGCCTTACGGCGAATGGGGTTCGCGCAAGTATCTGGTGGCCAGCCTCGACCAAAGTTTAAAGCGGATGAAACTGGATTACGTGGACATCTTTTATTCCCACCGGCCCGACCCCGACACGCCCCTGGAGGAAACGATGGGCGCGCTGGATTTCATTGTGCGCAGCGGGCGGGCATTGTACGCGGGCATTTCCAACTATCCGCCAGCGCCGACCCGCCAGGCCGCGCAAATGCTTCGCACGCTGGGCACGCCGTGTCTCATTCATCAGCCGTCCTACAACATGTTCAACCGCGGGATCGAAGACGGGCTGCTGGAAACACTCGCGCAGGAAGGCATCGGTTGCATCGTGTTCTCGCCGCTGGCGCAAGGCTTGTTGACGGACAAGTACCTTGACGGCATTCCCAAAGGCTCCCGCGCTTCCAAACCGCATGGTTTTCTGCGGCCGGAACACGTTACCCCCGCGAAAATTGCCAGGGTAAAACAGCTGGACGAACTGGCCAGGGCGCGTGGCCAGACGCTGGCTCAAATGGCGCTGGCCTGGGCGCTGCGCCATCCGGGAATGACCTCCGCGCTGGTCGGCGCCAGCCGCGTCGCGCAAATCGAAGACGCCGTCGGCACATTGAACCATCTGACTTTGGGCGCCGAAGAACTTCGGAAAATTGAGGCCATACTGAAAAGTTAAAGCACACAGGCCAGAAGCCTGCGCCACTATTCTATTTTGCGCTTCGCGCCCGGCGCGCTATGCTGGATTCATGCTGTGGGCCTTTACCAAATATCACGGGCTTGGCAACGACTACATCGTCATTGACCCGAAGAACCTGCCGGCGCCGCTGACAGCCGCGCAGATCAAGACGATTTGCCATCGCAATTACGGCATCGGATCGGACGGCATTCTGCTCGGTCCCCTGCCCTCCAAAAACGCGAAGTTCGCGGTCCGCATTTTCAATCCCGACGGCAGCGAGGCGGAAAAGAGCGGCAACGGCCTCCGGATTTTTTCGCGTTACCTGTGGGACAAGAAACTGGTCGGCAAGGACGAGTTCGCCGTCGAAACCGCCGGAGGCCTGGTGAAGGCCACGGTCACGGAACGCGGCAAAATTGTGCGCGTGGAGATGGGCAAGGTCAGTTTTTGGAGCGACGAGATTCCCGTGGCCGGTCCGCGCCGCGAGGTCATCAACGAACCGATTCATCTGCGCGGCGAACGATTCAATTTCTGCGCGGCCACCGTGGGCAATCCGCATTGCGTGCTGCCGATGTCAAAAATCAGCCCGGAAATTGCCAGGCAGATGGGGCCGTTGCTGGAAACGCACCTGCGATTTCCCAAACGCACCAACGTGCAGTTCATGAAGGTGATTGACCGGAACAACATCCAGATTGAAATCTGGGAACGCGGCGCGGGCTACACCCTGGCGAGCGGCAGCAGCAGTAGCGCGGCGGCGGCGGTGGCGCACCGGCTCGGCCTGTGCGACCGCGAGGTTTCGGTGCACATGCCCGGTGGCATCATTGAAATCGAGATTGGCAACGATTATGCCATTCGCATGACCGGCGCCGTGGCCAAGGTGGCCGACGGCGTGATCGCGAGGGAAATGTTCAGCGGGTCAATGACGGGTTAGAAAAGATCGAGAAGCAGACGCATGTCAGACTCATCCGCCAGAAAAGATTTTCCAGCCCATGAATGCTCCTCCGCCAACAAGAAGCACGCCAATAAACGCCACGCCTGGAACGCCGCGCTTCAATACGGCAGTCTGTGGGTCTCTTGGGTTATAAAAAACCTTCACTTTCGCGCCGACGGCGAATGACGCCTCAGCCTGCTCAACATGACCACCGAAGCAGAAATTGCTGGACCGGTAAACTTGACCACCCACCATATACTCATAGACATGTTTTGTCTCCATGTACGTGACCGGAACAATGCCCGCACTGGTTCTGTCAATCCCTGACGTTGTAAAAGAGTCATCGAACATATCCACAACTATCCCTTCCGTCGTCATCCATCGATAAGCAGCAAATGCCTGGCAAATCGTCTTACGCTCGGTGTAAAGCATCCATATTCCTAACGCACCCAGCCCAATCATCATCATATATTGGATGAGTACCATAAGTTGATACTTGTCTAACAGTAAATCGGCCGCATTTTATTTTGCCGGTTGCAACCTGGCCCGCAGGACGTGGATGAGGGCCTTGACGGTAAGTTCGATGAACAGGAACGGCTTGGCAATGAAATCGTTGCCGCCGGCCATCATGGAACTGGTGCGGCTGTCGAAATCGCTGAGCGCAGTGACAAAGACAACGGGAGTTTTCTTGTACTGCGGCATGGCGCGCAGCTTGGTGCAGAGTTCGAAACCGGTCATGCCCGGCATGTCCACGTCCAGGAACACCAGGTCGAACTTTTTTTCCGTCAGCAATTTCAGGGCGGCGTTGGGGTCGGCGGTGCTGGTGGAAGGCAACTGCGCCTTTTCCAGGGCATAAATCACGGCACGCTGCGAAATCGGCTCGTCGTCCACCACGAGGATGTTGACGGCGGGCGGGTCAGGATTATCCGGCTGCTTGCCGCGTTCAAAGAGAAAACCGAGAAAATCCACGGCCGCCGCAACGGTACGCAGGGTGGAGGTATTGATGCTCTTCGGTTTTTCGTGAAGCTCCTTGAGCAACGCCTCCACGGCGGCGGACATTTGCGAGACATAAACGAATCCGGCGAGGCCGGCGTTGCCGGCGAGCGCATGGGTGCGGCGGTAAAGCTCGTGGATGTCCTTGAGCTGGACGGCTTCGTTGTCCGCCTTGATGAGGTTTTGCAAACCGCTGCGCAACGCCGCCAGCGTGGCCGGTTCGCCTTCAATAAACGCCGTCCGCAATTCGTTTAGAAATTTTGTGTCCCCCTCGGTATCGGTGAAATTCGGCCGGGCGGAAGGGGTCGAAGTGGTCCGCTCCGCGGGATCACGCGGAACGGAGCCGCTGGCGCCGATGGTCTGGCGGACAACTTCCAGAACGTCTCTGGGCGTGCAATTGGTCTTGGAGAGGCATTTGTTCGCGCCGGCTTTCCAGGCTTCCTGAATCATATTGGTCAGGTAAGTGTTGGAAAAAACGATAATGGGCACCTTGACAAAATCCGCCTCGCTGCGGATGTGGATGATGAAATCCACGCCCGACATCCTGGGCAGCATGAGATCAAGCAGGATGACGTCGGGCTGAAACGCCCTCACGCTTTTCAAGCCGCTTTCGCCATCGTAGGCCGTCTCCGCCTGATAGCCTTCGGTCGCGAATTTATTCCGGTAGATGTTCGCTATGATTTGATCATCTTCGATTATGAGAATTTTTTTCATGAATGCACCGTGGTCGCAATCCGCCCGGTCAGGGCCGGATGCTTCGTCAGAAAATCCTGGGTGCGTCTGAATTCGCGCTGGGCCTCAGCGCAGAGTTGTTGCGCGTTGCTCAACCGGCCGGTCTTGCCCTGCCGCTCCAATTCGCGCAACAACGGCACCAGTCGCGTCATGCCCAGGGTGGCGCTGGCACCGGCGCAACTGTGCGCCACCTGGCGCACTTCCTCGGCTTTGTCCGCCTGAATCGCCGTTTCCAATTGCGCAAGTTGCCCGAGGGTCTGTTTGAAGTAAAGCTCCACCAACTCGCAAAGGCTTTCCGCGTTCCCGCCCCCCAAATCCATCAGCCGATCCATTTCCACCGGCGATGCTTCCGGGTCCGGCGCGGCGGCGACGGGCGGGAGCCCGGGTTGGGCCAAGGCCGATGAACCCAGCTCCGAACTCCAGCGCTCGATGACGGTGCGGACATCCTTCGGGCGAATGGGTTTGGCAAGGTAATCGTCCATGCCCGCGGCGATGCACTTCTCACGGTCGCCCTGCATCGCCTGCGCCGTCATGGCAACGATGATAATCCGGGAGTTGTAATTGGCCTTCCCGCCGGCTTTTTGGAACTCGCGAATCGCGCGCGTCGCTTCCAAACCGTCCATTTCCGGCATCATCACGTCCATAAAAATCAAATCATACGGCTTCCGGTCAAGCGCCTCGAGGGCTTCCCGGCCATGGACGGCCAAATCCGGCTCGTAGCCCAACTGCTGCAAGATGCGCACGGCAACCTTCTGATTGATGGCGTTGTCGTCGCACAATAATATGCGCAATGGCTGACGGCGGGCAAAAGTCGTTTGATGGGTCTGAACCGGCAGCGGTGCCGGCTCCAGCGCGGGGTCGGTATCGGACAGGGCGCGGTTCAACGTTTCAAAAAATTGCGCGGGTTTGACCGGCTTGACGGCGAAAGCAAGGAACGGGTCGGAGGCGGCAGCGGGCGTTTCCCGGCGCCACCCGAGCGGCGTAAGCAACACCAGCGGCAGTGTGGTCGTCTGCGGCAACCGATGAATTTCGCCGGCCAGAGTGAAACCATCCATGTACGGCAATTGCGCGTCGAGAATCGCCAGATCAACCTGATTGCCGTCGCGGAGGAAATTCATTGCCTGCTGCGCGTCCCCCACGTCGCGGGGAATCATCCCCCACCGGGTTACCAGTTCGGCCAGCGCGCGGCGGCTGGTGGCGTTGTCGTCCACAATCAACACCGGCCGGCCCGCCAATTGATCCTGCCGGCCCGCCAGCGCGTACAGGGCGGTTTGCGGTTGGGCCAGCACGTTGATGGTGAAGTGGAATGTCGAGCCTTCACCCGCCACGCTCTCGGCCCACATTTTGCCGCCCATCAGTTCGACCAGTTGTTTGCTGATGGCCAGGCCCAGTCCCGTGCCGCCGTAACGATGCGCGGTGGAGGCGTCGGCCTGCATGAAGGGTTTGAACAAACGCGCCAGGCGGTCCGGCGGAATGCCAATCCCCGTGTCCCGCACGGAAAAATGAAGGTGCAACAGGGAGCGATTTTGTTGTTCCTCCACCTTGGCCGAAAGTAATTTGATTTGCACCAGAATCTCGCCGGTCTTGGTGAACTTGATACCGTTGCTCAAAAGATTCACCAGGACCTGGCGCAGGCGCAAGGCGTCGCCTTCCACCAGCGAAACAATCCCGCCGTCCATCTGATAAACCAGGTCAAGATTCTTTTCGAATGCCTTCGTGGCCATCAGGTCCAGCGTTTCTTCCACGCACGCGCGCAGGTCGAACGGCCGCGAATCCAGTTCCAGTTTGCCGGCTTCAATTTTGGAAAAATCGAGGATGTCATTGATGATGGTGAGCAAGGCCTCGCTGCTCGCATGAATCGTTTCCAGGTAGCCCCGCTGCTCGGCGGTCAACTGCGTTTCGAGCAGCAGACCGACCATCGCCACGACGCCGTTCATCGGCGTGCGGATTTCATGGCTCATGGCCGCCAGAAAATCTGCCTTCGCGCGCGCGGCGGATTCGGCGGTAATCCGGGCTGACATCAACTCGCGCTGACGCAGGAGCAAGTCGCCAAACTGCCGCTTGATTTTCAACGCCGCGTGGAGGCGGGCACGGAGTTCCGCGACCTCAAACGGCCGGCTCACACAGTCGTGCGCACCCAGTTCAAACGCACGAACCTTCTCCGCCGGAGCATTCGCGGCCAGGAACACAATGACGGGGACGGTCTGGGTGGCCGGGACTTCCTTGAGTTCCTGCAGTAATTCCACATCCGCGCCATCCAGCAGAATCAGTTCGGGGGGCTGGTCGCGAAGCATTTCAAAAATCCCGCCACCGGATGGCGCCAGCCGGATGGCGATATCGTCCGCCCGCAGCAGCTCGGACAGCGTCGCCAGCAATTCCGGATTGTTGCCCACCAGGAAAATTTGAGCTGCGGCTTGTCTCATGACGACGACTTTAATTTAACGTGTGATGTCTATTTTAAGGACGCTTTGCCTCAGGCCACCCATTCAATATCAGTTTTGCCATTTTGGCCAACCCGTTTTTTTGGGTTTACCGCATTTCCAATGCCGAAAGAAACATTGCTGGCGCAGGGTTTCGACGGTAAAATCCGCCCATGCTGCAAACGGTGCTTGAGCCTGGCAGGGCGGAAAACACGGTTTTATTTCGTGAATCGTACCTGGCCGCCTACCGCTTCATGTTGCTGGCGCGGTTGTTGGATGACAAATTCGCCGCGCTTTGGCGTTCCGGTAGAATCCATGGCGGCGTCTTCCTGGGACGCGGCCAGGAAGCCTTGAGCGCGGCGACCGGTGTCTCCCTGAAAAAAAGCGATGTGTTTGCGCCATTGATTCGTGACGCCGCGGGACGGCTGGCCTTTGGCGAAACGGTCCTGGACGCGGCGCGCACCTACCTCGGCTCGGCGCTGGGGCCGATGCGGGGACGTGATGGCAACGTCCACCGCGGCAAACCGAAGGAAGGTTATCTGCCGATGATCAGCCATCTCGGCGCGATGATTTCCGTCGTGAACGGCATCCTGCTGGCGCACCGCTTTAAAAAAATTCCCGGCACCGTCGGTGTCGCCAGTGTCGGCGACGGCGCAACTTCCACCGGGGCGTTTCATGAAGCACTCAATCAGGCGGCGGTGGAAAAATTGCCGCTCGTATTGATTGTGGCCAATAATCAATACGCCTATTCCACGCCGACTTCGCGCCAGTTCGCCTGCCACGACCTCACGGACAAGGCGGCCGGCTACGGCGTCGAGGCGGATTCCGTGGATGGCACGGATTTGGACGCGTGTTTGAAAACCGTTGGCCAGGCGATTGCTCAGGCACGGGCGGGTCGCGGACCGCAGATGGTCGTGGCCACGTTGCTCCGGCTGTGCGGCCATGGCGAGCACGACGATGCCGGATATGTTGATTCGAAGTTGAAAACGTCGCCGGTGGGACGCGACTGTTTGAAGGTGGCCGAGGAATATCTGATCCGGCAGAAATGGGCGGACAGCGCGGCGCTGGCGGCCTGGCGCAGCGAGGCCATTCATGAAATCGAGCAGGTCATTGCCCAGGTTCAGCGTGAGCCCGCGCCTGACCCTTTCGTCGAGGAATGGCGCGCGATTTCGTCAAAACAATTGAGCGAGACCCACGACGAAAACGAGAAATAATCCGGCATGAGTGTCACTTACCTTGAAGCCATCCGTGAAGCGCAGGCCCATGCCCTGCGTGACGATCCGCGGGTGTTCATCTATGGACAGGATGTCGGCGCGTTCGGTGGCGCACACAAGGCCACGAAAAATCTGGCCAAAGAATTTCCCGGTCGGGTCCTGGACTCACCTATCAGCGAGGATGCCATGATGGGTCTGGCCGTCGGCGCGGCGATTGAAGGCATGCGGCCGATTGTGGAAATGCAATTCGCGGATTTCTCCACCGTCGGTTTCAACCAGATTGTCAACCAGGCGGCGACCCTTTTCTGGCGGACGAGCGTACCGTGTCCCATCACCGTGCGCCTGCCGTTTGGCGGCACGTCGGGCAGCGGACCGTTTCACAGCCAGTGCATGGAAACGGTTTATGCGCATTACCCGGGACTGATCGTGCTGACGCCCGCCACGGTCGAAGACGCCTACAGCATGTTGCTGGAAGCGGTGGCGATTGACGACCCGGTGATTTTCTGTGAGCACAAATTTCTTTATTATCATCTCAAGGCCGAAAAATTGCCGAGCGAAGCCCTGCCCGTCGGCAAGGCCCGCATCGCGCGCGAAGGCCGCGACATGACCATCGTCACTTACAGCGCCATGGTGCACGAAGCGCTGGAGGCAGCGAAGGAACTCGCGCCCGAAGGCTGGGAAGTGGAAGTGGTGGACTTGCGTTCCGTGAAACCGATTGACACCGACACGGTGATGGCCAGCGTGGCGCGCACGGGGCGATTGCTCTGCGTCGGTGAAGCCTGGTCCTGGGGCGGAGTGACGGCGGAAATCATCGCGCGCGTGACGAGTGAAGGCTATGGTTTGCTCGACGCGCCGCCGCAACGGCTCAATGCCAAGGACACCCCCGTGCCGTATCACCCGAATTTGTGGGCGGCCCATCGCCCGACGGCCCGGGCCATTGCCGCCGCCGCCCGAAAACTCCTGAGGCTTTGAAAAAATTATGCCACAGATTCCGATCATCATGCCGCAGCTCGGTGAATCCATTGCCGAGGCAAATATCATTGGCTTTCTGGTCAAGCCGGGCGACGCCGTCGAGGCCGGCCAGGATTTGATTGAAGTGGAAACCAACAAAGCCAGCATGACAGTGACGTCGCCCTGCGGCGGACGCATCGAAAACTTCTCGGCCCAACTGAATGAAAGTTATGCTGTGGGCGCCACGCTGGGCCGTATTGAAACCACCCAGGAGGAAGCCGCGCGGCTGGGTTTGGACGTTTCCGCACCCACCAAACCGGGCGAAACCGACCGCGTGGCCAAGGGGGGAGGGAACGGCAGCAGGAGCCGTGTGCAGCCAACCGTGCGTGGTCTGCCCGTGCCGGCGAACGTCGCCGGCGCCAGCTTTCTTTCCCCACGGCTCAAGGCGCGCATGACGGAACTGGGCTTGAGCGCCGCTGACCTCGCGGGTGTCGCCGGCAGCGGTGCGGCGGGGCGCGTGACTGTTGAAGATTTTGAAAAGTTCATCGCCCATCTCGAGAAACAAAAAATGAGCCAGGCTTCGACGATGCGCGTGGCCGTGGCCGACGCCATGCGGCGCAGTTGGACGCGACCCATCGCGCACGTCGGGATGCCGGTTTGTCTCGACCCGCTTTTTGCCTACCGCAAGGTGGCCCGGCCCAAACCCGGCCCGGCGCTCTGTGCCTTGCGGGCGCTGGCGGTGGCCCTGGCGGAAAACAGCGCCCCGGCCGGCCGCCTGGTGGGAAACAAGATTGTGCATCCCTCCTCGATTGACATCGCCTTTGCCGTCGAGGCCGAGGAAGGCGTGCTGGTTCCCGTCATTCGCAACGCGGACAAGCGGCTCCTGAAGGACCTGATTGCGCCCTACGATGAACTGGTCAGGCTGGCGCGTGACCGCAAGCTGCCGCCGGATGCCACGGGCGGTTCCATCGCCACGGTCACCAATTTCGGCACGTTCGGTCTGGAATGGGCGACGCCGATTCCGCTGCCGGAACAAACGCTCGTGCTGGGCATGGGTGCGGCCCGGCACGCACCCAGTTGGGATTCCGTGAAAGGCCAGTTCGTGCCGCTCATGGAGGCAAACCTGACGTTGAGCTTCGACCATCGTGTGATCGACGGCGGCGCGGCGGGTCGGTTGCTTCAGCACGTCGCGGATTTGATGTCCAGGCCGGAAAAACTATAACCTCGTGCACTGCGAGCCGGTTTCAAATCGCATCGCCGTGATTGAAGGCGACCTCACGCAACAGCAGGTGGACGCGATGGTGAATGCGGCGAACACATCGTTGCTTGGTGGCGGTGGTGTGGACGGTGCCATTCATCGCGCGGCGGGGCCGGAGTTGCTGGCGGAATGCCGTACCCTGGGTGGTTGTGCCACCGGCCAGGCCAAAATCACGCGCGGCTACAAACTTCCCGCCCGCTGGGTGATTCACACCGTCGGCCCGGTCTGGCGTGGCGGCCACCACCATGAGGAGGAACTGCTCGCCAGTTGTTATCGCAGTTGCTTCGCGCTGGTGGAACAGCGGGGAATAAAAACCGTGGCGTTTCCCTCCATCAGCACCGGTGCCTATGGTTTTCCAATGGAGCGCGCGGCCCGAATTGCCCTGCGCGAGACGAAACATTTTCTGGAACAAAACCGTTCGATGCAAAAGGTGATTCTGGTTTGCTTCGGCGCGAGTGCGCTGGCGGTTCACCAAACCGCGTTTCGGGAAGTTTGCATTTGATCTCGCTGCCAGACGTCTGATAAAGCTTGTTCCGGCATAGCATGAATTCTTTTAAAACAACGTTTGCCGTGTTAGCCTGGTTCATTCTGTTTTACTCGAAGGGAAATGGCCAGCCGCCTGAAACCGGACTGCTGGCCAGTCAGACGCATCCGTACGATTCGGCGCTCGCACCGATGTCCTTGCACACCGCAGGCACCCGGATTTTTGATGCGAATAACCGGCCGGTCTGGCTCTGCGGAGTCAACATCGCGTCCCTCGAATATCGAACCGACGGCGACCATGTGCAGGAATCCGTAAATCGCGCCATCAACGATTGGAAGGCAAACCTGATCCGCCTGCCGCTGGCCCAGGACCGCTGGTTCGGCAAAATGAAAGACCAGACCGACGGCGGCGCGGCTTATCGTGCCGTTGTGGATAATCTCGTGGATGCCTGCGCGGCCGCTCATGTTTACATTGACCTGGATTTGCACTGGTCAGACTGCGGCAAATGGGTCAACGAAGGCGGCCAGCTCGGCCAGCATAACATGCCGGATCCCATTTCCGTTGTTTTCTGGCATGACCTGGCCACGCGTTTCAAAAACCATCCCAACGTCATCTTCGGACTCTACAACGAACCGCATGACGTGCCCTGGAATGTCTGGCGCAATGGCGGAATGGTCACTGACATCCCGGCAAACTGGAACCGCGACGAGGCAAGAACCAAATACGAATCAGTGGGCATGCAGAAGCTTTATGACACGGTCCGCGCGACCGGCGCGCAGAATGTCGTGACCGTTGCCGGACTGGATTGGGGCTATGACTTGAGCGGCGTGTTGGACGGCAACGCCATCACCGGCACAAATTACGTCTATGAAACCCATCCCTATCCCAACAAAAAGAATTGGGACAACAACTTTGGCAGGATCAGCCTGAAATATCCGGTGTATGTCGGAGAATGGGGTTTTGGCGGACGGGCCTTTAGCGGCACGAATGGTCCTGCTTACGGACAACGGTTGATGGGTTACGTAAAGGGACATGACCTCCGGATGTGGACCGCCTGGAATTTCAGCGCTACCGCGGGACCAACGATGTTTAAAAATTGGTCGTATGAACCGACCGTGTTCGGGGAATTTGTTGAAAAACAACTGGCCGAGGCAGCCACGGGGCGCGGTTCAACCAAATAATTCGTTCACTCCGACAACTCACCGGAGCGTCAGCCTGGCTCTGCCAATTTTAATCCGAAGCGGCCGTTCGCCGGAACGCGAACGGCTAATCGTTCAAACCCTCGAGAACCAGGAGGACGAAAGCACTCCGGTCATACGTGAACGGTTGGCAACTCACCCGTAGTTCCACCGTGACGGGCCGGCCCCGCCGGATCAATTCCATTTCCGCCCACTGGCGCATTACCAATTGGCCCCGGGACGCTGCCCGCACCGCCGCGCGCAGCCCACAGTCGGAACAGGCCGTTGCCTCACCGCACCCTTTCGGCGATTCCGTCGTATGCAGACAATGCAATACATCACCTGCCTTGCGTTGCCTGTTGATTTGCTTGCCTGGTTTGAACAGCCGGGCGGCTGCGGCATTGCATTCCAGGACATTGACGTCCTTGTCCACAACAAATACCGGCAGCGGCATGGCATCGAACAAGACGCGATGCAGCCCTTGATCCAGAAATTGAACGGCGAGCCTGTTCATAATACCGTCAATTTAGCAGGCCTTGGTCAGAAACGACAGCAAAAAAAGCAGGGCTAATCCACCCTGGCGTCAATTGGAGAGCCCCACTACCTCCTTTTGCGGAGGTTTACTTCGTTGCCGGCTCGGTAGTTGCGGCTTTTTCTTCCTTTTCACGCACGAGGGTCGCACCCTTGCCGAGGCGTTTGCGCAGATAAGTGAGCTTGGCGCGGCGGACTTCGCCTTTGCGTTCGACTTCGATCTTGTCCACGCGCGGTGAGTGCAAAGGAAACACGCGCTCGACGCCTTCGCCATAGCTGATGCGGCGGACGGTGAAAGTTTCGTTCAAACCGTGCCCGCGTTTGCCGATGACCACCCCGGAGAAAATCTGGATGCGCTCCTTGTCGCCTTCGACGACCTTGGTGTGCACGCGCACACTGTCGCCGACGGCGAATTTCGCGTCGTCCTTGCGATACTGCTCCGACTCAATTTTTTCCAACAATGCCTGGTTCATAAAATCAATTTTAAATTTTTAATTCTTAATTTTTAATTGCCGCGTTTCGAATTCAAAATTCAAAACTAAAAATTAAAAACTATTTCAGCAAATCCGGCCGCTGCCATTTCGTCCGCAACTTCGCCTGCTCTGCGCGCCACTTTTTAATTTCAGCGTGGTTGCCGGACAACAACATCCCGGGAACTTTCATCCCGCGAAATTCCGCCGGCCGTGTGTATTGCGGATATTCCAGCAATCCGGCGCTGAACGACTCGTCGCGCGAACTTTCATCGTCGCCCAGCACGCCGGGCAACAACCGGGTCACCGCGTCGATCACCACCATTGCGGGCAGCGCGCCGTTGGTCAACACGTAGTCGCCGATGGACAACTCGTCGTCGGCCAGTTTTTCCCGCACGCGCTCGTCAAAACCTTCGTAATGCCCGGTGACCAGCAACAGATGTTTTTGTCCAGCCAGTTCGCGCGCGATGGCCTGATCAAATTTCCGGCCGGCCGGCGACAACAAAATCACGCGCGTGCTTTTGCGCCGCAAATCTTCAATCGCTTCAAAGAGCGGTTCGGGCTTCAGCAACATCCCCGGCCCGCCGCCAAACGGACGGTCATCCACCGTTTTGTGCCGGTCATGCGCCCAGTCACGGAGCTGGTGAATCTTCACATCCAGCAATCCGCCGGCCCGCGCGCGCTGGATGATGCTTTCATCGAGCGGCCCGGCGAACATCGCCGGAAACAATGTGAGCACGTCAATTTTCACCAGTCAGTAGTCAGTAGTTAATAGTCAGTGGCAATTGCCCGCGAGTCGTTTTGCTACGGACTACTGACTGCCCACTACTGACTGCGACCCGCCGGTTTGTCCTCGACGATTTCCACCGAACAACGCAGGCCCTTGCGGGCGCTGCCGGCCAGCAACAAGGATCGGATGGCGTTGATCGTCACACCGTGCCGGCCGATAATTTTGCCGACGTCCTGCTGATCCAGGCGCAGCTCGTATACCGTCATGCCCTCGCGTTCCACCGGCGTAATGGAAACCGCCTCGGGATGTTGCACCAGTCCCTTGATGACGTATTCCAAAAACGCCTGCATGGCACAAAAAATCCGGTCAGGCCGGAGCCGTGGCTTTGCCTGCCTTCTTGATAAAGCTGGCGACGGTTTCGCTCGGCTGTGCGCCCTTACCCAGCCAGTATTGGGCGCGGTCAAGTTTCAGCGAAAAATTATCGCCCTTCTTCAACGGCTGATACGTGCCGATTTCCTCGATGAACTTGCCATCGCGCGGACTGCGACCGTCAGCCACCACAATGCGAAACACCGGGGCGTTCTTCGTCCCGACACGTTTCATGCGAATTTTTACTGCCATAAATTATTCAAAAGAGCACAGAGTTTAACGTCGCGCGGCGTGCTTGGCAAGTCCTGTTTTCGAGGAAAAAGGCTGCTTGCCGAGTTTGCCAATCATTGGTTTGCTTGGCGGAATGAACCGGCCCTATGAAGAAATTTTAAGCGGCGAAACCCTGCCCCGCTCCGCGCCGGGCGCGCGGCACGAAGCGATTTGCGAACGCCTGCACACGTTGATGACGGCCAGCGTCGCGAACCTTCCTGCCACGCAATTGCTAGCTCCGCGCACCCAAGTCCGAGTTTCCCCTTCCACCACGATTTGCCCTGATCTGGCTCTGGTCACGGTGGCCACCGGCAAACTCTGGCTGGCGGTGGAGATTATCAGCCGGGAAGATCATCAGGCCGACACGGTCATTAAAAAGCAGCTTTACGAGGATATCCGCGTGCCGCGGCTGTGGATGGTTGACCCGCGCTATGACAACGTGGAGATCTACCAGTGCACCGAATGGGGGCTGGCGCTGAAGGGCATTCTCGCGGGGAGCGAGGTGCTGGGAGAGGCGTTGATCCCGGAATTTCAAATTGTTATCGCCGAATTGTTCGCCGCACAGCCGAAGGCGGATTAATTTTCTGTTTTTATGCTTGAATGAAAACGCGGCTTAGGCTGTCTTAATCCCGACAACCACAAACCTGAATATAGCCTATGAAAAAAACCTCCCTCACATTGGCTCTGGCGACGGGCCTGCTGCTGGCTTTTGGTGCGGCGCGCCTGCTGGCCAGCGACGCCAGCACAGAAACCACCCTGACCGGCACAATGGTCTGTGCCAAATGCAAACTGCACGAAGCGGATAAGTGCCAGAATGTTTTGCAGGTCGAAAAGGACGGCAAGACGGTCAACTACTACCTGACCCAAAACAAGGTCAGCAAAGACTTCCACTCCAATATTTGCCAGAATGATGGCGAAAAAGTCACCGTTACCGGCACAGTCAAGGAAAAGGGTGAAAAAGAAATGCTGGTAGCCTCCAAAATTGAAGCGGCCAAATAAGTACGGTTCCTGATGATCTCAACCGCCGCTGGAATTTTTCTGGCGGCGGTTGAATTTTATGCAGTCTTCGTATCTCACGCCGCTACCACCGAAGAGGTCCAACGCCGAGCCGATGGTTAGATCAACTTTCCCCTGCCCCAACTGCGTGACCTCTTCCAGATCACCCAGCGAATTTGCGCCGCCCGCATAAGTCGTCGGGATCGGCGTCCACTGACCAAGTTTCTCCACCAACTCGCGGTCAATGCCGCGACCCAAACCTTCCACGTCCACTGCGTGAACCAAAAATTCGGCGCAGCTCCGGGCGAGGTTTTGCAGAGTTTCCGAAGAAATGGTCAGCTCGGTAAACTTTTGCCAGCGGTCGGTAACGACAAAATAATCTGCACCCCGCCGACGGCAGCTTAAATCCAGCACGAGCCGCGCTTGGCCAATCGCCTTAACTAATCCGGCAAGCCGTTCTTCATCCACGCGACCCTCACGAAAAACCCAACTGGTGACAATGACGTGTGAGGCACCGGCCTCAAGCCAGCCCCGCGCGTTTTGCGCGTTGACGCTGCCGCCGATTTGCAGGCCACCCGGGAACGCCGCCAACGCCGCACGGGCCTCGGCCTCGTTACCGGGCCCGAGCATGATGACGTGGCCGCCGGCCAAGCCGTCGCGCTTGTAAAGTTCGGCAAACCACGCGGCAGGTTTTTCGGCGATGAAATTCGTTCGCAAGCCCGAATCGCCAAGCGAGCCGCCGACGATTTGCTTCACTTTGCCTTCATGGAGGTCAATGCACGGACGGAACATGCGCCCAAACTAAAGCGGAAAAGAGAAAGCGCAAAGCGGAAAGCGGCCCGACTAAATTATGGTATTTGACGTCGCGTCCTAATTGGAGAATGCTATGTCGGTTTGTTCGTGAACAAGTTGCCCGTCAAAAACCGCCAATGGATTCTGGCTCTCACACTGCTGGCCGGATTTGTCTTTCCAGCGAACGCAAGACCTTATGAAATCACCCAATACCCGTCCATCGGGCCGTTCCTCGACGGCACGATGCCCGAAACTGCGCCGGGTATTTCGGGTGACTGGTCGGCGGTAGTCGCCTTTCCGAATCTGCCTTTCACCAACGCCGTCGGTCTTGCGTCGGTGCCGGGCACAGATCAATTGTGCGTCTGGGAACGCGAAGGCCGTGTCTGGACGTTTAAAAATGACCCGGGCGCGACGCAAAAAAAACTCGTGCTCGACGTTCACAACCAATGTCAGGGCTGGGACGATTCCGGTTTGCTAGGCGTGGCGTTTCATCCGGGTTTTGGGACGAACCATTACCTGTTCGTCTATTACACCTGGTGTCCGCCCGGCAAGGTGGCCGGCAGCCCGACGGTCCGCCCGCCGCCGACGGGCAATTACCACGACCGGCTAGAACGTTACACGCTCGACGCAAACGGCGTGGCAATTCCCGGTTCCCAAACCGTTTTGATTGATCTGGCCGACCAGACCATCTGGCATCACGGCGGCGGCATGTTTTTTCACCCGATGAACGGATTTCTTTATCTGACCATCGGCGATAATTCCGTCGGTGATAATGACCAGGTCATCAACAAAAGTTTGTACGGCGGCGTGCTGCGCCTGGACGTGGATTGCCGCGGCGGTTCCGTCAGCCATCCCATTCCGCGCCAGCCGCTCAACGGCCACTCGGCGAATTATTTCATCCCCAACGACAATCCCTTCGTCGGTCAACCCAACGTCCTTGAGGAATTTTTCTGCCTTGGCCTGCGCAGCCCGCATCGCATGACCCACGACCCGGCCACCGGCCGGATTTTTATCGGTGACGTTGGTGAAAGTGCGCGTGAGGAGGTGGATATCATTGAGCCGGGCGAATCCGGCCTGAATTTTCAGTGGCCTTATTGCGAAGGCACGCTCGGCAAAATGCCGTCGTCTTACCTCGGTATCAGCCGCGGGCCGGTTTTGGATTATCCGCACAGCGACGGGCGCGCGGTCATCGGCGGCTACGTTTACCGCGGCCAAAAATTCGCCGCCGATCTCGGCGGCAAATACATCTTCGGTGACAACGTCATGCGGATCATTTGGGCCATGGACGAAACCACCACGCCGGTGGCCAAACATCTGCTTTGCACCATTCCCAAGGGTTCCGGACCCAATTCCGGCTCCGATTACACCGGGCTTTCGTCGTTCGGCACGGACGCCAACGGCGAAATTTACATGTGCCAGATGAGCAGCATTGGCGGGCGCATTTACACCATCGCCCGCGGCGGGCCGCCGCCGCCCGGTCATCCGTTCCCAAAATTGCTGTCGCAAACCGGCGCGTTCCGTGACCTGCAAACGATGCAGCCGGCTGACGGTCTCATCCCCTACTCCGTCAACACGCCGTTGTGGTCGGACGGCGCGGTCAAAACGCGCTGGATGGCGCTGCCCGCCGGCACGGCCATTCATTTTGCACCGAACGGCGAATGGCAATTCCCCGCCGGAACCGTCTTCGTCAAAACGTTTCAACTGCCCGTGGACGACACGAACCCGCAAATCCTGCGCCGGCTCGAAACCCGCCTGCTCGTGCGTGACACCAACGGCACGGTTTATGGCGCGAGTTACAAATGGCGCGCCGATCATAGCGACGCGGATTTGGTCACCGCGGGCATCACCGAGCCGATTGAAATCAAAACCGCGGCGGGGATGCGCACGCAAAACTGGTTTTACCCCGGACGGCAGGATTGCCTGACCTGCCACACGCCCGTGTCGGGTGGCGTGCTTGGTGTCAAAACCCGCCAGCTCAACGGCGATTTCCAGTATCCCAACGGCGTTACCGACAACCAACTCCGCGCCTGGAATCACCTCGGCCTTTTCGACACCAAACTCGACGAAAATAATATTTCGCGTTTTGCCAAACTGGTCGCGGTCAACGATGCCAGTGAGCCGCTCGAACTTCGCGCCCGCTCCTATCTCGACGCCAACTGCGCGCAATGCCACCGCCCTGGCGGCGTCGAGGCGTTCTTCGACACCCGGTTCGACACGCCGCTCGAAAAACAGGGACTCATCAACGGTCCCATCGCCAATCCCCTCGGCATTTCCGGCGCGAAAATCATCGTCCCCGGCGACGTGTCCAGGTCCGTTCTCTTTCATCGCGTCAGCATTGTCGGCAACCTGCAGATGCCGCCGCTGGCCCGCAACGTGACCGACACCAATGCCGTCGCCGTTCTCGCTGCCTGGATCAATTCCCTGTCGCGGATCGTGCCGTCGTTGCCGCCGGGTTGGAAGCACGCGGACGTCGGTAACGTCGGCGTGGCCGGTGACGCCGGTTATGCGGATGGACGTTTCAACCTGGTCGCGTCCGGCACGGATATCTGGAGCACCGCCGACGGCTGCCACTTCGGCGGCACGCCGCTGACCGGTGACGGACAAATCATTGCGCACATCGTTTCGATGCAATACACCGACCCGTGGGCGAAGGCGGGCGTCATGTTCCGGGAGAATTTCTCCGCCGGCGCGAAGGACGCCATGATGATTGTCACCGCCGGTGGTGGCTCGGTTTATCAACGGCGCGTGAAGACGGACGGACCCACCTGGAACACCGACGGTCCGGCCGTAAATGTGTCGTGCTGGGTGCGTTTGGTTCGCGCCGGCGACACGTTCACCGGCTATGTTTCGCCGGACGGCCAGGATTGGAAATGGGTGGACAGCATCGCCGTGCACATGGGCAAGACTGTTTATGTTGGTCTTGCTCTTACCGCGCACAACAACACGGAATTAAACTCCACGCTGTTCGACCACGTCACCGTCACGCCCGCGCCTTAAAGCAGTAGCAGTCCCGCAATGCGGGATGAGTCTGCTCATTTTTTAGATAGAGCCGACTTATGTCGGCTGCTACAAGTCACGCTTGCCAATGTCCCGCAAACGGGCTATCCCCACAAGCCATGAACCGGAAGCTTGTTGCAGTTCCGCTGGTCGCATTGCTTTGGAGCACTCTCGCCTTCTGCGGCGAGATTCATGACGCAGCGGCGGGTGGTGATTTGGCAAAGGTCAAGGCGCTGCTCAAAGCCAATTCCGATTTGGTGAACAGCCGGGACACGGAACCCCGACCGGATTTACGCGGCACCACTCCTTTGTATCTGGCGGCGTTCTACGATCGCAAAGAGGTTGTGGAATTTTTGCTGGCGAATAATGCCGATGTCAGCGCCACGAACAACAGCGGCCAAACGCCTTTGCTTGGCGCGGCGCTGTGGGGACACCAAGAGATTGTAGAACTGCTTTTTGCCAAAGGCGCGGATGTCAACGCCAAGGACGAATCCGGCGAGACGCCTCTGCTGGCGGCAATCAGAAATGGTCAAACGGACATGGTGAAATGGTTGCTCGCACATCGGGCCGATTTAAATGTGCGGGACAAGGATGGCAATACGCCGTTACACGCTGCGGCAGGGTTCTTTCATCCCGGCGTGGCGGAATTGCTGCTGGCGAAAGGATTGGATGTCAATGCCCGGAACAACAAGGGCGAGACGCCTTTGTTTCTGACGGCATTCTCCAGGGGACACACGGACATAATAAAATTGCTGCTGGCCAATGGAGCGGATGTGAACGCGAAAGAAAATAATGGCGAAACGCCTTTGCATTCCGCGGCGCTAAACGGTTCCCCGGATACGACGGAATTGCTTTTAGCCAATGGAGCGGATGTAAACGCAAAGGATAACGCCGGCCGGACGCCGTTGCAAATGACGGTGGGCAAAGGTTACAGCGCTCAATCGGATAAATGGTATAAGGAGGCCGCCGACATGATCAGCCAGCACGGCGGCCACAAATAAACTGTTTTGTAGGAGACGAGGTTACGAGTCTCATTCTTGATTCCGGATTTTCAGTTAGAGACTCCTTACGTCGTCTCCTACCCAAGCCAGTTCCCGCCTCGACAAGTGGCATTTTTTTCTTAAACTGTTGGAATGTCGTTTGACTTGCGCGGCTGAAAATCCGCCAGTCGTAAATCACCAATCGTAAATCATAAATGACTCGGCCATTGACCATCGCGGGCAGAAGTTTCCGGTCGCGCCTGATTCTGGGCACGGGAAAATTCTCGTCGCCGGAAGCCATGCGCGACGCGCTCGACGCCAGCAGCGCGGAATTGGTCACCGTTGCCTTGCGCCGCGCTGACCTGAGCGGCAAGCATGATCCGTTCGCGAACATTCTGGAATTCATTGACCCGAAAAAATATCTGCTGCTGCCCAACACCAGCGGCGCGATGAACGCCGAGGAAGCGGTCCGGCTCGCGCGCCTGGCCGCCGCCGCGGGACTGCCGAAATGGATCAAACTCGAAATCCATCCCGACCCGCGTTACCTGTTGCCCGACCCGGTGGAAACCTTCAAGGCCGCCGAAATGCTGGTGAAGGAAGGATTCACCGTCCTGCCTTACATCAACGCCGACCCGGTGCTGGCCAAGCGGTTGCAGGATGCCGGTTGCGCGACAGTCATGCCGCTCGGTTCGCCCATCGGTTCGAATCGCGGTATCCAGACGCGCGACCAAATCCGCATCATCATCGAGCAGGCCACGGTGCCGGTGGTTGTGGACGCCGGTCTCGGCGCGCCGAGCCACGCGGCGGAAGCGATGGAAATGGGCGCGGACGCCGTGCTCGTCAACACGGCCATCGCAGTATCGAGCGACCCGAACCGGATGGCGGTGGCCTTCAAAGCCGCGGTCGAAGCCGGCCGCGCCGCCTACGAAACCGGCCTCGCCGCGCAACAGGAAACCGCCAGCGCCACGAGTCCGCTGACCGCGTTTCTGGATTAGACGGGCAATCGCGGGATCGAAACCGGGAAAATTTTACAGGACAGCTAAACAGAATTTTAGGCACCGGGTGGATGGTCCTGCAGGAGCGAGCGATCTTGTGCCGTGGCAATCAGGCCGTTACCAGATTGCCCTTTCCCAGCGCATATTCCCGAATTCCGTACCGGATTTTTCCGGATGCGGGCTGCTCAGGAACATTCGCTGATGGGCGCCGTGGCATTAGAGTTGCTATTCGTCGCAAACGGAAATGAACATTCGTTCAATCGCAAGCATCGTTGTCGTTCTCGTCGTGTCCGCCGTTGCGGGAGCCGCACAGGATTGGACCAAAGGTTCGCAAGGTTCAACCGTCTGGACGCTGCCCAGCTCCCCGGCTCAGACACCGAGTCCCCAAAGTCAGACACCGCGCTCCCAGGGTTGGACGCAAAATGCACAAGACCCGGAAGGAAACTCGTCGTTCTTCTCGCTGCAAAATCTATACGCCCGCCTGAATGTCGGCGGCTTATACCAGCAGGACACGACTTTGTATCAATCAACCATGCCTTCCCAAACTGCGACATTTAATCTAGGGCTGAAGGGGGATATTGCTTTGGGTTACGACATCAACGAGTCACTGGCGGTGGAACTTGATACAGGAGTACTTTGGAATTCCATGGACAAAGTTGGCGGCACTTCATTGAGCTCCATTGGCCAGAGTCTGGATACCTATACCGTTCCATTTCTGGCAAACGTGGTTTATAAGTTCCGAACCAAAGGTCCTTGGTCTCCCTATGTCGGAGTCGGCGCGGGCGGAGCAGCGGCCATCATCTCGTTTGACACCGGTGGGCTGGCGCCCACCACCGTGAGTGATTACACCTTCGTATTTGCCTATCAGGCGGAAGTTGGCGTGGAATACAAGTTGTCCCGGAACGCTTCCGTTGATGTCGGCTATCAATTCTTTGGCATGTCAGACCCAAAGTGGTTCCTCAGCGAAATCCCCGACCATGTCAAAGAGGGTGGTTTTTTTACTCATTCCCTCGCCGTTAGTTTTACCTGGACGTTCTAACCCCGCTCACAATCAGATCGCGCCTCCGCGCCCCGATTTGTGACCTGGGGCGCGGAAATTTGTTACCGCCCGCCGGGCCTCAATTCTTTGTTTCCTTCGCCGGCCAATACGGGTTAAAAGATGGTCGTGAACTATACCATTTTATCGGTTGAGCGCGTCCGGAAACTGCTGGCCGCCGCGCGCCGGGCCCGCGTCCTGGTCGTCGGCGACGTCATGCTCGACCATTTCATTTGGGGCGGCGTGTCGCGCATTTCGCCGGAGGCGCCGGTACCCGTCGTGGAGTTCGAACGCGAAAGCTTCATGCCCGGCGGCGCGGCCAACGTCGCCCGCAATCTGACCGCGCTCGACGTGCCCACGGAACTTTTCGGCATGATTGGCCATGATGAAAACGGCCGGCATTTGAAAGAACTCCTCTGCGGTCAAAATATCCACTGTGGCGGCCTGCTCGCCAATGCCGCGCGTCATACCAGCGTCAAGACCCGCATCGTCGCCCACCAGCAACAGGTCGTCCGCATTGACCGCGAAACCCGCGACGGTCTGGATGCTCGCCTGACCGGGCGCCTGTTGGCGGAAATAAAATCAAAACTCCCGAAAGCCGACGCCGTGATTGTCGGCGATTACGGCAAAGGCGTCATCACCCAGCCGTTGCTGAATGAACTCAAATCGCTTTGCCGCGCGCGCGGCGTCTGGTTGAGCTTCGATCCCAAGCCGGTTCACCATTTGAACCTGACCGGCCTTTCGCTGATCACGCCCAATCGCAAGGAAACCTTTGAACTGGCGAATCTGCCGGACGAAACGCGCTGCCCAAATCCGCTCGCCGACAACAATCTCATGCTCGCCGCCGAACGTTTGCTCAACGAACTGCGCCCGGCGGTTCTCCTGATCACGCTCGGCGAACTGGGCATGTTGCTTTGCCAGCGCGGCCAGAAGCCGTTCCACATCCCCACCGTCGCTCAGGAAGTGTTCGATGTTTCCGGCGCCGGTGACACCGTCATCGCCACGTTTACGCTGGGAATTGCCGCCGGTGCGTCGCCGCTGGAGGCGGCAATCCTGTCGAACCACGCCGCGGGTATCGTCGTCGGCAAGGTCGGCACCGCCACAACCTCGCCGGCGGAATTGCTGAAAAGTTTTAACCGGTAGCGACGCCGCGTTGCGGCGTCCGGTCGGCGCAGCGCGCCGACCCTACCACAGCCAATGAATTCCAAAATCACCGTCGAAACGATTCGCGCGATGAAAAGCCGCGGCGAGAAAATTGCCGCGCTGACGGCGTATGATTTCCCCCTGACGAAACTGCTCGATGAAGCGGGCATTCCGCTCATTCATGTCGGCGATTCGCTGGGCATGGTCGTGCTCGGCCATCCGGACACCACGCACGTGACGATGGCCGAAATGGAGCATCACGTGCGTGCCGCCGCCCGCGCCAAGCCAAAGGCCTTGCTCGGCGCAGACTTGCCATTCAAAAGCTACGAGACGCCCGAACAGGCGGTCGGGAATTCAAAGCGCCTCGTTGCCGCCGGTGCGGAATTCGTGAAGGCCGAAGGCGGACGCGGAATCCTTGAACCCGTTCGCGCGATTATTGCCGCCGGAATTCCATTTTGCGGACACCTGGGCATGTTGCCGCAACACGTGGTCGAAGAAGGCGGTTATCATGTCAAAGGCAAAATAGAAACGGAACAACAGGCTTTGCTCGAGGACGCGCAGGCGCTGGCAGACGCGGGTGCGTTCGCCATTGTTTTGGAACTGGTAACGCCACCGGTGGCACAGAAATTGACCAAAGCCCATCCGATTCCAACCATCGGCATCGGCAGCGGCCCTGACTGCGATGGGCAGATTCTGGTGACGCCGGATTTGATTGGCATGTTTCCGTGGTTCACGCCGCGTTTCGTCAAACCACGGGCCAATTGTGCAGCGGAAATCAAGGCCGCCGTGGCCGCCTGGAAAAATTCCCTCATCAAATCTTAAAACTTTTCATTGGCCCAAGTGTTGCTTTAGACAGGCTGAAATCGCATGGAATTGGAATCATTGATTGAATCGGCGGCGGCCAACGGCGCCAGCGACCTCCATCTGGAAGCCGGGATGCCCGCGGCATTGCGCATCCGCGGCGCCTTGCGGGTGGCCGGCGAACCGATTGCGCCGAAAGCCCTGCTGGACATGGCCCGGACGCTCATCGGCGAAGGCCAATGGCCGGCCTTCCTGGAGCGGCGCTCGTATGACCTGTCCAAAACGATTCGCGGCGTCCGCTGCCGGATTAATGTGCTGCAATCTTCGCGTGGCGTCGGCCTGGCCATCCGCCTGCTCGCGGCGTTTCAGGCCACGGTGGAAAAACTCAACCTGCTGCCGGACCTGAAAAAACTCGTCAAAAATACCCACGGCCTGATTCTGATTTGTGGTCCGACCGGCAGCGGCAAATCCTCGACACTTGCGGCCTTGATTCAGGAAATCAATCTCGCTGATGCCCGGCATATCGTCACAGTGGAAAACCCTATTGAATACACTTTCCGCCCGCGCCGCGCCTACATCCGCCAGCGCGAAGTCGGACGCGACACGCCGAGTTTCGAGCAGGCCTTGCTGGACGCCTTGCGGGAAGACCCGGACGTGCTAATGGTCGGCGAAATGCGCGACCCGGAAACGATGCGTTTGACTTTGAGCGCGTCGGAGACCGGTCATCTTGTCCTGGCCACGGTGCATTCCTCGACCTGCGCCGAGGCGATCCAGCGTGTGGCGTCAGCATTCCCGGCAGAAATTCAAAGCGCCGTCTGCTCGCAACTGGCCGATTGCCTCGTCGCGGTCATTTCGCAACGGCTCCGGTTCCGGCAGGACTTGAACATCCTGGTGCCCGAATGTGAAATTCTGATGGCCACCCATGCCGTGAAAAATTTCATCCGCACTCGCGAATTTTTTAAAGTCATTACGGCCATCGAAACCGGCGCCGACCACGGCATGTGGACCTTCCAGCGCTACGCCAAGTGGCTGGAAACCCGGGGCAACTTTTTCATCCCCGGCCAGAATGCGGAACCGCCCGATAACGAGCCGGCCGAATCGGTCCCGGCCACTGCCGCTCTGCCGGCCTTGACCAGTACGCCGAAAGTGGAAAAGAAAGCCAGGCACCATGTGACCCACGAAAGCGGCCGGATTGAAATCGAACCGGTCGAAGGCGAGTTCGGGAAGATTCTCAAGAAGCCGTAGTCAGGCGACAAACAGTGATCGAAGAGTCAATCTTGTCCTTTTTCCACCTCTGCTATTCGCTGATCAACTTCTTCTTGGATTGTATCTATGTATGTTTTTTCGCTATCTGGCATCAATTTTCTTGCCTCACTCAAGTTTTGCGAAATTGCGCCCAACGCAACTCGATAGCGAAGATACCCGCTATTTTTTGAAATATCCTCGTCAATAAACCGTATCATCAGTTTGAACTTCTGGTGCCCCTCATCTTGGCGCTTTAACAAAACCAATGCCGCCGGATAAAAAGGATAGTTTGCCCGACACGCATCATCCCACACATGAAGCTCTGACTCTTCATAAAACTTAACAGCCCAATCATAGTCTCCAGCCCTGAAAGCTGACCGGCCATATATTACCAGATTCATGGCATTCCCCTTGTTGTCAGAGAACAATTCCTCATATTTTTTCCCGCGTTCTGACGGAGAAAGCACAACTACTTCCTTAGCCAATGCATCACCAGTAAAATTTTCATAAGCCGTCCACCCGTGATGCCAACCCAGATAGTAAAAGATAACCGCGCTCGGAACCGCAATTATCAAAATGCAGAGGGCCAGAAAACTCCAGCCCGTCCGTGTCATTTCTTTAACCCCTCCTTTAATAAATTCAATAGCCTGCTTAGCACCGGGAATGCGTTCTGAGACAATATCAAGTAAGCTGGACAAAAATCGTTCAAAATGCCCAGGCTTTCTTTCTGGCGGCTTGGCGGATACTGGAAGTTCATTAACCACAATCGGGAGGAGCATCACCAAATGCCCAAAAACCGTCAATTCTGTTAATTTGCGTTAAGTACATACTCCCGTTTTTCTTTCGGCTTGGACAGCGTTTGTCCAACCCCACCCGTTATGATGTCGCAAAAATGAAAGGCTAAATATGAACAACGAACAACTCGAACTTGGCATCAATGGTGGCAAAGTCCTCTTAAATCCCGCAACGCAGAACCGGCGCACCCGCGCCGACTGGTGGTTCACCCAGATGCGAAACCTCGTAAGCCACGCCATGGATTGGGAAGCCGCCAGTCAACCGCGCCCGGAACAAATCTGGATTCCCGGCGCCCGCCGCGAGATAAAAGTTGGATGATGGGATGGTTGGATTGATGATTCATCCCGTCAATCCATTCATCCATCAATCCACCAATCCTTTTTCGTACCCGGCGCTCACAAAGTCCCGAATCAGCACAATTTCCTCTTCAATCATCGTGTGGACCTTTGCAAATTCTCGCCATTCCACCCTAATGCCGGCGGCTTTGAGCAGCGGAATTTGCGGGCGGACCTGGTCAATGGGCAGCAGCGGGTCGCCGGTACCGTGCGTCATCAGCAGCCGTTGTTGACGGGCCACCGGCGGAAGTTCCTGCAACAATTTCTCCGGCTCATTGACCCAGCCGCTGATGCCGATGATCCCCGCGAACCGGTGCGGATAACGCAATCCGACGTCAATGGCCATCAAAGAGCCCTGGGAAAAACCACCGAAGGTGATTTGTTCCGGCGGAAATCCGCGGACGTGCAAATCGTCGAGCAGTTCAAAAAGCAGTTTCCGGCTGCGCTGCACGCCGGGCCCGATGTCATTCAAATCAAACCACGCATAACCGCCGTAGTAATCAAATGGCGCGTTGACGAGCAAATAGTTCAGCCACGGCAGATTCATGGCCTCCGGCAGCCAGCGGTAACCTTCAATGCTGTCGCCCAGACCATGCAGCATCACCATCAACCGGCGGGAATTTCTTTCCCGGGCCGGGATCAATTCGCTTTGGAGCATGAATTATTTTCCCGAAGCAGCGACGCTTTTCAAGCGTTTAGCCTCCTGATCGAGCCACTGAATCAATTGCTGGCGTTGGTCGGCCGTGAGCCGGGATGCCGGATGGATGGCCTGGTACTTGGCCGGCGGCATTTCGTGGTAGCCCAATTCTTCGCTGGCGTTTTCCAGCCGCTTGGCGGCGCGTTCCGGGTCGTCCACCGGCCAATCGGAAAGATTCAAATGTCGCCGCCCCCCCGACACGTCGTTGGCAATCAGCCATGACACCGGCGCGATATGGCTGTACCACGGCCACCGGGTTTCGCAGGAATGACAATCGTAACACGCGCCGCGGAACATGGCAGCGAGCGGCGGCGGCGGGTTTTCGGCGGCCAGGAAATCATGAACGACCGGCGGATTCGTGCGCGCAGGATTGGTGAACTGCAATAGCACAAAAATCACTGCCAGCAGCCCGAGAATCCAGATCAATTTTTTCTTCATCCCATTGGTCGGATGTACCAAGAATGTGAAAAGTTCCCGCCCGAAGCAAACCTGAAAGCTGTATCACCACCTTCCAGGCTTGTTGTCCAACCGGCCCAGGCTTAGCCTTCATCACACCTGACCGCCATCCATCAACACCACAGGCATTTTATGAGCAGACTGATTAAAGTTCTGGGTTTTCTGGCCATGCTTAACCTCGCCGCCGCCCAACCGATACGTACCGAATTGACCAACGCCACCACACCGGCGGAAGACGCCAAACCGAACAGCGACCAGGTGCCGGACGTGTATGCACTCACCGGCCAGTTCGACCGCATCGTCGTGTTGCGTTTCAAAAACCAGACCGACCTGCTGGCCGGTTTGGAACGCATGGTAAAGCAATGCAAAATCCGCAACGCCGTCATCCTGTCCGGCATTGGCTCGGTGAAAAGCTATCATTACCACGTGGTGAGCAACGGCGTCTTTCCCTCGAAAAATATCTTTGTGAAGAATCCCACCGGCCCGGCCGACATCGCCGGCATGAACGGCTACGTGATTGACGGCCGTGTCCACGCTCACATCACCTTCGCCGATCCCGACAAGGCGTTCGGCGGACATCTCGAAGCCGGAACGGCGGTGTTCACCTTTGCCATCGTGACCGTGGGCGTGTTCAAGGACGGCATGGATCTCAACCGGGTGGACGACAAGAACTACCGGTAGCAGCCGTTTATCTCAACTCCAGATACTTACCGACATTCATTGCACCCGATAAAAATCTTTGTCGGCGTTGGACCGGAGCTAACCGGCCCTGCGACCATTTTCCCAGCCGGTAAATGGCGCCGAACACAAAATCCGGCGCTGCCCCGCCCTGCCTACCGACCCGTTCCGCACCGCGCCGCACATTATCCATCAGCCACGCCGGCAACCGTGCGTGATACGGATTGCGCCGCACCTCGCCGGTGTGACACGCCAGGGCTGCGACCAAATCGCCAACCTCGGCAACGCCCAACTCGACCAGCAGATTGGGCTCCGCCATTTGTCCCCAAAATTCCGTCTCAACAACGTGGCATCGGAAACCGGCGGGCAGAGTTTTCAGGGCGTCCAGCACCAGAAAATGCGTGCCGACGTGCACGGGATGCCCGTCATGCTCATGCGGCAGAAAAATCACGCGTGGCCGCTGTTCGGCGAGAATTCCGGCAATGACTTTGACCGCCGCCTGCCAATGCGCCCGGTTCTGTTTCCGTGATTTAAGATTGATATGCTCCAAACCTTGTGCCTTCGGAACCATCAAACCAAAATCCAGCACGGCACAGGCGCCTTGCAGTTCACGCAGTCGCACCGTCCGCCGTTCCCTTTTGCTGCCAAGCGTGACGGCGACGTTGATGATGTTCCATCTCGATTCGCGCAACAGCCGCAATGCCAGCCCGCCGACGATGCATTCATCATCCGGATGCGGCGAGAAAATCAAGGCCTTGGGCGCATCTCCCGACAGCCTGGGCGGCTGCGGGATTTTCTGCGAACGGCCCAGCGGCAGCTTTGCTCCACGGTGCAGAAGCCGTGCCTGTTCGGAAACATATTCTCGGAAAGGATTCACAAATTCAACCGGCCTTGATTAAACACGACCAAGACCGGAATGAACAGAAAAGTTTCTTTGTTCCGGCCACCTGGAAGGACCGGCGTCTCGCCGGCTTGTTGGGAATGGGAACTGCGAACCTGCCAGCGAGACGCCGGCGCTCCCAGGTTTATGATCCCGGCGTGCGTAGGGTTGATCCGGGATTGGAATGATTGGCCCCCGGTGTGCCGCCAAACAACAATCGCAAACTGTTCATCACCACCACAACCGTGCTGCCTTCGTGGCCGACCACGCCGATGGGCAGCGGAATTTTTCCGAGCATCGCGAACGACACCAGTACCACCACCGTGCCGAGCGAGATGAACAGATTTTGCCGGATGATGCGCCGCGCCCGCTGGCTCAGGCGGAATGCGGCCAGAAAATTTTCCAGCCGGTCGTTCATCAACACCACGTCCGCCTGTTCGAGCGCGGCGTCGGCGCCCCGCGCGCCCATCGCCACGCCGATATGCGCCGCCGCCAGGCTCGGCGCATCGTTGACGCCGTCGCCAATCATCGCCACCCGGCAACTGTCTTCGCTCAACGCACGAATCGCCTCAACCTTTTGTTCCGGCTTCAATTCCGCGCGCACGTCGTCGAGGTTCAATTTCGCGCGCAGATGCTCGGCCGTCGCCTTGCGGTCGCCGGTCAGAACCACCGTGCGCAAACCTTCATTCCGCAATTCCTGAATGACGGCGGCCGATTGCGGACGGATGTCGTCGCGCAAAATGACGCGGCCAACCAAATCACCGCCCTCGGCCCAAACCTCGGAAAAACCGGCGTCCACCGGGTTTGGGAGCGCCGGCATCTTGCCGGCGGGCGGGGAAGAAACGTCTTTGGAACTCGCCGGCAAGATGCCGGCGCTCCCGGGCCCCTCAAACCAATCGCGGCCGCCGAGGCGGTATTCGATACCGTCGCGCCGGGCAAGCAAGCCCTGCCCCGTCACCGACTCAAAATGCTCAAACTCGATCGGCTCCAGCTTCTGCTGCTTGCCGTGGCGCGTGATGGCGCGGGCGAGCGGATGCGTCGAAAGCCGTTCCAAGGAGAAGGCCAGCCGCGCGATTTCCGATTCGCGTCCGGGCGGAAAACTTTCAATTTTTTCGACACGCAATTCGCCGGTGGTGAGCGTCCCGGTCTTATCGAGCGCCACGATGTTCACTTCGGCGAGCTTTTCCACCGCGGCACCGCCGCGGAACAAAATGCCGTGCCGCGCGCCCCACGCGATGGCCGCCAGCACCGCCGACGGAATCGAAAGCACCAGCGCGCACGGCGATGAGACGACCAGCAGCGTCATCGCGCGGTAAAAGGCGCTGTGCGACTCGACGGCGGACTCAAAGGGCGCGAGCCGGAAACCCAGCCACCAGACAAAAAACATCGCGAATGAAAGCCCGATGACAGCGTAAGTGTAAACCGTGCTGAATTTATCAGTGAACTGTTGCGCGGGCGCTTTCTGCTGCTGGGCGTCCTTGATCAGCGTAATGATTTTTTGCAGTGCGCTTTCGGCGGCGGGCCGCACGACAGCCATCTCGACCGCGCCCCACAGGTTGATGGTGCCCGCCAGCCCGGTGTCGCCAACGGCCTTTTTCACCGGCGTGGCTTCGCCGGTCAGATTCGATTCGTCCGCCGCGGTGCTGCCTTTGGTGATTTCGCCGTCCACGGGAAATTGCGCGCCGGGTTTGATCAGCAGGCGCATGCCTGGTTTGAGCAGCTCGACCTTGACCTCGCGTTCTTTGCCGTGGGCGTCAATCACCGTGGCGACTTTGGGCGCGTCGCGAAAGAGCGAGCGGATTTCCTTTTGGGTGCGCCCGAGCGCGAAATGCTCCAGCGCGCCGGAGAGTGAGAACAGAAACAACAGCGTCGCGCCTTCCGCCCAGGCGCCGATGGAAGCGGCGCCCACGGCCACAAAAAGCATCAGAAAATGCACGTCAATCGTGCGCTTCCGCAGCCGTTCCCAGACCTGTTCCGCCGGATAAAAACCGCCGGCCAGATAGGCCATGATGAAACTGGTAACCGACAGGGCAGGCTGGCCAAACCGGCCGAGGAAAAAGCCGGCCAGTCCGAACACACCACACAAAATCGCGGCGGCCAGCTGGGTTTTCCACTCGTCAATCTCCCCGACGTGTTCGAGAAATTCGACGTCGCGCGGGACGACTTTCGGAAACGGCATGTCGCGCCAGCGCCAGAAGGTCGGCGCAGTCGGGCACGTGACCCGCGCAATGGTGGTCGTCGGACCGTCGTTTTGAATCGTGATTTTCTTGCGCTCGTCCTCGGACAACGGCGTGTTGCACGAAAAGCAGTCGCCTTCGCCGTTCAACAGGGAGCAGGTGTGGCCGGCATCGGCAGTCTGGGCGGTCTGAAATTGGGTGGTGATGCGCTCCGTCAGCCGGGCCATGTCGGCGCGGCCCAGCGTGGCCACGGAGATTTTCCGCTGCGCGCGGTCAATGGTCACCGCTTCCAGCGTCGGCTCCTCGGCCAGCGTATCCACGACCGAGCGCGCGAGGCAGCTATTGGCCTCGGGCTGGTCGGCGCGGTTTGCAGACGGCGAATTCATTCAATTCATGTTTAGCATAGCCCGAAGCACGGCGCGACGCAAAAGCGTCCACCTGGCGGTGGTGTCCTAATTTGTAGGCGACGAGGTAACGAGTCGCTTGTGATAGCACTTATGTCGTGCCCTACTTTCAAATCAGGACATTACCCACCTGGCGGCGAATGGGCGTCACTTGCCTCCGAGGAGAAAACGTGAATCGTAGCGCCGATTTCCAAACCGGCGCTCCGGCGGCGGTGCCGAGTTGCGCCCGAGTATCCAAATTTCTTCAATTTGGACTGTTCAAGCCGCGCCGGTTCTGGCAGTTTACCCGGACATCTTTTGCAGAAAATGCACGGACAGGAGAAGCGCATGGACAAAGCAAACACGAAGAACCAACAGTTGATTTCATGGGTCAATGAAATGGCAGCACTCTGCCAACCCAGGGATATTCATTGGTGCGACGGTTCGGACGCCGAAAATCAAAGGCTCTGTGATTTAATGGTCAAGAGCGGCACCTTCACCCGGCTCAACGAAAAGAAGCGTCCCGGCTCGTATCTGGCGCGCTCGCATCCGAGCGACGTGGCCCGCGTGGAAGACCGGACGTTTATCTGCTCGAAAACGAAGGAGGAAGCCGGGCCGACCAATAACTGGGCCGATCCCGCCGGGATGAAGCAAAAACTTCTTGGCCTGTTCAAGGGCTGCATGGCAGGCCGGACGATGTATGTGATTCCGTTCGCGATGGGGCCGCTTGATTCGCCCCTCTGCAAAATCGGCATTGAAATCAGCGATTCGCCGTACGTCGTCGTCAACATGCGCATCATGACGCGCATGGGTCAGGCCGTGCTGAACAAGCTGGGCGCGAACGGCACGTTCATTCCCTGCCTGCATTCGGTCGGCGCTCCTTTGAAGCCCGGTCAAAAGGACGTGTCCTGGCCGTGTGAAGGCGATCCCAAAAACAAATACATCGTTCATTTTCCTGAGGAACCTTCCATCTGGTCGTACGGTTCGGGTTATGGCGGCAACGCGTTGCTCGGAAAAAAATGCCTGGCGCTGCGCATTGCCTCAACCGTGGCGAAGAAGGAAGGCTGGATGGCGGAACACATGCTTATTCTTTGCCTGACTTCGCCGCAGGGCAAAAAGTATTACATTGCCGCGGCGTTTCCGAGCGCGTGCGGGAAAACGAATCTGGCGATGATGCAGCCGACGGTGCCGGGCTGGAAAGTCACGACGCTGGGCGACGACATTGCCTGGATTCGCGTCGGCAAGGACGGACGGCTTTACGCGATGAATCCGGAGACGGGCTTTTTTGGCGTGGCTCCGGGCACCTCGGCGCGAAGCAATCCCCATGCACTGGCGGCCTGCGCGAAGAATACCATTTTCACCAACGTCGTGCTGACGCCGGACGATGACGTCTGGTGGGAAGACATGGGTGTGCCCGCGCCGGCCAAAGGCATTGACTGGCAGGGCGACGAATGGACACCTGACAATGGCAAAAAAGGCGCGCATCCGAATTCGCGCTTTACGGCACCGGCGGCGCAATGTCCGGTGATTGATCCCGATTGGCAGAATCCCGAAGGCGTGCCACTCTCGGCGATCTTGTTTGGGGGACGCCGGCCCCACACCATTCCGCTGGTGAACGAGGCGTTCGATTGGGAGCATGGCGTGTTCATGGGTTCCGCCTGCGGTTCGGAAACCACCGCCGCCGCGCTCGGCCAAGCCGGGGTGCTGCGCCGCGACCCGTTTGCCATGCTGCCGTTCTGCGGCTACAACATGGCGGATTATTTCGCGCACTGGCTCTCCTTCGCGCAACGCACCGACCGCGCCAAACTGCCCAAAGTTTATTTCGTGAACTGGTTCCGCAAAGCGGCGAACGGCAGATGGCTCTGGCCCGGCTACGGCGAAAACAGCCGCGTGCTCAAGTGGATTTGCGAGCGGGTTGAAGGAACCGGCAAGGCGCAGAAGACGCCCATCGGGAATTTGCCCACGCCGGACGCACTGGATGTCTTGGAATTGCATCTGTCCGCCGGCGATCTCCAGGAACTGCTCGCTGTGGACACCGCGGGGTGGCAGAAAGAGGCCGAGGACGTGGCCGCGAACTATGCCAAGTTTGACGGCAAACTGCCGAACGCATTAAGTGAACAGTTTGAAAAGCTCCGCAAACGGCTGGGTTGAACGCCATCTCCCCCTTTCACCCTAAGGCACCGGGGAGTGATGTCGTGCAGGTGTTGCTTACGCCAACGACATGCCGGGCAGGAATTGCCCTCTGCGGGACGACGAGAGCTTCCTGGTAAATCTGTTCGAACCCCTCGAAATTACCTCAGAACATCCGCATGGCATGGACTTAGCGCGGCCAAGCCGCAATCAAAGGAGCGCGGACAGCTTTTGTCCGCGTGTCTCTTCCCGGACGGAAGCAGCTTGCGGACAAGGTCGTCCGTGCTCCTGGAAAATCTTCGCAGAACACGACAAAGTAGGGAGATAGCACTGCCAAGGGTTGACGCAGCCGATAAGACGGGTTTGGGTCTGTCCAAATGGATAACACATCGTTAATTACACATTTTCGGAGCGAAAATTGCTATAGGCGATGTCATGCGTCACCCGCAAATTATCTCGAAATCTTGTAATCACATTACTGCTGAACGACTTACGAAATCGTTCGGAAGTGCTGTGACATATTTTGGTAATGAAATGTCAAATCCTGACTTGCTGGATGAGTTCCCTCTTGCATCGTCGTTGGAACATCTCGACCGGTCCATCTTTTGAACCGTGCTGGCTCCGATAAACTGAACATAATGCAATCCTCGTCCCACCAATCTCGATTGCGCTTCCGCCAGAACGGCGCGTTGGGTCGAATCGCCAGGAGGATTTTCGGGCGAGGATTGGTTCTCATCACGGTAGGATGCCTGAGCGCAGCCGGGCGAGCTGACGAGGAAGGCGTATCCATTCTGGTTGTCAACCAGGGTGGTTATCGCCCGGTCTATGTGGATTACGTGTACGGATTGCGCCCGATCTTGATGTCGAATTTGTCGAAACCGGTGACAATTTATCAGGAGAATCTGGACTTCACGCACTTCACCAGGGACGACTACCGTCAGGAACTGGCCGGGTGGCTGCGCAACAAATACCGAGGAAACAAATTGGACGCGATTGTTGCCTCCGGCCGAAAATCAATTGACTTCGCCCTGAAGGTGCGGGTTTCGGCGTGGCCGGGGGTGCCAATCATTGCCATTGGAAACCGGGAGACTCTGACTAATGAGCTCGGCGGACAAACCAATGTCACCGGATTCATTGTTGACAATGATGTCCAAGGCACCTTGATAACGGCCGTGCAGTTGTTTCCCGGCACGCGCCGGATTGCTTTCGTTTCCCCCGGCGGCGCCGCGGGAGATGTCGCGGAATCCTACCAGCGCGATTTGCAGCACGCCGAGGGCTTTTGCACGAACCATTTTGAATTGATCAATCTGGTGGGGTTGACGATGGCCGAAACCAAGCATCGTCTGTCTGAATTGCCGCCGAAGACGATTGTGTATTACGACGATATTCGCACTGACGGATCGGGGCCGGTGATGCTTCCATGGGCGGCAGCGGAAGAACTAAGCTCCATTTCAACGGCGCCCATGTTCAGTTATTCCAGATTTTATATCGGAAATGGCATTGTCGGGGGAATGTGCATCAACAATTCGACGCTGAATTCGGAGATCGCCGGCCAAATTGCCTCAGTCATCCGGGCAGGCAACGCCGATTCTGTCCCCACCGCGCGGGATCAAAGCAGCCGCTTCGTGTTCGATTGGCGCCAGTTGCAAAAATACCATTTGAGCACAACCCGGCTTCCGCCCAACAGTGAAGGGCGTTTCCGCCCGCCGACCTTGTGGCAGGCTTATCATGTGATTGCCATTGTCGTTCTGGCCGCTCTCGCGGTGCAAACTTCATTGATCCTGGCGTTATTATGGCAACGCCGCCGGATGCGGAAGACCGAGGAGGAATTGTCCAGCTCCCGATTGATGCTCCGCACCGTGCTGGACACCATTCCCCACCATATTGTCTGGAAAGACCGCCAGGGCACCATCCTCGGCTGCAATCGGGCGGTTATGGAAGAGTGCGGCAACATTATCGGCAAGACTGACTTCGAGACCGGCGCCGTCAAATACGCCGAGCAATACCGCGCCAATGATTTGGCGGTGATGGAAAAAGACCAGCCCAAACTCAATTTCGAGGAACCACAAACCCGGAAGGATGGCTCTATCGGCTGGTACCGATCCAGCAAGGTGCCGTTGCATGACACGGATGGCCGGGTCATCGGCATTTTGGGGACATACGACGACATCACTGAACTCAAGCGGGCTGAGGACGCGGTACGGGAAAGTGAGCAGAGATTACGGACCCTGGCTGAGGCCTCTTTCGAAGGCATCTGTGTCAGTGAAAACGGCCGAATTCTGGATGTGAACGACCAATTCGCCACCATGTTCGGTTACGAGCGAAATGAACTGATCGGGCGTAACATTTACCCTCTGATTGCACCCGAATGGCGTTCGGCCGTCGCCGAACGGGTCCATTCTGGTGAAGAAGAACGCTTTGAACATCAATGTCTTCATAAAGACGGGAGTGTCTTTGAATGCGAAGCACAAGCCCGGACCATTTCCCAGGGCGGTCGCGATGTGCGGGTGACAGCTTTACGCGATTTGACCGAGCGCAAGCAGTTGGAGGCGCAATTGCGCCAATCCCAGAAGATGCAGGCCTTCGGCCAATTGGCCGCCGGAGTGGCCCACGATTTCAACAATATCCTGACCGTCATCCAGGGCAACGTCTCCCTCCTGCAAATGGGCCAGCTCTCCGAGACCGAACAAGCCTCCGCCAACGCCGAAATCTTTCGCGCCGCCCAGCGCGCCGCCAACCTGACCCGCCAGTTGCTCACCTTCAGCCGCCGCCAGCCCATGCAACCCAAGGACCTCGACCTCAACGAGGTCGTCGCCAATGTCACCAAAATGTTGCGCCGGCTCATCGGCGAGGACATCGCCCTGGAAACCCGTTACGCCCCCGGTGGCGCCTCCATCCACGCCGACCCTGGCATGTTGGAACAGATCCTCATGAATCTGGCCGTCAATGCCCGCGATGCCATGCCCAAAGGCGGCCGGCTCACTGTGGAAACCGCTCCGGTCACCTTGACCGACACCATCCAGTTCACCAAACACACCGCCCAGCCCGGCGACTTTATCCGCCTGTCCATCACCGACACCGGCTGTGGCGTGGCGCCCGAGCATCTGCCACACCTCTTTGAACCCTTCTTTACCACCAAGGACATCGGCAAAGGCACCGGCTTGGGACTGGCTACCGTCTTTGGCATCGTCGAACAACATCAGGGTTGGATTGAAGTCGAAAGCCAGCTCAATCAGGGAACCACCTTCCACATTTATTTCCCACGCCTGGCCCAGAAACTAGTCAATGGGGAGCAACCGACGGCTCCGGCCGAGGTGCCGGGTGGCAACGAGACGATTCTGCTGGTGGAGGACGAGACCGCCTTGCGCCGGCTGATGCAACGTGTGCTGGAACGGCATGGGTACCATATCCACGCCGCCGTTTCGGGCGTGCAGGCCCTGGAAATCTGGCGCGAGCGCCGGGAAGGCATTGACATCCTGGTCACCGACATGGTCATGCCCGACGGCATGAACGGCCGGGAACTGGCCGACCACCTGCGTACCGATAAACCCGAACTCAAGATCATTTACTGCAGCGGTTATGCCAACAACCTGCCCGGTAAGGATTCACCCCTGCGCCACAACGAGACCTTCCTCGAAAAACCCTTCGAACCCGCCAAACTCCTCCAGAAAATCCGCGACTGCGCCGACATGACAAATTAATTTGTCGGCAAGTACGCTGCCAATTCAGTGAACTTTGCCGTTCCGGTGTCCGTTCCTGCGTTCGAGACTTCTGGGATGTTCGTCCAGATTTCGTGACAGATACACATGCCGCGTTTCCTGGCCGAAGCCGGTCTGGCGCAGGAAGGCCAGCGCGTCGGCATTGTCCTCATCGGTGTCCACCAGCATGATGCGCGCTTCGCGATCAATGAACAATTGCGTCAATTGGTTCAGCAACCGCCGGGCGATGCCGTGCCGCTTGTAACGCGGCGCCACTCCCAGCCATTCCAGCCAGCCATATCGCCAGGCGCTGCGCGGTTTATCCATCATGCAGCCCAATGCAAAACCGATGATTTTTTCATCGTCCTCAGCCACCAGGCAGGTTTCTTCGTCCGAACGAAACAATTCCAGAATCTCGTGCTCATCCCAACTGCGATACAACGTGGGCAGGTCTTCTGCTGTGAAAAGTCTTTGTCCCAGTCGAAAAACAGGAGGCAGGTCCTTTAACTGCATCTGCCTTAATTCGATATTGCCATTTGGGGCCCTATTTGGCCCCCGATTGTGTTTCATACCGGCTGAATTTTACGGGGAGGGATTATTCGGCAACAGGGAAAAAGAAAAAAGTTTTCATAAGTAACTTATAATCAACAGAATAATGTACTGTTAACTGGAGAATGCCAACTTTTGGCAACATCGGTAAAAGGCAGGCGCAAAGGCTCCAAAGACGCATAAAACAGCGGGTTTGACCTTCAATGCAACAATGTTTTGACCATGGCCAGCGCCTCGTCCAGTTTGCTGGCATCTTTGCCGCCCCCGCGTGCGTTGTCCGGTTTGCCGCCCCCCTTGCCGCCGACAATTGGCGCGATCTGCTGAACGATTTTGCCGGCCTGAATCTTCCAAATGTAATCAGGTGTGACCGCGGCAACGAGCGCCACGCTTCCAGGCTGCTCACCGCCACCAAGAACAATCACTCCCTTGAAACGCTCCTTCAATGAATCGGCGACGGCCTGGAGGAAGTCGCCGTCCACCGCGCCGAGGTTGTGGAGAATGACCGGTATTTCGTTTACCTGGTGAACCTCCTCCAGCAAACGGCTGGCGGCATTTGAGGCTTCGCGTTGTTGCGCCGACTTGAGTTGCTTTTCAACCATTTTCTGGTGTTCGAGCAGCGCCTCGATCTTCTTTTCCAACTCGTGCACCGGTGAATTGACCTTGTCCGAGAGTGATTGGATGAGCGTGACTTCGTCGGTGGCCCGGCGATAAGCTTCCAGCCCGGCAACCGCTTCAATGCGCCGAACACCGGCGGCAATCGCGCCCTCACCGATGATGCGGAACAACCCAATCTCGCCCGTGGCCCGTGTATGCGTGCCGCCGCATAGTTCCATCGAATAACCATCCAGCTTTTTTGGCCGGCCGCCGACTTGGACGACACGGACGGCGTCGCCATATTTGTCGCCAAAGAATTGCATTACGTCCTTGCGCGATTTCACCTCGGCGTAGGGAACTTCCGTCCAGCTAACGCCGGCGTTTTCGAGGATGCGCTCGTTGACGAGTTTCTCTATGTCGGCCACCTGCTGCGGCGTGAGCGGTACGCTGTTGAAATCGAAGGTCAGTTTGTCCGGCCCGACGAAAGAGCCTTTCTGCGACGCCTCGCGGCTCACTACCTCATGCAACGCCCAGTGCAGCAAATGCGTGACGGTGTGGTGGCGCTCTATGGCATTCCGGCGGTGCTTGTCAACAGCGAGCGTTATGCTGGAGCCGGTCGCCGGCGGGTCGCCGCCTTCGACAAAGTGCAGCCACGTATTCCCGGACTTCTGTGTGTTCGTGACGCGTAGCCGCGCTTGTGAAAGCGCGGAAGCCCGCGAATTGACATTCGCGTCTACAATTTCACCGGTGTCGCCGACCTGGCCGCCCATTTCGGCGTAGCAAGCGCTGGTGTCAAGGACGATGGCGGTTTTGTTTTTAAGCGACACCACCTCCAAAACCCTGGCCTCCACCACAAGCTGGTCGTAGCCGACAAACTTTGTCGGCGTGGCGGTTTCCAATTTTGAAAGCGAAATGACTTCCTTCTTTTGCGCTGCCCGGGCGCGGGTACGCTGCTCTTCCATCAACTTTTCAAAAACATCCCGGTCCACCGTCATGCCGCGTTCGCGGGCCATCAATTCGGTGAGGTCGAGTGGAAAACCGTAGGTGTCGTAGAGTTTGAAGGCAAATTCACCCGCGATCACCTTGCTGCCAAAATCGGTGATCTCAACAATTGGACCACCTTTGGGCACAGGGAACTCGACGACGTTCGTGGAAACCCGCCGGGCCTCTTCAGCAAAGAGCTCAATGCCCCGGTCCAGCGTCTTATTGAACATTTCCTCCTCAACGCGGATGATTTCCTGGATGTGTTTCTTCCGGGCGCGGATTTCGGGAAAGACATCGCCCATCGTATCGGCGAGCACGGTCACGAGTTTGTAGAAGAACGGCCCCTTGAAACCGAGTGCACGGCTGTAGCGCACGGCGCGGCGCAGGATACGCCGCAGGACATAACCGCGCCCTTCGTTCGACGGCTGGATGCCGTCGGCAATCGCAAAACCGAGCGTGCGGATATGATCGGCGATGACCCGGAAAGCGATGTCAATCGTGTGCTGGGGACTGAGCGTTGAGAGATCAACCGGCGGGAGTGTGCTGCCATATTTTTTCCCGCTCAATTTCTCCAGCGCGTCAAAAATCGGACGGAAGATGTCGGTCTCGTAGTTCGAGATTTTTGCGTTGGCGAAATCCTTGAAATTCTTCGTGCCCTGGATGATGGAAGTGACACGTTCGAAGCCCATGCCGGTGTCCACGTGCCGGGCCGGCAGCGGGCTGAACGTGCCGTCGGGGTTCGCATTGAACTGGATGAAAACGAGGTTCCAGATTTCGATGCAACGGGCGTCGCCCTTGTTCACCAGACTGCCGTTGGTGTTGCCGCCCGGCGTGAGGTCCACGTGCAGCTCGGAGCACGGGCCGCATGGACCCGTGTCGCCCATCATCCAGAAATTGTCCTGCTTGCCGCCATAGACAATGTGGACGGCGGGATCAAGTCCGGCAGCGCGGAATTTGTCGGCCCAACAGTTCCAGGCCTCTTCGTCGCGCTCGGAAGGGTCGCCTTGGGACTTGTCAGGATTATAGATCGTCGCGTAAAGACGTTCGGGCGGAAATTTCCAGACTTCAGTAATCAATTCCCACGCCCAGTCGATCGCTTCCGTTTTGAAATAATCGCCAAAACTCCAGTTGCCGAGCATCTCGAAGAACGTGTGGTGATAGGTGTCAAGGCCGACATCTTCGAGGTCATTGTGTTTGCCGCCGGCGCGGATGCATTTCTGGGTGTCGGCGGCCCGACCGGGTTTATAGGGACATTGGGCTTGGCCGAGGAAGATGGGCACGAACTGGTTCATGCCGGCATTCGTGAACAGGAGGTTCGGCGAATCGGGTAGAAGGCTCGAAGACGGTACGATGGTGTGTTGCTTCGACTTGAAGAAGTCGAGAAAGTCCTGCCGGATCCGGCTGCTCGGACGAATGGGAGCGGTTGTCGTCATGGCAAATAATCAGACGGGCAAATTATGCCAATGGCCGGGGCAAAGCGAGTTGGAAGTTCATCCGTTTGTTGTCATGGGGATGCTGATGGACGGAGCCGGTCGTTTTCCCGGAAACGGCAGAAATCCTGCTGATGGAGTGGCATAGCCATAATGACACAAGCAGAGGCGTGAATTGGAATAACAACAAAAATTGATTTCAAAATCGCAACATTGGTTTAACGGCAAATCAAGGCGCGAGGTACGGTTGAATTGCCACAATCTGGATGAAAAATAGACCAGCCAAAGTAGCGCTGCGCACCTGTTTGGTTTACGCCGTAATTGGGAGCGCCTGGATACTGCTTTCGGGCCGGGTGTTGTTCGCCCTGGTTCCCGATCCGGCCCTCCGCAACCGGCTGGAAATCTACAAGGGTTGGACATTCGTGGCCACCACGGCCCTGGCGCTTTACTTCCTGTTGCGAAGCCAGTTGCGGCGCACGGCCGAGGAAGCCGTGGAACGCCGGCAGGCAGAGGAAGGGTTGCTGGAAAAAACCGCACTGCTGGAAGCCCAGCTCAATTCCTCCATCGAAGCGATTCTGGTCGTGGATAATCACGGAAAAAAGGTCATCCAAAATCAGCGCACGATCGACCTGTGGAAAATTCCACAGGACATCGCCAATAATCATGATGACGAAAAGCAGGTCCAGTTCGTCATGAACCAGACCAAAAACCCGGAAAAGTTTGTCGAAAAAGTCGTTTACCTTTACTCGCATCCCAACGAAATCAGCCGGGATGAAGTTGAATTGAAAGACGGAACCGTTTTGGACCGGTATTCCGCGCCTGTGGTCGGTAAGGATGGAAAGTGTTACGGAAGGATTTGGAGTTTCCGTGACATCTCCCACACGAAGCGGGCGGAAGAGGCTTTGAAACAAAGTCAGGAGCGGCTGCGGGAAGTGATGCGGAGCACGCGTTGCATCCTCAATTGCGGAGAAGTGGAGGCGCCCGAAGGCTGGCGCGAACGGGTCATGAATGAGCTGACGATCTTCCACTGGAACTTTCCCGTGCTGAATGAAGAGGCGGCGCAGGAGGTGTTTCCGTTGGACGTGCCGCCGGACAAGACCTATCAGCAGGTCTGGAGTGAGAGCCGCAACCCGGAGGATTTTAATGAAATGCACAAGGTTACCCGGGAGGCATTACTCCATGACAAACCGTTTTATCGAAATGAGTTTCGTTGCACGGATAAGCACGGGATTGAGCACTGGATGCAGGAATTCATCACCATCCATAAGCTGGGAGAGAACCGCTGGCAGATTTTCGGCATCAACACCGACATCACCGATTTGAAGAAAAGCGAAAGCGCTTTGCGAGAAAGTGAAGCCAAATTCCGCTCTTATGTCGAAAACGCACCATTGGCGGTGTTCGTGGCCGATGAAAAAGGCTGCCTGGTGGACTGCAATCCCGCCGCCGTCAATTTGTTGGGCTATGACGCTGCGACTTTGTTGGGCACGTCCATCAAGGATTTACATCCCGCCGAAGACCTTGAGAAAGTGCGCCAGGCGTATCAGATCCTGGCAACCGAGAAGCATGTTGAGGGTGAATACCGTTTCAAGCGGCGGGATGGAAAATCGATCTGGGTTTCACTGCGCGCGGTCATGACGGAAAGCAGCCTTTCCATTTGCTTCTGCCAGGACATCACCGAGCGCAGACAGGTGGCGGAAGCCATTGCCAACGAACGCCAATTGCTCCGCACGTTGATTGATCTGCTGCCGGAAACTTTTTACGTCAAGGACCGGGACAGCCGGTTCCTGATTGCCAACGAGGCACTCGCCAAACACTTCGGAAAGGAGAGCCCCTCCCAAATCGTTGGCCGGACGGACGCGGACTTTTACCCCAACGAAGCGGCCGCCGCGTTCCGGGCGGCGGAATTGGAGGTCCTCAACGGCGAACCGCTCATTGACCATGAGGGCAAAGGCGTCAGCCCCGCTGGCCAGAAATGTATCCACCTGACAACCAAGGTGCCGTTCCGGGACAGCCAGGGACGGATTCAGGGTCTGGTGGGAATCGGGCGCGACATCACCGAACGCAAGCAGGCAGAGGAGGAATTGCACCGACTTAACCGGTCGCTCGAGACTCTCAGCAAATGTAACGAGGTGGTCGTGCGGGCCACCGACGAAACCACGCTGCTGACGAAGATTTGTCAAATCATAACGGAGATTGGCGGATTTCGATTGGCCTGGGTGGGCTATTCGGGGCAGGACGAATCCAAATCCGTGCGTCCCGTTGCTTGGGCCGGGGCAGGAGCCGGCTATCTTGAAAATCTGCAAATCTCCTGGGCGGACACGGAACGCGGCCGCGGCCCAACCGGTACGGCCATCCGCACCGGCCGACCGACCACTTTCGCGAATCTGGCAGAGAACCCCGACTTTGCGCCCTGGCGGGAAGAGGCGTTGCGTCATGGTTTCAGCTCCAGCATCGGCCTGCCACTCAAAGCGGATGACAAAATATTTGGCGTTTTATCGGTTTTCTCTTCACAGGCCGATGCCTTCAACCCGTCGGAAACAGCATTGTTGATGGAACTCGCCGACGACCTGGCCTTCGGTATTGCCACCCTGCGAAACCGGGTCCAGCGCAGGCACCTGGAGGAACAACTCCGGCAGTCGCAGAAAATGGAAGCCGTCGGCCAGCTCGCGGGCGGGGTGGCGCATGATTTCAACAACCTTCTCACCGTCATCCAGGGCAATGCTTCCCTGCTGTTGAATCCACAACTTGACACCGCGGAGAGGTCCGGTTGTTCGCGCCAGATTGTCCAGGCCGCCGAACGCGCCGCCAGCCTGACACGCCAGTTGCTCATTTTCAGCCGCAAGCAGGTCATGCGGCCGGCTAACGTGGACTTGAACGAGGTGGTTGCCAACATGACCAAGATGCTGCGGCGCGTTTTGGGCGAGGACATTGTACTGCAAACCAACTATGTGTCCGAGCTGGCCCTCATTCACGCCGACACCGGCATGATCGAACAGGTGCTCATGAATCTCCTGGTCAACGCGCGCGACGCGATGCCCACCGGCGGACAGTTGAGTATCAGTACCAGCAAGGAGGAATTTACCAAGGCGCAGGTGGAAAAAAATCACGACGCGGTCGCCGGGACGCACGTTCGCCTTGCCGTCAGAGACACTGGTTGCGGCATTCCCAAGGAAAACCTACCGCGCATTTTCGAGCCGTTTTTCACCACCAAGGCCGTGGGCAAGGGCACGGGGCTGGGACTGGCGACCGTTTACAGCATCGTCCAGCAACATCGCGGCTGGATCACGGCATCAAGCGAAGTCAACAAAGGAACCACCTTTAACATCTATTTCCCAGCCGTGGAAGGTGAGCGATTGGAAAAGGACCCCCTCCTCGCCGTCGCCAAGCTGCCCCACGGCACGGGCACCATTTTGGTGGTTGAAGATGAACTGGCTGTGCGCTTGCTGGTCTCCAATCTGCTCCAGCGTTGCGGTTACACCGTCCTGGCGGCGGAATCCGGCGTGGCCGCCATGAAAGTCTGGCAGGAACATCAGGACCGGATTCAACTTTTGCTGACCGATATCATAATGCCCGACGGCATGAACGGCTATGAACTGGCCCAACAATTGCAGACCGCCCGACCCGGACTCAAGGTCGTCTATACCAGCGGTTACAGCGGCGAGGTGGTTGGCAAAAGTCTCAATTTGATTGACGGCGTCAACTTTCTGCAAAAACCGTATCTACCCCAAAAACTTCTGCAGATTTTACAGGACCATCTCGGTCGTAACTAGGAAGGCGTTACGGGCTGGATTCGCTTTCTCTTCTCGGAGGGGGCCGGAAGAAAAGCGCGAGCGCAGCCGCCGAAATCAGGGCAAGCGTCAGCGGCACCAGGAACAGATGATGGAAATCGGTCGCACCATTCCGCAGGAACGTTTCCTGCGCCAGCCGCGGACAGATGCTGTTGGCCACCAGCACGCCAACGCCGAGAATCATGACGTTGAAAAGTCCCTGCGCGCTGGCCCGCACGTCCTTGGGAAAATATTCCTCCGCAAAAATGTAAACGGCCGCGAAGAAAAAGGCGTAGCAGATGCCGTGGAGAATTTGCACCAGAATGATCAGCGTCGGGCTCTGCGGGAAAAATGCCCAGACCGCAAAACGCACCGGATACGCCAGAATGCCGAGGATCATGGTCACGCGGTAGCCGAAGCGCCTCAAGGTCGCGCCGAGGATAAACATCGTGAGCAGCTCCGCAATCTGGCCGACACTCATCACCGGCATGATCCAGTTGCCGGGGATGCCGACGCCACCCGCATCCCTGCCCGCGCCCAGAAACGAACCCGCCCAATTGAAATAACAATTGTGCACCACGGCATCGAGAAATGTGACCACCCACAACACCAGCACAAACGGATGCCGCAGCAGTTTCATCGCTTCGGCCCAGGCCAATTTTTCTGCGCCGCCTTCACCCGCTTTCCTGGGTGGCGTATGTGGCAACACCAGACTGAAGGCCGCCAACAACAAGGATGCGATGCCAGCGACGACGTAAGTCCATTTGGTCGCGTTCCGTAATGCGGGGCCGGTCAATCCATTGGCCAATGCCATGCCGATCCAACCGGCAATCCCGTGCGGATGGGCGGCATGCACCTTGTCCCAGTCCACCAGAATAAACGTGAACGGCCAGGCAGCCAGAATCCAACCGAGGGTGCCGCCCATGCGGACAAAACCGAAGTCCCTGGCGTCCTTCAAGTGCGCGAACGCAATCTGATTGGCAATCGAAAGCGTCGGCACGTAAAGCAGGCAATACGCCAGCATCAAGCCGAAGAATGGCCAGAAGGTCTTCGTCATCGCCAGGCCGAGCAGTGCGAGTCCGCCCACGAGATGGCTGAAGGACATGAATTTTTCCGCGGCAAAATTCCGGTCGGCGAACTGGTTGCTGAAGAACAGGCCGATGATGGCCGCAACCGGAAAGGCGTTTAAAATCAAGGATTGCTGGAACGGCGCAAAATTCAAGCCGGGCAGATAACTGAAAATGAGCGGCAACCACGCGCCCCAGATGAAAAATTCCAGAACCATCATGCCGAACAGCCTGATGCGCAAAGAGCGGTTCATGAACGGCACGAGTTTGCAAGCGGTTTTCGCGGTTGCAACAAAATATTTACAGGAATTTTTCTTGAGAAAATGCCCGACTCAAGCGATATTGAACCCGTCAGAAACGCGAATTGCTCTTTGATTAAAAGTTGAATTTACCCTGCCCTGTTCGTGATTAGGCAACTAATCCTTGAACCGTAATAATACGATCCCGGGACCCAAGCCGGGGCTGCGGCCGACACGCCTTCGCTGGAAGTCGAAAGCAGTCCAGCCCGTCCCACATGTTGCAAAACATGTTCAAAGGAAGAGTTACACACGGCAAGGGCGGGGTTTTATTTTGCCGAACCAAAACCCGCCCGACGGCGGGTTTTTTGTTTTGGGCAATTCTTTCGCCGGTGTTAATTTCAATCCATGCCGCTCGACGATCTGTTCCAAAGACCGGTGGAACCCGGACCGGAAGCCGCCGGCGGGCCGGACGTATCCAAAAACCAGCCGCTCGCCGCGCGAATGCGACCGCGCAACCTTGATGAGTTTGCCGGCCAGACGCACATTCTGGCTCCCGGCCAGTTGCTCCGCCGCGCGATTGAGGCCGATCGCATCCAATCGCTGATTTTCTTCGGGCCGCCCGGCACCGGTAAGACATCGCTGGCGCAAATCATCGCGCTTCAGACCAAAAGCAAGTTCGAACGGTTGAGCGGCGTGGAATCCAATGTGGCTGACATGCGCCGGGTCCTGGCCGCCGCCGCCAACCGCCTCGAAAACACCGGCCAGCCGACCATCCTGTTCATTGACGAAATCCATCGTTTCAACAAGGCCCAGCAGGACGTGTTGCTGCCGGATGTCGAAAGCGGCGTGGTCCGGCTCATCGGCGCCACCACGCACAATCCGTTCTTCTTTGTCAACTCACCCCTGGTCTCACGCTCGCAAATCTTTGAACTGCGCCCATTGAGCGAAGCGGAATTGTTCGCGTTGCTGCAACGCGCGCTGGCCGATGCTGAACGCGGCCTCGGTTACCTGAACATTCAGGCCGACGAAAACGCCCTGCGGCACCTGGCCAAAATCGCCGACGGCGACGCGCGCAAGGCGCTGAACGCGCTCGAAATCGCCGCGCTCACCACCGCGCCGGACAAAAAGGGTGTTGTCCACATTGACCTTGTCGCCGCCGAGCAAAGCATCCAGAAAAAGGCGGTCGTGTATGACGACGAAGACGCGCATTACGACACCATTTCCGCCTTCATCAAATCCATGCGCGGCAGCGACCCGGACGCCGCGCTGTACTGGCTGGCCAAGATGATTCACGCCGGCGAAGACCCGCGCTTCATCGCGCGGCGGATTGTGATTTGCGCCGCCGAAGATGTGGGCCTGGCCGATCCCATGGCCCTGGTGCTGGCCAACGCGGCGTTGTCGGCGTCGGAATTTGTCGGCTGGCCGGAGGCGCGCATTCCCCTGGCCGAGGCGACGGTTTACATCGCCACGGCCAACAAGAGCAACAGCGCGTATCTGGCCATTGACGCCGCGCTGGAGGACGTAAAGTCCGGCCGCACACTGCCGGTGCCGGAGCATTTGCGGGACACGCATTATAAAGGCGCGGAACGGCTGGGCCACGGCAAAGGTTACGAATACGCCCATGACCATCCGGGCCATTTTGTGGCGCAGGATTATCTCGGCACGGACAAGATTTATTACCAGCCGACCGAACAGGGCGTGGAAAAGAAAATCAAGGAGCGCGTCGAGAAATGGCGGGCGGAACTGGCCGCTGCGCGAAAGCAAAAAGAAAAATGACTGTTGATTTGAATGGACAAAAGGCTGCGCTGCGGGAACAAACCCGCGAAGCGCTGCAAAAGATTTCACCAGCGGTACGGGCGGTGGAATCCATTGAACTTTGCGACCGGTTGGAACCCCAGTTGCAGAGCGCCCACACGATTTTGTTCTTCGCGCCGCTGCCGGATGAACCGGATGTCTGGCCGTTGCTGGAAAAATTGCTGCCGACAAAAAAAATCTGCGCCCTGCCCGCCTTCAACTCCGCCACCCGAACCTATTCGGCGCGACGGGTTCAAAATTTAACGACGGACATTGCCGCCGGGAAATTCGGCATTCGCGAACCATCCGCCAGTTGCGTGGACATACCGCTGGAGAAGTTCGATTTAATTCTGGTTCCCGCGGTCGCCTTTGATTGGCATGGACACCGGCTGGGACGCGGCCGTGGATTCTACGACCAGCTGCTGGCGAAAGCACATGGCATCAAATGCGGCGTGGCGTTTGATGCGCAAATGGTGAAGGAAATACCCGCGGAAACCCATGACGTCCGTGTAGATTTTATCGTGACCCCCACACACTGCCTCAGAACGTGACGCGCTGGTCTTGTCACGTGTCACCCGTCACTTGTCACCTCACTGGTGCTGCTGGTCGAGCATCGGCGAATTGCCCTCCCAGCTCTGCGGCGAGTTCCAGGGCCGGACCGAGGCATTTTCGGGTTCGTTGGTTTCACAGCCGGTAATCCCAAAAAAAAGAACCCCCAACATGAGCAGCAAAAGCCATTTGATGGCCGGGCCTTGCATTTCAGGAAGCCGGATGTGCCGGGGTGACCTCATCGCCTTCAATGACGTCTCCCAGTTGCCAGCCCGGAACGACATTGGCGATGCTGCGGTCCTTTTGAACACTGCGAACGATGACCTTGGCCACGAGCTTGCCGTCACGGCTTACCAGCATTTCACCGTTCGGCAGCACGCCCTGGTCCCCACCGATGTTCAGTACCACAAATTCCCACTTGGGATCCACGGCGACGATCTTCCCTTTCAGATCCGCGCGCAAGGTGACGACATAATTGGTCCCGATCAATTCGTAAATCTGAGCAGTCAACCGGCCGACCGTGCGCTGCAAAACACCATTTTCCTCCTTGACCGCCTCGAGCTCATTCTGGGTGGATTTGAGCGACTTGTTCAAGCCGCCTACCTGGTCGGCGGTCAGCCCCGTTGCCTGATAGGCCGCCAGCTTGGCCTGCGCGTCATCACGGTCCTGCGTTGTCTTGGTCAGCTTGTCCGCTAAGTCATCGGCGCGTTTGGTTTGCGTCTTGGCGTCGGCCACCGCCTTGTCGCGCTGGGCCTGGGTATCCGTCAATTGCTGCTGGGTCTGGGTCAAATCATCTTTCGTCTTGGCCAGGTCCTTTTTCGTGCTGGCGAGTTCGGTCCGGGCCTGGTCTCTTTCGGTGTGGAAATCGTCCCGCTGGATAATCAGCGTACTGATCTTGTCCCGAACTTTAACGATGTTCAGGGCGCCCGCGAGCAGCCCCGCGATAATCGCCACAATCAAACTAATGCGAATCAACATGGATGGGTCACTTCAATTTTGTGTCAAATTATACGTTTGGGCCGAAGATGTCAACGCCGGTTTGCGTCTTGCCAAACGGGGATTTCGTACCATCTTCTAAGCATGGACCCGGAACAACCGCTGTACGGGTTGCGCCACGGAAGCCGGGCCGGAACAGAAGTAAACGCGGACAGTCAGCAAGCCATCAGCCATGCGATTAAATCACGGTCTGCACCTGGCTTATAGCACCAATATTCATCGCGGCGAAACCTGGCGCGAGACGTTTGACTCACTGCAGAACCATGCCCTCGCGGTGCGCGAGCGGGTTTGTCCCCAAAAGCCGTTTGCCATCGGCCTGCGCCTGAGCAACTGGGCCGCGCAAGAGTTGAGCGAACCCGCCACGTTGCTGGCCTTCCAACATTGGCTCGCGCAAAAGAATTGTTACATTTTCACGATTAATGGTTTCCCCTACGGCCAGTTTCACCAGACCCGGGTGAAGGAGCAGGTTTACCTGCCGGACTGGACCTCTCCGGAACGGCTGGCTTACACAAACCTGCTTTTCGATCTGCTGTCGAAATTATTGCCCGCGGGCGTCGAGGGCAGCGTCAGTACCCTGCCCGGTTCCTTCAAGGGCTTTCATTTGCATCCCGACGCGCTGAAAACCGCCCGCAACAACCTCTGGCATTGTGTCGAACATATCGCCCATCTGGCCGAACAAACGGGCAGGAAATTGCACCTCGGCCTTGAACCCGAGCCGCTGTGCCTGTTGGAGAGCAGCGGCGAGACCATCCAACTGTTCGACCGCTTGCGTATCGAACATCCGCGCGACCCCCGCCTGGCCGAGCACCTCGGCGTCAACTACGACACTTGCCACTTCGCCGTGAATTTCGAGGAACCCCAGAACGCGCTGCCGTGCCTCTGCCAGCACGGCATCAAAATCAGCAAAATCCACCTGAGCTCCGCGCTCAAGGTCCATCCCACGGTTGAAACCCGCGAGGCGCTCAAATCGTTTGCCAACGATGTTTACCTGCATCAGGTGGTTGTGCGCGAGCCGGCGGGCAATCGGAATATCTATTATGACCTGCCCGATGCGCTGGCCGACCCGGACGCCCGGCGACCGAACCCGGCCGGCGTTCTGCCCGAATGGCGCGTCCATTTTCATGTTCCGCTGCACGCCCCCAACACACCGCCGTTTGAAACCACCAGCGATCACTTGCTCGCGGTGCTGGATTTATTGGGCGAAAACCCAAAACTCTGCTCGCATCTGGAAATGGAAACCTATACCTGGGAGGTGTTGCCGCCGGAACTGAAAAGCCTCAGCGTCGTCGAACAACTCGTGGCCGAATACGATTGGTTGCTGCCGCAACTGGCGGAACGCGGACTCGCCAACCGGTGAGTTTTCTGGTTTGCTCCGCGCAATGAACCGGGATTTCTTACGCCGACTCCGTACGCTGGTGATTTTGGGGCGGGTGTCGAACCTGCCAACGATCTGGTCGAACTGCCTGGTCGGTTGGCTGCTCGGTGATGGAGAGAATTATGCGAATCTGCCCTGGTTATTCTTCGGCGTTACCGCGCTTTATCTGGGTGGGATGTATTTGAACGACGCGTTTGATGCGGATTTCGACCGCCAACACCGATCGGAACGGCCGATTCCCTCCGGCGCGATTTCGCTGCCGGCGGTTTGGGGCTGGGGACTGGCCTGGCTGGTGCTGGGCGCATTGAGTTTGATTATGATCGGGAAAACGACCGGCGCGCTGGCCCTCGTGTTGCTGCTGTGCATCGTCGTCTACGATGCCACGCATAAAGTCATCACCGCTTCACCGTGGCTCATGGGACTGTGCCGGTTCTGGATTTATGTCATCGCCGGGTCTTGTGCCAGTTGGGGTGTGAACGGCTGGCCGATCTGGTGCGGCGTGGCCCTGGCATTCTACGTCGCCGGCTTGAGTCACGTGGCGCGGCTGGAAAGTTCGCGCGGGCGAGTTCCCTATTGGCCGCTGGCCCTGCTGGCCGCGCCGGTTTGTTTGGCCATGCTGATGGATGCCGGAGAAAATCGCATTCCCGCCCTCTGGCTGTCGCTCGTCCTGGTGCTCTGGATCGCGCGTTGTGCGCGGCCCATTTTTCAGGGAGGCGCTGTGAACGTGGGACGAATCGTTTCCGGCCTGCTGGCGGGAATTGTGTTGGTGGACTGGCTGGCGGTCGCGCCGGGCTGTCCACTCGCATTGAGCGCAGTGTTCTTAATCCTGTTCGGCGCAACGTTGGGACTTCAACGATTCGTGCCGGCAACCTGAAAAGCAAAGACTGAAGGCTGAACGCTAAAGGCTAAAGAAATATGAACGAACAGGCGAAGGATTTAAAAATACGAACAAAGGCGTTTGCGCTTCGGGTCATTCATATGTATTCCAAACTGCCCGGGAACAACGCCGTCGCACAGGTGCTCGGCCGGCAGGTCTTGCGCTCCGGAACATCGGTTGGCGCAAATTATCGCGAAGCCCCCCGCGCCCGTTCCAAAGCGGAGTTCATTTCCAAGATAGGCGACTGTCTCAAAGAAATTGATGAAACCGAATATTGGCTCGAATTGATCGTGGATAGTGGCTGCGTTCCAGCCGGCCGAATGGCCGAGCTGCTTGACGAAACACGACAACTCATCGCTATCTTTACGACCATTGACAAAAAAGCCAAAGCCTGAAATACCTCACTTTAGCCTTCAGTCTTTAGAATTCAGCCTTTGCCTGACAAGCAGCGCTTGAACAGGCAATCACCTTCCGCCTTTTTGCATCCGCACCTGCGCTCAGTAGTTCGCTTGTTGCGGGCAAAAAGGAAACCTGTTATTCTAGTCGTTCGTATATGAGTACAGAGGCTCCACGCGAGTTGACGCACAATGAAGAGATCAAGGAAGCGATTCCCACGCTCGCGGGCACCATCGCGTCCAGGCTGGCCGACCCGACCGCCGACACGTTCTCGGGCGACGACGCCCAATTCCTGAAATTTCACGGCGTTTATCCGCAGGACGACCGCGATTTGCGTTCGGCGGCCGGCCGGAAATATATCATGATGATTCGCAGCCGCATTCCCGGCGGTGTGATGACCGCCAACCAGTGGCGCGTGTTCGACGAACTCGCGTGGCTGTATGGTAACAACACGCTGCGAATTACGACCCGCCAGACCATTCAGTTTCACGGCGTCGTCAAGGCGAACCTGCGCCTGGTGGTCAAAAAGATCAATGAGTGCCTGCTCTCCACGCTTGCGGCTTGCGGCGACGTGAACCGTAACGTCCTCGCGCCACCCACGCCCGCCTACACCAAGGCGCGTGACGAAGTCTATCGCGATTGCGTGCGGGTGGCGGATGCGCTGAAGCCGCAGACCCGCGCTTATTACGCCATCTGGATTGACGGTTTCCAGCTCAAGATTGATGACCCGTTCAATCGGGCGTTCGTTGACCCGCTTTACGGCAAAACTTATTTGCCGCGAAAATTCAAAACCGCGTTCGTCATCCCGCCGGTGAACGACCTCGACATTTTCACCAACGACCAGGGCTTTATCGCCATCATCGAAGATGGCAGTTCGGAAATGGGAGATAGGGAAAACCCCAACTCCCAACTTCTATCTCCCAACTCCAAATTAGTCGGTTACAACCTCGTCGTCGGCGGCGGCATGGGACGCACGCACGGAAACAAGGAAACGTATCCGCGTCTGGCGAGCGAACTCGGATTTATCACGCCGGACAAATTGATTGATGTCGCCAAAGCCGTGCTGACGATACACCGTGATTTTGGCGACCGCACCGACCGCAAGCACGCGCGCTTTAAATACGTTGTCGAGGAGCGCGGCGTGGATTGGACGCGCGCCGAAGTCGAGAAACGCGCCGGCATCCAATTCGCGCCGATCAGGCCTTACCGGTTCACAACGACTGCCGATTTACTCGGCTGGCACAAGGCCGTGGACGGGAAAAACTTTTTCACGCTGTTTGTCGAAACCGGCCGCGTAAAAAACGAAAAAAAAATCGCACTACGCGAAATCGCGGAGAAATTTCCGCAAACCGGATTCCACCTGACCACGAATCAGAATGTGATTCTCGCCAACGTGAACGATGCGGACAAAGCCGGCATCAATTCGATTTTTGCCGCGCACAAAATTCCGGTTGAAAATCAGGCAAGCCTCCTGCACGCCGCCGCGATGGCCTGCCCCGCCCTGCCCACGTGCGGCCTCGCGCTCGCCGAAAGCGAACGGATATTGCCCGCACTCGTTGACCGTATCGAAAAGCTTTGCGGCGATTTGGGACTGGGTGACGAGGAAATCATCATCCGCTCGACCGGTTGCCCGAACGGCTGCGCGCGGCCTTACATGGCCGAAATCGGATTCGTCGGCAAAGCGCCGGGGCGTTATCAGCTCTGGCTTGGTGGCAATGTCTCCGGCACGCGCCTTAATCGCGTGTGGAAGGAAACGGTCAAGGACCCGGATATCGAAAACGAATTGCGTCCCGTGCTCGCCCGATTTGCCAAGGAACGAAATCCCGGCGAACGGTTCGGCGACTGGTGCGATCGGGTGTTGTGGGAAGCAGAGCCGGTCCCGGTCGCGGTCAATTGAGTCGGCAATTAAATTCCCATCCCATGACCGCCGACCAAATTGCCAGAGCCAATATCGAGTTGCGTGACAAGTCGCCGCTCGAAATTGTCCGCTGGGCGGTTGCCCAGGTGAACAGGCGCGCGCTGGTCTCGACAAATTTTCGTCCCTATGAAGCGGTGATTCTGCATTTGTGCGTGCAGGCGCTACCGGACATTCCCGTGCTGTGGGTGGACCACGGCTACAACCGCCCGGCAACCTACAAACACGCCGAGGAATTGAAAAAATTGCTCAAGCTCAACCTGAAAACGTATCTGCCAAAAATTTCCGCCGCGCATCACGACGCGCTTTATGGCGACATTCCGTCCACCGATGACGAGGAAGCTCTGAAACAATTCAGCGCGTTGATGAAGCTGGAGCCGTTTCAGCGCGGCATGAAGGAACTGGCGCCGACGGTCTGGATTACGGCCCTGCGCAAGGTGCAGAATCCGAACCGCGCGGAACTGGATGTGGTGGCGGAGGACAAAAATTTTGGCGCGCTCAAGGTGAATCCGGTTTTTTATTGGACCGACGCGGACATGGAAGCTTACCTGAAGCAGCACCATCTCCCCAACGAGTGGGATTATTTCGACCCGGCGAAGGCCGACGACAAGCGCGAGTGCGGCCTGCATGCCACCTGGGGTTCGCAAGCGCTCGGATCAGGGATTTAACAAAAGGTTTTGACATGGATTGCACGGATTTTCACGAATTATTTATGTCCGAACTTCTTTACCGCGAAGAGACGCATCAGTTGATCGGCTTTTGCATGGAGATTCACGGTGAACTGGGCAAGGGTTATGACGAAGTCATCTACAAGGATGCGTTGGTTGTTGAACCGCGGAGAGCGAACATTCCGTTCGCCCGTGAAAACAAATACGAGGTGCAATACAAAGGCGTGACTCTCCCCCATTCTTACCGCGCCGATTTCGTGATATGGGACAAAATTTTGTTCGAGGGAAAAGCTGTGGAGCGACTGACCGACGCGCACACTAAACAGGTCTTAAATTATTTGGCCGCTGCAAAACTTCGTTTGGGATTGCTTGTTAATTTCGGCTCAGATTCGCTAGAATGGAAACGCGTTATTTTATGAATCAGTGCCAATTCGTGAAATCCGTGTCAAAATGAACAGTTATCATTTGGATCATTTGCAGTACCTGGAAACGGAAGCGATTTACATCATGCGCGAGGTCGCGGCAGAATTCGATCGCCCCGCCCTGCTCTTCTCCGGCGGCAAAGATTCCATTTCGCTGCTGCGCCTGGCTGAAAAGGCGTTCCGCCCGTCGGACATTCCCATGCCGCTGCTCAATATTGACACCGGACACCACTTTCCCGAACTGAACGAATTCCGCGACCGGCGCGCCAAAGAACTGGGCGCCAAACTCATCGTCCGCAAAGTCGAGGAGGCCATTGCCAAAGGCATCGCCGTGCCGCGGCCTGGCGAAATCAGCCGCAATCAACTGCAAATCCCGACCCTCCTCGCCGCGGTTGAGGAATTTCAATTTGATTGTTTGATCGGCGGCGCGCGGCGCGACGAGGAAAAGGCCCGCGCGAAGGAGCGTTTTTTCAGTTTCCGCGACAATTTTGGCCAATGGGACCCGAAGAACCAACGGCCCGAAATCTGGAACCTTTACAACGCGCGCGTCAATCCAGGCGAACACATGCGCGTCTTTCCGCTCTCGAACTGGACGGAAATGGACGTGTGGGAATACATCAAGCGCGAGCAGTTGGCCGTGCCGACGATTTATTTCAGCCATCAGCGAAAATGCGTCCGCCGCAACGGCCAATGGCTGCCCGTCTCGGATTTGTTGCCACCGAAAGACAAGGAAACGGTGAAAGAACTGGTGGTCCGCGTCCGCACCATCGGGGACATTATCAGCACCGGCATGGTTGAATCGCCGGCGGATTCCGTGGATGACATCATCGCCGAGATCGCTGCCGCGCGCGTGACCGAACGCGGCTCCCGCGCCGACGACAAGGCCAGCGAAGCCGCGATGGAGGACCGGAAAAAGGCGGGGTATTTTTGAAAGTTGTGATTGGTAACTGGTTAAATGAGTTAAATTGTTTCATCTGAAAATCGCGCTACCGTGTAATCGCTTTTACCTATTTAACCATTTAACTTATTTAACGAATTCATGCCTCATACTCAACATCCCGTCGAAATTCTGCGCCTGAACACCTGCGGTTCGGTGGACGACGGCAAGTCCACGCTCATCGGCCGCTTGCTCTACGACTCCAAAAATCTGATGGAGGACCAACTGGAAGCGCTCGAACGCAGCGCCGACATCACCGGCGGCGGCCAGATCAATCTGGCCAATCTGACCGACGGCCTGCGCGCCGAACGCGAACAGGGCATCACCATTGACGTCGCCTACCGTTTCTTTGCCACGCCCAAGCGCAAGTTCATCGTCGCCGACACGCCCGGCCACGTCCAATACACGCGGAACATGGTCACCGGCGCCTCCACCGCGAACCTGTCCATCGTGCTGGTGGACGCGCGGCAGGGCGTCACCGAGCAAACCCGCCGCCACACCTATCTGGCGGCATTGCTGGGCATCCCCCACCTGGTCATCGCCATCAACAAAATGGATTTGGTGGATTGGAGCGAAGAACGCTTTCTGGAAATCCGCGACGAGATCGAGGATTTCATTCCAAAACTCGATGTCTTCCGCGACGTGAAATTCATCCCGCTCAGCGCGCTCGAAGGCGACAACGTCGTCATGCCGTCGAAAAAAATGCCGTGGCACCAGGGCCCGGCGCTGCTGGGCCATCTGGAGACGGTGCACATCGCGAGCGACTGGAATCTCAATGCGTTCCGTTTCCCGGTGCAATGGGTCAATCGCCCGCACAATCCCCGCGACCCGACGCTGCACGATTTTCGCGGTTTGAGCGGACAAATCGCCGGCGGCATCGCCCGCAAAGGCCAGACAGTCATTGTGCTGCCTGCCGGTTTGAAAACCACCATCAAGGACATCTGGACCTACGACGGCACGCTGGCGGAGGCGTTCTGCCCGCAATCCGCCACGCTTTGCCTCGCCGATGACATTGACGTCAGCCGCGGCGACATGATTGTGGGACTGGAAAATCTCCCCGGTTGCGGCGCGGATTTGCACGCGCGCGTTTGCTGGATGCACCAGCGGCCGTTGCAACCCGGCAAAAAGTTTTTCTTCAAACACACCACCCAGACCGCGCAGGCCGTTGTCACCGGTCTGGAAAGCCGCATCAACATGGCCGCGTTTGAGCCGGAACCGGAACCGGCGGCGCTGGCCATCAACGACATCGGCGTTATCCGGTTGAAAATTTCCAAACCGATTGTGTTCGACGGTTACACCACGAATCGGTTGACCGGCTCGTTCATTTTGATCGAGCAAGGCACCAACGCGACCGTTGCCGCCGGCATGTTGTCCGCGCCCACCGAAGCCGTGAAACCGGAGTACACCGACTTCGCGATTTGAAATTTCGGTTCTGCCGGTTCCTCTGCGCCAACCTCCATTTTTTACAACCGATCTGGTGTCCGGTTTGCCCTATCTACCAGCTTTTTATCTCCCTTCTTCGAATCCATTTGGCGCGTCTGGCGGTTCACTTTTCGGGCAAAAACCATCATTTTAGAGCATTTTAAATAAAACTATAGCCACACGAGGCAAACCAGTTCCTGGCGTCCTGAGGGGTGACGGTTTGGAGGGCCAGCCCGATGGCCTCAATCAAGGCCGCCTGGGTTCTGGCCTGGACGCCGCGCAGGAAGGTT
>DATNHM010000026.1:0-19728 GCA_035604955.1 Candidatus Limnocylindrales bacterium | reverse complement strand
AAACCACGATCGGCTGGAACCGGCGCTCCAGGGCCGCATCCTTCTCCACGTGCTTGCGATATTCATCCAGCGTGGTCGCCCCGATGGTGCGCAGCTCGCCCCGCGCCAGCGCCGGCTTCAGCAGGTTGCCGGCATCCATCGACCCCTCGGCCTTCCCCGCACCCACCACCGTGTGCAATTCGTCGATGAACAGGATGATCTGCCCGTCGCTGCCCGTCACTTCCTTGATCACCGCCTTGAGCCGGTCCTCGAATTCGCCGCGGTATTTCGCGCCGGCAATCATCGCGCTCAAATCCATGGCCACCAACCGCTTGTTTTTGAGTGATTCGGGCACGTCGCCACTCACAATGCGCCGGGCGAGGCCTTCGGCAATCGCTGTTTTGCCCACGCCCGGTTCGCCGATGAGCACGGGATTGTTTTTCGTCCGGCGCGTCAGTACCTGCATGACGCGGCGGATTTCCTCGTCCCGGCCAATAACCGGATCAATCTTCCCCTGCCGCGCCAGCGCGGTGAGATCGCGACCGTATTTGTCGAGCGCCTGGAATTTGGCCTCGGGATTTTCGTCGGTTACACGCTGGTTGCCGCGCAACTCGGCGAGCGCTTTCAAGACGGCATCGCGTTTCAGGCCGTGCTTGGCAAAAATCTTTTTCAGTGACGCGCCGCCGCCATCCAGCAGGCCGAGCAACAAATGTTCAGTACTGACGTAGTCGTCCTTGAGTTTGGTCGCCTCGGACTGCGCGGCATCGAGCGCCTTGCGCAGGTCAGCGCCGGCGTAGGCATCAGCCGCGCCCTGGACCTTGTGCCGGCGCGCCAGTTCGGCCTCCAGGTCGGGCTTGAGCCGGGCGACTGGCACGCCGATGCGTTCCAGCAAATCGGGAATCAAACTATCCGTTTGGGACATCAATGCCAGCGCGAGGTGTTCGCCGTCAATTTCCTGATGCGAGTATTCGCGGGCGAGGCGCTGTGCCTCCTGCAATGCCTCCTGCGATTTCTGAGTGAACTTTTCCGGTTGCATGGCTGGAATTTAGCGCAAAGCCGCCAGGACGCAAAGATGGGAAATTTTTAACCACGGATGAACACGGATGAACACGGATCAACCTGGTTCAAAATCCGTAGAGGCGGCGGGTAGAGCGGACAGTCCCCTGCCCGCCGCTCGTCCGGATCAAAACCTGGCGCGCACGGAGTGACGCGCCCTACCTTTCGGCTCCCGAGGACACTCGCTTATCCAATCATGTCTTCGCGCCTTTGCAGTGCTATCTCCCTACTTTGTCGCGTTCTGCGAAGATTTTCCAGGAGCACGGACGACCTTGTTCGCAAGCTGCTTCCGTCCGGGAAGAGACACGCGGACAAAAGCTGTCCGCGCTCCTTTGATTGCGGCTTGGCCGCGCTAAGACTTTGCGTTAAAAAAACTTTTGTGTAGCTTGCGCGCATGAAATATCGCGAACTGGGACGGACGGGCTGGAAGGTTTCGGAAATCAGTTTTGGCGCGTGGGCCATCGGCGGCGCGTGGGGCGACGTGGACGACCAGGAATCGCTCGCCGCGCTCCGTGCCGCACTGGACGGCGGCGTGAACTTCTTCGACACAGCGGATGTTTACGGCGACGGCCGCAGCGAACGGTTGCTGGCCAGGTTGAAAAAGGAGCGAAAGGAGAATTTTTACATCACCACGAAGGCCGGACGGCGTTTGCCAAAGCAGACACCGGAAGGTTACAGCCGCGACAATCTCACGGCGTGGATTGAACGCAGTCTGCGGAACCTGGAAACCGATGCGATTGACCTGTTGCAACTGCATTGTCCACACCCGGACGTTTATTATCGGCCGGAAGTTTTCGGCATCCTCGACGAACTGGTCAAGGCCGGCAAAATCCGCCATTACGGCGTGAGCGTGGAAAAGGTGGAGGAGGCGCTCAAGGCCATCGAGTTCCCCGGCGTGCAAACGGTGCAAATCATCTTCAATATTTTCCGTCAGCGTCCGCGTGAATTGTTTTTTTCCGAAGCCCGGCGCCGCCAGGTCGGGATTCTGGCGCGCGTGCCGCTGGCCTCGGGGCTGTTGTCGGGCAAATTCACGCGCGACAGCCAGTTCGAGAAGGACGATCACCGGAATTTCAACCGGCACGGCGAGGCGTTCGACCGCGGCGAAACCTTTGCCGGCGTGGATTACGAAACCGGCCTGCGCGTGGTGGAGGTATTGAAACCGTTGGCGCCGAAGAACGCGACCCTGGCCCAACTGGCCTTGCGCTGGATTCTGGAATTTCCCGCCGTGACCTGCGCCATTCCCGGCGCCAAACGGCCGGCGCAGGTTGCGGAGAACCTCGCGGCTTCCGACCTGAAGCCGCTGTCCCAGGCCACAATGAAAAAGATCGACGCCGTTTACGACACGGAGATTAAGCCGCTCGTGCATCATTATTGGTAAAATGCCGAATCTGGAATATGTCTTGCTTGGAGCAAGGCATGCAGCAGCAGGACGTTTCGGCGAACCTGGCCGGCAAGAGCACGCGCCAGCTTGAGGAGCGGTGGCACACCCGCAGAAAAATCATTGGATTATCAGCCATCGGCTTGATTTTTATCGTTAGTGCCCTCTCCGTACTTTACTTTCTGGGAAACCGCACCTCGATGTTCCAAACCGGCGGACTGCTCCTGCTTTGTGTCTCATTCTTAATCATGAGAGCGGCCGAGCGCATCGCCGGGCCGGAGATGGACAAACTTTTTCGGCGCGAGAAACGCGCCTACCAGGGGGCCGTGGCGGAGGAAAAAATCGGCGCTTTGCTCGACGGCCTGGCGGGAAATTATGCGGTGCAGCATGACGTCAACACCGGCCGGGGCAACATTGACCATCTGGTGTTTCGGGGGGACGGCGCCATTTTTTTGATCGAGACCAAATCGCATACCGGCTGGATCACCCGTCAAGACGACGAACTGCGCCGGAACGGGCAACCTTTGGAAAAGGATTTCGTTCGGCAGACCCTCGACAATGTTTCCTGGCTGAAAAATTTCCTGAAGGCCCGCGCCGGGTTTGAACCGTGGATACACGCCGCCATCGTTTTTACCGACGCCCACGTGGAAAAACATCTGAACCTGAAAAAAGTTGAGGTCTTTAACGCCCGTTACCTGACCCGCTGGCTGGAACGGGCCAGCGGCAATCCCCGGGCCTCGGTATTTCTTTGGCCACAGGTGGAAAGTCTGAAAAATGAACTGGCCGCGCCGGATTCAATCCATCTTGCCTGCCAGCCGCTTTTGCGCTAGGTTGCGTCCGCTATGGACACAGCACCTTATCCCTCCGGCATGGTACCACCACCACCGGTCATCACCGCACCGCCGCCGCCCAAGCCACGCCGCGGCCGCGGGTGGATGATTTTTGCCATCATTCTGCTGGTCCTGTTACTCATCAGTTTGTTCGGCAATTTTGCCTGGGTGGTTTCGCAAGCCATCAATTTCAAAGGCGGTTTAAGCAACGGCATTTCGCGCGAAGTGGGTCCCAACCTGGATGAATGCCTGATCAAGGACAACGATGCGTCCAGCAAGATCGCCGTGGTCACGGTGGACGGTATCATCAGCGGCCAAACGGTGGACCAATCCGGCAACAACCTGGTGGACGTCATCAAAGCGCAGTTGGACCGCGCCAAAGACGACCGGCGCGTCAAAGCGGTGATTCTGAAAGTGGATTCGCCGGGTGGCGAAGTGCTGGCCTCCGATGAAATTTATCGCGCCATCAACGATTTTCAGAAGGATTCCAGCAAACCTGTCGTTTGTTCCATGGGCAGTCTGGCCGCCTCGGGCGGTTATTACATCTCGTCGCCCTGCCGCTGGATTGTGGCCAACGACCTGACCATCACCGGCAGCATCGGTGTGATTCTGCACACGTGGAATTATCGCGGGTTGATGGACAAAATCGGTCTGCGGCCGGAGGTCTTCAAGAGCGGCAAGTTCAAGGACATGCTCAGCGGCGAACGCGAGACGAATGAAATCCCGGCCGAGGAGCGGGTGATGGTACAGGGTTTAATTGACGAGACGTACCAGAAATTCAAGGACGTGGTCGCCGCCGGGCGTGACGCCGCGCACGCCAGGAACAAAAAGGACGGCCGCCCGCTGGCGCTGGATTGGACCAATTACGCCGACGGCCGCGTGCTGTCAGGCACCCAGGCCTATGACCTCGGCTTTGTGGACCAACTCGGGGATTTTCAGGATGCGGTGGACCGCGCAAAACAAATTGCCGGCATCCGGAATGCCAATTTGATCGAGTACCGCGAGCGTTACGATCTCTCGAATTTTTTGCGTTTGCTGGGCCAGACTGAATTGTCCCATTCCGTCAAATTGGATCTGGGCATGGACCTGCCCAAACTCCAGGCGGGTGAGCTTTATTTCCTGTCGCCCACCTTCATCAACTGATTGAACGAAACCCTGCTCATCGTCGCGGACAGCGAGCGCGACGCGAACATGCTTTATGCCGTGGGCCTGTTCGTGCCCGACCCGTTCATCTACCTCAATTTTGGCGGCCGGCCGGTCATCGTCATGAGTGATCTGGAAATTGACCGTGCCCGTGCCCAGGCGCCGCACTGCCGCGTCCTCTCGCTGAGCGCGTATCAAAGGAAGTTGCGCGCCGCCGGGATCCAAAAGGCCAGCCTGCCCCAGGTCGTCCGCCTGCTGTTGCGCGAGAAAAAAATCCGCCGCGCCCTCGTGCCGGACAACTTTCCGCTTGGGCTGGCGAAGGACCTGAAGAAACTCGGAATCAAGCTGAAACCGCAAGCCGGCCTTTTCCCCGGACGCGAAATCAAATCCGCCGACGAGGTCAAAAAGATTTCCGCCGCGCTGGCCATGGCCGAAGTCGGCATGGCCGAAGGGATGGAAGTGTTGCGCCGGGCCAGGATTGCCCGCGACCGGAAATTGATGCACCATGGCGTGCCGCTGACTTCGGAGCGCCTCCGCGCCGTGATTGACTGCGCAATTTTGCAGGCGAACGGACTGGCGGCGAACACGATTGTCGCCGGCGGCAAACAGGGCTGCGACCCGCACGAACGCGGGCATGGTCCGCTCCGTGCGCACGAGCCGATCATCATTGATATTTTCCCGCGATCGCAAAAGACCGGTTACTTCGGCGACATCACGCGCACGGTCGTCCGCGGGCATGCCAGCGAGGGCGTGCGGAAGCTTTATGCCACGGTCCTGCACGGGCAGAAAATCGGGTTCGAAAAAATCCGAGCCAAGGTGAAGACGGCGGAAGTCCATAAAGCCGTGCAACAATTTTTTGTTCAGCAAGGTTACAAAACCGGACGGCACAATGGCCGCATGGAAGGCTTCTTCCACGGCACGGGACACGGGCTTGGTCTGGAAATCCACGAAGCGCCGCGCATGGGCGCGACCTCCACCGAAAAATTAAGGCCCAGCCACGTCGTCACGGTGGAACCGGGGCTTTATTACCCCGACCTCGGCGGCGGGGTACGGCTCGAAGACGTGGCCCTCGTCACGACCAACGGCGCGAAAAACCTGACGCGATTTGAAAAGGTACTCGAAATCTGATCTGCAAAAATTTAGCCTGTTGATCAGGAAATGAAGATACTGATCACAGGGGCCGCGGGGAATCTCGGATCATTGCTTGCCCGGTATTTGCTTGCCCAAGAGGCTGGTCTGCTGCGCCTGATGGTTTTCCGGCGTGACGTGCCCGTTGATTTGAAGGTTGCAGGAAAAACCGAGATCGTCCGAGCCGACTTGTCGAAACGGGAATCACTAATAACCGCCGTACAAGGCATTGATGTTATCGTCCATTTTGCCGGAGTATTATTTAAGGCCAATCCCGAACGCTTCCTGACCATAACCAATACCGAGTACTTCAAGAATCTTGTTGATGTGGCGAAACTGAATGGCGTCCGGAAGATCATTTTGATCAGTTTTCCACACGTAGAAGGGCCGACATCCATCGAAAAGCCGGCGATCGGAAGATTGGACGGAACTCCAATATCAATTCACGCGAAAACCCGCCTTGAAGAGGAAAAATACCTGTTCGCCAACATGCCGGAATCGATTTCTCTCCGGGTCGGCATGGTCTATGGGAAGGACATCCTGATGATCGAAGCCGCCCGGTGGCTAGCGGAACACCGGTTGCTTGGCGTCTGGAAGGAACGCACGCAAATTCATCTTATTTCGAAAGATGATTTCTGCGCTGCCTGCACGGCTGCAATTACCAATCGTGCCGCATCCGGCATTTACCACATCGGAGATGAAGGAAATATCTCGCTGCAGGAGTTTCTTGAATTAGCCTGCCGTCAATGGAGGGTTGGGCGGCCTTGGTCCATGCCGTTGTGGCTGATCTATACCGCTGCTGAACTCTGTGAGTTTTACTCGAAAATCACCGGCTCCATTTCGCCGCTGACGCGCGATTTTATTGATATCGGAAGGGTGCCCTACTACGGCAACACGGCGCGTATGAGGAAAGATTTGGTGCCCGCTTTGAAGTACCGGACGATTGCGGATGGGCTTTCGACATTGTGAAAGGCCAAATAATTTCTGGTCATTTACGGATTGCGTGCCGGTTCGGTATTTGCGCCAATACGGCTGTCTCAATTGAGCCGCAATGGCTCAGAAAAATCTTTCAACCGGCGAAATATCCCCTAAATTCCGTGTAAATTGAAGTGGCACGCTGCCGGCTTGGCCTTGAATAAGAACAGCCGACGCGCTGTCAAAAGATTGTTTTATGTTTAACTTGTTTGACCCATTGTATTGGTTGTTCCTGATACCGGGCTTGCTGCTGGGCGTCTGGGCGCAGATGAAACTGCATCATGCCTATAGCAAATACAGCCAGGTGCCGGTGGATTCCGGCATGAGCGGGGCGGAAGCCGCGCGCGAAGTCCTCGACCGCGCCGGTTTGACCAACGTGCCGGTGGAGGAAATTCCCGGCCGGTTGAGCGACCATTACGATCCTGCGAAACGCGCGTTGTTTCTGTCGTCGGACAATTTTCACGGCCAGACGGTCGCGGCGGTTGGCGTGGCGGCACACGAAGCCGGTCACGCGCTCCAGCATCAGGCTGCCTACGGGCTGTTCAATGTGCGCATGGCGCTGGTGCCCATCACGCAATTCGCGAGCATGGCTTACATACCGATTTTCTTCGTCGGCGTCATCTTTCACATGCTGCCGGTCATGCTGCCGGTCATTATCGGGACATTCGCGGTGATCACCCTGTTCCAACTCGTCACGTTGCCGGTGGAATATGACGCGAGCCGCCGGGCGAAGGAACAATTGTTCCGGCTCGGCCTCGTACATGAGCACGAACGCGCGGGTGTCAGCAAGGTTTTGGATGCGGCGGCGCTCACTTATGTGGCGGCGCTGGTGTCGTCCATCCTGAATCTGCTTTACTACATCACGCTGGCGCGCAACAACCGGAACTAAGTTTGCGGTTAATTTTCTTGCGGACGGACGTTCTGGCCGTAAGGTGTGGTGCGTTTCATGGCAGTAAAAAAGAAAAAGCGCAGAACGGCCAAAATCAGACGGCGCAAGAAGATTTCCCCGCGCGCCGCTGCTAAAGCCGTCATTCCCGCAGTTCCCGCACCGGGCACGCCACCGGCTACGGCCGGCGACACCACCCAGTTTATTCAAAGGGAAGTGTCGCGTTACGACGCCGATACCGCCATCAAGCTTTATCTGCGCGAGATCGGCCAGGTGAAATTGCTCACGCCGCAGGAGGAAATCGAGCTGGCCGCCCGCATCAAGAAGGGCGACAAAAAGGCGCGCGAACAGATGATCAAGGCCAACCTGCGCCTCGTCGTCAAAATTGCGCGCGATTATGACGGCATCGGCCTGCCGCTGCTGGATTTGATCAGCGAAGGCAACATCGGTCTGATGAAGGCCGTCGAGCGGTTCGACCCAAGAAAAGGCGGCAAACTTTCGACCTACGGCTCGTGGTGGATCAAGCAATCCATCAAGCGCGCGCTCGCCAATCAATCCAAGACCATCCGCCTACCGGTGCATCTGGTGGACAAAATTTCCAAGATGCGCCGCATCGCGATGAAGTTGCAGGAGCAACTTGGCCGGGAACCCAACGACGAGGAATTGGCCGACGAACTGGGCATGACGGCCGCGCGGGTGCGGCAGATGCGGCTGGCTTCCATCCGCCCGGCATCCCTCGACGCGCCGATCGGCGACGATGATTCGAACAATTTTTCCGACCTGGTGGAGGACGAGAATGCCATAACGCCCTACCAGGACCTGGAAGACAAGACCGTCACCGGGATGTTGCAGGACATGGTCAAGCATCTGGACGAGCGCGAAGCGACGATTCTGCGTTATCGCTTCGGCCTCGACGGCGGTTCGGAAAGAACCCTGGAGGAAGTCGGCGAAAAATTTGGCGTGACCCGCGAACGTGTCCGGCAGATTCAAAACCTGGCGCTCAAAAAGCTTCGCCGCATGATCGAAAAACTCGAAAGTTCCAAAGACAAAAAGGACTGACGCCATGCCTTCCGCCCGGGTGACCCCCCAGCAAATCGCCGCTGCCATCCGCAATGTCCCGGATTTTCCGAAACCGGGCATCCAGTTCAAGGATATCACGCCCGTCTTGGCCGATCCGCGGTTGTTTGCCGGGGCGATTGATCTGCTCACGGAAAAATTCAAGCCGGGCGCCGTGGATGCCGTCGTGGGGATAGACGCGCGTGGATTTATTTTTGCCGCCGCCGCCGCCATGAAACTCCATGCCGGATTTGTGCCCGTCCGTAAAAAAGGCAAGCTGCCCTACCAGACCCACGAACAGGATTATGCACTGGAGTACGGTTCGGCAACCATCGCCATGCACGTGGATGCGCTCAAGCCGGATGCGCGCGTGTTGCTGATTGACGATTTGCTGGCGACCGGCGGCACCGCCGCTGCCGCCATTGCCTTGTTGAACAAATTCGGCGTGGAAATCCTCGAAGCCGCCTTCCTCATTGAATTGAAATTCCTCAACGGCCGCGGGAAATTGAAGGACCTGCCGGTGCGTTCCATTGTGGTTTATTGAGCCGGGGGCGCATCTCAATTTCTTGCAGTGGTAGCGCACGCTTCCAGCGTGCGGGTTGGGGAAGCCTCTGGCTTCCCGGCCCGGAACACGAAGCCGGAGGCTTCGTGAACCCGCAGGCAGGATGCCTGCGCCACCATCAACCTTACAAAAGATGAGATGCGCCCTTGAGCCGGTCCGGCTCAAAAAATCAGTTGACAGAATGCGTCTTATCAATCAACTTATCCGCATCCGTTGATACAACGGTCTCATGCAGAGTGGCTGAGGGACTGGCCCGATGAAGCCACGGCAACCGGCTCCGAATGCGTTCGGAGCGGCCAGGTGCCAATTCCAGCCCTGACGGGTGTCAGGGGAAAATGAGAAGCGTGCGCAAGTTTTGTGAGCCCCTTCTCGCCATGAGTCGGGGCCTTTTTGTTGCCCGGAAACAAAATGAAATCGGGTAGGGCTGGCTCTCCGAGCCGGCCGCGGCGCGTTCGGAGAACGCGCCCTGCCAAAACATTTATGAGTGAACATCACGGTTACATGAAGGCGCTGAAGTGCCGCGAATGCGGACGCGAGTATCCGCTTACGGCCAATCACGTCTGCGAGTTCGACTTCGGCCCGCTCGAAGTGGTTTATGATTACGAACGCATCAAGAAGTCGCTCACCAAAGCGGCGGTGCAATCACGTCCCCAAACGATGTGGCGTTACCGTGAACTGTTGCCGGTGGCGAACGACCCGACCGTTGGTTTGCAAGTCGGTTTTACACCGCTGGTGAAGGCAGACCGGCTTGCGAAGAAGCTCGGCATCCGCGAGTTGTGGATCAAGAACGACACGGTGAACTATCCCACGCTGTCGTTCAAAGACCGCGTCGTGAGCGTCGCCTTGAGCCGCTCGAAGGAACTCGGTTTTGACACGGTCGCGTGCGCCTCGACCGGCAACCTCGCCAATTCCGTCGCGGCCAACGCCGCCAGCGCCGGATTGAAATCCTATGTGTTTATTCCGCACGATTTGGAGCAAGGCAAAATCCTGAACTCGCTGATTTACGGCGCGAAAGTCATCAGCATCAAAGGCCATTACGACGAGGTCAACCGGCTCTGCGCCGAGATCGCCGGCAAATTTGGCTGGGCATTCGTGAACGTGAACATGAGGCCGTATTACGCCGAAGGTTCCAAGAGCATGGCGTACGAAATCGCCGAGCAATTCGGCTGGCGCATTCCGCGACATACCGTCGTGCCGATGGCCTCCGGCTCGTTGCTGACTAAAATCCAGAAAGGCTATCAGGAATTCATCAAACTCGGCCTGGTGTCGGAGACGAAATACGCCGTTCATGGCGCGCAGGCGACCGGTTGTTCGCCGATTTCCGTGGCGCAAAAGGCCGGATTGGATTTCTTCAAGCCGGTGAAGCCGAATACGATTGCGAAGTCGCTCGCCATCGGGACGCCGGCGGACGGTTTTTATGCGCTGCGCGTGATGCGGGACACCGGTGCGGCGGCCGAAGATGTGACGGATGACGAGATTCGCGACGCCATCAAACTGCTCGCGGAAGCGGAAGGCATTTTTGCCGAAACCGCCGGTGGCGTGACTGTGGGCGTGGCCAGGAAACTGATTGCCTCGGGCAAAATTCCGCGGGATGATTCGGCGGTCCTCTGTGTGACCGGCAACGGCTTGAAGACGCTCGACGCCGTGGATGGCTATTTGGGCAAACCGCGCGAAATCAAGCCCAGTTTGCGCGAGTTCGAAGCCCTGCTGGCGCAGGAAGAAAAAGTGAACGTGTAGTATGGCTGACGAATTTTTAGCAGAAATCGAATTTGAACAATCTCCGATACCTGATGGCACTTATCGGCTGCTTGATGAAGCAACTATCAAGCGGGACGGTTGTATTTGGCGTATCCACAAAAGCGACGCAGACCCATTTCCTTCAAACCCACACGCTCACAATTTGGAATCAGGACTGAAACTGGATTTGTCTACTGGTAATTTATATTTCGGAAAAAGATTACAAAGCAAAATTTCAAAGAAACATTTGAGTTTCATTCGAGAAGAAGCAGAATCAAAGCGTATTGCTTTACCGCCACTTGCCGCCTAGAAACATGCGTGAACAAAAATATTCTATGAAAGCAAACCCTAAACTAATTTTGATTGGTGGCATTGCTTCATTGTGTTTATTAAACGGATGCGTCGTTCCAAATAATAATTCGGGCTACAATCAAACTAGCGTCAATCAGCAAATTCAGCAAGATTCTGAAGAGATTGCAGAAATGCGGTCTAATCTCGCAAAAGAATTGCCTTCATACAGTTCTGACTACTTAAAACGAGTTGTGCAAGTTCTCGGAGCTTGTCAAAAAACAATGGAAAGTCCGAGATTTATGATGAGCTCTGCTCGTTCTGACGCGTCGAGTCAACTCGACAATCTAAAATTAGATTTTCCACAACAAAGAACTTCGGTCGCAAATAGAGAATTGGAGGTCATAATTGATAAGATTGGCGCCATAATTAATCTCGGTGAGCCAGACGATTATCCTTCCGGTCGGTTTGGCTATTTAGCAGCAGCAGAACCACTCACCGATTATGTTAACAATGCCATTAAAGCAATGCATGATACGCTATTAAACTAGAAGATTTTCGCGAAAAATTGAAATTGAATTTATGCCAAAGAAAGTCCGAATCCCAACCCCGCTCCGCAAGTTGACGAACAACGAGGAGCTGGTCGAAGTCAACGCCGCCACCGTCGGCGAGGCGATTGTCGAATTGCAATCGCGCTACCCCGGCATCCAGGAACGGCTCGTGGATGAAAAGGGCGAGGTGCGCCGCTTCGTGAACGTGTATGTGAACGAGGAAGACATCCGCTTCCTGAAAAACCAGCAGACGCCGCTCAAAGACGGCGACGAAATCAGCATCATCCCCGCCATTGCCGGCGGCTAGACTTTCAAATGAAATTCAAATCCCCTCATCCGGCCTTCGGCCACCTTCTCCCCGCTTGGGCGGGCAGAAGGAATGCCATCGCCGGCCAGCAGTTTCTCCTCCCTCTCCCCGCCAAACGGGAAGAGGGCCGGGGCGAGGGGCGTTAATCCAAATTCGCGTTTATGCCTACCAAGAAAAAAATTGCTACAACGAAACCAACTTCACCCACGCAACAGCGGCTTTGGTTGATGTATCCGCCCAGGCTCATCAAAAAGCCGTTCATCTGGGAAGTCGGCCACAAGTTCAAGGTCGTCACCAACATCCGTCAGGCGAGCGTGACCGACGAGATCGGCATCGTCTGCCTGGAACTGGACGGTGCGCGCAGCGAGGTGGGCGCGGCTATTAAATGGCTGGAGAAAAATGGTGTCAACGTCGAGCCGGTGGAAATCAATGTGATTGAAAGTTAGCCCGGCGGAACCATCCCGCGGAAGCGCGCAGTTTATCCCCACCAGCCATCCCGGCCAAGGTAAACGCTTCCACCACACCAGGCCTTCGTCACGGCTCCAGTTCGACACGATAAAACTGCTGTTGATTGGTCCCCATGGAGTCGGCAGCGGTGGTGGTGGCATTGGTCGCCGGAATGGCGCTCCCCAAATTGCTCCAGTTGGTATGACCCAAACTGGTGACGAATTGCACCTGGTAGATCTGGCCGGTTGCCGTGCTCCACGTAAAGGCGAAGGCGCCATTGGTCTGCCACTGTTTTAGAAACAGCGGGGGCGGTGTGAAGCGGAAGACGGTCCCGTACGCATAGTTGGTGCCGCCCGAGGCGGTCGTGCCGTAGAAATTGCCGTCACTGCCCTGGATCAGCCCGGCCACGGGATAAGCCCCGTTGGTATTGGCAAAGGAAACCAGGATTGTGAACCTGCCCGCGGGGGTTATTTGAAATACAGTCCCGTAGTTGGACGTGCCGCCACTTTTGGTCGTGCCATACAAATCACCATCCAACCCTTGCACCAGCCCGGCTTGAGGATTGGCGCCATTGGCATTATTGAATGAGAGCAAGGAGGTCAGCGATCCTTGCGGGGTCATTTTGAATACCGTCCCCAGCGCATTGCTTCCGCCGTTGTAAGTGGTCCCATAGAAACTGCCGTTCCCCCCCGGCACCAGCCCGGCTTGGGGATTGGCGCCATTGGTGGTGTTGAACGAAAACAAGCTCGTGAAGACGCCGGCGGAAGTGATGCGAAATACCGTGCCGTCACCACCGTTAACTTGATCGTTGGTGCCTCCATACAGTGTCGTCCCATAGAGATTGCCGTCGGTGCCCAAAACCAGGCAGCCGCCCGGATTGGCCCCGAGCCAGGCTCCGTTGGTGCCCGAGAATGAAACGAGACTGGTGAATACACCATTTGTGGCCAGTTGAAATATCGTCCCATCACCGCCATCAGCCAGATCGTTCGTTCCACCAGACTGCGTTGTTCCATAAAGACTGCCGTTTGTACCCAAAACGAGACCGGCCGTCGAATAGTCGCCAGGATAGACCCCGTTGGTACCGGTGAAGGAGATGAGATTGGTAAACCCACCCGTCGGGGTCATTTCAAACAGGGTGCCGTTGTTGGAAGCGCCTCCGGATTCGGTCGTGCCGTAAAAATTGCCGTTTACACCCAGGACCAGGTTGCCCGCAGGGTTCGCCCCCGGGTACGGACCAGTTATCCCCGAGAAGGAAAACAGATTGGTGAACGCACCGTTCGAGGCGATTTTAAATACGGTCCCTTGATTGTACGATCCGCCGGTCTGGGTTGTCCCGTAGAAGGCGCCATCCGGTCCCTGCACCAGCCCGGCAGAAGGTTGGTTACCATTGGAAAGGTTGAACGAAATCAGCGTATGAATGCCCCCATCACCGTGGGCGCAGGGCGCGACCAGACTCACCGTCAACACAGCCAACATCGGCCCAAGGAACGGTCTCAGGGTTGATGGCACCATTGGAAAAACTCCTCACTATGAATTTCGCGCTAATAATCCGCATTTCCGCCTCAACCCGGCGTTTGGTTAAAGGTTCAGTCTGAAGGGGCAACCAGGGCAAATGCTAACCAAGCCGGCGACCCAGCCGATATTTGTACATACCGTATGAAAGCAATCCCAAGAATACAAAACCCCACGCTCCCGGCTCCGGTACCGGCGTGGTGACGGGCACAACCCCGACAATGTTCAAATCCTTGCTGATAATGAGCGTGCCTCCCGAGGCAATGCTGGCATCCCATTCCAGCCCCCAGTTTACGTTGCCCCCGCCGGGCGGAGTATTGTTTTGGTCATTCAAATGGGTGAACCCGGTATTCTTGAATAGATTCAAAATCGTGCTGGAAGCGCCGCTCCCGGTTCCTATTTCTCCGTAATTGGCAGGCTGACTGACAGCCGCGTCCACGTTTTCAGACACCCGGCAACCGGGACTGTTGTACTGGATGACCCCGCCATATTTTTTCCCGTTCTTGTCCAACTGCCCCGTATCATTGTTCGGCGTCCCCCCCAGGTTGAAGTCGGCATACTGGAAGAAATCAAAAGTCAACGCGCTGCCCGTGAGATTTTGTATCGAGATTTGCTCGGACAGATCGGAAGTGCCGCTTCCTGGAGCACCGCCGACCAGGGAATAGAGCACACTAACGCTGAACTGGGCATTGGCGTAGGTGGTGCTTAAAATACTGGCCGTTAACAGGCTCGCGGTCGGCGCACTGATGGTGTCAATGGAAGCCGCCGGACCACTATTCCCGATCCGATACCAAAACCACTGCTGATTCAGTTGATTTTGCCCATCTACCGTCCAGTTATACATTCCAGTTTGGCTGCCAACATCAACGCTCACTGAAGAATTACCGGACGATAAAGTGTATAGGGGCGCGGCACTGGCCGCGCCCGCCATAATTTGAAAAACCAAAGCGAAGGCCGGGAGCCAGGCCACAAGAAAACCTCCCCTTGGCTGAACCGGAGATACAACACAACGACTCATAATTTTACGACTGGGAATTACTGCTGGGAATTACTGCTGGGATCTCTAGTTGTCCGTTCAGTCGAGCTTCAGGGAGTACTGATCGATCATGGCCGTCTGCCGGTCAAGCAGTTCGTTTTGTTCCTGGATGAACTTGTTTTTTTCTTCAATGAGTTTGGTTTGCTCTTGAACCAGGCGTTTCTGTTCTTCTATGAGGACTTTCTGATTGGCGATCAAATCCAAATGGGACTGAACAATGGCTTGATTCATGGCCCCATACGAGGCGGGTTGAACCTCCATAGCGGGGGCCGATGAATGACCATCTGAGTGTCCATTGGTATGACCGTTGCGGGGGGGGACAGCTGCGGTGTATCCGCTCGAGGAAAGTTTCATGACCGTGTCGGTATAGAACCGGTGATAATCAAAGATCTTCTTGCGGCGTGCGCCGCGACGGTGGGTTGACCCATTGGATGATCCATTCGATCCATTTTGGGTCCCAGCCACTTCCGGCTTCAGGCCAGCCGGCTTGATTTCATTGGTTTTTACCGGATCAGTCGGCAAATCGCTTTTCGCCATGGCAGGTACCGCGGGAGCCGCGACCGCCGATACCTGGGCATGTTCACGGCCTTTACCAATACCGTTGCTTGCAACGAGAGAACCGGTTGAACGTGCGCGATGCGCTTTGTGATGTCGCTGCACCACTCCGCGAACCAGCATGACGCCGCCTCCGGCGATGACACCGGCTAACACATACCAGCCCCACCCACCCGCGGTTTTGGCCGGGGTAACAGCGTCGCTCTTTTGCGAAACCGTTGAATCATCATCGCCCGCGATGAGGCCGGCGAGTCCAATGTCGGAAACTTTGTCACCTTCCTGATAGTCGGTATAACGTTGTCCCTGCTTGAACGAGATATTTTTCACCAGGTCCTTCAACGGAACCAGATTGACGCCAGCCTGAGCCTGGTAGGGCGCGACCGCGGTGGCATCCAGGATCCCCTGCCGCCCCAACAGACGCACTGTGTGATTGACCACTTCCGATGATTGGGTCTTGGCCTGAACCGCCCATTCCACGGCGTGCGTTTTCGGATCAAACACCGGCGCGAACGCCCAATCCACCGACGTAATCAGCGGCAAACCGTGTATGGTCCGGTCTTCATTTTGAAGATTAGCGCGATCAGAAATTGTCTTCAAAACCGCGGCCGCATCAATCCCGCCCTTCTCCGCGTTTTTCACATAACCGATGTCCTTGTAAGTCAGAACCACCCACCATTGTCCCGATTCAGGAGCTATGATGCCCACCAAACCTTGAGGAGTGGGATTGTTCATTCTCGCCAACAGAGCACCGGCTCCCGTCGCGTCGGTGAAGCGATAGCCGCTGGGAATTTTTATGTCAGCCAGCGTGCCCAAGCTTGCATTGGCGGGCCCCGATGTCCAATCGACTTGCGCTTGATTGGGAGAAGTCAGCGACAAAAGTGAAGCCTGATCAGCATTACCAGATTGAGTTAAAAAAACGATGAAAACTGGCAGCAGCCAAAAAACGCCGGCAGGTTTGAAAAATGTCCTATAAAATGGGGTTCTTAAGGAAGTGTACATAATCCCTTATGGCTAATAATAAACAACAACACTACATCAACATTACAAACGTTATCTGCCCAGTTTTGTGACAATACATGTACAATAAAATAACTTCAAAGTCAAATGTTATTTAACCGGAAATTTAGCCAAAAATCTACAAGCAATTTGCCCGGACAACGTTAGCCAATCCTGACTTGAGACATTTATTGGCAGTGGAAAGTTTGAAAAAGGATTGGGCTGTCTTTGCGTCCGGAGACATTCCCGCAGATTCTCTGAAGTGCCAAATAAGTCTGACTTGCTGAAACCTGGAACCGGCTTCTCTTTAAATACCTGTGAAGCACACCACCCAGCTGGCGCTTGCGCTGGCGTGGGCCAGCTACTAATGTCCTTTGGCTGCGCCCGTAGCTCAGTTGGATAGAGCATCTGCCTTCTAAGCAGGTGGTCCCGCGTTCGAATCGCGGCGGGCGCGCCACTTTCCATTTGCGATTGCCGATTCGGGACTTTCCGCTGCAGAACGTCGTCAACCTTGCACTTGATTCATGCGTCAACCCGGGCGAGCCAGGAGCCGCGCGACTTCTTCAATCCATTCGTTGCCGGGCTGCGCATAGGGACGGAAGGTTTCGAGATAACCTTCCCGATCGTTGTAAAAGAGCGCCCGATGCAGTCCGAGGGTGGCCGCGTCCGGATTGTCAATCAAACTGGCGGAATCGCTGGCACTCATCTGGAAAAGCACGCGCATCTCGAATTCACTTAATGCCTTGCGTCCCAGAAAACGGGTCACGTTGTTATAGGTGTCACAGGCGGCGATAACATGAATGCCCCGCCCCGGCCCTTCACTGATGAGATTGAGAAGCACCGCCGCGGGATTGACCGCCGCCCCGGCATCGCCGGAGGAAAAACTGAATTCGTCCTCCTGCCGGAGCCTTTTGAAATTCTGCAAACCCTGGACCAGCATGAATATTTCCGGCCATTTCTTTTTTTCATCATCGGTGCGCCGTTTCAGTTCTTCCGCCAAACCGTTCATGATCCGGTCGAGACCGCTGTTGCTGACCTGCGTTACTTCATGCGGAACGCAACGGATGATGCGCTGCAGAAATTCGTGTTGCGGCAACCCGGGCGGCGTGCTGTCCAGCATGAGAAAGCGCGCGCTTCCCGGCGGGTATTGCGCCGACAGCGAGACCAGGGCCACCGACAGGAGCGTCAGCGTCCGTTCTTCACTCTGCCCCACGATGAGCAGGTTGCTGCCGCTCTGCCGTTGAAATACGGCTTCGGTGGGTCCCTTGATGGAATTGGGCGCCCCCAGCCAGATGCGCGCCGGCACGGCCGGTTTAGCGGCCGGGGATTCCAGCACAGCGCGCAACGGAAGATTTTCTCCGATATCCGCCGGAGCGTTGCCTTCAAATACAATCGGTCCCGGGTAACGATTTTTGTCGGCGCGCTCGCGGATTTTTACCAGATATCGGTCGCGCTCATAGTCGGGCAACCAGACCGTTTGAAACGGGCTGTTGCCTTCAATGGATCCCGCCGTGTCGTTGTAAATGCCCTCACCGGGCCGGCTCAACAGACGTGGCGCGGGATTGTCCTGGTCCATGATCAGGTAGGCATCGGCTTCGTTACACTGGAGCGCAATGCGGATGACCATCTGACCGATGGTGGCGCGGGCCAGGGTGTAGGCGCCGCCCAGGGTTTGCGAGCCGAGCAGCACGTGAATGCCAAACGCGCGGCCTTGCCGGATGATGCGGTCCAGCAAGACGGCCGCGCCCTGGGAAACACGGTCTTCCTCCACAAAAAATTCCTGAAATTCGTCAATCATCAACAGCGACCGCGGCAGGGGTTCGGTCCCGCCGGCCCGTTTGTATCCCCCCAGATCCTGGGCGCCAACCTTGCGGAACAAATCGCCGCGACGGCGCAGTTCCGCGTCCACGCGTTCGAGCACGCTCAGGCCGAAGGCGCGGTCGCTCTCAATGGCAACGACTTTTGCATGCGGCAACCGGCGGGTGGCGTAGCACTTGAACTCCACGCCTTTTTTAAAGTCCACCAGATAAAATTCCACCTGTTCGGGACTGCACCACAACGCCAGGTTGGTGATAATGACGTGAAAGAGGGTGGATTTGCCCGAACCGGTCTTGCCGGCGATCAAGCCGTGCTGGCGCGTGGCCCTGCCGATCGCGAGATATTGAAGCTTGGTGGCGCCCGAACGGCCAATCGGCACGCGCAGTTCGTCGGTCGTGTCTTCCTGCCAGAAACCAGCTTCCGGCGGCGCCACCTGTGCAAAAGGCACTTCGACCCTCGTGGAATCCTTGCCGCTCTCGCCCATTTGATGGAGAAAATGCGTGGCAGTTTCCGACGGCGGCGGCGGATCGAGCCACAGCCGGGTTCCCGGGGCATGCCAGGCGGACAGCCTGAAACCGTTTTCAGTTGGCGTCAGGCAAACGCTGTTTTTGCGGAGTTCGTCGGGGACAAATTCCTGCGGCGGGGCCTGCCGCTGGTCCCATTGGATCAGCGTGTAAACGCCACAACGCGCACCGCTGGCGGCGATATTCCGGAGCCGCCGCGCGGCGGTTTCGCTGAAATTGACCGGAAACGAAGCGATGACGAGAAAATGATATTTTTCGGCGATGGCGCCGGCCTCTGCGTTGTATTCGGAAATCGTCGCGTACTCGTTGCGCAGATACATCTGGATGACTTTTTCCATGTGTTCGTTCAGTTCCGCGAGTTTTTCCTCAAACTGTGCGGTCTGCGTCCAGATGCGGCTATTGATGTAACTTTCTTCGTAATCGGCCAGGTGCATCAGCGCCGCGAAATTCTGGCCGAGCCCCACCGGGTCAAAAATGGTGAAGGTCACCTTGCCCGGCGGCGTGGTGGACAACAACCGGAAGATGATGTTGTTGATCGCGGCCACGGCCTTGTTGCCACCGGTCTTGCCGGTTTCAAAAAGGACGGAGCCTTGCAATGGATAAACCAGCGACAAGGGAACCGTGAAGTTGGCCGGCCCGGGCAGTGACAATCGCCGGTCTTTCGGCATCTTGTCAGCAAACGTTCCCAGCGCCACTTCCAGATGGCCAAACCGGGCGGCATTCTGAAATTGTTCCGGCGGCGTCCACTTTTGCCAAAATGGCGCCTCCCAGCCGGGGAAAAGTTGGTCTGAGCCGGCATTGGCGGCGCGGATTTCCGCAAATATCGGTTCGATCTTGTCTTTCCATTCCGATTCGAGCGCGGCCCACTGGGTTTGATGCTGGCTCGCGAGGCTCGCAACCTTTCCCGCATGAACGTCGGCCAGCCGGTCGGTCTGTGACTCGGCTTCCGCTTGCAGACCGGCGA
>DATNHM010000025.1:0-14619 GCA_035604955.1 Candidatus Limnocylindrales bacterium | reverse complement strand
TCCTGACTGGAATGGAGCAGACCTCATCAGCGGTAGATTATAAAACCGCCAGAACGGAAACTTTCACCAGGGCAACCGATGAATTGCGGACGGAATATATGAAATACATCCGGGACCTCTGTCAGCAGGCGAACGACTATTACGATGAGCTCACCAACCACGGCGCAAATGATAAAGATTCGAACCAGGCTGCCGAAGAGGCGATCCGTCGTTTTGCGCCGCGGATGATTGACTAAAAATGGATGGATTCACCCGGTGGCGTGGTTGAAAGCGCCGGTGCGCAGGAATTGAATCGTCTGCCAGATGGCTTCGTGGTTCTTCATGATGAACGGGTGCGTTGCGTGAATGACGATGTGATCGCTCATGCCTGCCAGTTTGGTCCGTTCAACGGATACCTTTCCGTCGTCACTGCCGGGAATGAGCAGGCTGTTGATCCAGTTGAGGGAACGGTCGCCGGCGATGACGCCGACGGGATACGTTGCCGGGCCGAGCTGGTTCGGCGTGGAATGGGCGTCCGTACCCAGTTCATTTCCCGCCGGGCCGTTGAGCCATTTGAAAGCAAACGTCCAACCGAGTTTATCCACGACCTCGCTGCCCTGGTTGGGCGGCGCGAGCATGACCACACATCCGAGTGACGGAACGGAATAACGGGCCAGATAACTGCGAACCAGAATCCCACCGAGTGAATGCGTGACAAAATCAATCTTCGTCGCGCCATCCTGCTGGCAATCAGCGACAGCTTTTCGAATCGCGTCATCGGCGAGCTGTTGGACGGACGCCGTGCGCGAGGGATAACCCACGTTTTTCACCCTGTAGCCCGCCCCGGTCAGCGCACGTTCCATCTTCGCCATTGAATGGCTGGTGCGGCACAGGCCATGAAGCAAAATCACTGTCTCCGGCGCGCCGAACGCCGGTGAAGTGAGTGCGACCGCGGCCATGAAAATAACAATTCTAGAAATCATCCGGACTGTAAAACCATTTTGGGCCAAATCCAACGATAAACGCGAAATGAGGGTTCGAGGCCCTTCACCCGTTGCTACCCGCAAATACAGAGTCTTAAGCGTCTGACCCATCCCGGTATTGGCTTTGACAACGTTCAGCTCCGGGAATAGTCTCTCGAGCATCTCTGGAACGAAGTTTACGAAAACTAATTCTACCAACTCAATTATGAAAAAATTACACCTCTTCATTCTTGCCTTGTGTGTGGTGGGCTTGTTTCAAGGTTGCGAAAACAGCGTAACGCAAAAAAAATTGCGCCTGGTTTTTGTCGGCGGCACTCCGGACAATTACTGGTCGGTGGTGCGGCTGGGTTGCGACTTCGCCACGCGGCAACTCAATGACGTGGATCTGGATTTCCGCTTTCTCGAAAATGGCACCTCGGCGGCACAGCAGGAGCTTTTGAGCACTCTGATCACGAACGGCACCGACGGCATTGTCATCAGTCCAATCGATCCCGAAACCCAGACGGATTTCCTGAACAATCTGGCCACCAATACACTGCTGGTCTGCGCCGACAGCGACGCGGCCAACAGCCAACGCCGGTGTTACATCGGCACGGACAATGTCGCCGCCGGCATGCAGGCGGCGACATTGCTCAAAGCCGCGCTGCCCCAGGGCGGTAAAATCATTTTTTTCATCGGCTATCCAAACGCAGAAAACACAAAAGACCGCGCCGAGGGCATCCAAAAGGGATTGGCGGGGTCGAACATACAGATTATCGACACGTTGTGGGATGGCGCCGCCAGTGACATAGCCCAGAAAAACGCGGAAGACGCGCTGGTGAAGCATCCCGACCTGGCGGGCATGGCCTGTCTGAACGGCTATCAAGGACCGGCCATTCTCACCGCAGTGCGCCAGGCGGGCAAGGCCGGGCAGGTGAAAATTGTTTGCTTTGAAGATTATGACAAAACGATGGTCGGGATTGCCGCCGGCGATATTTACGGCACGATTGTTCAAAATCCCTTGAAGATTGGTTACCAAACCATCTTCCGCATGGACAAATATTTGCGCGGCGACAAATCGCAGTTTGACCACGGGAAAATCCTCATCCCTTCGCAGTCAATCACCAAAGACAATCTGACGGATTATCTGGCTGTGCAAAGGAACCAGCTTCTCCAGACCCAGGCGGGAACTCCTTAAACCGGCGGACAGTCAAACGCCCGGAAGGCAGGGCGCTTTCTCCGAAAGCGCCGTGGTGGCCGCGGAAATGACCGATGCAGGTGGAAACCGCGCCCTGGCTGATTAAAATTCTCGAAATCTACAACTGCCCACTCGGCACCTGAATTGGGTTTTGATTCCGGCAAAGCGGGTGGTGGCGAGCCGGGCAAAATCGGAAGTGGCCACGTAACTTCTGGTTTAACGGTTCATTCGGCTGATGCGACCGGGTTGAGCGAGCTTAACTCGGCTCTGGCAGAAAAGAAGACGGCGTAAGACCGCGTTGGGGTGGCCAGGGATTTTAGAAAACGATCACTTGCCCCCGCCTTGTCGCCGGCCAAGAGGCGTTTCATGCCGGTGTAATACCAGAATTCACTTTGTTTCTTTCCGGTGTCGGAAGGTTCAAGCGCTTTGGACAAATCCGTCTCGTTGATTTGATTCAAAAGAAATTTTGCGATCTGCATCTGCCAGTCGGCGGGAGTTCCGTTCGTGCGGCCCTGGCAATAAACCAGAAGTCCCTGATCCGCTTTTTCCCTTTCGCCGGATTCGGTCTGGACCAGCCAGATGTGGATGGCGGCGTAATCTTTCACGCGGCCGTCGGGAAAATTCTGGCATCGCCGAAAATCAGCCAATGCGCCATCCCAGTCGTTGGTAAGCGATTTGAAGACACCGCGATAATAATATCCCCAGGCGAAGTTGGTGTCGGCTGCGAGTGCGCGGTCGAGCTGCTGCAACTGGCGGTCACGCCAGCGGCCCGGGTTGCGCGCGAGAAAATTGCCGTTGGTCGGGGCAGGGCCGGCGAAGGGAGAACCCATCTCTTCCGTCATGCGCACCCGTTCCATCATGGCGCCGGCAAAATCATTTTGCATTTCCTTGATGCGCATTCTTCCACGGTAGGCGTTCCGATTATCCGGCTGCAATTCAATGACCTTTTCATAATCACCAAGTGCCGGCTCAAAATCACGTCGCGCTGCTTCGATTTCCGCCCGCTGCACGTAATTGTTCGGATCCAGCGGATTCAATCCGATGGCCGAGGTGTAATCCTTGAGCGCCTTGTTCGTATCTCCCCTGATGGATTCTATGCCCGCGCGACTGGCAATAGCGGCAACGAAATCAGGATTTAATCGGATGGCATGGCTGAAATCGCCCTCGGCGCTGTTCAAGTCCCAGCGATAACTCCATTTATGGTCGGGATCGGCCGTGGACAGGGTTTGCGAACCTCGATTAAAATAAAATTGCGCGTCGTGCGAGGCCATGAAAGGCGCACAAAGCCCCGCCAGACAAAGCAGCGAAATGAAAACCATCCACTTATTCATCATTCAACTTGTATTACACTATACTATGGCGTTCAAGGACGGGCAAGCGAAGGTGAACGAGGGTAATGGCCCACCACCGGCTTGGCCAAAATCACCCACTTTGACATAATATCGGGTAACGGTAATTTCGGGGGAACACAGGGAGGCATTAACCCAACGGGTGCGCCTGTTGCCGTGACCCGATTGGAAGCGCAGACCGGGCGTCTGAATCGCGAATGAATCCAAAACCTCATTCATAAACCTGATCGGATTGTATCACTCAGCCCTGTTTTTTAAAGGCCGGGCGCTTTCTCCGAAAGCGCTGCGAATTGAAAACGGCTCGTCGCGGCGAAGCACAGCGGAACGGAGGCCGTGAAAATTGAAATTCTCGAAACCATTCAGACTTTGAAACCATTTTTTATCGTTATGTGCGAGGCAAATCCAGCCGGAGATTGCGTTGGATTTGTTGGCGCCAACTTTTCATTACCTGCGCCTGCTCCGCGTATTCCGGCCATTTGATTATGGCGGCACGGACTTCCTCAACAATGGCCTCCGTCCGGCCGCGTTTCATCAAAGCGCTCCGGGCACAGGCCCGGAAGTCGGCCAGCGTGAATCCGTCACGCTTACCGTCCATGGTCATCTGATGCCGGGCGGTCCAGTCGCCGGACGGGTTGTAACTGTACGTCACGTCGAACGCCGGCGCGAGCGACCAGCGGCCGGCTTTGTCCATCAGAAACGCGATGTTCTTGACGTGGTCGTCCTGGTTGCGGGCGATGATGTTGAACGCCATCCGCCGGAACTGTTCTTCAACGGCCTCCATCGGCAGATTCAACTGGCGGATGATCAACAGCGCCTGTTCATAGCTGTAAGCGCCGGCGTGGTTGAAATCAAAATGGGCCAGGGCGCACAACGATTGCATGTGCAATTTCTCGCCGCCTTCCAACCGGTCGAACCGCCGGGCCATAAAATGGCGCCGCCCGTTTTCCTCCAACAACCGGCACTCACTCATGGTAACGCCTGCTGCTCGCGCCATCAGATAATACGCGTATTCGATCGCACCGTAGCCCTTGGGATCTTCGAGTTCTTTGTCCTTGTTGCCGGTAACACCGTCAAATTTCAACAGCCAGTAATCGAATCCTTTTCCCGCCGCAATCTGCCCGGAACGGACCTCATTGGTCTGGCGGTTCCAGGCGATGACCGCCTTGGCCCGGGCACCGCCAGCCGAAGTCCCGACCCGCAGGATGTCGTTCAGGGCGTTCTTCCTTCGCTCGCTGGCAAAGGTGGTTTTCAGGTTCCGGCGATGGCTCAGCACCTCCGACGCCAGTTTGACCAGAGCGTCAATTTCAATTTTTTTTGCCGCTTGCGGTTTTGGGCCGATGGCCGGCGCAAATTCCAGCGCGCCCATGCCGCGCGCGCCGATGTAACAAAGCCGTTCCACCGCATTGAAACTCTCGGGTGTCCGGCCTTGCGTTGCCAGCCATGCGTCTATCAGGGCGTTGCCAAACCGGTCGGGCAACGAATCCGCCAGCAACCCGGGCAACCCGTGAAAGGTGATTTCCGGCAAATCGGGGAAAACATACACCCGGTTGCCCAGCGGCATCGTAATCGGCGAAATTTCAATCCCGCTCTGGGCAAACGCCGGATCGTACTGAAACGCCGCGAACCGTTGGCCGTCCTCCAGGGAAACCGCGCCGATGGTCCGTCCCCACAATTTGACTTCGGCCAGCGTCATCGCTCATTCCCCCATTGCCATTTATTGGCCGGAGGCGCGGCGGTCTTGGCGGTGGAAGCGCGCCGGCGCTTTTTGCCGCCGAGCTTCAACTGCGCGACCGGGCTGGGCACCGGTTCCGGGATGAGCAGGTCAAAGCGCTCGATCAAATCGAGCACGCGGCATACGCGGATGAACCCGGACAACTGGGTCGCTACCGCGCCCGCTTCCAACCGCTCCACGGTTCGCTTCGCGACTCCCGCCTGAGTCGCCAGTTGGGCCTGCGTGAGATTGTGGTCCAGTCGGATTTTGGCAAGCCGGCTGCCCAGCTCACCAAGGATAACCGTATCTGTGGCCTGTTTGGTTAATTTCATAACACGCCATTTATGACGAATTAAGGCATATATGTCAAGTAAATCGTCAAGAAAGACGAATTAGATGAAGCACGTTTGACGCCATCAAAGTGAGGGGATTTGAGGCGAAAATTAATGAGGTCGGCTTAAAGGTAGGGCGCTTTCTCCGAAAGCGCCGCGAATCCGGAACGGCGCGTGCGGAGATACGTCCTACCTGAAGCTTGTGGCGCCGACTTGCCACGCCAAAACAGCGCGCCGGCGGGAGCACAGCGCAGGCAGAGGTCATGATGATTGAAGCCTGCTTCGAAAAGCACGGCCAAAAACAACTTGAATGCGACGTAGTATGTTTTATAATGCCATTATATCCAGTAATCGGACCATGAAATCTGTTCTTCCTTTGGCGGGATTGATTTTCCTCGCTGGTATATTCCGAGCTGATGCTCAAACCTTCGCCTATGCTTCGCTGCACATTTTCTCGGTGACCTCTGGTTCACCACCCACCAATTACGATGGAACCAGCCCACGCGGCACGCTGTTGTTGACGAGCAATGTTCTTTATGGAATGACCGATTTGGGCGGCGTTTCAAATTGCGGGACCATCTTCAAATTAAATGCCGACGGCACCGGGTTTACGACGCTTTACAATTTCACCAACGGCGTGGACGGCGCGAACCCCGGCACAGGTAATTTGCTCATTTCTTCCAGTAATTGGCTTTTTGGGGTCACCGGTTTTGGCGGAACCAACACCCCTCGCCGGGGCGCCGTATTCAGGGTCAACTTGGACGGCACGGGTTTCACCAACCTTTACAGTTTTCACGGTCTGGACGGCCAGAATCCCAGCGCCGGTTTGACCATTTCCGGGAATACGCTTTATGGCACCACCTACGGCGGCGGCGGTGTTGGCAAGCACGGCACAGTATTCAAAATCAACACGGATGGTTCGGGATTTACGAACCTCTACGCGTTTTCCGGTGCCGACGGCGCCAGTCCAACGGCACCATTGCTGTTGTCCGGCGATACCCTTTATGGGACCACCATGCACGCCGGCACAAACGTTGCCGCCGGTTCCGTTTTCCGAATCAACACCGATGGCAACGCCTTCACCAACCTCTACTCGTTTACCAACGGCCTCGACGGCAGTTGGCCGGTTGGGCCGCTGGTGTTATCCAACAACGTGTTGTTTGGCGGCACGACCGCTGGAGGCATTTCAAACATCGGTACCATCTTTAAGGTCAACACCGATTCCACGGGTTTTGCCCCAATTCATCAATTTACCGGCCAGTACGACGGCGGACAACAAGTCGGAGGCCTCATCCTGTTCAGCAACCAACTGTACGGGGCGGCCTTTGTGGGTTTCACCAACTTCGGAAACATTTATCGGATGAATACCGATGGCAGTGGATTCACGAACATCTATCAATTCACCGGCGGCAGCGACGGCGCGGGGCCGGAGGGTACGTTGCTCTTGTCCGGAAATACTTTTTTTGAAACGGCCGTCGTCGGTGGTTCCGCCTACACCACCAACGGCAACGGCACCGTCTTTGCCCTCACCTTCCCGGTGACGTTGAATCTGACTCAATCAGCCGGAAACCTGACCGTATCTTGGCCGTCGCCTTCGACCGGCTTTAATCTGCAAACGAACGGAAATCTCGCGTCGGGGAACTGGGCGAATTACGGCACGCCTACGGACGATGGCACGAACAAGGGCGTGGTGATTTCGCCGTCATCCGGCGATTTATTCTTCCGATTGTCCCATCTGTAATCCGCGTAATGGTCTGGCAGATTGCGCTTTTGGCTGATTTGAGGAACGGTGGAGTAATTTATTGGAAAAGCGACGGACGTGGTGTCTGTCATATGCGTCGTCGGACACGTCCGCCGGCAAGCAAAACTGAGCGCTTTGCCGTGCTTAATAAAGCTATCAGCCCCCGGAAGCATTACAAGCTATTTAAATTGCGGGTTGTGTCCGAATTTGGAGTCCGAAATAACCAAGTGGGGCGCGAGTTGTCTCAACTCGCAGCCTATTCGACCGCTTCAGCCGCTGCGGATTGAGGACAATCCGCGCTCCGGGCGAATCAGGACAGTACCCAATTGCGCTTTCCGTATAAGCGCGGGGTCATTGAAAGCGCCGCCAATCAAAAATGGCTTGTCGTGCCGACTTGTCGCGCCAGAGCATCGCGTCGGCGGGAGCACAGCGAACGCGGAGGCCATGAAAATTAAAATTCTCGAAAACATTCAGACTGTAAAGCCCGTTTGGGTGAAGCGAACGACAAACGCGAAATGAATTTTTTGATTGGGTGGCTCAAGGTAACTCCGCAACCCTAGGCTGGATGATGGAATCCTGGTGGGATTCTCAAAGATCAGGCAAGGGGAAACGGGATTTGCGGTCTGTTTTTGATCCGAACCACTTGGAAGCTTTTTCTATCGCGTCTTTGTATGTTGAATCTCGCTTGTAAAAAAAGTGGTTGAGATTTTTAAAGTCACCAGTCTTTGTTGCTGTGTCAATCAAATCGCTAAAGATGGTGTCCAGAGAATTGAACCACTGACTCAGGCGGTTAAATGGTTCGTCTTTATTTGAGTCGTAATCCAACAAATCGTGCAAGCTGGAATCTTTTTGGGTTTCAAATTTCTGCGCGCGTTTTCCCGGTGTGGAAAATACAATGTTATAATCTGAACCAATCAGTAACTCCCGAGCTTTTTCAATTTTGTCTCTATTTCCACCCGTCATTTTCACAATGACAAAATTGATCAGGGCACAAACATGAAACTCCCAATAATCCAAAAACGCTTTCGATTGAACAATTCTACCTATGGGGTCAGCAGCAGGGTCAGCCCAAAGGCCTAATTTCTCTGGATAAATCTTCAGCCTTAACGCGTCGAGATATTGCAAAACAGCGTAACCAAACAAGGAATCTTGGATGAACGCCTTGCTTCCCGTGGGAATTGAGGTCAATACATCAGGAGTCGGTGTGTCATTACGAATTGAGCCTGTAAACCGGACAGATGCATCATCATGAAAGCCAAAAATTGCTTTATTGATTGCTTCATCTTCCCAAATTGACTTTTTCCGATCCTTGCTCCAATGAGGAAATCCCAAAACGGCCAAGAAAATTTGTCCTGCAACCTCGTTATTTACGGTTCTATAGCGTCGACCTCCGCCGGGAATCTGATAAAGCCCAGTTTCCTTTCGTGCTTCCACAGCAGCCCAAGCGCCCTCCCGAGTCTCAAAGAAAATCTTTGGGTTGAATTCTTTGAAATGCACGACTAACTCGCTTTGCGAATCTTGGTTTGCATGTAAATCACGGGAGGAAATAGGATTCTGTCTGTTGGCTGCTTCCGCGATCTTGCCTGCATCAACGTTATCTGCTTCGACAATTTTCACCATCACTTCGCCTTCAAGCAAGTCTTTGATGTCTTGTCCACCTTTTACGCGTTGGTCATACCACTCATGTATCGCGTATGAAGTTTGGCAGCCATTTACAATCTGCGGCGTTATTATTTTCAGATCTGTGCTTCCAGGTTCGATTTTTTCACCGATGAAAGTTAGTCCATTATTTCGTTCTAACAATTTGCTCGACTCTTTCTCCAGCGTCGCTCGTGTGGCATCAGCGATTGCATCGCTGCGTGCAGAGCTTGGCAATTTGTATCTGAAATTTTCAGAAAACAAACCAAGCCCATGCTCTTTAACAATTTCATACAAGGTCTTTGTTGAAATTGTGGTTATGAACGTCCTTCTAGGTTTTTTGCCTTTCTCTATTCGCACATCCGTTGACGCGGGAATGGAAATCATTTTTGGGGGAGGCAGTCCTGCTGGGTCGTTTCGTGAAATCCATTCCCTGTAAAGTCTTTCGTGATCATAAATTACAACACCACTATCGACTGCGTAATCAAAGGCGTCTTTCGCAAAAGTTCCAAATCCAATAGCCAATAATCTTTCCGGTTTTTGAGATGCGGCATTGTATCGGACACAGAACTCTTGACGTCGGGTATTTCCAAGTAAGGGGGATTGGATGGCGCGCTTTTTTGCATTCAGAACTTCATCTACCAAGTCTAAATTATAGTTGCCCTTTCCTCCCTTTGAAAACTTACATTGTGCAATTATTCGGATTGGCACATCGTCTTCGGCAATTCCAAGGTCAATTTTATGATCGCCAGAGGCTCCGATGTGCAATTTTTCAGCAACCAATCCCAATTCAAAGCCAAGAATTTCTTCGCCGAACCAAATTGCAAATTGATTGCCCTCGTCCGCAATGGCTCGTTCAGCTCCTATTTCAGCCATCCGTTCTTCGACTCGTTTTGTAAATTCTTCGGTTTTCATATTGAGGAGTTGGTTTGGATTTGGCCTATGGAGTAAGAGGCTAATTAAGGCGACTTACAACTTCAAATCCATATCCGTCACCGCGCCGAGTGAGGCACTGGTGACGTGCGCCGCGTACTTGGCCAGCACGCCGCGGGTGTAGCGGGGCGCGGGCTTCTTCCACGCCTTGCGGCGGGCCGCGATTTCCTTGGCAGGAATGTCCAGAGTGATTTCCCGTTTCCCGGCGTCAATGGTGATGGGGTCGCCGTTCTTCACGAGCGCAATGGTTCCACCCACATACGCCTCCGGCGTGATGTGACCGACCACAAAGCCGTGGCTGCCGCCGCTGAACCGGCCATCGGTGATGAGCGCCACGTCCTTGCCCAGGCCTTTGCCCATGATGGCGCTGGTGGGCGACAGCATTTCCCGCATGCCGGGCCCGCCTTTCGGGCCTTCGCTGCGAATCACAATCACGTGGCCTTTCTTCACCGTGCCGTCGAGAATGGCTTTGAGCGCCTTTTCCTCGGACTCAAACACAATAGCCTTGCCGGAGAAGCGCAAGCCTTCCTTGCCGGTCAATTTTGCCACCGCGCCTTCAGACGCAAGGTTGCCGCGTAGAATCACAAAATGACTGTCCTTCTTAATCGGCTTATCAAACGGCTGGATGATGGTCTGGCTGGCCGGATACGGTTTCGTGTCAGCCAGCGTTTCCGCCATGGTCTGGCCGGTCACGGTCAACGCGTCGCCGTGGAGCAGTCCTTTGTCGAGCAGCGTCTTCATCAATGGCCGGATGCCGCCGATGGCGACGACTTCGGACATGAGATGTTTTCCGCTCGGTTTCAAATCCGCGAGCACGGGCACGTTCTTGCCGACGCGGGCAAAGTCGTCAATGGTCAGTTTCACCCTGGCCGCATGAGCGATGCCGAGCAGGTGCAGCACGGCGTTGGTCGAGCCGCAGAGCGCGATGACCACGGTGATGGCGTTCTCGAAGGCTTTTTTCGTCAGGATGTCGAGCGGGCGGATGCCTTGCTTGAGCATTTCAATTACGCACGCGCCGGCGCGACGGCAATCGTCCAGCTTCGCGGGCGAGATGGCGTTTTGCGCGGAGCTGTTGGGCAGGCTCATGCCAAGCGCTTCGATGGCGCTGGCCATGGTGTTGGCGGTGTACATGCCGCCGCACGAGCCGGGACCGGGAATGGCGCATTGCTCGACCGCCTGCAATTCGGCGTCGGAAATTTTCTTGTTGGCATATTGGCCGATGGCTTCGAACACGGACACGATGTCGAGCTTGCGCGTGTCGCCGGTGATGCAACCGGGCAGGATGGTGCCGCCATAGACGAACACCGCCGGGCGATTCAGCCGCGCCATGGCGATGAGCGAGCCGGGCATGTTTTTGTCGCAACCGCCGATGGCCACAAATCCATCCATGCCGGCGCAGCCCACCACGGTTTCGATGGAATCGGCGATGACCTCGCGCGAGACGAGCGAGTATTTCATGCCTTCGCTGCCCATCGAGATGCCGTCGGACACGGTGATGGTATTGAAGACAATGGCCTTGCCACCGGCCTCGTTCGCACCTTTCTCGGATTCGAGCGCGAGTTTGTCAATGTGCATGTTGCAAGGCGTGACGTTGCCCCAGGTGGAGGCGACGCCGATGAGCGGCTTTTTGAAATCCTCCGGCTTGAACCCGATGGGATAAAGCATGGAACGGGCGGCGGCGCGTTCGTAGCCGTCAAAGACGATGCTGGAAAAGGGACGAAGTGAATCGGATGATTTTGAATTTTTCATTGCCCGGAAATCATGCCAGAAAAAACACCCGGCAGCAAGTCGCGTGGGTGGGCAGCTTGCCAACAGTACGCGAGGTTGCCTTGACATTGGAACACCGGATTTATCGGGCAGGCAGGCAAACCGCGCGTGAGTCTGCTGCATGAATGCTGCGTCCCGTCTCCCGGCGCATGTCCATTGCTTACGGCTATCTGCTATTCCCCCGGGCTTCGTCACCGCAAAAATGGTTGCGCGGGACGCTGCGGAGGCGCACAGTCAATACCAACAGCTTTTTCATAAAATTATAAGAACTGCATTTCAGCCGAGGAAAGCCCTTTACGTCATGTTCTCGTTGCAGGAAGGCATGGACAGCCGGATCAGCCGCCTGCCTAATGTGACGGGCCTGCTCCACGGAACGGTCTCTCCCGACGATCTCGACAAGTTCCCCAACGATCTCGATCATGGCATCAGTCCTTACGCCTTTCCCCTGTTCACGGGATGGGTGGATGCGCTGCGCGGGGCCGAGGGGCTGAAAAAGAATGGGGAGATTGCCAACCCGTTCATCATCGCCGCCGCGGTCCAGGATCACTCGAACCAGCGCACGCGTGGCAAGATGGACCCGACGGTGTGCTCACGCTTGTCGGGCCCGTGGGAGATCTCGTCAAGCATCTTAAGATCACGCCATCGTCCGACGCGAGTATCAGCACTTTTCTTTCAAAATGAACATGACACCCACCAACGAAAGGAAAAGCATGAACACTAACGATTCCACCGTGGCGATGAGACGGAGGTGGTCAATAAGACGGAATGGTTTGCGATTGGTGATCGCCGCCGTTTTCGCCAGCGGCGTGTTGACTCCGAGCGCGCCTGCCCAACTCGCCCCGTCCCCCACCATCACCGGCGTTTACAATGGCAGCTACGCTGGCGATCAAGGGCCGATCAAATTCAAGTTGTCGATCACGCAGCAGAGCAACGGAACCCTCGCCGGCGTATTCACGTTTTCCCCGCCGGGCAGTTCCGGCGCGACTCCCTACACCTGTGACGTGGTGGGACGATACCTCCAAGGGAACCGATACTTCCAACTGAGACGAACCAAATGGGAAACGGTCGCGCCGACCAATTTGAGGATGATGGGAATGAACGGCACGTTCAATCCCGACGGCGCCCAAGGTGCCGGACAGATTTCGGGCAAGATGCTTGGTCGTCCTCCTGGTCCCAACTTCGAGGCCAGTCGAAATGCGGCTGAATCGGCCAACCTGGCCAGTGTGACGGCGGCAGCACCGCCTTCTCCCGTTATCGCGCAGCAAACGCGTCAGCCAACCGCCGCCACGTCCGCCACGCCGAAGCCGCCGTCTTCATCGGCTCCGGGCACCTACATCGCGCGCACCGCCATCGACGGCGTCTATATTGGCACCTACGGATCCAACCCGGATGACGAGGTGCCGGCCAAACTTTACGTCAAGTTCATCGACAACGGATCGGTGGACGGAATCCTGGACGGATTGTTCACGTTTGATGTACCGCCTTCCCCCGAAGCCAAGCCCGTCACCTACACCTACAAACTGACCGGCGTTTATGCGACGGGGACGTTGGGTTGGTCCGCCAAGCCTTTGGGGAAACCCGCGCCGGACGCTTACGCGGTGAGCCAGATCTACGCCGAGTTCGACAAGACTCCCTACGTTAAGGGGCGCAACGGGCAACTGGAGTTCGATTTTATTCCCGATCAGATTTCCGGGAAGGTTATCGACAGGAATAACCGTGCCATCAATAAATTCAAAGGCACGCGAGACAAGGCCGAGTCGGCCAACCTCGACAGTCTCTTGGCAACCCAAACCAGCGCCGCCGGTCCGGTGGTAAATACGACCGCGTCCCCCGCCGCGCCCGTAGGCCGCATCGTTCGACCAGGCATCCCGGGCGTTTTCAACGGAACCTACACCAGAGCGAATGAGTCGCCCATCAAGTTCAAGCTGACGATCACGCGTCCGACCGTTCTCGTGAATGGCACCTACAAGCTCCAGGACCCGAACGGCCTCGCCGGCGTGTCCACGATTTACCTGCCCACCGATTCCGGCACCAAGGCCTACACCTATAGCCTCAAAGGAGCCCTCGACGGCTACGGCGCCTTCCATCTGTTTGTCCATGACTGGGAGACGACCCCGCCTAAGGATTTCAAGGATTTTAAGGCAATGGGTTTCAATGGCACGCTCCGTTCCAATGAGAACCAGCACACCGCGCGAATTCTCAGCGCACAGGCGTCCGGATCCCTCGCAGACATGTTCGTGCCCAAGTTTGAGGCGACGTGGGACGCAACTGAATCGGCGGATATTCGAGGCACCATCGTAGCTCAAGAGGCGCGGAGCGCGGACGAGGTTGCCGCCCTGAAAGCACGCGATGAAACCGTGAAAAACGCCCCGCCGAAGCAATTGGCGTCCAAGGATCTGGTCCGCAAATCCCGGCTGTACTGGGATGGCTACCAGACCGACATGATCCGGGAAGTCTTCGACGGTGGTTTTGGCGCCGCGATGAACGAGAACGATCAGTTCCAGAAAGTCTTCTGCTCGTACGTGGAAATGTTGTCGGCCAAATTTCCCGATTGTCTGCCGGCTAATCACGTGAGGGTAAGCATCACAGTGAGAACCAACCGGAAATTTGACAAACAAACTGGGCTTCTCATCAGCGAGGAAAACCATGACTACACAATCGACATGGATCCGCGGTTCGTCGATACATACGTCAAGTTTCACGATACCCAGTTCAACCGAGTGCCGATGCAAGGTGTCATCGCGGCCGCGCAGCCCGGGGGCGCCCAGCACTTGGTCCACGACATGATGGCCCTGGTGACCGACATGCAAAAGTTCTTCGCCGATCACGCGTGCAAGAGCGCCGCCATGCGGCAACTAACCGAAAACTTCCTGCGCGCCATCAACGGCGATCCCTCCCTACAACAGGCCGATGGGAAGATCGACGGCGCTCAGGCCGAAAGCGATAAAGACCTTCCCCCCGGCCGCTACGCGCGGTTTGTGGATGGCGCCAACGCGTATTTCCGCGAGC
>DATNHM010000024.1:0-51792 GCA_035604955.1 Candidatus Limnocylindrales bacterium | reverse complement strand
CCGAAGGACTTTGCCCAACTGAGTTGGGCGGCGCGCAAGGCGCTGGGCCGGATGCGCCGGCGTCCGACTCTCGTGGAATCCTTCTGGAAACAGGCCGAACTGTTTTGAGCCAATTGTCACTATATTATGCGAAAGTCAGTAGAAGCGATTAAATCATACCACGATTTATAGAATTTAGCCACTTGCGCTCGCGCTACATCGGCTGCACTGAGAAGTTGAATCTGTTTTCGCAACTGGGCCAACTCAGCGCTAGCAGGATGATTTGGTCCCAAAATTTGCAGCGCACTGTTAAGCCAAGGCTCCAAACCACCTACGACAACCCGTCTGCGTAAAGGTTGTAACTTCATCCCTAAGAACCGTTTCACTTCGCTAACGAGGCCCAATGCACGCTCTCGTTCTTCCTCCATCGGATACCGGAGTGCAAATGGCGCCAGCTCAAACTTTAGATCAGAATGACCTCTAAACCAAAAAGTTTTACCAGCATCAAGAACTGAGTTAAATACGCCAAAAAATTCGCTGAGGTTGGAAATTTCTGAGTCTAGGTATCTTGGACATGCAATCGGACATCGCCGATATCTCCTTTCGATTTTCATTTTCGACCATGATGACATATAATCAGTTGCTCGAATCTTCTGACGTTTTTGAATTCTAGTGCCCTACTGATTGACATCAAACATAAAAATGCAAATTCAACGTGGACAAAAAAAATCTTCATTTGACCTAGCCGTGCGCGACGGTGGCACAACTCCTTCGAGCCGTTCGGCAAGAATTTGATCTTGCAGATGGTAAGCCCAACGCGGGCCAGAAACCCGCCTTTCGTCAGCTATCGAATTTATTGAATCCGTATTGGCGTCCCAACTCCAGGCACTGTTTCCATGGCAACACACCATCCGAAGCGGAGGGCGATTTCAAACAGGCGGCGGCCGCGCAGACGCCGAGGGTCAGCGCTTCCGGCCAGGACATTTCGTGGTGGAGCGCCAACAACACGCCCGCCGCCAGGGCGTCGCCAGCTCCCACAGTGCCTTGGATTTCCTCCTGTGGCAGGCGCACGGAGCCTCGCATCAGACATTCATCCTCGCTGATCGCCGCCGCTACGCCTTCAGGAAAATGAAGCACCACAGCTCCGCACACGCCGAGTTTGCGGACGGCCTGGGCCAGCGCTATGGCTTTGCCGGCGGAGAATGATTCGGACGTGTTCCGGTCGAGCAATTGACCGGCTTCCCATTCGTTTAAAAAGAGAATGTCCAGATACGGCAAACACGGCGCAATCTGAGCGCGCAGATTGGGATTCCGGGCGCTGACCAGGTCCGCCGCCGTCGCCATTCCTGCCACTCGCGCCTCCTTTAATAATCGCGCGGAGCCGTTCAGCCCGCTAACGTCAACGGCGTCCAACTGCGGCAGGAAACCGAGATAGCCGAGGCAGAAAATTTTGGCCGGCGACTCAAGCGGCCGGAGATGGCTTTCCGTCAGTTGCTCATTGGCGCCCGGGCAATAAAAAAAAGTCCGCCGGCCGGAACCGGTTTCCGTCATCACATCCGTGAAACTGGTGGGCGCCGCGGCGGTCGCGCGGAGCAGGCTGTCGTCAATCTTCAATTGACGGCAGCGTTCGCGGATGAAGCGTCCGTTGGCATCGTCACCAATCAAACCGGCGCCGAAGAGCGGGCAGGCGGAATCCAGTACCGCGAGGTCGCTCAGCAGGTTGAAGGCGAATCCGCCGTTGGCCGTCTGTTGCTGCTCGATCCGCGCCAGCGTGGTTGGCTCCGGCCAGTGATCAATCCGTTTGACCAGGTCCACGACCCAGTGGCCGGCGGCGAGAATTCCGTGGCGAAAGGCTGGCGGTTTATTGTTCATGAAACATCCAACATTCAACGCCGAACCACCAACGAACGCAGCGATGAAATCATTGAGCTTTGAAGGTTGATGTTGATGGTTGAATGCTCTCCACGGTTCGTTTTCCCCAAAACCGGCGCGCGACGTTAAAACTGGTCTTCTTTTTCCTTGAACAACACGTTGAACGTGGTCAGCGAGCCGTAGCTGCGCGTGATGTATTGCTGCATCTCCACCTTCTCGCCGTCGGTCAACTTCTCGTGCGCGTTAATCTTCTGTTCCAGCACCCGCAGGTTGTTTCGCACCATCACAATTTTGTGGAAAAAGGTTTCAAGCGGGACTTCTTTGGTCTGCAGCGTTGGATCGGACGGGTGTGCCACCAGTTTGCCGCCGTGCCAGCGGACGCCCAGTTTTTCAATGACGGCATCCGGCTTTTCCAAACCCAGCCGGCCCAGCGTCGCGGAGACCGTTTCCTGGACGAATTGTTTCAGCGGCACATTCAGGCCGCTCGCGGAAACGTGCGGTTCGGCCGGTTCCAGGCCGCTCGGTTCCGGCGCGACGGCGTGTTTGCCGTCCAAAAAAAGGATTTCCGCCGTGGTCTCGGAAATGATTTTGACTTCACCAACGCCATACTGCGGATGGCGCACCTTCATGCCGATGTGGAGGGCTTCGATTTTCATGGCGAAAATTTAACCACGGATGAACACGAATGAACACGGATTTTTTGCGTCTTTTGCTTTGACAGATCGGCGCAAACGCGAACCATCTGAGGCGATGGCTCGCGTCAATCCCGTGGATCGTTTTGAATTCGAGCGTACCTTATGGAATCGCGGTATGACCCGCGTGGCGGGCGTGGACGAAGCCGGTCGCGGACCGCTGGCCGGGCCGGTGGTGGCGGCGGCGGCCATTTTGCCGGCGCAGTGGGCGCAGGCTGGTCTGCCGCGCGAACTCGGTGGTCTCAACGATTCCAAACAACTCACGGCCGCCCAACGCGAAAAATTCTTCGCCTATCTTACGGCATCTGATGAAGTGGAATATGCCGTTGCGCAGATTGATTCCGTTCAGATTGATGAAATCAACATCCTGTGCGCGACCCATCGGGCGATGAATGCGGCGCTGGCGGACCTGGATCCGCAGCCGCAACACGTGTTGGTGGATGGCCGGCCGGTCAAGACGATGCCCGTGCCACAGACGGCCATCGTGAAAGGCGACGCGCGGAGTTATTCCATCGCCGCCGCGAGCGTGCTGGCCAAGGTCACGCGCGACCGGCTGATGCTGGAATTCGACCGGCAATGGCCGGCTTACGGGTTTGCCGGGCACAAGGGTTACGGCACGGCGCGGCATCTGGCGGCCCTTACGGCGCACGGGCCGTGTCCGATTCACCGCCGCAGCTTCGCGCCGCTTAAACTCAAAGAATCGGAACTTTTTTAGACACGGATTTCACGAATTTTCACAGATTGATTTTAGATTGCTTGAATTCGTGTTAATCCGTGGAATCTGTGTCAGGAGTTTGTGACTGATAAATGAACCTGCTGGGGAAATTGAGGGCACGATTTACCGGCAAGGAAAAGCCGGAGCATTTGCGACGGGGCGAACTGGGCGAGCGCGCTGCCCGGAAATTTTTGCGTCGCCAGGGATTGAAATTTCTTGCCGCCAATTTTCGGTCTGAACGCGGCGAGATTGATTTGATTTTCCGTGACGGCGATTGCCTGGCGTTTGTGGAGGTCAAAACCCGTTCGTCGGAGGATTGGACGCGGCCGGCGGCAGCGGTCAATGCGGAGCGTCGTCGCCGGCTGTCGCGCGCCGCGCTCGATTATTTACGCCTGTTGAAAAATCCGGCGGTGAAAATCCGTTTTGATATCATGGAAGTGCTGCTGGCGGAAGGTAAAGTGAGCGAGGTACGGCATCTGCCGAACACGTTTGCCATGACCAGGCCATATCGTTATGGCTGATGACAGCAACGTACCGAAAGCGCTGCCTGAATTTGCGGCAGTCACAGACCGCCGTTACAGAAATAACTTGAAGTTGCCGGAATGCGGGACGAGCTTTGCTTCAATCAGCCATGAGCCAGACCATCAAAATGACGGTGGAGACAGTCTTGACAGTGGTCGGCCTGGCCTGTCTCATTTGGCTTACCATACGGGCACTCAGGCGCGCGGAAGACCCGGTGAAAATACTTTTCAAATGGGGATTTACGATTCCTTTCGTGTTTTTTTGCATCTGGTTTGCCCACAAGTTGGGGCCATTTGGTCCGTTCCTTATCGTTTTCATGGGAATAGTCCTGTCCATCATGTGGACGCCGCACATCAGTGAATGGTTTTCCCGGCCGCTGACAAGCATGTATGACGGCGGCACCGAACCGCCGGAGCCAAAGCCATATTATTCCATTGCCCAGGCCCGGCGACAGCGGCGTGAATTCCTCCAGGCGGTGGTGGCCATTCGCGAGCAACTCGCCAAATTCCCGAATGATTTTGAAGGCGTGATGCTGCTGGCTGGTGTCCAGGCCGAGGATTTGCAGGATTTGCCCTCGGCGGAACTGACGTTGAACCATTTCTGCGACCAGCCGAATCCGCCGCCCAAGCAGTTTGCCGCCGCGATGACCCAACTCGCCGACTGGCATATCAAGCTGACGCAGGATTTTGATTCCGCGCGCGCCGCCCTGGGGAAAATCGTCGCGCGCTTTCCCGACACGGAATTGTCGTTGCAGGCCGCCCAGCGCATCGCCCATCTGGGGGGAACGGAAAAAGTCGTGCTGGCGTCGCTGGACCGCCAGCCGATGGCTGTGCCGGAAGGCGTCAAAAACGTCGGGCTGTTGGAGTCGTCGGAGCATTTGCGTCCGGAGGAAGCCGATCCGACGAAGCTTGCCGCCGCCTACGTGAAACATCTGGAGCAGCATCCGCTGGACACCGAGGCGCGCGAGAAGCTGGCGGTCATTTACGCCGGGCATTATCAGCGGCTGGATCTGGCCGCAGGCGAATTGAACCAATTGATCGAGATGCCGAACCAGCCGGGGAAGCGGGTGGCGCACTGGCTGAATCTGCTGGCGGATTTGCAGATTCAACACGGCGCGGATTACGAAGCGGTGCGCGGCACCCTGGAGAAGATCATCGAACGCTTTCCCGACCTGGCCGCCGGGGAAATGGCGCGGACACGTCTGGCGCGGTTGAAGCTCGAACTCAAAGGACGTAAAGGAACGCCCGGCGTGAAGCTCGGCGTTTACGAACAGAACATCGGATTAAAACACGGCTCACCGCGCCAGTTGTAGCGCGACTTCCTTTTCCAGTTCGTGCGCCATGTCGAGGTCCTGGTTGCCCCATTTGGTGCGGGCCTCCACCGTGATTTGAGTGATTTGCGGATCCACCGCTTCGACACGCATCCAGACCTTGTTCTGGTTCACACGGCCCATGAAGGCCCGGACGGTGTTCGTGGTATCGTGCGGGATGTATTCGGTAAGCAACGTCCCGTCGTTGTTGATGACTTGAATGGCCGCGCGATAGACCTCGTCCACCGGGCGTTGATAACGGCCGGCCACGGCATCTCTCCCCATCGGGTTGCCGGCGACCTTGGTATCGCTCACCGTGGTGACACAACCGGCGGTCATGAGGGCGATGGCCGCGAGCGCCATAAAAATTTTTGTTTTCATTGTGTCCAAAGACAATCATAACCACGGCGCGCGTCAAGCCTGATTCGCAGGCGGCCGGCTCGACAAGCGCCTGAAGAAATGCCAGAGTTTAGCCATGGTCGCGAACAAGCTTGAAGCGTTGCGTGCCCGGTTGCGCCAATACGGTTCCTGCCTCGTCGCCTATTCCGGCGGCGTGGACTCCGCATTTTTGGCGCGCGTGGCGCACGAGGTGCTCGGCCAGAAATCGCTCGCGGTCATCGCCGATTCGCCGAGCCTGCCGCGCCGTGAGCTGGCCGAAGCGCTGGCGGTCGCGAGACAATCCGGTTTTCCGGTGCGCGTCATCCCAACGAAGGAATTTGAAGACCAACGTTACACCGCCAATCCGGTCAACCGCTGCTATTTCTGCAAGCACGAATTGTTCGAGCAACTGACGCCGCTGGCGCGCGCGGAGAAACTCGCGGTGATTGCCTATGGCGAGAACGCCAGCGACGCGGGTGATTTCCGGCCCGGCGCAACGGCGGCGGCGGAATTTCACGTGTGCGCGCCGCTGAAGGAAGCAGGTTTGACGAAGCTGGAAATCCGCCAGTTGTCGGCGCAACTGGGCCTGCCGACGGCGGACAAACCGCAGATGGCGTGTCTGAGTTCGCGGGTGCCACATGGCGAGCCGGTGACGCCGGAAAAATTGCGAATGATCGAGGCGGCCGAAAACGTGCTGCGGGATCTGGGATTTTATGATGTGCGCGTGAGGCACCATGAACTTCGCGTGACGAGTGACGAGTGGCGAGTGACGGGAAAATCCCCGGCCTCAGGCGGCGATCGCGTCACCCGTCACCGGTCACCCGTCACGTGTCTTGCCCGCATCGAACTCGGGCCGGCGGAAATTCCGCGCTTTCTGGCGGACGGCCTTTCGGTGAAAGTCACCGGGGTGTTGAAGGGCATCGGCTATGCGCACGTGACGCTGGATTTGGAAGGTTATCGCCGGGGAGGCGGGGACGCCATGCGGCCGAAGCGCGATTGAAACTTTTGACTTGTAACGGTTTTAGATAAAGGAAGCTATGCCGCAATTTTCGTATCGGGCTCGCCGCCGCAGTGGTGAATTGGTCGAGGGCGTTTTGGACGTCGCCGATCGCGCGGCGGCATTGGCGCAGGTCGAACGGCTCGGCCTTTTTCCCGTGGCGGTGGACGCTTCCAAGGGAGGGTCGGTGGTGAATGACAAACGCGCCGGCCAAAAAGTGGATTTTCTGGCATTCCTGCCGCCGACCTTGCGCGCCCAGTGGCAACAGCAGCGCAAGCCGAAATTACAGGAGCTGGCCACGTTCACCCAGCAACTGGCGAATCTGCTGCAGGCCGGCATGCCGCTAGCCACGGCGCTTCAGAGCATGACGTATCTGGAGGCCAAGGGCATTCCGTCGGAGGTAAGCCGCCAGCTCCGGCAGGAAGTGACCGAAGGCCGGAGTTTGTCCGATGCGATGGCCCAGCAGCCGCGGATTTTTTCCGATTTGTATGTCAACATGGTCCGGGCGGGCGAGCAGAGCGGCGCGCTGGTGGACGTGCTCCGGCGCATGGCTGACCATTTTGAGAAATTCGCCGAGGTCCAGGCCAAATTCAAGTCGGCGTTGATTTATCCGGCCGTAGTTTGCACCGTGGGTGTGGGCATCATCATTTTTTTCATGACCTTCATCCTGCCCAGGTTCATGTCCATTTTTGGCAGCGTCGGGTTCACCCGCCTGCCGCCGATGACGATGCTTTTGATCGACATCAGCAACGCGTTCAAAAGCTACTGGTGGTTGATGATCGCGATTCTCATTCTGGCCGTCATTTTGTTCAAGCGGTTTCAGGCTACGCCGGCCGGCCGGCGCCGAATTGATGAATGGAAGATGAAGATGCCGCTCTTTGGGCGGGTGATTCGTTTGAATCTATACGGCCAGTTCGCGCGGACGCTCTGCACTCTGCTGCAGAATGGCGTGCCGGTGCTCACGGCATTGAAAATCACCGAACAGGTCATCCCCAACTGCATCATCAAGGAGGCGGCGGCCAAAACCCGCGACGCGGTGACGGATGGCAAAACGCTCGCCCAACCTCTGGCGCAGAGCAAGGTATTTCCCCAATTGATGGTGGACCTGGTGAAAATCGGTGAAGACACCGGCGACGTGGCGGGCGCATTGAACAACGTCGCCGAAACCTACGAAAGCGAATTGAACATTGCCTTGCGGGTGATGACCAACCTGATTGAACCCACCTTGATCATCGGCATGGCCGTCGTGGTTGGCTTTTTGCTGGTGGCGGTGCTGGGGGCGATGTTCTCGATGATTTCCAGCATCGGCACCTCGGCGGGAGGGCCCTGATGCAACATGGCCGAGAGTCGAGAGTCGAGAGTCGAATGCCAGCACGCGGCACGCGAAATTGTTTTTGCTTTCGACGTTCGACCTTCGACGTTCGACCCCAAAAGGCCTTCACACTCCTCGAAATCATGATGGTCGTCGCCATCATCGGTCTGATGATGACGATGAGCGTGCCGGCGATTCTGCGGACGATGCACCAGGGGCCCTTGCGCAAGGCAGTCAATGACGTGCTGAATATTTGCAGCCATGCCCGCGCCCAGGCGATTTTGCATGGCGTAACCACCACCGTCCTCTTTCATCCCCAGTCGGGGGACCTCATGCTGGCCGGCATCGCCACCACCAATTCGACGGCCGGCTTCGCGCCGCCGGGTGAAACTACATCCGGCGCTTCCAGTGCGTCGGCGTTGAATTCCACGCACTTCGACGACAGCATCACCATTGACATGCTCGACATCAATTTGTCGGAATACAAGGACGCGAGCCAGGCGCTGGTGCGTTTTTTTCCGGACGGCACCAGTGATGAAATGACGCTAATCATCCATTCCGGTGATCAGTACCGGAAAATCGCGCTGGAGGTAACCACCGGTCGGGCGTCCCTGGAAACAATTCAATGAAGATTCGAACTGACCGGCCGCCAACCACGCAAAGTGCCTTCACGCTTTTGGAAGTGATGTTTGCCCTGGTCGCGTTTTGTACCGCGACCTTTGTGATTCTGGCGCTGGTCGCCAATTCACTCGCCGGCGCCCGCCGGTTACAGCGGCCGATGGTGGACGCCGGCGTGCTGGCGGCTGACTTGTCGCAGACCAATCAGTTGGTTGAAGGCGTCAGGTCTGGCAGTCTCGACGAACTGCTGGGCAACTCGTACCAGGGTTATACCTGGACCCGGGACATCGAAGAGGTGCAAACCAACAAACTTTTCCAGGTGGATTTCATCGTTCAAAGTGATTCCGGCGAAAAGCCGGTCGTTTCCAAAATGAGCATCCTGCTTTTTCGCCCCAATTCGCCGGCGGGCAGCCTTGATGGGGCCACGGTGGCCAGATGAAAGTGACCAGTGACATGTGGCCGGTGGCAGGTGACCGGAAGACCGTCGGATCGCGCGCGTCGCCATCGTGTCACGTGTCACGTGTCGCGCGTCACCCGCCTCCCATCCGCGCTTTCACGCTGCTCGAACTCATGCTGGCCATCGCGATTTTCAGTCTCGTGATGGCGGCGATTTATTCGTCCTGGATGTTCATCCTGCGGGCCACGAAGGTGGGCCAGGAGGCCACGGCCCAGGTCCAGCGCCGGCGCGTCGCCGTACGGACAATTGAAAACGCGCTCACGTGTGTCCAGTCATTTCAAGCGTCCCAGCAGTATTACACCTTTGTCGTCCAAAACGGCGATGAACCGCTGCTCAGTTTCACGGCACGATTGCCGGATGATTTTCCGCGCAATGGCCGGTTCGGCGATTTTAACATGCGGCGGGTGACCTTTACGGTTGAAGCCGGGCCGGATTCGGAAAAGGATCTGGTCCTCCGGCAAAACCCGATTCTCATGGACATGGACAAGGACGAGCAGGAACACCCGTTGGTGTTGGCCCGCAATGTAAAAAGGTTTGCCGCTGAATGTTGGGATCCGACCGAGAATGATTGGTCGGACAAATGGAACAATACGAATCAAATCCCCACGATGGTGCGGTTCACGCTCGTCCTCGGCGGAAATCAGTTGAACAATTTCGGCGATACCGGCCCGGCCCTGGCCGTTACGCGCATCGTCGCCATGCCATCAGTCATGGTACCGGTGGCAGCGCAATCGGGTGGCGCCGGCCCCCGGGCCCCGTTTGTCAGAGGCTCACCATGAGAATTCCCATCCAGACCCGGTCGCGCGGAATTGCGCTTATCATTGTGATGATTGCCATTTTTGTGCTGTCGGTCATGGCGGCCATCTTCGCGACGTCAATGAAAGTTGAAACGAAACTGGCGCAGAATGCCGAACACGATCAGCAATTGCTCTGGCTGGGCCGGTCGGGCGTGGAATTGGCACGTTACGTTTTGTCGGAAGAAATGACCATTCCCAACGAGCCTTACGACGCCCTCAATCAAATCTGGGCCGGCGGGCCCGGAGGCATCGGTGAATCCAACAGTCCGCTGATGGGGATTTCGCTGGACAACTACCAGGTCGGTGACGGGACGGTTTCGATCAAAATCGTTGATCTTGAACGCAAGATGAACATCAACACGGTCAATCCCGCGGAGTTGCAACAGGCGCTCACTCTCATGGGTGTGGGCGCGGACGGTATCTCCGTCATCTCCGATTCCATTCTGGATTGGATTGGCCCGCCCCACGATCCCCGCCCCGCCGGTGCGGAGAGCGATTATTATCAAAGTTTGAATCCGCCTTACTATGCCAAGAATGCGCCGATGGACGACCTGTCGGAACTGCTGCTGGTCAAAGGCATCCGGGATCACCCCGAAATCTATTGGGGCGGCAGCCCCACCAACCGCGCACCGGCCCGGTTTCAACAGAAACTGGGCCTGGTGAATTCGCCGTTTCAAACGCCGGATTATCCCTTCGGGCTGACAAATATTTTCACCGCCCTGTCCAACGGGCGTATCAACATCAATACCGCCGACGAAAATGTGCTGCAAATGCTTCCCGGAGTGGACGAAGCCACCGCCCAAAACATCATCAAGCTGCGCGCCGGACCGGATGGCGAGGATGGCACGGAGGATGACATTCCCTTTACGAACGTCGGTCAACTCATTAACGCCGGTCTGAATCAGCAATTTATTGCTCAACTTTCCAGGATTTGCACCGTGCGCAGTTCCACTTTTGAAGTTCACGTGACCGCCCGGATTGGTGATTACCATCGCGACTACGTCGCGATTCTTTATCGCAACACGCCCACCGATATCCAGATTTTGAGTTTTTATTGGGAATGACGGGAAAATGCAGTTGAGTTCGTGCCGTCGTCCGTTATTGTTCGGCCATGCGCCGGTGGCTGCTGAGTTTGTTTTTGATGGGTTCGCTGTCAGCGGCCTTCGCCGGCGATGCCGTCACGGGCCGCGTCGTCAAAGTCCTGCCGTTTTTTCTCGACCTCAAAGACCATGAGGCTTTGTCGCCGAGCCTGTATGATCGTGACGCCTACCAGGCTTATCTCCGCCGTCACGCCGATCAACGTTCCGCTATCCGGTTTGATGTTCTGTGGAAAACGTCGGATGTCGGCGGTGCGCAACTGAAATTGCGGGTCGAGTTGCGCGGCATCGGCGAGGATGGAATGCCCCGCCGGGCCGCGCTCGAACAGGCGGTTACGCCTCATTTCTTCAGACATTGGAATTCATTGACACTGGGCGGCGCGGATTATAAAAACCTCGGCGAACTCGTCGCCTGGCGTGTCACGCTCTGGTCGGGTAATCAACAATTGAGCGAGCAAAAATCATTTTTATGGTAAAGCGGCGTTGGCCAGGAATAGACGTGTGGCTTGACTTCCTCCGTCGTGCGGGCAATAAGCCCGGGCGCGCCCGAATGATGCACGTCAAAGTACCCGTCAAGATCGTTTGCAGTTGCGGCCAGAAATACGCCTTCGATGTGTATCCGCTGAACGGCCGCATGCCGTCGCCGATCAAGTGTCCCGTTTGCGGGTTGGACAGCACGGCCGTGGCGGATGAAATCATCGCCCTCGCCCTCAAGGCGACGTCACCGGCAACCCCACCGCCTCCTGCGGCAGCCCCGGTGCCGTCGCCGCCACCAACAGCTCCGGTGCCTTTGATTATCCGCCCACGAACGCTGATGAGCGCTCCGCCGCCGGTGGAGGCTGACCCGTCCAGGACCGAAGCGGCCGTCTGGCGCCAGCGTGCTCTTGAGGCGGAACGCCGCGCGGAACAGGCCCAGGCCGCCACCCGGGCCAACCTCGCGCCGCACTTGGCGCAGGTGTTGAAAGAGACCGTGGTTCAGGAACTGGCCACGCAACGCCGTGAATTGCTGAAAGCGCAGGAGGAAGCCGCCCTGGAAATTGCCGCGATGATCCACCGCTTTGATTCCGTGCAGGCGCCGCTGCAGGAGCGGTTGCATTCCTACGAAGCGCGGATTCAAGAATTGGAAAAGGAGCTTACCGCGCTAAACGAGGAAAACCGCGAACTGCTGAAGCTCAAGATCGACATGATTCGGCGCCAACTGGAGGTCGAGCGCGTTCACAACCGCCTCACCTTCATTCCCAACTAAATGCCTGTCCGGCAACTTCCGACGCTCTGCCCCTTGGTTACCCCGGCGGCTACGCGGCGGTTTTCACGCCGGCGGTTCTTTGATCATGCGTGTGCAGCGCGTGCTCGTAGCATTGCAACGCTTCTTCGTAGCGTGACAGGCGGTTAAACAGGCCGCCTTTATGCAGATACGCAATGGTCATGGTACCGTCCGCCGCAATGGCGGCGTCGTAACAGGTGATGGCTTCCTCGAACCGGTTCAGCTTTTCCAGCGCCTCCGCTTTCTTGATCAAGGTCTCGGCGTTCTTCGGGTCAAAGGACAGGGCCTGATCAAAGCACTCCAAAGCTTTTTCCGGCTGATTGCCATTCAGCAACGATTGGCCTTCCGTCAGCAGGCTGGCATGGTCGGCTGAGGCCGGCAGCACGCCGTTAAGCCCGTCTGCCAGGGGCGATGCGGTTCCCGCCAGCGGAGCGCGCGCCATGTGTTCCAGTTCAAGCAGCCGCTTTTCCAGACGCTCGACCACGTTGAACAAACGGGCATTCGAAAATTCCACGGCGGCGCGCCCCGGTGCATCGTGTGTTTCACCCGCCGACAACATCGGTGACGCACCTCGCCCTTCCCAGGCGAGCGCCGACTGATGGAGCGTGGATAATTCGACCAGCCGGGTGACGGCGCGCCATTGGAAGTAAGCAATGAAAAGCACGGCGGCCAGGCCCACCACTCCGAAGGCGCCGGCTAGAATCAGTGTGAGCCGTTGCGCCTTTTGGGTCGCCTCGATTTCGCTGGCGCGCTGCGTTGCCACCGTTTGTTCGAGTACCTGGATGCGCGTGTTCATCTCCGTCACATTGCGTTGGGCTTCGGCGGCGGCGGCCACTCGATTGCTTTCGATGAGCAATTGCGTGGTGTGAAGCTGTTCCTGGATCTGAAGGAAGGCGTTCAGTGAATCCTGCGCAATTTTGTCCCCGGCCTGGCGCGGGGAGAGATCGGCGGAGTTGGTGTTACCGGCAAAAGCACGCTGGCCTGGCCCGACGCCAAAGATGCAGCAGGCGCAAACAATCAAAAGATTCAGACGAACCAGCACGCTCATTCCGATAAGTTGAGCCTGGGCCGCCGGGCCGTCAAAGTCAAGCACCCGGCCGGATGACTTATTAATGACTTATTCCCAGGCTCAATCCGGCTGCTTCGAATTGAATTCCAGCCGCGTGCGCGAGCCGGTCTGGTCGTTGCGGATTTCCATTTCCTGAAGTTCCCACTGGCCGTTCACCTTTTTGAACGATTTCGGATAAAATTCCTTCAGCAATTTCTCTTTCGCATCGTAAGCTTCGGCCTGGACGATACCGAGGGTTTCGTTATCAATCCACGAAACCACGCGCGAGTAACCGTTCGGGGACGGGTTCGGGGACGTGCTTTCCAGGACCTGACACGCACGGCCGCGCCGCATTTCGTGTTTTAAGATTTTCTGTCGCGGCCAGTGGAAAAATTCCAAACATAAATCGTCCACGGAAAAATCTGACCCCGCGAAAGAAGCCGAACGGGCCCTCGCTGCGGCCAAGCTGGGAGACCCCGGATAACCTTCATGCTGATGGGTATCAAAAGGTTCAATACGCTCGTTTAAGTTTCCAGTGATTTTAGGCAGATCGTCAGGTGGTTTAGGCAGATCATTGGGTAAACCAGGTGCAATCAATTGCCGAAACAATTGATGGTCAGGGTGGATAACCGTAAGAGTTTCAGTGAAATTCGTAAAAAAGGCTTTGTAAACAGCCAACCAATTTGTCGCCGTTACGATGACCGCGCATTGCACCGGAATCTCTGAAGTCCTGTCTTTTGCGTCACGAATTTTCAAGACACCGGTGTTGGTGAAGTTTTCCGTGGGCCGTTGTTCCAGGATTTGCTGTGCCAGTTGACGACCTTGAACTACAGCTTCGACAAAATCGTTCGTCATTTTTGCCGTTGCATCGAACGCAACCAGCAAAATTGAAGCAAAAGTACCGATGGCAAAAAATTTCATCGCCCTATCCGTGTTCAGTTCGCCGTGGTAAGGCAAGAAAGAGGGTAGAGCAAGAACGAAGCACTTACTTCGGCTCCAGCGCCAGCCGCAGCACGTCCGCGATGTGCCGGACGAAGTGGACTTTCAGTCGCGCGCGCGCCTCGGTCGGCACGTCCAGCCAGTCCGCCTTGTTTTGCTCGGGCAAAATGATTTCCCTCATTCCAAATCGCACCGCGGCCAGCACCTTTTCCTTGATGCCGCCAACGCGCAACACGCGGCCGCGCAGGCTGATTTCGCCGGTCATCGCCAGGCGGGAACGCACCAGCCGCTTGGTCAGCAGCGACGCCAGCGCCGCCACGAGGGGCACGCCCGCGCTGGGCCCGTCCTTCGGCGTCGCGCCGGCGGGCACGTGGATGTGAACGTCGAATTTGCCGTAATTGCTCAAGTCCAGGTCGAGCAATTTGGCCTGGCTGCGCAAATAACTCACCGCTGTTTGCGCGCTCTCCTTCATCACTTCGCCCAGCGAGCCGGTCAAAAGCAGACTGCCCTTGCCGCGCATCCGGGTGGCTTCAATGAATAAAACGTCGCCGCCAACCGGCGTCCAGGCCAGCCCGGTGGCAATGCCGTATTCGGTGATCCGCTCCGCCGTTTCCGAAACGAAACGCGCGTGGCCCAGGTAATTTTTCAGTCCATTGGCGTCGAGTTTGACGGTCACGGTCGCGCCATTGCGGGAAATGATTTTGCGCGCGGCCTTGCGCGAGAGCGCGGCGATTTCCCGCTCCAACTGCCGCACGCCGGCCTCGCGGGTGTATTCGCGAATGAGTTTGCGCAAGGCGGCGTCGGTGAATTTGATGTCCTGCCGCGTGAGGCCATGCTCCTCAATCTGGCGAGGGACGAGATATCGCTTGGCGATTTCCAGTTTTTCCGATTCGGTATAACTGGGCAGTTCAATGACCTCCAACCGGTCGCGCAGGGCGGCGTGAATTGGCTCCAGCCAGTTGGCGGTGGCAACGAACAGCACGCGCGAGAGGTCGAATTGCAAATCCAGATAGTGGTCGGTGAACGTGTGGTTCTGCGCCGGGTCCAGGACTTCCAGCAACGCCGCCGCCGGATCGCCGCGAAAATCCGCGCCGACCTTGTCCAACTCATCCAGCAAAATCACGGGGTTGCGGCTTTCAATGCGGCGCAGCGTCTGAATGATTCTTCCCGGCATGGCGCCGACATAAGTCCGCCGGTGGCCGCGGATTTCCGCCTCGTCCCGCATGCCGCCAAGGGCGATGCGCGCGAACTTGCGGCCCAGCGCGTCGGCCACGCTTTTGCCGAGCGAGGTTTTGCCGACGCCCGGCGGGCCGACGAGACAAAGAATCGGCCCTTTGATTTGTTTCCGGCGCTTGATGACCGCGAGAAATTCAAGCAGGCGCTCCTTGATTTTCGTCAAACCGAAGTGCTGTTCGTCCAGAATGCGCTCGGCTTCCTTCAAATCAATCTTGTCCTCGGTCTCCTTTTCCCACGGCAGGTTCAGAATCCAGTCGAGGTAATTGCGCGCGACCGCGTATTCGGCGGCGGCGGGCGGTGTCAATTGCAGGCGCTCCAGTTCCTGCAACGCGGCCTTGCGGGCCTCGTCGGGCATCGGTGTCTGGTCGATTTTTTCGCGCAACGACCGGGTTTCGCCGCTGCCGGGTTCGCCTTCACCGAGTTCGCGCTGGATGGCGCGCATCTGTTCGCGCAGGAAAAAGTCGCGCTGCGTCTTGGCAATGGACGACGCGACGTCGTTCTGAATTTTGGAGCTGAGCGTGAGCACCTCGTGCTCGCGGTTAAGCATGGGCAGCAGTCTCTGCAAACGTTCGCGGACGGAAATGGTTTCCAGCAGCTTTTGCCGGTCTTCAAGGTTGAGATTCAAATTCCCGGCGATGAGATCGGCAAAATGGCCGGGGTGTTCGGTGTTCAGCGCGGCGATTTTGACTTGATCCGAGAGCGCGGGCGACAGCTTGGCGATTTCATCGAATTGCTTGTGTGCGCTGCGCAGCATGGCCTGCAATTCGACGGAGTCCTCGGTCTCGTCCCGGAGCAGTTCGAAGTGCGCGGACAAATAAGGCGAGGATGCCGAAAATTCTTTGATATGGATGCGCCACAACCCTTCGACCAGCACGCGCGCGGTGCCGTCGGGAAACTTCACCATTTTCACCAGGCGCGACACGCAGCCGACGTTATACAAGTCTTCCGGCTTGGGCTCGACGATTTCCGGCTGGCGCTGCAACACCACACCCAGCAACCGGTCGCCGGCCACCACGTCGTCAATCAGCTTCAGGCTTGGCCCCGTCTCGACCAGCAACGGCACCAGAGCGCTGGGAAAGATGACAATGTCCGACAGGCCCAGGATCGGCAAGGCTTCGGGCAGGGACCGTGAAGAAATTCGCGGGGGTGGTCCGGAATTTTCGGTGCCCAAAATGCTGACAAACTCTGTCTCCGGCGATGTCATCGTCGTTCCTGCCTGTTATTCTATTAGATGCCGCCGCGCTGGAAAAGTTCGCGCGCGCGGCTAATTCCCCTCGGCAATCGGCACCTTGGTCGTCTTGGAATGCGGTTGTGCCATGGGCACGTCAATCCGCAGAAAACCGTTCACGTAGATGGCTTTGGCCTGGCTGAGATCGTAACCGGGCGGCAGTTCCAATACACTCTCGAAAGGCCCGTAACTGATCTCCATCACCAAAAAATTGCATTTATGAGCCCGACAGCCATCTGGACGGGTGCCGGCAATGCGGAGGCGATTGCCTTCCACTGTGATTTCCAGACTATCACTTTTCATGCCAGCCAACTCCACCTTGATGACCAGGCTGCCGTCGGTGGCGTAAACATCCGTGTTGGGGACCCAATGGCCGCTGGCCGTTTCGTCGCGCCCGCCCACCGTCGCGCCGCGTGAAATGAAGTGAACCGTCGAACTAACTTTGGTTAAAGCCATGATGGAAACAGTATCTCAAAAAGTTCAATAAGCAAGTGCCGGGCTAATCGGCCCGCGTTGATTTACCCGGCAACATAACCCCAAAGTCCATTCACGCAACGGTGATTTTTTGGTATTTTTGGGCCAAATAAGGGGTGGCATCCGATTAACTGACGATTAAGCCTCAAATCGGTGGTCCGTACACCAACGCGGCAGCCCACAAAAAAACGGGGCAAAGTTGGGAATTGGGAAGCGGTTCCCTTCCTCCTTGCGCACCGCGTTTGCGTCTGCGACAATTCAGCGGCGGGCGCGAGTAAACGATGCAACAAAATTACCCCAAACATTATTGCGGTGTCTTCGGCATTTTCGGCCACCCGAATGCCGCGGAACTGACGTACTACGGTCTCTACGCCCTCCAGCATCGCGGTCAGGAAAGCGCCGGCATTGTCACCTGCCACGATGGGAAGTTTTTCAAGCACCACGGCATGGGGCTGGTGTCGCAGGTGTTTAACCCAAGGTTGTTGCACGATCTGGTCGGCAACATGGCGATCGGTCACACGCGTTATTCGACCACGGGTACCTCCAATCTTCGCAACGCCCAGCCGCTCACGGTGGATTGCACGCGCGGCCAGATTGCCATCGCCCATAACGGCAACCTGACCAATGCGGCACAGCTTCGCGACGAACTGGAAAACCATGGGCTGGTTTTTCAAACGAGCGTGGACAGCGAAATCATCATCATGATGCTCGCGCAACCGTCGCTCAATGGCGTCGAGAACACGCTGGTGCAGACGTTGCGCCGTATCGAAGGCGCGTATTCGCTGATTATCATGACGGAAAAGGAATTGATCGGAGCGCGCGATCCGTTCGGGTTCCGGCCGCTGGCACTGGGCCGGGTGAACGGTTCCTGGGTGCTCGCCAGCGAATCGGTGGCGTTGGATCAGATTCAGGCGGAATTCGTCCGCGACATTGAACCGGGCGAAATCGTCATCATCAACGAAAAGGGAATCGTCAGCCTGCAGGCGTTTCCCGAACACAGGCGCCGGGCGTTTTGCATTTTTGAATACGTTTACTTTGCCCGGCCCGACAGCAACATTGGCGGGCGCAGCGTCTATGACGTGCGCAAGGAAATGGGTCGTCAGCTCGCGCGCGAACATCCCGTCCAGGCGGATCTGGTCATTCCCGTGCCGGACAGCGGCGTCTGCGCGGCGCTCGGCTATTCGGAACAATCCGGTATCCCGTTCGAGATGGCGTTTATTCGCAACCACTACGTCGGACGCAGCTTCCTGCAGCCGTCGCAACTCATCCGTGACTTCGACGTGCGCGTGAAATTGAACCTGATTGCCTCGCTGGTGAAGGACAAGCGGGTCGTCATTGTGGACGATTCCATTGTGCGCGGCACGACCTGCAAAGCGCGTGTGAAGACACTCAAGGAAGCCGGCGCGAAGGAGGTTCACGTGCTGGTGAGTTGTCCGCCGCACATGAACCCGTGCGTCTATGGCATTGATTTTCCCGATCGCAGCAAACTCATGGCGGCCAACAGCAGTGTTGATGAAATTCGCCGCTATCTGAATGCCGATTCACTTCACTACCTTTCGCAAGCCGGCATGGTCAAGGCGACCGGTTTGCCGAAGGAATCCTTTTGCATGGCCTGTTATGACGGCCAATATCCCGTGCCCTACGATCCGGTGCTGGACAAGCACATCATCGAGCACCGCCGCCGCCATGCGCAGACGCTGGGCGAGGCAGTGGAGAAGGACAACGAACAGATCAAATTACTGCAGATTTAATTTCAACGACCGGCAGCTTGTCTTCAAAAGATTCCAAGGGTAATCACCAGGCGCTAACTATTGCTCCTGTAAATTTCCAGACTTTATTGCGATTCGACGGTCAACTCACGATTCTGACTTGAGCAAGTTCACAGGATAAGGCATCTTAAACATCATGCACCAGTCGTTTCAAAGGGCCACTTTCGACATGTGGTTCTTAAGAGTCGCATTTCTCACCATCTTCTCAATTTGCGTTCCGGCTCAAATCCATGCCCAAGGCACGTATCCCAAAATCGAGGCGTCGTTTTCGGTGAACACGCTGATTGCCGACCCGTTCGACTATAGCAATGACGTCCGCGTGCTGATGGTTCAGCCGGATGCGAGCACGATTTCCCTGCCCGCCTTCTTTGATGGTGGCACCACCTGGCGCGTGCGTCACACGCCAACGATGGCCGGACTTTACAGCATCAGCAACATCACGTTGAACGGGTCGCCGCTGTCGTTCAGCAGTTTGTCGCCGGCTTCCTGGACGGTGACGGGTTTTCCGACCAGCCCCGGTTTCGTGCGCGTGGATCCCGCCAACCCGCGCCGCTTTATCACCAGCAATGGCCGGCGATATTTTCCAGTGGGACAAGATGTCGCCTGGGGTTACAGCAATAGTCCCAGCACCGATTACCGGGTTACAACGATCTTTCCCAAAATGGGCGCGGCCCACGAAAACTGGTCGCGCGTGTGGATGACGCACTTTTACGACTGGCAAGGTTTGGGGCTGAACCTGGACTGGCCCAAGGTCAATAACACCTTTGGCCAGTTGAGCCTCCCCAACGCCCGAAACTGGGACGCCATCGTGGCCGCCGCTGACCAGGCCGGCATCCATTTCCAGATGACCTTGCAGCATCATGGACAGTATTCGAGCACCAACGGGAGCGACGTCAACCCGAACTGGGAACAGAACCCCTACAACGTCGCCAATGGCGGGTTTCTTTCCAATGCGACAAATTTTTTCACCGACCCGGAGGCCAGATCGCTGACCAAGCGCAAACTTCGTTACATCGTCGCGCGCTGGGGTTATTCGCCGGCTATCATGGCGTTCGAATTATTCAATGAGGTCCAATTTACTGATGCCGCCTACGCGAACCAGTGGACCAATATCGAGGCCTGGCACAATGAAATGGCCCAGTTCATCCGCACCAACGACGTTTATCATCACTTGATTACGAGCAGTTCGGACCTGACCGAACCGATTTGGGACCAGACGGATTACTACCAGCACCACGATTATCCGTCGGATTTGATAACCGGTATTCGTGACGCCCAGGACATCACCGCCTCCCAACCGGTCGCGCCGGATTTCAGCGGCGAGTGCGGCATAGATTTCACGCCGCACGTCGGTATCAGTCCGCCGGTTTGGGCCGGTCTGATGGCGGCGCAGTCCGGCGGCGCGCAGCCGTGGTATTGGGACACCATTGATCCGAACAATGACTATTTTCTGATTCAAGCCGCGGCTGATTTTGTCACCGTTTCCGGTCTGGCTGACCAGAACGCCTTGACCAAGTCCACCCCGCAAGCTACCGGCGGCACACTCGGCCCGCTGGCGTTTTCGCCGGGTGGCAATTGGGCCACGGCCACGCAATCCACGTTTACGGTCGGAGCTTCCGCACCTGATGGCATTGGTTCAGCGCCCAGCTATCTCCAAGGCTACTACCATTCTTCCATGACTCCCTATGGATACACGTTTCTGGTTAATTATCCTCAAAACGGGACGTTTTCGGTCCAAGTGTTGCAGATCGCCAAATCCGGTGCCGGGCTGCAGATGTTTCTTGATGGCAACCTGAAAACCAACATTTCCTTTCCCTCTGCGGGCGCCGACACTTCCACCAATTTCACCGCATCCATTGCGGTTACCGCCGGTTCGCACAGCATCAACATCACCAATAACGGTCTGGATTGGATTGTGCTGGGCAACATCACGCTCAATCCTTATGTGTCCGGGCTGGGCGCTTATGCCATCGGCACCAACAACTGGCAGGCGCTCTGGTTGTGGAATCGGACCAATGTCTTCGCCGCTACGCCTGGGCCGAGTGTTACGGGTACCGTGGCTGTTGCCGGCTTGGCTCCCGGCACTTACTCGGGTACCTGGTGGGATACGTTCGGGGCCGGCGCTCTCAGCAATTTCACTTTTACCGTCACTGGCAGCAACGTGCCGGTGACGCTGGCCAGCCCGCCGGTTTTGCGTTCCGTGGCGCTTTATGTCGGCATTCCGGCGCAGGCGGGAATTATTGCTCCCAATCTGAACCAGACGGCGGCCTCCAACGCGCCGTCCTTCAACGTCCCATTGATGATAACCAACAGTGGCGGCTTGCCGTTGGCGTATTCGCTCTCTTCCACCAGCGCGATTCCGGCCTGGTTGAGTTTTTCTTCCACCAACGGGTACGTGTCGGAATCAAGTGCCTTGACCGTCTATCTGGCTTTTAATCCGGCCGGTCTTGCACCCGGTACTTACACCTTCACGCTGTTCGTTAACACCAGCGATCCGCTACAGCCGGTTACCCTGTTGCCCGTTTCGTTCACGGTTTTCTCAGGCACTCCGGCGGCGCCGCGATTGCAGGTACTGTCCGGTTCGCCCAGCCAGTTTGTGTTCCAACTGCTGGGTGACACAAATGTCTCCTATGTAGTTCAGACTTCGACGGACCTGATGACGTGGGTTCCTGTCTCTACCAACACGCTGCCGGGCGGAGTGTTGAATATTACCAACTCAATCCCACCCGGTGCTTCTCAGCAATTCTGGCGCGCCGTTTGGCAGCCGTAATGGCCAAACAGGTTTGTTGGTTCGTTCCGGCCTCAGCGGTGGGTTTTCGTATGCCGGCACGTCAGGTTTTCTCCTCCCCTGATCCTGAACCTTGCGCGGGCAATTTAGGGTTCGCAATTTCCGCCGGCCTGATTAAAGCTTTGGCAGGCTTGGATGAAAAATCCGGCGCAGGAGTTCCACTTGAAGGAATTTATGCAGAAAGTGATCGGTGTCATTTGTCTCGTCGTCGGCCTGTTGCTGCTGTTGCAGGGACACGACGTGGCCAATTCGATTGGCTCGCAATTCACCAAGGCGTTTACCGGCGAGCCGCTGGGCAAAGCCACCCACTACTATGTGGCCGGGGTGGCGGTGGGGCTGTTTGGCGGATTCCTGATTTTTTGGAAACGGAAATAAAAATCAGTTGCCCGCCACTTCCTGTGGCCCTTTGCCGCCGTTGACCAGAAAAAGGACGGCCATGCGCACCGCCAGACCGTTGGTCACCTGCTCCAGAACCAGCGACCGGCCCGAGTCCGCGATGTCGCTGTCAATTTCCACACCCCGGTTGATCGGTCCGGGATGCATGATGAGCGCATCGGGTTTCGCCTTTGCCAGACGCGCCTGGTTGAGGCCAAAAAGCTGGATGTATTCGTTGATGCTCGGAAACATCGTTTTGCGCTGGCGTTCGTGCTGGATCCGCAGCAGGTTGATGATGTCCGCGTCGCGGATCGCCTCGTCCACGTCGTAGGTCACGCGACAACCCATTTGCTCGAACGTTTTCGGCACCAGCGTGGCCGGACCGCAGAGCGTCACCGTCGCCCCCAGTTTCCGCAGCGCCCAGATGTTTGAGCGGGCCACGCGGCTGTAAAGAATGTCGCCCAGAATCGTGATGTTCAGTCCGGCGATTGTCCCCTTGTGCTCGCGAATGGTGAACACGTCCAGCAATGCCTGCGTGGGATGCTCATGCGCGCCGTCGCCGGCGTTGATGACGCTGGCGTTGAGCACGCGTGACAGAAAATGCGGCGCGCCGCTCGCGCTGTGGCGGATGACGATGAAGTCGGCGTTGAGCGCTTCGAGATTGCGCGCGGTGTCTTTGAGGGTCTCACCCTTCTTGAAGGACGATGCCTCGGTGGAAAAATTGATGACGTCGGCCGACAACCGCTGTTCGGCCAGCTCAAAGCTGATGCGCGTCCGCGTGGACGGCTCGACGAACAAATTGATAACCGTTTTGCCGCGCAGCGCCGGGACTTTTTTGATGGCACGTTCGCCGACCGCTTTGAACGCCCGCGCCGTGTCGAGCACGATGACGATTTCGTCCGGTGTGAGCGATTCAATGTCGAGCAGATGTTTGCGGGTCCAGGTCATTGCAACCTTTCCAGCACGACTTCATCCACGCCGTCGTTTTCAACCAGCCGCACGCGGATTTTTTCATTGTCGGCCGTCGGCACATTTTTGCCGACGAAATCCGCCTTGATCGGCAGTTCGCGGTGGCCACGGTCAATCACCACCGCCAGTTGAATTTTTTTGGGCCGGCCAAAATCGTTGAGCGCGTCCATCGCGGCGCGCGTGGTGCGGCCGCTGAACAGTACGTCGTCCACCAGCACGACCGTCTTGCCGGTCACGTCAAACGGAATGACCGTGGGATGGATTTTCGGCGCGGCGCGCTGGTCCAGATCGTCACGGTGCATGGAGACGTCAAGAATACCGACCGGGATGGGCTGGGACCAGATTTCGGAAAGGATTTTGCCCAGGCGCCTGGCCAGATGGTCGCCTCCCACGGGAATACCGGCCAGGACAACCTCCGCGCTGTTTTCATTCCGCTCGACAATTTCATGCGCAATGCGGGTGAGCGCACGTTGCATCGCGGCGGCATCGAGGATGACGTTGGATTCAGCCATAGACCAAAATCAAACAATCTTTGTGCAAGACGGTAGTCGGTATTCCGGTGAAAGAAATAAAAAATGCGAACCTCTCCACCGGGCGGAGTTGATTCGCGTCGCGCAATGTGCGTTCATGATTTCCTTGGCAGCCTCACCGGGCCGCTTTAAAGGAACTTTTCTTAATTTGTCAGTGGCTGGCGTTTTGCCGTGCTCGACGCCAGTTTGAACGGTGCTTGATGATCCAATCTGTCAACGCCCGTTCGAATCCGATATCGTGCCCGGCCTTTTCCGACTCAATCCACTTGTGCTTGAGAATTTCCTCGCGCTCGGCCTGGAACTCGCGGTAAAGCGAGGAATTCTTCAGCAAATCGTCCGCTGGAGATGCAGCTTTCATAGCGATCGACATAGAAAATGTGACGTAAAATTAGAGTTTTTCAACAGGATTGCAATAAAAATCTTGCCCTGAAATCGCAACCTTCGGAGTGTGAACGGCTTGCGCAACATGGTTTATTCCAACTGCTTGCGTAGAGACACTGCAATTTTGACGAATGTTTTAGCCGCCGGGCCATCCGGCGCCGATACCACCACCGGCACTCCTTGGTCGCCGCCTTCGCGGATTTCCGTGAAAATCGGCACTTCGCCAAGAAACGGAAGGTTTTGGCGCCCTGCCTCGGTTTGGCCGCCGCCATGACCGAAAATTTCCACCCGTTCACCGTTCGGCGCAGTGAAATAACTCATGTTTTCGACGAGGCCCAGTATCGGCACGTTCACCTTGTTGAACATGGCAATGCCTTTGCGCACAACGCCGAGCGACGCCTCCTGCGGCGTGGTCACGATGACGCCGCCATCGAGCGGCACGGTCTGGCAGAGTGACAATTGCGCGTCGCCCGTGCCCGGCGGCAAATCCACGAGCAGAAAATCCAGTACACCCCATTCCACCGCCATCAGGAATTGCTGGATGGTTTTGTTAATCATCGGCCCGCGCCAGATCACCGGCTGTTCGTCCGTAAGCAACAAACCGATACTCATCACCTTCACACCATGGCCCACGGGAGGCACGAGTTGTTCCTGTTGACTGATGGTCGGACGTTCGTGAACGCCCATCATCAATGGAATGCTCGGCCCGTAAATGTCGCAATCCAGCAATCCGACGTTTGCCCCAAGCTGTTTGAGGGCGCAGGCGAGGTTCGCGGACACAGTGGACTTGCCGACGCCACCCTTGCCGCTGGCGATGGCGATGACGCGCTTGACACCCGGCACGCGATTTTGATTCGCAAACGGATTGGCCGGCGTAGCCTGCCCGGCGGCAGGTTGTTGCACTTCGACCTGAACGTGATTCACCCCCGGCAACGACTTCAGAACGCGCTCGGATTCTTCCTTGATTTGCCGCGCGGCATCCGGATTTGGCGAAGTGAGTTGCAGCGAAACGCTCACCGCGCCGTTGGCGGCGGAAATTTCTTTCACCAGCCCGAACGAGACGATGTCGCGCGAAAAACCGGGATACTTGACGGCTTTCAGCGCATTTTGGATGTCTGCTTGCGTAAGCATGTTCCATCAAATTGCCAGCTCTGCGCCCGAAAACAAGCATGCTCCAGACTTGCGCGGTGGCAAATGGCATGGGAGATTGACGGTCTAATTTTTGGCATTGGACAACTGAATCATGACGCAAACGATACCAACGGCCCCCCGCAAAGGCGCCGAACCGTTTTTGGAAAAATTCCGGCGCTTCGAATCGGAACCGCAACCGCCGGCATGGCTCTTGCCGTTTCGCAAGGCCGGCATGGCACGCTTTGCCGAACTCGGCTTTCCCACGGTTCACGACGAAGACTGGCGTTTCACCAACGTTGCGCCGCTGGCCAAATTGCCGTTCAAACCGGCAGTGGAATCGGTGGATGACACTGCCGCCAAAGCCACGCTGGAGAAACACATCTTTGCAACCCTGCCCGGTTCGCGGCTGGTTTTTGTAAACGGACATTTTAAGGCTGTGCTTTCGTCCGTGGGAAGGCTGCCGGATGGAGTCAAAGTCGCCAGTCTCGCTGCTGCCCTGGCCACTGATTCCGTGTTCATTGAAAAGCAACTCGGCCGGTTTGCGTTGACGGACGATAATTCATTCGCCGCGCTGAACCAGGCGTTTTTTCTCGACGGTGGCTACGTCCACATTCCGGCCGACCAGACCGTTGCGGAACCGATCCAGCTTATTTTCATCTCCACGGCGAAACACAACGGCGACACGATTCAGCCGCGCAACCTGATTATTGCCGGGGCCGGCAGCAAGGCAACGGTCATTGAAAGCTATCTGGCCGCGGACCAGGCCGCTTATTTCACCAACGCCGTCACGGAAATTGTCGCCGGCGACAATGCGGCGCTGGAGCATGTGAAGTTCCAGGATGAGGCGCTGGACGCGTTTCATCTGGCGACGATTGCCGCCCAGCTTGGCCGCGCGAGCAATACCGGCATCCATTCCTTTGCCCTCGGCGCGAAGCTCTCGCGCACCAACATCCGCACCAGGCTCGCGGGCGAAGGGCTGGAATGCATTTTGAACGGTCTTTACCTCACGCGCGGCGAGCAACTCGCCGATCACCACATGATTGTCGAACACGCACAACCGCATTGCGCCAGCCACGAGTATTTCAACGGTATCCTCGACGACAAATCGAAGGGCGTCTTCCATGGCCGGATCTACGTTCATCCCGCCGCGCAGAAAACCGACGCGAAACAGACAAACAAGAATCTGTTGCTTTCCGACGACGCGACCGCCGACACCAAGCCGCAACTGGAAATTTACGCCGACGACGTGAAATGCACGCACGGCGCCACGGTCGGCCAGTTGAACGACGAATCCATTTTTTACCTGCGTTCGCGCGGCCTGGGCAAGGACACCGCGCGGCGGATGCTGATTCACGCCTTTGCCAGCGAAATCATTGCGCGCGTAAAACACGATGCCGTGCGCGAGTCATTGGACAAGGTCATCTGGGACCGGCTGGAAGCCAACCCGCACCTAAAATGAATGGATTGCTGGATTTTTGGATTAATGGATGGTTGGACAAGCAGCGTGATAAGTGGTCTTGAACCAAAAATCCAACAATCCATTCATCCAAGTATCCAGTGTCACTATGTTTGACGAACTGAACGACCTTTATCAGCAGGTCATCCTGGACCACTGCAAGCAGCCGCGGAATTTCCACGAGATGCCCGCGGCAACCCGCTCGGCACAGGGCCACAATCCGCTGTGCGGCGATCAGTTGAAGCTGTTTCTGGCCCTGGACGGCGACACCATCAAGGACATCAGTTTCGTCGGCTCCGGCTGCTGCATTTCCAAGGCCTCGGCATCACTGCTCACGGAGTTTGCCAAGGGCAAAACCAAGGCAGACGTGGAAAAGATGTTCGAGCGGGTGCATGAAATGGTCATGACCGGCAATGTCCAGGGCGACGTCGGCAAGCTGGCAGTATTCGCGGGCGTCCACAAATTCCCCGCGCGGGTAAAGTGCGCCATCCTTTCGTGGCACGCCGTCATGGCCGCGTTAAAGGGTGATGCCCAGCCAGTCACGACGGAAAACGAACAGACCTGATTGATTTCAACTGCGTTTGCGGCGATGATACTTGAAGTAAATTTAACTTAAGCATTTTATGAATTCCGAACCAAAAACTTTGACTCGCGACGTCGAGGCCGCCGTGGTGCCCGTCGGCACGAAAGTCACGTTGCAGAAGGGTGAGCAGGCCTATATCACCCAATCACTCGGCGGCAGTTACACCGTCGTCGTCAACGGCAACATGTTTCGCATCGAGGCAAAGGACGCCGACGCATTGGGCGTGCAGGCGGAAACCAAATCGGTGGCGGCGCCGGCCGGTCTGGTCACAGCGGAACAACTGGAGAAGCAGGTCTGGGAGGCGCTCAAGACGTGTTACGACCCGGAGATCCCCGTCAACATCGTGGACCTCGGGCTGATTTACGATTGCCACCTGACGGCCGCCGGCGGGAACAGTTTCAAAGCCGATGTGAAAATGACGCTGACCGCCCCCGGCTGCGGCATGGGACCGATGCTCGCGCAGGATGTGCAGAACAAATTGCTGAACCTCGAACCGATTGACGAGGCGAACGTTGAACTCGTCTGGGACCCGCCGTGGAACCAGGGCATGATGACCGAGGCGGCGAAATTGCAGCTCGGTTTGATGTAATTTCAACCACGGATGGACACGGATTAACACGGATGAATTCCGCCTTTTATCTGTGTCCATCTGTGTTTATCCGTGGTTAGATTTTTTTGAATGAGTGACGCAAAGACAATAGACTGGGCTGCGCTGCGAAAGGATTTCCCCATCCTCGACCAGCAGGTCCATGGCAAACCGCTGATTTATTTCGACAACGCCGCTACGAGCCAGAAACCCCGCGCGGTGATTGAAGCACTGGAGCATTACTATGAGCGTGACAACGCAAACGTTCATCGCGGTATCCACGAATTGAGCAACCGCGCCACGGCCGGTTACGAAGCGGCCCGGGCGCGCGCCGCTAAATTCATCAATGCCCGGAGCGCGGAGGAAATCGTGTTCACGCGCGGCACCACCGAGGGCATCAACCTCGTTACCAGTTCCTGGGGCGCGAAAAATTTGAAATCCGGCGACGTGATCCTGCTCACCGAGATGGAGCACCACAGCAACCTCGTGCCGTGGCAATTGCTCGCCCAGCGCACGGGCGCCAAGCTCACCTATGTGCCCATCACGGGTGATGAAGGACTACTCGATCTGTCCGGGCTCGATTCGCTGCTGACCAGGCAGGTGAAAATGTTCGCGATGGTTCATATTTCAAATTCACTCGGGACAGTCAATCCCGTGGCCGACCTGTGTGCCCGCGCGCGCCAGCTCGGCATTACGACGCTGGTGGATGGCGCGCAGAGCGCCGGGCACATGCCCGCGGATGTACAGGCCATCGGCTGTGATTTCTTCGTGTTCTCCGGCCACAAGATTTGCGGGCCGACCGGTATCGGCGTCTTGTGGGGACGGCAGGACTTGCTCGACGCCATGCCACCGTATCAGGGCGGCGGCGAAATGATTTTGTCGGTGGAATATCAGAAGACCGAGTTCAAGAAAGCGCCGCACCGGTTTGAGGCCGGCACGCCGGACATCTCCGGCCCAATCGGTTTGCACGTGGCGATGGATTATCTCGACGCCATCGGGCGGCAGAACATCTGGAGACACGACCAGGAACTCGCGCATTACGCCTACGAAAAACTGGCGGCGATCAAAGATATCCGTTTGTTTGGCCCGAAACAAAACCGCGGCGGGCTGGTGAGCTTCCTGCTCAAGGACGTTCACGCGCACGACGTGGTGACGCTGGCGGACCAGGCAGGCGTGGCGTTGCGCGGCGGGCATCACTGCACGCAACCGCTCATGCACAAGCTTGGCGTGGAATCCACCGCCCGCGCCAGTTTTTACTTTTATAACACCAAAGCCGAGGTGGACCGGTTCGTGGAAGTGGTGAAAGAAATCCAGAAATTTTTCGGGCAATGAGTTCACGATACCAAGACTGGTTGAATCATGTCTTCGACCATGAAGTCACAGACAAACTCCCGCAATGGTATTTCGCCGAAGATGCGCCTTTGTTTGAAGCTTCCGACGAAGAAATGACGGAACTTATTAGCCAAACATTTCTAAATGCAGGCAAAGATTTAACAAAATATACGGACGAACAGGTTGACCAAGGAATTTGGTATTTTGTCAGCACTTCAGGAGCAAATTTCCTGCATTCGTTGAAATGTGCAGAAGTTCCATTAGCAAAACGCTTGGAAGCGATTGGAAACATTTTTCATTTGTATTCGAACTGTTTCGCCAAGCGGTGCGCCGAAACTCTCGGACATTTATCCGAGGAAGGTTCGGCTCTTAATTCAAGTTGTTATATGTTTTGGGACATTTGCCCAATCACCTGCTTAAAAGAGACGCCGAACAGTAAAGAAATGGAGGACGCAGTTTTGAATGTTCTTGAGAAAACTTTAACCATTGAGCACAGAGCTTGTCGTGAAGGTGCATTTCATGGTTTAAGCGAAATGTCTTATTCGCGCCGGGAAGCAGTCCAAGGGATAATTGACCAGTTTTTGAGCAAAACGAAATTGGACGAAAAGCTTCTTGCTTACGCGCGAAACGCGCGAGAAGGAAACGTTCTTTAGTTTTATGATTTCCACACAATTACCAATGAGCGCTGTGCTGGAGGTTTTCCCCGGCGCGCAACGGGCGTTGTTCCGGCGGTATCATATCGGCGGGTGCAGCAGTTGCGTCATTGGAATTTAACTGAATAGTTCCAGCCGAACCAATGAACCTTTGGCCGACCTCGCCGCGGCGAGGGAAAACCTCATGAAGCTATTTGTACACCGGGAGGAGTCGGAGACGATGCGGGTGGCCTGGACTTCGTCATCGGTTGGTTGATCCGATGCCCCTTCAGTTCAGCGTAAATGGATTGCGCGAGGCCGGACTTCCTGAACCCAATCGGTTTCGCTCCCGTGATGCCAAAAAATTTCTCCAGGTCCGCCGCCACGTAACACTGAACCACCGGGTAATGCGCGAAATCCCTCAGAATTTCCGCGCGGCTGCGTTCCGGGAGGTCGCAGGTGATCAACACGAAGTGCAGCTTGCCCTTGTTGCGGCGCAAGGTCTCGCGGCCAACGAGCAGGTTGCGTGACCGCAACACGAACGGAAACAGGCGTTCCACCGGTTTGGCCTGGGCGGGCTTTTTCATCGCCGGACCTTAGCCCGGATACGGTCGCTGCGGAAGCCTGTTCATCACGCGAGGATGGAAGGCGGGTAACCGCACACCCAACATGCCAACGGGCACCGGGATTGGCGAGGGTGGACAGACCGGCATTTTGCGGGCAAACTTGGTGACAGATGGTGATGGCCGAATCCAATATCCAACCGCAATCAGCCATGAGCGCCGTGCTGGAGGTTTTTCCCGGCGCGCAGCGGGCACTGTTTCGGAAGTATCACATCGGCGGGTGCAGCAATTGCTTTTGAAAGATCAGGGAATTTCCATCCAGACTTTGACTGCCTGAAGTAACGTTTCCATTTGCGATTGATTCAGCGCACCGAGCCGGCGCACCAATACTGAACCTGGAATGGGACGCAGACCTTGCACGTCGAACGCGCCGTTTTCCAACCATGGAACATTTATCACCACCTCAAATCTCCCGCCGCGCAAGGCCGTTGTGTGCGGCACGATGGTAAAAAGTGCGCGTTCATTGTCGCGAAAGGGGGTGTTGAAGATGACGGCCGGACGCACTTTGGCCGTCATGCCCAGGTCCACGAGCCAGACTTCACCGCGCCGGGCGTTTGGCATGTTTGGCCTCGGCTTTGTCGTAGGCTTGGAAGGCTGCGTCGGCGGATGCGATCACGTCCGCCTCCGTCTCAACGCCGTAGGTGTCGTCGTAAACAATGCCACCGCCGCGCTGGCGGAACTGGTTGTGAACGGCCCGTTCGACACGTTCGAGTTCCTCGGCGGTTAATTTCGGCAACACGGCCTCGATTTCAGCAATCGTGCTCACGCCGACAAGATAATCGTCAATGAATCAGGCGTCAACGACGGCTGTCCTACTTTAATTTCGACAAAACGATTGTTCAGGTTAATTTGAGCTATGCTTGTGGAAACGGAAATTGGCGCAAATTCTCCGATGCGCGAGGTGCTGGAAGTATTCCCCGGTGCACAGCGGGCGTTGTTCCGCCGGTATCATATCGGCGGGTGCAGCAGTTGCGGGTTCAGCCCGGATGAAACGCTGGCACAGGTCTGCGCGCGCAACGGCAATCTGGACGTGGCCGAGGTGCTCACGCACATCCAGTCCAGCCATGAACAGGACGCGAAAATTTTGATTTCACCCGGGGACCTCGCCGGTCTTTTACAAAAGGACAAATCGGTGAAGCTGGTGGACATTCGTTCGCGTGAGGAATTCGAGGCGGTTCATATCGAAGGTTCGGTCCTGCTGTCGCAGGACGTGATGCGGGAACTTATGGCGAGCGGTTCGAATACGAACCCGATTGTTGTGGTGGATCATCAGGGCAAGAATGGTTTGGATGCGGCGGCGTATTTCATGGGGCACGGTTTGCAGAATGTCCGTTGTCTGCGCGGTGGCATTGATGCCTGGGCGCAGGAAGTGGAACCGAAGATGCGGAGGTACAAATTGGGTTGAATTTCACCGCTGAGGCGCAGAGGCGCCGAGAAAAAATATTTTCAACTCTGCGTCTCCGCGTCTCCGCGGTTTAATAATCTAAACGTTAAATTTGAACAGCAGCACGTCGCCGTCTTTGACAACGTAATCGCGGCCTTCAATGCGGTAATGGCCGGTTTCGCGGGCGTGACTGACCGAGCCGCATTTCACCAGGTCTTCCAGGTTCACCGTTTCCGCCTTGATGAACCCGCGTTCGAAGTCGGTGTGGATGGTGCCCGCAGCTTTTGCGGCGGTGTCGCTGGCGTGAATCGTCCACGCCCGGACCTCTTTCTCGTTGAAGGTAAAAAACGTTCGCAGGCCGAGCACCTGATACGTGGCGCGGATGAGCTGTCCGAGGCCGGATTCCGCCACGCCGAGTTCCTGCAGATACGCTGCGGCCTCGTCCGGCGACAAATCAACGAGGTCACTCTCGATCTGTGCGCTGACGACAACCGCTTCGCAGGCGAGATGCGTCTTGACGTAGTCGCGCACTTTTTGGACAAACGGATTCTGGTCCGCCGTGGCAAGATCGGATTCCTTGACGTTGCAGGCGAAAATCATCGGCTTGTCAGTGAGCAGAAAGAAATTCCGGACGATGGATTTTTCGTCGGGCGCCAGCGGCAACCCGAGCGTGTTGGCTGGTTTGCCCGTGTTCAGGTGCGCGCCAATTTGTTCCAGCAGGTGCTCCTCCAACTGCGCGTGTTTGTCGCCGCGTTTCACGTCCTTGGCAATTTTTTCCCGCCGCTTTTTGACCGTCTCGATGTCGGCCAGCACCAGTTCCGTGTTGACGATTTCGATGTCGCGCACCGGATCAATGCCGCCAGTGACGTGGACGATATCGGGGTCTTCAAAGCAACGCACGACGTGCACGACGGCGTCCACTTCGCGGATGTGGCTGAGAAATTTGTTGCCGAGGCCTTCACCGTGCGACGAGCCTTTCACCAGGCCGGCAATGTCCACGAACTCAATCGTGGTCGGGATCAGTGTGTTGACCCGGGCGATTTGGGCCAGCGGTTCGAGCCGCGGTTCCGGCACGGTGACGACGCCGAGGTTCGGTTCGATGGTACAGAACGGGTAATTTTCCGCCGGCGCCTTGTGCGAACGGGTGACGGCGTTGAACAACGTGGATTTGCCCACGTTGGGCAGTCCGACGATTCCGGCTTTAAGCATACATTTACCGCTGAGACGCGGAGAATTACCATGAAACGGCAGGCCCCGAAAGATTTTGACGTCAAATCCTGTGCCTGGCCAGTTGCCACACGATGTGCCCGCCGTCAAAAAGTCCCACCGCAATCAGGCAAAGGCCGGAAATGTGCTGCATGCGCACCAGGGTGCCTTCGCTGAATCGGCTGTGCCCGCGCGACACGCCATAACTCAGCGCGCAAAACCACAGGTTGGCGCCCAGCGCCACGCCGACGACGCACGCGGTCTTGGCGGCCAGGTTGTCCGTAACCCAGTCGTGGGACATGAAATTGGCCGCGAGCACAATCCAGAACAACAAGACGCCGACGTTGCCCAATACCCGCACAAAGCCGGTCATAAAGGCCGAATGCGGATTAAACTTTTCTTCGACACGCGCCTCGATTCTTCCGGCGGCGGCGCCCAGCTGAGTGGCAGCGGCGACAGTTTTGGCCAAAAGAAATTTCATGCCCAGAAACAGGAGAAATGCGAAGCTGAAAACTTCCATTGAAGCCTTGACGACGCGATGGTCGAAAAACGACGAAAATCCCGTGAACGCGATGGCACAGTAAATCAGTTCCATCGCTGACGCGCCGAGTCCGACCAGCATGCCCTGGGTGAACCCGCGCCGGGCGCTTTCATTGATGATGGTGAGGTTGACCGGGCCAATGTTGGGCATGGAAAGCAGCAGTCCGCTAATCAAACCCGTGAGGCCCGCAAGGAGAATAGTTGATAGATCTGGCATCGTTCAGTGTGCCTCCGTTTCGTCCTCGTCTTCCTCTTCGATTTCCCGGCGCCAGGCACGGGAGAGGCTTGGTCGCACAAAACCATAAACAAGGTACAGAGTGAAAAACGCCGGCAGGACATAGTAAAGGACCCGTTCCTGCAGCACCAGCAGGCAGCCCAGAAACAGCGCCGCGCCGATGGCTTTGGTGAATGTGCTGGTTGAACGCAGTCCCAGCGATTTGAAGCTGGGATAACGCACGGTGCTCACCATCATGGCAGACAGAAAAATCAGGACCACCGCCAACAAATAATTCCATCGGCCCAGGCTCTTTTCGTTTTCGTGGAAATGAATAATGAGCAACGTGAGCGACGCGACCAGACCCGCCGCCGAGGGAATGGGATAGCCCAGAAAATCCTTGCCGCCACCGCTGGCGTAAGTTGACAGCACATTGAATCGCGCCAGCCGGAACGCGCCACAGAGCAGGTAAATGGAAGCGATGAACCAGCTGATTTGCCGATAGTTGCCAAACACGTCCGCCAGCACAACGCGTTGCACCAGAAACGCGGGCGCGATGCCGAACGAAACCAGGTCCGCCAAAGAATCGAATTCACGCCCGAAGGGGCTGTCCGTGCCCCCCAGCCGCGCCACCCGGCCGTCGAGCAGGTCAAAAATGCAGGCGAGCAGAATGAACGCCAGGGCGAGCTTAATCTGAGCAAAGTAGAAATCACTTGCCGGGTCAGCCTCTACAATTTTGGTCAACGCCACAAAACCGCAAAACAGGTTACCGGCCGTCAACAGGTTCGGCAGGAAATAAATTTTCAACTGGCCGTTGTCATGGTGCTCCGCCGGCGGGGTTGGGGGATTGGTCGCGTTCATAAACGGAATTCAATCAAAAGCGGCAATCACGGTTTGGCCGCCGACCACCCGGTCGCCAAGCTGCACCTTGATTCTGGCGCGGCGCGGCAGGTAAACCTCCACGCGCGAACCGAATTGGATCAGACTGATGCGTTCGCCGCGCTGGACGATGTTATTTTCCTTGAGCCACGGCACGATGCGGCGGGCGATAAGACCGGCGATGAGGCGTACGCCGATTTTTTCGCCGCGCGGCTCGGCGGCGTCGAGACCGATGAGCAAATTTTCGTTGAACTGCGCCGATTCAGTCTTGAGAGCGCTGAGAAACTGGCCGGTCGTGTATTTGTAAAACGCGACCCGGCCGGTCAGCGGCGCGCATTGTACATGAACGTCAATCACGGAAAGGAAAATGGAAATGCGCTGGCATTCGCCGCCGAGGTATTCCGACTCGGTCGTTGTGTCAATCACATCCACCTTGCCGTGAGCGGGGGAAATGACGAGGTTGGGCCCGGCGGGCACGAGCGGATCGGGATCGCGAAAAAAATAGAACGTGAACACCGTAAACAGGCCCCAAAGCGCGACCAGCGCCCACGTCAAATAGTTCAGGATGAAGAAGGCGGCCCATTTGGCCAGAAACGCAACGACCAGCAACACTAGGACCGCCGCACCCGCCAGACCGATGAGCCGCAGCGCGGCGAGCGACGCTTTGCCAGAGTGTTTCACGCCGCCATAATAAAAATTTTGTGCCCCGCTTGCAATTCGGCATTTTCGCGGCAACTTAAGCTCACGTTGCAAAATCCGGCAAGGGGCCGGAGGCGCAACGGGACAAAACAAATTCAAAACGATTATGTCACTGAACACACCTGATTTGACGAAGTTTCCGCCGCGCAGTCCGCGCGTGCGGCTGGGCGGTTATGTGATTTTGCCGCGCATGTTGGACAAGGGCCGGGCGACGGTTGCCGGCAAAAATGGGGAGTATCATTACGCCTGCCCGCTCGACCAGGGTTTCCTTGAATTCGTGGGTATTGATCCGGAAGCTCTGAAAAAACAACTGAATCAGACCGACTCGGAAGTGCTGGATTGGATTAATAAAAACGCCAAACAGCAGCGTACCATGCCGGAAATTCTTGCCTGGTCAGCATGGCAGGAGCAGGCCGCGCCGGACAATCCCGAATCGCGCGAGCATTTCAACGAAATCCAAAAGGCCGCCGCCCCCAGGCGCGATGACATCGCCACGTGGTTCGATGTGCTGGACGTGGACGATTACGTGAGTTTCGGCGGCAAAGCGTAACAATTTTTATTTTTGAATTCTGAGTTTTGAGTTAAAGCAATCAGCCTCGTGACCGCACTCAAAACTAAAAATTAAGAACTTAAAATTTTCAAGCTTGCGGCTGTGGCGCCGGGACGGGGGCCGGCGCTTCGGCCAGCGGCGTGCCCGGAATTTTCCACGAGTCGATTTTTTCAATGCGATGCCGGTGGATGGCGCCGTGAAATTCAAATTCCACCTCGTCGCCGGCCTTGCGATTCAACAACGATTGCGCGACGGGCGAAAGATAACTGATGACACCCTTGTCAGGATCGGAATCCCAGGCGCCCAGGATGGTGAAACTCTCCGACTGGTTGGTGCCCAGGTCGGTGGCCAGGACGATGGTGCCGATGCCGACGGCGTCGGTCTTGGCGTTGGAAAAATCCGTGCCGCGGGCGCGCGCCAGTTGCCCTTCCAGTTCCTCTTTGCGGCGCATGAGGATTTTCTGCATTTCCTTGGCCGCTTTATATTCGTGGTTTTCGCTGAGGTCGCCATAACTGCGGGCGATGGCGATTTCCTTTGAGTTGGCGGGAATCTTTTTCTGCACCAGTTCCTCATATTCGCCGCGGCGGCGTTCGAGGCTTTCCCAGGAAACCAGCAATGCGCTGTCCTGCCGGGTCTGTTCGCCGCTGACGAGCGCTTGCACGGCGGGATGCGCCTTGACCAGCCGGGCCAGCAGCGAACGCTTGTCCATGTCGTCAAACACGGGCGAGAATTGCAGCGCGCGGGTGAGGTCCTTGACGACGTCAATGTCGGCGGACGCCGTCAATTCGGCGAGCAATTCGTGGTCATCGAGGATGAACTCGCGCAGGCGGTTGGAGCGCTTCTCGTTGAATTGATCGCGTTCCATCGCCGTGAGCATGGCGCGGAACACCTCCGGTCCGAGAATGTCGGCGAAGGCGTCGCTGCGGTCGCGGCCCAGCCAGAGCAGCAATTCGCTGCTGGCGGTGTGCTGGTTGATGAGGCGGGCGAGCGTTTCCTTGAGCAAATCCATTTTGCCTTCCTGGATCAGCAGACTGGCAAATTCGCGGCAGAGCTTGGCGCTGACGATGTTCAGCGAGCCGCGCAGAATTTCGTGCCAGCGCTCGGGGTTCGCCGTCTTGTACGATTCCAGCGCGCGATGATGTTTGGCGGCCGGAACCAATTCCAACACCGGGCCGAACTTGACGTTTTCCTGCAACCAGATTTGCGTGTCGGTGATTTCGTCAGTTCCCGGCGGCAATCCGGTCACGGTGCGGAGTTCATCGCGGACGAAGACCGCTTCGAGCGCGACCGCCGGTTGGGTGCGTTGATGGGAGGCAATGTCCGTGTTCAATACCGGAATAATTTCGTTGGCGGCTGCCTGTTTGTCCGTTAAATCGGTTGCATTTTTGAGGACTTCGCTGACCACCCCCACGCGCGCTTTCAAACCTTTCGCCGCACGAAAATCCGCCAGCAACCGGTTTTGCAGCGTCGTTTCCTGTTCTTGAAAGACCACCGGTTCCGTTTTCTTCAGCGGCACGACGAAATGCCCATCCTTCTTCATTTCGCGCCTGGCGGTTTCCCACCACTTCCGCCAGTCATCGCGAATGACATCGGGCACCAGCGCCTGTTGGATTTGGTCCGTCGTGGCCTTGCCGCCGTAACTGTTCAGCACCAGCTTGATCAAATCCAGGTGCCGCGCAGCCATTTGGTGCAGGCCCTCGAGGTCCATGGCCTTGCGCGCCAGGATGTGATCCTTGGAAATCGGCTTCAGAGATTCGGCGGCAAACGCCAGATCCATCGTGTGTCCCGGTTTGCCCGGAAAATCAATGGTGAACCGCGCGAACACCGTGTCCACCGTCTTGATCCGGCCGAACCCCCAACTGCGGTGCATGCAAAAACCGCCGGTGGCCAGTTGCGTCAGCGGCTCGACGTGGCGGCCTTCGATCTTGCCCGCCGCAGCCAATTTCTCAAATTCCTCTCTCATAAAAGCATCGTTTTTATAGCACTATGAAAGCACAATGCCCCTATTAAACGCAGTGAACGACCAAAATCCAAGACAAATTGCGTGGGAAGTTTTGCGGCAACGGCGTGCCGGCGGCAGCTTTACGGAGGCTTTGCTGGAACGCGCATTGGCCAAAACCGGAATTGCCGCCGTCGATCGCGCGTTGTGTCAGGAGCTGGTCTATGGTGTGGTTCGCTGGCAGGCCGCGCTCGACTGGCTCATCAGCCGGAAGACGGACAAGCGGGAACAAAACCCCGGCCTCCAAAACCTGCTCCGGCTCGGCTTGTACCAGATTTTCTGGCTCGACCGGATTCCCGACCACGCGGCGGTGCATGCAACCGTCGAACTCGCCAAACGCAACGGATTCGGTTCACACGCCGGCTTTATGAACGCCGTTTTGCGTGGCTATTTGCGCGAACAGGACGAAGCCACAAAACTTCTGGCCGATTTGAAAAATTCCCGTCCGGCGCTTGGCTGGTCGCATCCCGAATGGTTGGTGGCGCGCTGGCAGCAACGCTGGGGTGCGGAAAAGGCGGCGCGGCTTTTGGAGTGGAACAACACGCCGCCGAAGACCTTTGCGCGGGTGAACACGCTGAAATTTCGGAGGCCGGAGTTATCCGACGCCGGCCATGTTGGGGCTCGGGGAACTCGCCCCTCCGAAATTCAAAATGCCGGTGATTTGCTTGCGCGCTGGCGCGAGGAAAATGTTGAATACGATTTCGTCCGGCGCGATTGGCTGGAAGAAAATCTGGTCTTTGAACTGAAATCGCATCCGTCCCTGGCGTCGTTGGAAAGTTTCCGACAAGGCTGGTTCTACGTCCAGGATCCCGGCACGCTGCTGGCACCCGGTGAATTAAATCCCCGGCCCGGCGAAACGATTCTGGATTTTTGCGCCGCGCCGGGCGGCAAGACCACGTTCCTCGCGCAGCTCATGAACAATCAAGGCCGCATCGTGGCGCAGGATGTTTCCGAAGAACGGTTGAGGTTAATCCAGGAGAATTGTGCCCGCCTTGGGGTGACCTGCGTTGAAACAACACAAAAACCAAGACCCAAAACTCAAAACTTAAAATTTGATAGAATTTTGGTTGACGCTCCCTGTTCAAACACCGGCGTGATGCGGCGCCGGGTGGATTTGCGCTGGCGGATTCAGCTGGAGGAAATTCTGCGGCTGCAGCAAACACAACTGGGTTTGCTCGAACAAGCTGCGCCGAAATTAAAACCCGGCGGCGTTTTGGTTTACAGCACCTGCAGCCTGGAACCGGAGGAGAACCAGGAGGTCGTGAAACAATTTTTGCACGGGCACAAAGATTTCAATCTGGAATCCGGGCGCGAATTGCTGCCATTTGCGGACGGCGTGGACGGCGCGTTTGTTGCGCGGTTGAAACGGTTGCCGTAACTTCCCGCGGTATGGAACTCGACCTGGAAAACCAATTTGCCGACCGCGCTTATCAACTGCTCGTCAGCCTTGTCACGCCGCGGCCGATTGCGCTGGTCACCACCCTCAGCCCGGATGGCAGGGTGAACGCCGCGCCGTTCAGCTTCTTCAATGTGCTGGGCGCCCAGCCGCCGATTGTCGCCTTTGCGCCCGGCGACCGCGACAACGGCACGCCCAAGGACACAGCGTTGAACATCCGCGCCAGGCACGAATTCGTCGTCAACCTCGTCGATGAAGCCATCGCTGAAGCGATGAACCAATGCGCCGCATCGCTGGCTTATGGGGAAAATGAATTGGCGCGTGCCGGTTTGACGGCGGCGCCGTCGTCGCTGGTGAAGCCTCCTCGCATCGTCGAAGCACCGGCAAGTCTGGAATGTGTTGAGTGGGGCACGTTGCAAATTGGCAACAACCGCGTGGTTATCGGCGTGGTAAAGCGGCTGCATTTGCGTGAGGAATTATTCGATGCGGAGAAAAAGCGAATCCACGCGGACAAACTGTTCTTGATCGGCCGTATGGCCGCACCGCACTGGTACTGCCGCACCCGCGACCGGTTTGAAATGATCCGGCCAGACTAAAAGAGAGTGCAAATCAATTTGTTGTTCGCTCAAAAATCATAAAACAGTCACTGTCAGGGTCGCCGACATAAATATGAATTTTGTAGGGCGGTTTTTGGCCAATTAAATTGACTCCATGAGTTACATTCTCTGTTTCCCAATCTATACCCCACCGACCTTGAACTTTTTCAAGTTTCCAAATGCCTTTAGTTGAAACCAGCCTTTTATGAGATTCGCCGAACCCGTTTTCCCACCAATCCGGCATGTTGATTAATTCTATTTCGCGGTCCGCATTAAGTTTGATTTGGCAATTTGCCGAAGGGTAGCCGCCATCCTTTATAATCAAGTTTCGGGTTTTTGCATCCGGCTCGTAAATGCCGACTAAGTCAGACTCTTGTGGTTTGTTTTTTGTGAAATGAAGCTCTTGCCAAATACCGCATCCACCAATAAAAGACAAAACTGCCAGGCACAGAAGAATTTTCCCAATTTGGAAAATAATTTTCACATTCCCATGATCTGGTACCCGCAGTCCACGTAGATCGTCTGGCCGGTGATGGCCGCCGCGCCGTCGCTCGCCAGGAAAACCCCCGTTGCGCCCAATTCTTCAGGCAGGACGTTCCGTTTCAGCGGTGACCTGGCTTCGTAATGCTTGAGCATTTCGGTGAACCCGGCGATGCCGCGCGCGGCGAGCGTGTTGACCGGGCCGGCGCTGATGCAGTTGACGCGGATTTTTTTCGGGCCGAGATCGTAGGCCAGATAACGCGTGCTGGCTTCGAGCGCGGCCTTGGCGACGCCCATGACATTATAATGCGGCACAACCTTTTCCGCGCCGTAATAGCTCATCGCCACGACGCTGCCGCCCTCGGTCATCAGCGGCGCGGCGGCGCGGGCCAGCGCCACGAGCGAATAGGCGCTCACGTCGTGCGCCACACGGAACGCCTCGCGGCTGGTGTTCACAAATTCGCCTTCGAGCGCATCCTTGGGTGCGAAGGCGACCGAATGCAGGAGCAAATGCAATTTGCCGAACTTTTCGCCGACCGTTTTAAAGACGGCGGCAATTTCTTCGTCCTTCGTCACATCGCACGGCAGCATGAGCGCGTCGGCGCCAAACGTGTTGACGAGTTCGGTGACATTGTCCTTGATGCGCTCGCCCTGATAGGTGAACGCAAGTTTGGCGCCTTCGGCCGCCCACGCCTGCGCGATGGCCCAGGCGATGGAGCGTTTGTTGGCAACGCCAAAGACCAGTCCAATTTTTCCGTCAAGTAGTGGCATAAGCTCGTTAAGGCGTCGGAGCGTAGAAAAAACGCTTTCCCGCTTCAACTCTTAAACATCGGGCCGGTCAATGCTTGAAATAAAGCTCCTCGGCATTCCAGGTTGCACGATAGGAAGTCAGCGACGTCGGGCGCACGTTGCCGAGGTCCGAGCGAATGGCGGCGTAATACATCGGTGTGACGGTGAAAATGAAGGGTTGTTGTTCGGCGAAGATTTCCTGAACCTCGTCGTAATCTTTTTTCCGCTCGTCGTAATCTAAAGTCTTCATTTGCGCGTCCATCAGATGATCCAGCCGGGCCTCCCAATCGGTGGAAGGTGTTTTCTGGCGTGGAAACCAGAAGTGTGTGAATCCACTGGACTTGATGACATTCATGCCGTCAAAAGGATCAGCGCTGGTGCCGGGCGCAAGCCCCATGAGAATGCAATCGTAATCGTAGGAAACGTCAATTTTCGAGATGAGGGTGTTGAACTCAATCGGCTGGAAAATGACCTTCATTCCGAGTTTCTGCAGATCCGACTGGATCAAAACGGCAGCCTTTTCACGTGCATTGTTACCCGTGTTGGTGTTAAGCACAAATTCAATCCGGTTTCCATCCGTGTCGGTCAAAAAATCGTCACCCTTTCGTTTTTCAATCCCGATTTCCTTCAACAATTCCAGCGCCCTGGCCGGGTCGTAAGGATATTTTTGGACGTTCGGGTTGAACCATTTCTTGTTGCCGGGCGTTTCAAAACCGTAAGCCGGAATGCCACGACCCGAAAGAATGGATTTGATGATGCTCTCGCGGTCAATCGCAGAGGAACAGGCCTGACGGAATTTCACGTTGCGGAACCACTTCAATTTGACTGGATTCACGTAAGGTTTGCCGGTCCTGGCATCCACATTGGTGTTTTCATTGAACCAGAAGAAGCTCATTTCCAGGCCCGCACCCGGTTCGAGCAATTGAAATTTGCCACTGGCCGACGCCGTTTTGAACTGGTCGTATTCATAAGGATAAATCAAATCGTCCACGTCGCTCTCGCCGCTTAAGAACCGCAGCGACATGGCGTTCATGTCCGGCACAACCGTGAAAACGATGTCGTCAAAATACGGCAGGCGTTGGCCTTTGCTGTCCACTTCCAAAAAATACGGGTTGCGTTCGAGCAATGTGTATTGCGCCGGCTTGTATTCCTTGAGCCGAAACGGTCCGCTGCCGACGATGTCCTGCGGTTTCCAATTTACGCCGTAGGCCGAGGGAAAGGTCCCGTTCGCCACATACTTCTCCAGAATGTGTTTGGGCATGATCGGCACGCCGGCGCCAAACGCCGTTAAAAACGGCGCGTAAATTTCCGGCGTCACGACTTTGATGGTCTGAGCGTCCACCTCGATGATGGTGAATTTTTTTCCACCAATGATGAAAGGGTCCCGCATGACATTGTCAATGTTCGGGTTGTAAATGACGTCGTTCCAGGTGAACGCCACATCGTCCGCCGTCAGCGGTGCGCCGTCGCTCCAGCGCAGGTTTTTCCGCAGCTTGAACGTCCACGTCTTGCCGTCCGGTGAGTTCGTCCACGATTCTGCCAGGCCGGGCTTTACCGATTGCGTCGGCACATCGAAGTTCAGCAAGCCCCAAAATATAAACCGGCAAAGGTCTATGGACGAGGACTCGTTGGCGGTGATGAAATTAAATGTCTTCGGATCGCCGACCTCGCCGACGATGAATTTCCCGCCAGGAATGCCCGGCTGGCAATTCACGACCACGGGCGGCTCCGGCAACGGATAACTCGCGGCGGCTTTCTCCGAAATGGCGTTCTCCGACTTGTTACTGCAACCGCAAAGGCTGCAGCCGATTGCGAACAACACAACGGCGGATAAGACCAAAGTTTTTTTCATAGGTACCAATTCAATGTTTCCATTCACGAAGAGAATCGCTTTTTGCAGGAGAAAGTCGAGTTTGAGATTTGTTGCCTCCTCCCGCCGGTGTGGATAGATGCGATCGCGGTCGTTATTTGTTTTTAAAATAAAGTTCCTCCGCGTTCCAGGTGAGATGATACAAGATGAACGGAGTTGGGCGCAGATTGCCGATATCCGGCCGGCCGGCGGCAAACACTCGCGGGGTGACGGTAGAAATTACCGGCAGTTCATCGCTCAAAATCATCTGCACTTCGTCGAACTCCTTTTTGCGTTCGTTGAAATCGAAAGATTTAAGTTGTGCGTTCATCAGTTCATCCACGCGCGCCTCCCACGGTGTCGCGGGCGTCTTCTGGTTCGGATTCCAGTCATGATCGTGGGCGCTGGAAGGAAGGATGCCCATGTAATTAACGACCGGATCGAGGCAGGTCCAGTTCCATCCCAGTAAAATACAGTCATAATTGTGATCGACGATAATCCGGTCCACGAGGGTATTAAACTCCAACTGTTGATAAATGACTTTGAAGCCAAGTTGTTTCCAGTCGGACTGAATCATCAGTGCCACCTTGTTCGCCGTGCCATTGCCGGTATCGGCGTTGAACACAAATTCAATCGGATTGCCTTCAGCGTCTTCTAAAACACCGTCGCCCTTGCGGTCTTTGATACCGATTTCCGCGAGCAGCGCGCGGGCTTTTTCGAGGTCATAGGGGTATGAACGGATGGCGGGATTGAACCATTTCGGATTTTCGTGGCCGACCAGACCATAGTTCGGTTCGGCGCGTCCGGCGTAAATGCTTTTCACAATGCTGTCGCGGTCAATCGCATAAGACACGGCTTGCCGGAATTTTTTCTGCGCAAACCATTTCAATTTCTTCGGGTCAAGATAGGGTCGCCCGGTCTTTTCATTTTTATTCGGGTTCATATTGAACCAGAGATATTGCCATTCCAAACCGTAACCTAAATCAAGGAACCTGAATTTTCCGGTCGCGGCGGCGGCTTGAAATTGCTCGTAATCCTCCGGGCGGATGGAATCAAGCACGTCACTCTCGCCGTTGAGGAGGCGCAACGAAAGCGCATTCAAATCCGGCACGATGGTATAAATGATGTTGTCAAAGTAGGGCAGCCGCGTGCCGTGTTTATCCACCTCAAGGAAGTAAGGATTTCGTTCCAGCAGCACCCGTTCGCCGGATTTGTATTCCTTGAGCTTGAACGGGCCGCTGCCCACGAGGTCCGCCGGCCGCGTGTCAATGCCGTAGGCGGAATCAAATTTCCTTCCCGCGAGTGCGGCGGCCAGTTTGTGCCCGGGAATGATCCGCACGACCGCCGCGCAGGATTCAAGGAACGGCGCGTAAATCTCCGGCGTGACGATTTGCACCGTCAGATCGTCCAACCTGGTTACGGTGAATGGCTTGCCTTTTACCTTTTGAGAATCGGCCAACGAATTGACTGAATTCGTATCATACATTGCTTGAAACGTGAACACGACGTCCTCGGCCGTGAGCGGTTCGCCATCGCTCCAGCGGAGGCCTTTGCGCAATTTGAACGTCCAGGTTTTCTGATCGGGCGCTACCGTCCACGATTCGGCGAGGCCGGGCTTCACTTGCTGATTGGCATAATCAAACCGGCACAACGGCAGGAAAAGGCGGCGGACAATCACATCGGAAGAAGTCTCCTCTTCCGTAATCGGATTGAAGGTCTTGGGGTCGTGATATAATGCGATGACAAGCCTGCCACCCCGCAAACCCGGCTCGCAATCGGCGACCAACGGCGGGTCGGGTAGAGGATAATTCGCGGCAGATTTTTCCGGCGGGGTTTCGGCTTTTCTTCCGCAACTGGACAAACAGAGAATTGCTGTGGCAAAAACCGCGGCGTTTCGGACAAATGAAGTTTTCATAAGCATCATTTAACCTTTGAAAGCATTCCGCATTGGCTACTCATAGTCGAGATTTGAATTGGCAGGAACGCCGCGCTGCGGCATCCGGACAGCGCAGCGCGCTGTCCCTGCCATTTCCTTTTCACTCGCGCGCCCGAAAATTTTTTGCCACGTTGCCGGAAGTCATCGCAATGTGGTCCTATTTATTCAAGCGGCTGTTGCACATGATCCCGCTCCTGCTGGGCGTTTCGTTGCTCACTTTTCTGCTCATGGCCATGTCGCCCGGCAATTACTTCACCGCGCTCCTGCAAAATCCGCAAATCTCGCCCGACACCGTCGCCCGCCTCAAAGCCCAATTTCATCTCGATCAACCGTGGTATGTCCAATACTGCTACTGGCTCGCAAACGTTTTGCACGGCAACTTTGGCTACTCCATGGCTTACCATATTCCCGCCACGTCGCTCATTTTTCAACGGCTCTGGAATACGTTCCTGCTCTCATTTCTCGCACTGATCATCGCCTGGGGCGTGGCCGTGCCGCTGGGCATCTGGGCGGCGGTCAAAAAGGATTCGTGGATCGATCGCGGCTGCTCGCTATTCGCTTTCATAGGTTTGTCCGTGCCCGACGTGTTGTTGTCGTTGCTGGCGTTGTGGTTTGCGGCGGCCACCGGCTGGTTTCCTGTCGGTGGTGCGCAAAGTCCGCTTTACGATTTTTTATCGCCGGCACAACAGTTGTGGGACCGCACGCATCATCTCATCCTGCCGGCCATCGTGCTCGCGGCATCAGACCTGGCCGGCATCATGCGCCGGATGCGCTCCTGCCTGCTCGACACATTGCGTGCTGAATATGTCACGGCCGCCCGCGCCCGCGGCCTCGGCGAAGGGTGGGTCATTTACAAACACGCGCTCCGAAACGCCATCAACCCGCTCCTGACCATTTTCGGCTACTCGCTGGCCGCGCTCTTGAGCGGCGCGTTTATCGTGGAAAACATCATGGCCTGGCCCGGCCTCGGCCGGCTCACGATGGAAGCGTTCTTCGCCAAGGACTCGTATCTGGTCGTGGACTGCGTGGTCATGGCCACGGGACTGTTGGTGATTGGGAATTTTGTCGCCGACCTGCTGCTGGCCTGGAGCGATCCGCGCATCCGGCTCAAATAAATGAACGAAATCGCGCATATACAAAATCCGACTGCGGAACAACCGTTCTCGCCGTGGCAATTGTTCTGGCGGCGATTGAGACAGCGGCGCATCGCGATGGTGGGCGGCGTGATTTTGATTGTGCTTTATCTCGTCGCGCTGTTCGCCGGCTTCGTCGCGCCTTACAGTTACGGCCGGCAGGACCGCGACCGTTTTTTTCATCCACCGACCTGGCCGCGGCTTTCCAGTTTTCATCTTGTGGTACCGCATTATGAACAACTGCCGGGCGATTTCAATTATCGTGCCGTCTCGAATGACACTTGGCCGATTCATTTTTTTGTGCGCGGCGACGAGTACAAATTGTTCGGCCTGATTCCGGCCACGATTCATCTGTTCGGCACCGGCGATGGAAATTATCCGGTCTACCTGTTCGGTACGGACCAGTTCGGACGCGATGAATTTTCGCGCCTGCTTTACGGTTCGCAAATTTCGCTGTCCATTGGCATCGTTGGCATACTGCTGTCGTTTACGTTCGGTATGATCATTGGTGGCATCTCGGGCTATTTCAGCGGCTGGACAGACACAATCATCATGCGGCTGTGCGAGCTCATCATGTCCATCCCCGCGCTCTATCTTATCATTTCGCTGCGTGCTACGTTTCCGCCCAGCATGAGTTCCGCGCAGGTCTATGCCATGATCATCATCATTTTGAGTTTCATCGGCTGGGCGAGCATGGCCCGAGTGATTCGCGGGATGACGCTGTCCTTGCGTGAACAACAGTTTGTCCTGGCCGCCCGCGCCTTGGGCCAGTCGCATCTGAAAGTCATCGTCCGCCATATTTTGCCGAACACGTTTTCCTACGTCATCGTCGCGGCAACGTTGAGCGTGCCCTATTACATCCTCGGCGAAGTGGTATTGAGCTTTCTTGGCGTGGGCATTCAGGAGCCGAACGCAAGCTGGGGCAACATGCTGACTGCTGCCCAGAACACCGAATATCTGCGGAATTACCCATGGCTGCTGGCGCCGGGCGCGGCGATTTTTATCACCGTTCTCGCTTTCAACTTCCTCGGCGATGGATTAAGAGACGCGGCGGACACGAAGTCATGAATACAGAAATCAGAAGTCAGAGGTCGGAAATCGCGGAAGCACGCTTGCCGCGGTTGGTAGATCCTGACTTCCGGCTTCGGACTTCTGGCCTCTGAAATGAATTTGCTCGAAATCAAAAACCTGAAGATGGACTTCGGCAGAAACGCCGAGGCGCAGCGCGCCATTGACGACGTATCGTTCACCATCGGTGCGGGGGAAACCGTCTGTCTCGTGGGCGAAAGCGGTTGCGGCAAAACCGTTACGGCTTTGTCCATCGCGCGGCTGGTGCCGACACCGCCGGCCAATTACGTCGGCGGGGAAATTTTGCTGAACGGCAGTGACGTCCTGAAAATGTCGAACGAGGCATTGCGTTCCATTCGCGGCGGTGTGGTCAGCTACGTTTTCCAGGAACCCGGCGCATCGCTGAACCCCGTTTTCCGCGTCGGCAATCAAATCAAGGAATCGTTGAAACTGCATCGCCCGGAAAAGGCAAACAACGAGGAAGTCATTCGTTTGCTGAAACTTGTTGGGATTCCGGCGCCGGAATCACGCATTCGCAATTATCCGTTTGAGATGTCCGGCGGCATGCAGCAGCGCGTGATGATTGCCATGGCCCTGGCGAGCGAACCGAAGTTACTCGTGGCCGACGAACCAACCACCGCGTTGGATGTAACCATCCAGGCCCAGATTTTGGAATTGTTGAGCGAACTTAAACAGCGGCTGGGCATGGCAATTCTGCTCATTACGCACAACCTCGGCATCGTCGGCGACATGGCCGACCGCGTGGCCGTGATGTATGCGGGGCAGATTGTCGAGCTGTCGCCCGCAAAGGAACTGTTGCGCCGGCCTTTGCATCCGTACACGAAGGCGCTGATGGCAAGCGTGCCTAAACTGGGTGGTGACGCTGACCGCCTTTCGGCTATTCCCGGCAACGTGCCGCGCATCGGCAATTTCCCGCCCGGCTGCCGCTTTGCCCCGCGCTGTCCCATCGCCAAACCGGAATGTTCCGAAAAAATTCCCGAACTGGTCGAAGTTGAGCCCGGCCGTTCCGTGCGCTGTCCGTTTTGGAAATAATTTTAACCGCAGAGGCGCGGAGACGCAGAGGAATTTTAATGATAATGCAAAATTGCTAATGTGCGCCGATTTGAATCGGCGTATTCAGTGGCAAATCTGCGAAAGGATTTTATGTCAGAAAATTCCTTGCCGCCAATAATTCAAAATGAGAACGGGAAAAATTCCCGCCGAAATTTTATGAAAGTCTCGCTCATTAGCATTGTTGGACTTTGTGCTGCCGCTTCTGCTTTCGCGCTCTTGCGTTGGTGGCGCAAATGGCCAGTGAGCAATGTATGCGCGGTTTGCGGAGCAAAACGATTAGGCGGGCCGCAATACGGTTACTCCAGTCACGCCGAAGAAGACCCGGCAAAAATGAAACCACTTTGCCGACAACACTTGATTGCTCAACTTGAAATTGACTACGCAAATTATCACGAACGGGCACTTGTCATTGAACCGGCTTCAGGACCGCCTTGTTATGTTTTCCAGCCAATCAAGGAATGGAACAGTTTTTTCAAAGATTCAAAAATCGGAAGCGACGCGGAAATGCTCTTGGGAAAAATGAATCTGCAATGTCGCGATTGCGGCCAAACAGCAAATTATCTGTGGGTCGAATCAAACGGACTCAACGGCGATAATTTTGATGAAACTTTGGATAAAGGAGTTTCAGAGACTTTGCTTGTCAAAAATCCAAAGCCAATCTCGTTGTGCGGAAAACACACCGTTCAACGGATTGCGGCAGCGTTGGAGCAACAAAACATTTTTTATCTTGAGGTTTGTGGTCCGAAAGGAACGGACAACGGATTTATTGTTCCAATGGGATATTGATTTAAATGTTCAGATTGAATGGCTTTACTCTCTGGCTAATTTTCAATTTTTACTCTGCGGCTTTGCGTCTCTGCGGTAAATCGAGTTTGCCTCATTGACGGCCCTGCACCTTGGGCTTAATTTTTCAGCATGAGCACGGTGGCTGAAATCAAGGCTGCGATCGATCGCCTCTCGCCGCAGGAGCGTTGCGAGTTGGAGGCGTTGCTTCATCCCTGGCCGGACGACGATTGGGACCGCCAAATGGCTGAAGACGCCAAGCCGGGCGGCAAGTTGCATCGGCTGATGGAGGCTTCGGAAAAAGAGGCGAAGGCGGGTAAGCTGGTTGATTTGCCGAGGTGCGACAAGAAATGAAGGCGAAAGCCGACCCGGAATTCTGGCGGCGCTACAACGAATTGCCCGCGCGGGTTCAGGAGCTTGCCCGGAAGAGTTACGCGCTTTGGCTGGCCAATCCGTTTCATCCTTCACTGCAATTCAAGCAAATCAGCAAAACCCAGTGGTCGGCGCGCGTCGGCCTGCACTATCGCGCCACGGGTTATTTTCTCACGCCGGAAATTTTTGTTTGGGATTGGATTGGCACGCACGAGGAATACAATAAATTCTGACGCGCGTTATGCCATTACTCGAAGTCAAAAATCTGAAGGTGCATTTTCCCGTGAAGCACGGGATGTTCAGCCGCGATCGCGAATTCGTGAAGGCGGTGGACGACGTGAGCTTCAGCCTCGAACCCGGCGAGACGCTGGGCCTCGTCGGCGAAAGCGGCTGCGGCAAGACGACACTGGGTCGCGCCATCGTGCGGTTGGTCGAACCGACGGCCGGCAGCGTCCTGCTCGAGGGTGAGGACATCACCCGGATGAATGGTTCGGTCTTGCGCGCGCGGCGGCGCAAATTCCAGATGATTTTTCAGGACCCCTACGGCTCGCTCAATCCACGCATGACCGTCGAGCAAATTGTTGGCGAGGCGCTCGACATCCACAAATTGACCGACAGTAATTCCGCCCGGCAAAAGCGCATCCTTGAGCTGCTGAAAGATGTGGGGCTTGACCCGATTTACGCGCAACGATACCCGCACGAATTTTCCGGCGGACAGCGCCAGCGGATCGGCATCGCCCGCGCGCTGGCAGTGGAGCCGCAATTGATTATCTGCGACGAACCGGTGAGCGCGCTGGACGTATCGGTGCAGGCGCAAATCATCAATCTGCTCCGCGATTTGCAGCAGGAACGCGGCATCGCCTACCTGTTCATCGCGCACGACCTCGCGGTGGTGGAGCACATCAGCCGGCGCGTAATGGTGATGTATCTCGGCAAAATCGTGGAAACGGCGGACGCCAAAACCATCATTCGCGAGCCGCAACATCCCTACACGCAGGCGCTGATCTCCGCCGTGCCGGAAGTGGACCCGGAAACCAAGCGCCAGCGAATTGTTTTGCCGGGGGACGTGCCGTCGCCGATTCATCCGCCGAGCGGCTGCCCGTTTCATCCGCGTTGTCCGATTGCGCAACTACCGAAGTGCGGGGAGGATTTTCCAGAATTCCGCGAGGTCCGGAAAGAGCACTGGGCGTCCTGTCATTTTGCGGGAACAAAAATTGAATCAGCCCGTAACCCGGTCTCTCGCGAAACCGTCTGACTGGTGGTTATTGGTTTGCGGACGTGGCCGGCCGCCGGCCGCCCGGTTGAAAATCGCACTGGCCTTTGAGGGAACCCACCCGTACCAGGAGCCGGTAGGTGACGTTGGTTGCCAACGGTTCGGGACGTGCGCCGGGCATGGCGGGTTTCATGCCGGGAAGATTTTGGCCATATTGGAAAAATTCCACCGGCGCGGATCGCGAATCGGCAATCAAATGCCAGACGGGGACTGCGGCTGGATTGATTTGCCCGGCCTCGAGCGGGACAACTTCCACTTCCGAAAGCTGGTACGGCTGGCCCCCGAAGCCGAAAAGGATCGTGGGCTGGCCGGGCCGGGCGGGTCCACGTGGCAGGAACGAGCGTTCAGTGTAGGAGATTTGGATTGTTTTTGTTTTAAACCAGCCCGTAAAATGATAAAGATAGACGCACGCCAGCAGAAGCGCGGCGACAATGAGCATCCAGTTCCGTTTTGTCATAAGAATAAAATTGAATGTACGGGGCACGGTGCCCGTCCAACCATGCAACCAGACGCACAGACGAATCGAATGGTTAAGAAAATAGCAGGCCGGGGCCGGTTGGCCAGCCCGGAAAAACCCAGGGGCGGCCTTGGTGCGTTTACCTTGATCGAGTTGCTCGTCGTCATTGCCATCATTGCGATCCTGGCCGCCATGCTATTGCCCGCCTTGAGCAGCGCCAAAGAAGCCGGCCGCCGTATTGCCTGCCTGAACAACCTCCGGCAACTGAGTTTCGCTGCCCAAATGTACGCCGATGACAATCAGAGCACCTACCCGCCGCGCAGCAATACCAACCGCTGGCCGAACCAGTTTTATGCCAACTACGGCAAAAATGTAAAAATATTGCTCTGTCCCACTGACGTTGCCTTCTTTTCAAAACCCGCGACGGTTGGTTTATCGCCGTCCAACAATGTTGCCGATGCTTCACCGCGCAGTTATATCATCAATGGCTGGAACGATTATTTTTACGACACGTTGAGTCCGGGTGATTTCGCGAGTTATATGAACGGCACCTATCCCAATGGCTTGAAACAAAATGCCATTGTGCATCCGTCTCAGACGGTCGTGCTCGGGGAAAAGCGCCACGATGCCGGCGACTTCTACATGGATTTGAGGGAAAACGGCGGCAACGACTTCACCGGCATTCTCGAACAAGGCCGCCACGACAATAATGGCGTTACCAGCAGCCAGGCCAGGGGTGCCGGCACCACCGGCGGATCCAATTACGCCCTGGCGGACTGCAGCGCGCGGTTTATCAAGTTCCCCCAGGCAGTGGACCCTCTAAGCATGTGGGCCATCAGCGATGCCGATCGGACGGCTTACGCCATCATTTACTAGGGTTCAGGCTGGAGCATCTCTACGACTGCACTCGAACTTTCTTTCAAGGACAAACCGTCATTCCTGCGGGTGGGAGCTAGAGGGTTCGAACCTCTTTAGGGTATCCCCACCCCCTTCTCCACATGGGGAGGGGTAACAAAGTGCATTCCG
>DATNHM010000023.1:0-30705 GCA_035604955.1 Candidatus Limnocylindrales bacterium | reverse complement strand
CTTGCAGGACAACTTCATCAACCAGCCCGCCCCCGGCCGCAAGGACAACGACGTGAAGCTGATCAGCGGGTTGGTCTATAAGTTTTAACAACAGGAGACGAGGCAAGGAGCGCGGGAGGCTCGCCCGCAAATTTAAGATTTTGCGACACGCGGGCGAGCCGCCCGCGCTCCGAATGCATAGATTGCTTTCACGATTAGCCATGTCACCGCGAGTTTAAGGACCAAGTCACTGTGGACAAACGGGCAAGGCAGGAATAAGGTCGTTTGCATGAAAAAAGATAGGGTGCAAAATATACCGTCCATTGTTTGTTAGTGTCATCGCGCACATGAGCTCGAAGAAGAAGATACTGTTATCGTTGGTTTCCTGCACCGTAGTCATTTGCGGCTTGTTCTTTTATTTGCTTTTGCCGAACCACGATAGTCGCAGGACACCGCCTGCATTGGTTTGCCGGATGCAGCTTCGAGAGATTGATGGAGCCAAGCAGCAGTGGGCACTTGAGCACGGCAAGACCACAAACGACATTCCGATATGGGACGACCTTCGGCCATATTTGGGACAGCATGGAGAGATTCCGGTCTGTCCGAGTGGTGGCACTTACACGTTGGGGCGAGTTGGAGAACCGCCGGTATGCAGTTATCCCGGGCACACAGAGAAGTGACGACTAATATGAGGACAGGCTGCAAAGGATGATTTTCTGGTTGGTGTCAGGCTGTCCTGTGCCATTTACTTTCCCTCGTTTCACTGCTAAAACTTCCGGGTGCTCAACGATGCCGCCATCTGGAAAAGCCTCAATTCGCCGCGCCAACTGTTTCTGATTGCCGGGCCGTGCGTGATTGAAAACGAAAGGCTGTGCCTGCAGGTTGCCGCCGTGCTCAAAAAAACCTGCGCCGCCCTCGGCATTTTCTACGTCTTCAAGGCCAGTTTCGACAAGGCCAATCGCACCTCGGCCAAATCGTTTCGCGGAGTCGGAATGGAAACCGGCCTGGAAATTCTCGGCAAAGTCCGTACCAAAATCGGCGTACCGGTGTTGACCGATATTCATACGGAAGCCCAGGCCACCGTGGTCGGCGAGGTTGTGGATATTCTGCAGATCCCCGCATTTCTCTGCCGCCAGACGGATTTGATTGAAGCCGCCGCGTTGACCGGCCAGATCGTAAACCTGAAAAAAGGCCAGTTCCTGTCCCCGGCGGAGATGGGCCAGGTCGTGGAGAAAGCGCGGCGCGCCGGCGCGGAAAAAATCCTGCTCACCGAGCGCGGCACAACCTTCGGCTACAACAATCTGGTCGCCGACCTGCGTTCAATTCCAATCATGCAACGCTTCGGCTGCCCGGTGGTTTTCGACGCCACACATTCGGTGCAATTGCCGGGCGGCGGGGGCGACAAATCGTCCGGCCAGCGTGAATTTGCCCCGGTGCTGGCCCGCGCCGCGCTGGCCGCCGGGGCCAACGGCCTGTTCATCGAAACCCACCCGAACCCGGACCGCGCGTTGAGCGACGGACCGAACATGATTCCGCTGGCGGAGATGCCGGCGTTGTTGCGCGGATTGTTGGAAATCTTTAAAGCCGCATCAGAGTGACAGGTGACGTGTGACAAGTGACAGGAAAGTCGAGGGTCGAGAGTCCAGAGTCGAGCGCCGAAAAAGCTTTCGTCCCTCGTCTCTCGACGCTCGACTGAAAGCCGTTCGGCTGTTCCTGTGCGACGTGGACGGGGTGCTGACCGACGGCTCGGTTTACCTCGGCGGCGCACAGGAAATCAAGCGGTTCAACATCCGCGACGGTCTCGGCCTGATTTTTTTGCGTCGGGCCGGTTTCAAGGTCGGCTGGGTTTCGGCCCGGCCCTCGCCGGTCACGAAAGCGCGCGCCGCCGAACTGGGAATTGATTTTCTCGTTGAGCAAGGCGACCGCCGGAGCAAAACCGGCGCGGTGGAAAAACTGTTGCGTCGGACCAGGCTGGACTGGGACGCCGTTTGTTTCGTCGGCGACGATGTGGTGGATCTGGGGCCGTTGACGCGGGCGGGCCTGGCCGTGGCGGTGGCCAACGCGCGACCGGAGGTAAAGGCGGCGGCGCATTATATTACGCGCGCGGCGGGTGGCCACGGCGCGGTGCGTGAAATGGCGGAAATGATTTTGCAGGCGCAGGGAAAATGGGATGCGATTATTATCCATTACCGCAAATGAAAGAATTGCAGCAGCGGACGTCAGTCCGCCCTAAAATATGCAAAGAATTATGAATAATGAGCCGACTCACGTCGGCTGCTACAATAAAAGACGCGCACGGTCCGGTATCATTGCCATTTGGATTCTATCGGCTCTGATAGAGCTGGGACTTTTCGCCGTTGCGCGCGCCCAGTCGAATGTCGTGGGCCACGCCAGCGATTTCACGTCGGCGGAATATTACCCGGCGCCGAACCAGCAGCAGATGAAATCGCGGTTGTCCGGCGCGGAAGCGCAGCCGCTGCCGGGCGGATTGCTCGCCATCAAACAGCTCAAGCTCGAAACGTTCGGACCCGACGGCAAGTCGGAAATCGTCGTCAACGCGCCGGAGTGCGTTTATGATCAGTTGAGCGGCACGGCAAGTTCCGCCGGCCGGTTACAGGTGCAATACCAAGGGAAAATCCGCGTCGCCGGTGAAGGTTTTTTATGGCGGCAAAGCGATTCCTTCCTCACCATCTCCAACCGCATATCCACCGTGCTGCAATTCGGGTCGGAACAGATAAATTAAGCCGTGAAAATTTTTGGTTACATAACACTGATGGCCCTCGCCGGCGCCGGGCCGCTGCGCGCGCAGATGAACACCAATACCAACGCCGTTGGCGAAATCCTGGCATTGGTGACGACGAACGCCCCCGCGCCGAAACCGCAACCGCGCCCGGAGACGTTGATTGAAGCGGACGGCCCGGCGGATTTTGACCTAGCCGGACACAAGGTGATTTACCATGAGCACGTGCGGGTGGATTCTACCAACATGAAGATGAGTTGCGAATGGCTTGCCGCCGACCTGCCGCAAACCGGCGGGCGCGTGACCAACATTGTTGCCGAAACCAACGTGGTGATTGACGCGACCGATGACAAAGGCCAGAAGATGCACGCGACGGGCGACCAGGCGGTGTACGTTTTCAGCGTGGAAAATGGCGTGACCAACGAGACCGTCACCTTGACGGGCAATGCGCGTCTGGAAAACACCCAGGGCTGGCTGACGGGTGATTCGATTATTTGGGACCGCGCGCATGAGCGCTTGAGCGTGCCGTCCAACCCCAAGATGATTTTTCATCAAGCCATCAACGGCATGACGGCCGGCACCAATTCAGTTACGGTACAAACCAATTCGCCGCTGGTGGAAACCAATCTGCCGCCGGTGGCGACCCGCCCGCCGGCAACGGACACGAATCCCCCGCCGGCGAAACCGGATCCGGCGCCCAAACCCGCCTTGCCACCGAAAAATCTCTAAGTCTGAATGGAAACGACCGCGACATCGCCGAACGGCCCGCTGCTCGCCACGGAAAAGCTGATGAAAGAGTATCATGGCCGGCGGGTGGTTGACGGCGTCTCGGTAAACGTGAAAGCGGGTGAAATCGTCGGATTACTCGGTCCGAACGGCGCGGGCAAGACGACGACCTTCAACATGGTGGTGGGGGTCGTAAAACCCGATGAAGGCGTGGTGAAATTTCAGGCCCGCAACATCACGCGGCTGCCCATGCACCAGCGCGCCCGGCTGGGCATCGGCTATCTGACACAGGAACCCTCGGTGTTCCGCAAGCTGACGGTCGAGCAAAACATTCTGGCGATTCTGGAAACGTGCAAAATGTCGGGTGATGAGCGCGCCGTGCGGTTGAAGTACCTTTTGCAGGAACTGGACCTGACCCCGGTGGCCCGGAGCCGGGCGTACCAGATCAGTGGCGGGGAGAAGCGGCGGCTGGAAATCACCCGCGCGCTGGTGACCAGTCCCAGGCTGATGCTGCTGGACGAACCGTTCAGCGGCATTGACCCGATCGCGGTCTATGAAGTCCAGAAAATCGTGCGCCGTCTCAAGGAACGCGGGCTGGGCATTTTAATCACCGACCATAATGTGCGGGAAACCTTGAAATTGATTGACCGCGGCTACATCATTCACAAGGGTCAAGTGCTGGTGGAGGGCAGTTCGGAATTTTTGACGAACGACCCGAAAGCACGGGAGATATATCTGGGACCGGAATTTAATTTGTAGTCGGATTACGATTAAGATGAAGATTAAGATTAAGAATCAAACTGGTAGCGCGCTTTTTCATAATCATAATCCTGCTCTTAATCTTAATCAGGCCGGTCGAAACGGTTGAAAAAATATGGCACACGAACCCGTCACGGTTGAACGGTTTTACCAGGAGCACGCCGACGCGCTGCAACTGCGTTTGTTGTCCGGCAAAAGCGGACTCAAACGCATCATCCGCGAACCGACGGTCAACCGCCCCGGCCTGGCGTTGAGCGGGTTCACGCGTTACTTCGCCTACAAACGCATCCAGGTGCTGGGCAACGCCGAAACGTTCTATTTGCGTTCCCTCTCCCGTCCGGAACGCGAAGCCCGCTATAAGGACCTGTTCACCTACCGGATTCCGGGGATCGTGTTCAGCCGCAATCTCCGGCCGGACAACGAACTGCTGACGGCGGCGGACAAGGCGGGCGTGCCGATTTTTCATACCGCGCTCGTCACGATGCGGTTCATCAACTTCGCGACTTTCGCGCTCGAAATGATGTTCGCGCCGCGCGGCACGGAAATGGGCAGCACGGTGGACATCCTGGGCGTGGGCGTGCTGATTCGCGGTGAAAGCGGCATTGGCAAAAGCGAGGCCGTCCTGGCCCTTATTGAGCGCGGTTACAGCCTGGTGGCCGATGATGTGACGAAAGTAACGCTGTTGGACGGCCGCCAGGTGATGTGCACCAGCGCCGAATTGACGCGCGATCACATGGAAATTCGCGGCATCGGTATCATCAATGTGGCCGCCATGTTCGGCGTCAAAAGCGTTCGCAAGGAAAAGAACCTCGATCTGGTCATCACGCTCAAAACCTGGAAGGACGTTGACGAGGTGGACCGGGTCGGCATGGAACAGGAATTTGTCAAAGTGCTGGGGGTGGACATTCCGCACATCGTGATTCCCGTGCGACCCGGCCGGGATTTGGCGCGGCTCATCGAAGTCGCCGCCTTCCAGACCAAACTGAAAATGTCCGGCTACAACGCCGCCGAAGACCTGAACCAGCGGTTGATTGCCCACATGGTACCGAGCCCTGCGCTGCCGCCGCCGGCACAAAAATAGCTGGAAATTTAACCCATTTCATCTAGTGTAACATGAGCAAACCGATGAGCGCGAAGAAAACGCCGGACCTGCAGTTCCTCACCAGGGAGCTCACCATCGCCAATAAGCTGGGCATTCACGCCCGTCCGGCGGCGGTGTTTGTGAAGACGGCCAACCGGTTTGCGTCGGAAATCCTGGTGGAAAAAGACGGCGAGAAAATCAACGGCAAGAGCATCATGGGCCTGATGATGCTGGCCGCCGGTCCCGGCAGCAAACTGACCCTGCACGTCCGCGGCGACGACGCCTCCCAGGCGATCATGGAGCTTGAAGCTCTGGTTCAACGGAAGTTTGATGAGGAGTAAAAGAATCACGATGCTGTGGAACAAAAACAGCACAATCCTAAAACAGGGAAGCGCGTCATAGGATGGGTATTATTCTTTCTGGTTCTTTTACTTCTTTTTGCTTCGATCTTGCCGGGTTCCCGCCCCAGCAAAAAAGGCGCCCAAATGGCCAGCTGGAACGAAATGAAGACTATTGCGCTCGCGCTAGACCAATATCAACAGGATCATAATGGAACGCTCCCACAACATTTTTCAGAACTTGTGCCAGAATATATTTCATCTCCCGCGACCTTTTTCATGCAATCAAAGTATAATACTAGCGCCTGTGTCATACCTACAAATCTGGATTCTCACCCCGAGCTCATCGATCTTTTTTCGCCTTATTCGTTCATTGTACTGCCAGACAAGCGAATTCTGGTTTGGGAACGTCCCGGAATCTGGACTGACAACACGATGAGTTATTTTTTATTCCCCGACAACAATCAGTCCTCGGACATTTTCCAAGCTTTTCGGTCAGATAACGTCACAACAGAAGAATTTGAACAACGATTCCTGCACGGTTTTCATTGAACTCATTTTGGACTTTGAACTTCGGGCTTTGGACTTTAGCCTGTCCGCATGGCTTCCGCCGAAATTGACATCAAATACGTCGCGCACCTGGCGCGATTGCAGATCACCCCTGATGAGGAAAAAAAACTGGGCGCGCAACTCGGCAACATTCTCGGCTATATCGAAAAATTGAATGAACTCGACGTCTCCCACGTCGAGCCGACCGCGCACGCCGTGCCGATGGTCAACGTGACGCGCCCGGACGAAATCCGTCCGTCGCTCCCGCACGACGACGCCCTGCGCAACGCGCCCGCCCAGGCCAACGGACTGTTTATCGTGCCCAAGATCGTGGAATAATTTCCAACCACGGATGAACACGGATGAACACAGATTAGAGATAAGGCGGGATATCCGTGTTTATCTGTGTCCATCCGTGGTTAAGTTTTCATGTTAAACCAATTGACCATTTCCGAACTGACGGCAAAGCTGGCCAGACGCGAAGTCTCTTCTCGCGAGGTCATGCAGTCATGCCTCGACCGAATCGCCAGCGTGGACGGAAAAATCCACGCCTTCATCAGCCATGATGCTGCCGATGCGCTCCAGCAGGCGGACGCGGCGGATCAATTGCTTGCTCAAGGCGGCGGAGCCAACCGTCCGTTGCTCGGCGTGCCGGTGGCGGTCAAGGATGTGCTGGCGGTCAAAAATCAGCCGCTCAATTGCGGTTCCAAAATCCTCGGCCGCTTCGTTTCGCCCTACGACGCCACGGTCGTGGAAAAATTAAAAGCAGCGGGCGCCATCGTTTTTGGCCGATTGAACATGGATGAGTTTGCCATGGGCAGCTCGACGGAAAATTCCGCATTCGGCGTTACCAGAAATCCATGGGACACCACGCGCATCCCGGGCGGCTCGTCCGGCGGCTCCGCAGCGGCGGTCGCGGTGGACGAAGTCATCGCCGCGCTCGGCTCGGACACCGGCGGCTCCATCCGCCAGCCCGCGGCATTGTGCGGTTGTGTCGGCCTGAAACCGACATACGGGCGCGTCTCACGTTGCGGCCTCGTCGCCTTCGCCAGTTCGCTCGATCAAATCGGCCCTTTCACCAAGGACGTGCGCGACGCGGCAACAATGCTGGGCGTCATTGCCGGACATGATTCACGCGATTCGACCAGCGTGCCACAGCCGGTACCCGACTATGCCGCGGCGCTGACGGGGTCCTCGCCGGACGGGCCAACCATCAAAGGACTCAAGCTCGGTTTGCCGAAGGAATACATGATTGGCGGGCTTGATCCCGAAGTGAAAGCGGCGGTGGACGCGGCGGTAAAACAGTTGCAATCGCTCGGCGTGGAGATTGTGGAAATTTCTCTGCCACATACGGATTATGCAGCCGCCACTTACTACATCATCGCGCCGGCAGAGGCCTCGGCGAATCTGGCGCGGTTCGACGGCATCCGGTACGGCGCACGGGTGGATGGCGCCGACCCGATTGAACTTTACTGCCGGACACGCGGCATTGGTTTCGGCGCGGAGGTGAAGCGGAGAATCATTTTAGGCACCTACGTTTTGAGCAGCGGTTACTATGACGCGTATTATTTGCGCGCCCAAAAAGTTCGCACGCTCATCCGCAACGACTTTTTGAAAGCGTTTGAAACCGTGGATGCGATTGTCACACCCACCTCGCCGACGGCGGCATTTAAAATCGGTGAAAAATCCGACGACCCGCTGCAAATGTATCTGTGTGATGTGTTCACGCTCGCGTGCAACCTCGCCGGCATTTGTGGCATCAGCCTTCCCTGCGGTTTCACGAAATCGCCCAAGCTGCCCATCGGCCTGCAATTGTTGGGCAAACCCTTTGGGGAGGAAACCCTCTTGAAAGCCGCCTATGCCTATGAAAGGGCCACCAACTGGCACCAGGAAAGGCCGCCCCTTTAAGCCCGGGCCATTTTCGTTCTCCATTTGAACGAACAAATGGACTTGCGCTCCAAGTAACTTGATGGTTACTTAATGGACCCATGGCCAAACCAGCCAAAACCCCGGGCGTTACACTGCGCAACCCCGAACGCACGCGTGAGCGCATCTTGTTCGCCGCGCTCAAGGAGTTCGCGATGAGCGGCATTGCCGGCGCGCGAGTGGATGCCATTGCGCGGCGCGCGGCCATCAACAAACGGATGCTCTACCATTACTTTGGCAGCAAGGAAGGTTTGTTCCGGGAAGTACTGCGTCTGAAAATGTCCCAGCGGCAGGCCTGGGCCGAAACTTTATCGGGGGACCCGGCGGAAAGCCTGTCCTTCTGGTTCGAGGCGGCGTGCAAGGACACCGACTGGGTCCGCCTGCTGGAATGGGAAGCATTGCAGGAAGCCGACCAGCGGTTGATTGACCAAAAGGAACGGCGCGCGGCGACGACGCGCGGCCTGGAACGCATCCGGCAGCGGCAGGTCCGCGGCCAGATCTCCTCCGAACTCGATCCGCGCCATGTGATGTTGACCATGCGGTCATTGACCATGTTTCCAGCGGCGTTTCCGCAATTAACCCGGCTCATCATGGGGCGGCCGGTTTCCGACCCCAAATTCCAGAAGGAGCGCGCGGTGTTTTTGAAGAAGTTTGCCGCGGCCTTTCAATCGCCCACACACAGGATTTCGTCCAAATTAAATCGGCAAAGCAGAAAAGCATGAAAACGAACATTTTCATTCCGATGGTGCCTGCAATCGCCGCAGTCATTCTCACCGGCGGCTGTTCGGGTGGCGCCCACAAAGGCACGGCGAGCGCACCGGTGCTCGCCGCCAAAGCCATAACCACCAATGTGCCAGTGCAGATTGACCCACCGCCGGTCGGACACGTGATGGCGTATTCGTCGGTGACCGTCCACTCGCAAGTCGGCGGCATTTTGCAGCAGGTCCATTTCCAGGAAGGCTCGGAGGTGGAATCGAACGCGCTGCTGTTCACGATTGACCCGCGTCCCCTGCAGGCGGCGTTGGCGCGGGACCAGGCGCAATTGGAAAATGCCACGGCGCAATTCAACCGCGATCAAAAACTCCTGGAGGCAAAAATTGAATCGCAAGACCAGTTCGATGCCAGCAAAGCCAACCGGGACACACTCGCGGCAACTGTGCATTCGGACGAGTTGAATTTGAGTTTCACCGAAATCCGCGCACCGTTCGACGGCGTGACAGGCGGCCTCCTGTTGCACCAAGGTAACGTCGTGAAAGCCCCCGACGACACACTGCTCACCATCAACCAAATTCACCCGATTTACGTCCAGTTCGGCGTGCCGGAACAATATCTGCCGGAAATCCGGCGCGAAATGCAAGAACACCCGCTGAAAGTTTCCGCGTCGTATGAAAACATGAACGGCGAGCCGCCGCAGGGTGAACTGACGTTCGTTGACAACAGCGTTGACCCGACGACCGGCATGATTCAACTCAAGGCCACGTTCCCGAATGAAGACAGCGTATTGTGGCCGGGCCAATTTGTGACCCTGACGCTGACGCTGTCGGAATTGACCAATGTCGTCGTTGTGCCGTCACAGGCGGTGCAGACGGGGCAAACCGGGCAGTTTATTTATGTCGCGAAATCCGACCAGACTGTCGAGGAACGACCGGTGACCATCGGCATCACGTATAATGGTGAAACAGTGATTGCAAATGGATTGAAAGCCGGTGAAACCGTCGTGACCGACGGCCAATTGCGGCTTTCACCCGGCGCGGCGGTGAGCGTCAAGAGCGCAAATTCGTCCACCAACGCACCATGAGCATTCCGGCCCTGTTCATCCGCCGACCGGTGATGACCACGCTGGTCATGTCCGCCATTTTGCTGGTGGGCCTGATTGGTTTTCACCAGTTGCCGGTGAGCGATTTGCCGAGCGTGGATTATCCGACGATTCAGGTTTCGGCGAACCTGCCCGGCGCCAGCCCGCAAACCATGGCGTCGGCGGTCGCCACGCCGCTGGAAAAACAATTTTCCACCATTGCCGGCGTGGATTCCATGTCGTCGGTCAGTTCGCAAGGCTCGGTCCAAATCACAATCCAATTTTCGCTCGACCGCGACATTGACGCAGCGGCGCAGGACGTGCAGTCGGCCATTGCCAAGGCGTCGCGCCAGTTGCCGCCCAACATGCCGTCGCCGCCGACTTACCAGAAGGTCAACCCGGCGGACTTCCCGGTGGTTTTTCTCGCCATGTCGTCGCCAACGCTGCCGCTTTCGACTGTGGATAATTACGCGGAAAACCTGCTGGCACAGGAAATTTCCATGATTAACGGAGTGGCGCAGGTCAGCGTCTTTGGCTCGCAGCAATACGCCGTGCGGATTCAGGTGAACCCGGACAAATTGACGGCTTATGGCCTGGGAATTGACCAGGTCGAACAAGCGGTCGAAGCGGGCAATGTGGACCAGCCGCTGGGTATTCTTTACGGAAAACATCAGGCGTTCACTGTCCAGGCCAACGGCCAACTGGAGGACGCGAGCGCGTTTCGTCCGATGATTGTCGCGTATCGCAACGGCAACCCGGTGCGATTGGAGCAATTGGGCAAGGTCTTCGACAGCGTGCAAAACGACAAAACCGCGGCGTGGTTTAACAACACGCGGGCCATCATATTGGCGGTCCAGCGCCAGCCGGGCGCGAACACCGTCAAGGTGGTGGACGACGTCAAAAAATTGCTCCCGCAATTCAGCGAGGAAATCCCGGCCTCGATAAAACTGGACGTGGCCATTGACCGTTCGTTGACCATCCGCCAATCCGTGGCGGACGTCGAGCATACCCTCTTTCTGGCGATTTGCCTCGTGGTCATGGTCATTTTCATTTTTCTGCGGAACCTGTCTGCCACGATGATTCCGAGCCTGGCGCTGCCGATGGCCATCATCGGCACGTTCGCCGCCATGGCGCTACTGAGTTACAGCCTCGACAACCTGTCGCTCATGGCGCTGACGTTATGTGTGGGTTTCGTGGTGGATGACGCCATCGTCATGCTCGAGAATATTGTGCGGCACATGGAAAACGGGGAACCGCCGATGCAGGCCGCCTTCAACGGCTCGAAGGAAATCGGCTTCACCATCGTTTCCATGACGCTCTCGCTGTCGGCCGTCTTCATTCCGGTGTTATTCATGGGCGGATTGCTGGGCCGGTTGCTGCATGAATTTGCCGTGACCATCCTCGTCGCCGTGCTCGTGTCCGGGTTCGTTTCGCTGACGCTGACGCCCATGATGTGCAGCCGCTTCGTCCATTCGGAGCACGAACGCAAGCACAGCCGGACGTACAATTTTTTCGAGCGTTTCTTTGACTGGCTGCGCGGGGCCTACGACCGTTCCCTGCAAACGGTCATGCGCCATCGCGGCGCCACGATATTGGTGTTTATGGCTATTTTCATCGGAACGGCGGTATTGTTTGTCCTGGTCCCGAAAGGATTTTTCCCCGACGAAGACACCGGGCGAATCGTCGTCACGACCGAGGCCTCGCAGGACATTTCCTATGACGCCATGCGCGAACATCAACTGGCGGTGATGAAAATCGTCGAGGGGGACACGAACGTTCAAAGCACTATATCGTCCATTGGCGGCGGCACGTTGAACAACGGCCGCATGTTTATGCGTTTGAAAGACCCTTCACAGCGGAAATTGAACGCGAACCAGATTATTCAGGAAATGCGCCCGAAATTCGCGCAGTTGGTCGGCATGAACGTTTATCTGCGGAACCCGCCGCTCATCCCCGTCGGTGGCATCCAAAGCAAGGGCCTTTACCAATACAGCCTGCAGGACACCGACACGCGGGAGCTGTTCCAGTGGGCGCCGGTCTTGATGCAGAAAATGGCAGAACACCGCGAGGCTTTTCAGGACGTAAGCAGCGATTTGCAGATCGCCAGCCCGCAGGTCAACGTGGAAATCGACCGTGACAAAGCATCCGCGCTCGGCATCACGGCACAACAGATTGAAAACGCGCTCTATGACGCCTTCGGTGAAAAGCAGGCTTCCACCATCTATGCCGACGTGGCCGAATACTGGGTCGTCTTCGAGGTCGAACCGCAATTTCAACTGGAGCCCGACGCGCTGGCACGGCTTTACATCACCAGTTCCTTCGCCGACACCAACGGCGCGCCCAAACTCGTCCCGCTAAGCGCTGTCGCCAAACTCACCCGCAGCATCGGCCCGACGAGCATTTCGCATATCGGTCAATTACCGGCGGTCACCCTTTCCTTTAACCTGCCGCCCGGCGTGTCGCTCGGCACCGCCGTGGCTGGATTGCAAAAAATTGAAAATGATTTGCACCTGCCCCCTACTATCACGGGCAGCTTTCAGGGTTCTGCCGCCGTATTCCAGTCGTCTTTTCGTGGAATGATTGCCCTGCTCGTTGTTTCCATCATCGTCATCTACATCATCCTTGGAATTCTTTACGAAAGTTTCATCCACCCCATCACGATTTTGTCCGGTCTGCCGTCAGCGGGCTTTGGCGCGCTGCTCACGCTGCTGCTGTTCCGCCTCGATTTGAACATTTACGGCCTGGTCGGTCTCATCATGCTCGTCGGCATCGTGAAGAAAAACGCCATCATGATGATTGACTTCGCCATCACTGCGCAACGCGAACACGGCAAATCGCCCGCGGATGCCATTCTGGAAGGTTGCCGGCTGCGGTTCCGGCCCATCATGATGACGACCATGGCCGCGCTGTGCGCCACGTTTCCCATCGCACTCGGCCTCGGTGCCGGCGGCGAAGCCCGCAAATCCCTTGGCCTGGCGGTGGTCGGCGGACTGGTGGTTTCACAGTCTTTGACACTCTACATCACGCCGGTGATTTACCTCTACCTGGAATCAGCCCATCAATGGTATCTGCGCAAGCACGCCAAACGCGCAGTGGCTCAAACCGGCATCAATCCGGCGGCGACATAGCGAATTTCGAACAGCGACAAAAATCTATTGCGTGTTTCCAACCAGCAGCGGCGGATTGGTTGGGCCAAAATTCACGCTGTATTCGACGTTGAGCAACAACACCCGGTCGCCGGCAAAACGGCAGGTGAACGTGATGGCCAGTGGCGTTTCGTAATAGGCGAGTTTTGCCGTGTAAGTATCATCCGCTGTCCAGGCACCACTGGCGGCAACGGGCTGGTCCACCGGCGCCGCCACCCACGAATCTACTCCGGCATTAAAGGCTGTCCGCTGCTTTTTCCAAACACCGGGACCGCAGGCGATGCGATATTCCTGACCGAGACTGCGCACGACCAGCATCACGTCCTTTCCGGCAAATTCCATGGTCACCGCATCAATATTCTGGGTGTTGGTCGGGAAGAGATAAGTCCGGCCCGAGACCTGCGCAGCAACGGGCGACGTGGCGGAACCTTGGGGCTGGTGCAATGTCAACGCCGCCAATGCCCGTTTCAATTCCCGGTCTGATTGGCCATCAGCCGGCAGCGGTGTTGGTTGCATGGCCGGCAGCAGTTTGTCCCAGACCAGGTTCATAACGGCCTGCATGTCTCTGGTCCCGCTGGTAATCGCGACGACGGCATCCTGTTTCGGCATCACGATGCAGAACTGCCCGAAGGCACCGTCACCGCGGTAAAGACCATGCCGGCAGCGCCAGAACAGATAGCCGTAACCCTGGTCCCAATCACTCGTCGGTTCGCTGCCATTGGAAGTTTGCCGCGCCGTGGCGGCTTCCACCCACGCAGCCGGCAGCAATTGTTTTCCATTCCACTCGCCTTTCTGCAAATAAAGCAACCCGAACCGCGCGATGTCTTCGGTTCGGATGTTCAAGCCGACACCGCCAAACGTGACGCCCTGCGGGCTGGCGTCCCAGGTTGGGTTCTCAATGCCGAGCGGTTCGAAAAGCCGCGGCTGGAGATAATCGAACACGGTTTGACCGGTCACCTTTTGCACGATGGCCGACAGCATGTAGGTTCCCGGCGTGTTATAGACGAATAGTGTGCCGGGTTTGCATTCCACCGGCGCGGCGAGGAATGCCCGGATTATTTTTTCACCTGAATGAGTGGAATTTCTCATTGCTTCATCCAAATGCGCCACGGTATTTGAATCCTGGCCGCTGGACATAATCAACAAATCGCGCACCCGCATGGCCTTCAAATAAGCGCCGGGATGAGGCGGCGCGTCCTCTGGAAAAAAAGAAAGCACCGGTTCGTCCAGACTGAGTTTCCCTTCGGCAATCGCCAGCCCGACGGCGGTGGAAGTGAAGCTTTTGCTCAATGAAAACAGCTTGTGCGGAATGTCGGGGCCGTATGGCGACCACCAGCCTTCGGCCACGACGTGACCATGTCGCACCAGCATGAAACTCTGGATGGCATTGGTGGTGACGGATTGCTCATCGGCGGCTTTGACAAATTCAAGAATGGCAGCGGAAGAAATGCCCTGCTCTTCCGGCGTGCTGCGCGGTAATGAGGCACTTTCCGCCGGAGCGTCAACAACGCCCAGACAGGCAAAGAACACTGCGACAATGAATGCTTTCATGATGGTGGTTGAAAGAAGTTGGGAGACGAACTCATGGTGCATGAAATCCGGAGGCATTTTGAACAGAAGAACCCGGTTAAGCCAGATTCAAATACTTCAACACTTCCGGCGGCGGGCCATCGAACTTTGCCAGCGCCACGTTGCCGAGATATTGAATGTCCTTCCAGCCCTGCGGTGTCGTGTAAAATCCGCCCGCCGTCAGGTTCCGGAATCTGGCAAAGAAACGGGCAGCGGCCTTGAAATCGGGCCTGGCCTTGGGCACAAAACAAATGTCGTCGCAGATGTTGTGCTTTTGGCCGTCATCCATGTCGGCAAAGACTTTTCCAAATCGTTTTTCGGATTCCCGGTCGAGCCACGCCAGGCCTTTCAAAATTTCCTCCCGGTCGTTTTGTTGGTCCGGATAGGGCGCGCTGATCCATTCGTCAATGAAATCCGGCACGCCGAGACTGCTGGCGCCCGGCGACCTGTCATCGGCGGGAATAATGACGTCGCACAGCGCCGCGACGGCGCGGTGTTGTGCCCTGGTGAACGTGAGCGGCCATAAATCGCCGGGCTTGTAATACTTCATCAAATCGGGATCGGTGCCGTAGCCGGTCACAGCACGGGCGGAAGCGCCAAAACTCCGGAAATTCAGCAATGACACCGTGGCGGTCGCCGCCAGCATCCATTTGATGGCTTCGCGCCGGTCCAGGCGTTGCGGCTCGTTCATATCAAAGGTTCCCTTTCTTCATCTCGCCGGCCAGATAATCACACGCGCGCCAGGCATTGGCCATGATGGTCAGCGTGGGATTTTTGTCCGCGTTGGACACGAACGGCCCGCCGTCGGTCACAAATAAATTTTTCACGTCCCACGACTGGCAATACTGGTTGAGCACCGAAGTCCTGGGATCACCGCCCATGCAGGTGGTCCCGACTTCATGAATGATACCCCCGCCGGGTGCGATAGCTTTGCTGCCGTCGCTTTGCGGTGGGCTAAGGACTTTGCCGCCCATGGCTTCGATGATTCCGGCGAAGGTTTTCTGCATGTGCGCCGCCTGCCGGATTTCGTGCTCCGACCATTTGAAATGGAAGCGCAGCACCGGAATGCCCCACGCGTCTTTCTTGTCCGGGTCAATTTCGCAATAAGTGTCCTCATTGGGAATCATTTCGCCGCGACCGGCAAACCCCATGAAACTGCCGTAATACCGGCGCACGTCCTCCTTGAATTTTTTCCCGTAGCTGCCGCCGGTGAAATTTTCCAGATCGTCAAACGTCCCTGCTTCCGGCATACTCCGGCCGCCGCCGAACTCGATGTGATAACCGCGCGGAAAATCCAGCCTGCCCGCGTGTTGATCCCGGTAAAGCCACCACGGCATGTACATGTGCATGACGGAAGCGCCGTCTTCGTTGTAGGGCGGGCAATTTTCCAGCATCGGAATCTGGCCGCGCAGGCCCGCGCCAACGGTGTCCATAAGATAACGGCCGACCTTGCCGCTGCGATTGGCGAGGCCGTTTGGGAATTGCGCGGTTTTCGAATTCAACAAAATGCGCGCCGATTCACAGCCGCTGGCTGCCAGCACCACGACACGCGCTGACGCGTGGCATTCCTTGCCACTGGCCTTGTCAATGTAACGAACGCCGGTTGCCCTTCCCTTTTCGTCAATCGTCACCTCGCGCACCATCGCGTCGGTGATGATATCAAGGTTGCCGGACGCCAGGGCCGGCGGCAGGTGAACGGTGGTGGATTGATAATTGGCTTTGATGGCACAGCCGCGCCCGCACGACGTCGCCCAGAAACAAGCGAGCCGCGTCCGCATGTTGTCGGCCAGCGCCCGGGCCGCCGCCGGATTGTCCGGGTGCAAGCGGGCCGGAATGTTAATGGCATCCTGCGGTTGGCTCAGAACCGCCACGTGCGACGGAATGACGGGAATGCCGAGTTTGGCGCAGAATTTTTTTGCCAGTAGTTCATTGGCGCGCGGCCTGGGCGGCGGCAGGAGAATTCCCGGCGACGAGTCGGGCGTGTTTTCCAGACCTTCGTTGGTGCCAAACACGCCAATCAGCGCTTCGACCTTATCGTAATACGGCGCCAGGTCTTCGTAGGTAATCGGCCAGTCCATGCCCAGGCCATCGCGGCTTTTCGGTTTGAAATCATACGGCCCCATTCGAAACGAGAAACGCGCCCAATGGTTCGTGCGCCCGCCCAACATCCGCGGCCGCCACCACATGAAATTTTGTCCGGTAGACCAGAGGTCGATGTCGGTTGCCTCATACCAGCCAGGGCCGCGCTGGCTGTTTTTGACCATGTACGGCTCTTTGGGAACTGTCCAGCCGCCATTGACGGTGGCGTCGTAAAAGCCGAAAGGTTTGTCGGGTGTTCCGGCGCCGCGCAACGGCGCCTGCATCGGCGGATTGAACATCGGCGTCTCTGAAATCGGATCATAATTCCGGCCCGCCTCCAGCATCAGCACCCTGGCCCCCGCCGCCGTCAGCACATACGCACTCTGCCCGCCCGCCGCGCCCGAGCCGACGATGATGACATCGTACGCAGGCCTGGCTTTGCTGCTGGTGACAAACGGCATTGGCGGATTATGCAACTCCCCATTCGCCGGTCAACTCCCCTTGCCAGCCAAAAAATCCATGTGCATCTGCGTCCATCCGCGGTTAAACTTTTCCTGCGATTATGGACTACGAAGCGGTCATCGGCCTGGAAACCCACGTCCAGCTCAAGACGAAGTCGAAGATGTGGTGTGGTTGCGCCAACGCCTTTGGCGCGCCGCCCAACACCAACGTCTGCCCCGTCTGCCTTGGCCTGCCGGGCGTGCTGCCTGTCGCGAACGAAGAGGCGCTGAAGCTCACCGCGCTCACCGGTTTGTTGTTGCATTGTCAGATTCCTGCGCGCGCGAAGTTCGACCGGAAGAATTATTTCTACCCGGACATGCCGAAGAATTACCAGATTACGCAATACGACCAGCCGTCCACCACGAACGGCTACCTGGATTTTGAGTTTAACGGCGGCATTTCGCGCGTGCGGATCACCCGCGCCCATCTGGAGGAAGATGTGGGCAAGAGCTTCCATTTCGAGCGCAACAGCGGCGTGGATTTCAACCGCGCCGGCGTGCCGCTCATGGAAATTGTCTCCGAGCCGGACCTCACCAGTGCGGACATGGCCTACGAATATCTCAACGCGCTCAAGGACATCCTGGTTTATGGCGGCGTGAGCGATGCCGACATGGAAAAGGGCATGGTGCGCTGCGACGTGAACGTGAGCGTGCGGCCGGTCGGTACGAAGGAACTGGGCGCGAAGATTGAAATCAAGAACATGAACAGCTTTTCGGGCGTGCGCCGCGCCTTGGAATACGAAATCCCGCGCCAGATTGACGTGCTGAACAAGGGCGGCAAGTTGATTCAATCCACCCGCCGCTGGGACGACGCGGCGGGCGTGACCGAGGAGATGCGCACGAAGGAACACGCGCACGATTACCGCTATTTCCCCGATCCGGATTTGATGCCGTTTGCACCGACGGAAATGTGGCTGGCGGATGTTAAGTCACGCGCGGTCGAATTGCCGCTGGCGCGCAAACAGCGGTTTATGAAGGATTATGGATTGCCGGCGTCCGATGCCGAGGCATTCAAAAACGACCTGCCACTGGGCAATTATTTTGAAAGTATCGCAAAACAGGCAAAAAATCCGAAGGCGGTGGCGAACTGGGTCATCAATAATTTGCGGGCGAAACTGGCGGGGGCAAATGAACGTAGCCGCCGAGGTAACGAAGCGGAGACCTCGCTCAGTACGGAAAATCCGCCTCCTCACGTCGGCGGCTACCTGACGCTGACCGATTTAAAATTCAAACCGGAAGCGATTCTGGAATTGGTCAATCTCGTCGAAGTCAAAACCATCAGCAGTTCCGCCGCGCAGCAGGTGTTTACCGAAATGTTCGACACCGGCAAGTCACCCACAACCATCGTTCAGGAAAAAGGCCTCGCGCAGGTGAGCGACACCAGTGCGATTGAAAAATTCTGCGACGAGGCGATTGCGGCGAATCCCGGCCCGGTGGCTGATTTCAAGGCCGGTAAAGCCGCCGCGTTGAATTTTCTCAAAGGCCAGGTCATGAAGTTGAGCAAGGGCAAGGCCAACCCGGCGCTGGCCGGCGAGATTTTGGAGCGCAAGTTGAAGTAATCACGGAGCGGAGTGACAGCCAGGCATTCCCCTCATTTTTCCGGAAGCGATTAATTCGATTCCACCAGCACGCGATAAAAGCCGTTGGTTTGGTTTGCGGGCACGACGTTGTAACCCTGACTGCCAATCACCTGAGCGCTCTCGGGTACAGTCAACCAGGCGGTATCCGTCAGATTGGTCTTGTATTGGACCTGATAGCTCCGGCCCAACTCCGCCGGCCAGGTCAGGTCGAGGACGCCGCCACCGGGAGCGGCGGCCGAAAGTTTGAACACGGAATTGGGGTCAAGCGGATTCAAGCCGGCAATGTATTTCTGCAAGTTGGACATGCCGGTTCCGTCTGCGTCATCCGACGCCAGCGAAAGGTCGTTGGTCTGTCCGGTCGGATGGCCGAAATATTTCATCATCCACCAGTCCGGAATTCCATCGCCATCACTGTCCACGAGGGCGGCATTGATATCCACGGAAGCGCCGAAGACATCGGGTTCCCGATTGAGGTCGCCGGCCACCAGACTCGAACCCATATCCAGGTAAGCCACCGTGGCCCCATTGTCGCAGATCACCGGCCGGGACACCCACAATATGGGGCCCGAGCTGTTCTGCCCGGTGGCCAGCACCGTGCTGGACCCCGTCAGGCGGTCGAGCAGGAACAGGTTCGGGGGCGCTGTGTTGTCTCCGATGACAGTGTTGACCACGACGCTGCGGTAGGCGACAAACCGGCCGTTGCCGCTCATGACCGGCCCGTCCGAAAGCGCATCCATGCTGCCGGCGCCCGAACCGGCCAGACCGACCAGGGTGAGCGTGCCGGTCTGGAAATCGAGCAGGTAAACCTTGTTGATGCCGTCGTCTCCGCCGGTCAAATTGGCGGTGGATACAAACGTCAACCACCGGCCATCGCCGCTCCAACAGCCGGCATTCCGAATCGGGGACGTGGATGTGGTTGAAACCGAGAAAAGGTTTGAGCCGGGATTGATGTTGTCCACGTAGAGAGTGTTGGCAATCCGATAAAAGATTTTGGTCCCGGTCGGATCAATCGCTGCCGACGTGACTGCTCCCGAATTGGTATAAATGTCGGTTCCCAGTTGGGTGTCCCGGATCTGCAACCTGACGGTTGAACCGGACACGCCATACGCGTAGGCGACGTAACGACCGTCACTGCTCAGGGAAGGGCCAAAAGCATAATAATTGGCGCCTTTCAGTCCCACGGTCTGCCCCAGGTTTATGTCCCGCCAGTATGTGTTCACCCCGCTGGTGATTCCCGCGGCCAGATTGGTTGCCCGACTTACGAAAGCTATATCCTGTCCGTCTGAACTCATTGCCAAATCGGAAGCGTCGTCGTTTCCGGGGCTGACGCCATCCGTTCCCACGCTGACCAACACAGTGACGCCCGTTTGCAGATCGCGGCGAAACATATTGGCGCAGGTATTGACCAGGCCGGCAACCAGGTTGCTGGCCCCGCTGATGAACGCCACGTAGCGGCCATCTGCGCTGATAACCGGATTTCCGGAACCACCGCCCAAAGCTGAACCACCGTTAAGCCCGGCGCTCACCAACAGGTTGGTGCCGTTCACCAGGTCACGCACGAAAACGTCCGGGTCCTGGTTCGTGTCGTTGGGTACCAAATCATCTGCTGCGCTGGCGAACGCCACCCACTGTCCATCGGCGCTGACTGACCATTGATTCAGTGCGCTGAAACTGTCGCCTGTTTGTGGAATCACTGTCGGATCACGTAGTGAAATCATTTCCGTGGCCCCGGCAGCAAAGTCGCGCCCGAACACATCGTAAGCGTGGTTTATATCCCCGCTGACCAGCCCGCCGTCGGGGCTGGTAAAGGCAACGAATTGTCCATCTGCGCTCAGGCTTAAGGACGTCAATTCGTCATCGGTTGAACCAGCACCGTTGGTGTCCACGTCTGCCAATTGCGTAGTGCCGGATTGCAAATTACGCAGGAAAATATGAAAGCAATTCGACACCGCATTGGTGGTCAGATTGGTGGCATTGCTCAAAAACGCCACGACCTGGCCGTTCGTGCTGATGACCGGCATATAGGAAATCGTATTGGTCGGGACGCCGCTGCCGTCGTCGCTGACGAGTATGTCCGTTGCGCTTTGGGTATCCCAAACATGAACACTGGAATACCCCGAATCGAGGTCGCCTTCGTGTTCAGCAAAGGAAATGAAACGACCATCCGGCGTTATTACCGGGCCATAGTCATCGTTTAGATCGGTGTACCAACCAACACCATTGGTGTTGATCGTCGTTGTCGTGCCGGCAGTCGAATCATATTCCAGGATGACCACCGCGCCAGTCTGACTGGTTGAGCCGGCTTTGAAAGCAACATAGCGTCCATCGTCGCTCAGCCGCGGATGATAAGCCGGCGCATTGCTCAGGCCGAGTGCGGCGGACACAATCGCCGCCGCGTTGGTGCTGGCCCAGGTCGTCGTGCCCGCCACGCGGTCGCGCACATACACCTCGCCGGCGGAGGTGCCGGGAACTCCAGGCACCAGATTTGTGGCCAGACTGAAAAATGCCACGTACCGGCCATCCGGCGTGATGACCGGTGTCGCCATGATCGGGTTGAGGCTGCCGGAGGGAAGGAGGGCGCCGACGCTCACCAGCCAGGTCGTTTGGGTAAGCAAGTCCCGCACGAACACATCAGGTATTCCGTTGGTGTCGTTCGGAACCAGGTTCGACGCACTGCTGAGGAAGGCCACGCAGGTGCCGTCCGGGGTCATGACCGGGTCGGTGGAAGCCCCGTTGGCAAAACCGCCGTCCATCGCCACGCTGATGAGCCGGGTTATGCCGGTGTAGGTGTCGCGCAGGAAGATGTCGCTGGCTCCGTTTGTATCGCCGGACACAAGATCGCTGGCGTCGCTTTGGAATACAACATAACGGCCATCGGCGGAAACCTGGCCGAACATCGAATCGCCGTTTCCCCCGCCAGTGCCATTCGAGTTGCCGCTGATCAGCGTGGTGGTCTGGCTGATCCGGTCACGGAGAAAAACGTTCAGGCTGTAAAGACTGTTGCCGCCGGGCGTCAAGTCATTGGCTGCGCTGGTAAAAACCACAAAGCGGCCATCGGGACTCACGCTGGAAATGATGGAATTATCGTCGCCCCCAGCCGGCAGCGGCACGGAAGGGTTTCGCGCCGAGACCAATGCCACGGGCAGCGCACTGACCGAGGCAACGAAAATACCGAACACCGACAACCAGACCGCCACAAGGAACTTCCTGCCCACGAGCTTCGCGATTGCGGGCCCGACAAACAGGTTTCGGGATATGAATTTACGACCAATATCTGTGCTCGTTTTCATGGCTCGATGCGGTTAAAAGTCTTGGCCAAGTCACACAGCCTGGATGGTTCGTTAATCGCCATCGTTTCAATCTCCCGGGGCCACGGTCCACATGCCTTTGGGTGCGCTGAGTGTTCCGGTGCCGACCGTTTGTTCGATTTTAAGCGCGGCCACGTGGCCATCATGGAAAGCGTAGTTGAACCGGCCTCCTTGCGCGTTGTACAACAAACTCCCCTGATTCACGCCGGCGGCGCTGTTTGGATTTTGAGGGATGGAGGTCGTGTCAATCTGGTAAAGGTTGCCATTGACGCCGCCATGTTGCGAGGTTTGCGGGCCATTGCAAACGCAGGTCCAAATGTTGCCTACACACTGCTGGCCGCCGGTTTCCTCGCACAGCAGGATGGTGCCACTGGGGTCCTTTACCACGGATGTTTTGTAACCTTTCGCGTCCCAATCCGGTAACAAAGCTGAGCTCTGCCAATAAATTCCGACACCATGATAACCCGGCTGGTTTAAATCGGGCAAGAGATAGATCCCGTTCTGGGTGCTAACCTGGTATTGGGTTCCCCAATTAGGCCCCACACTGTTCATGGCATAGGATCTTAGCGCAAACGCAGGCGGGCCCGTCAGCCAACTGACTTTTGGGAACCGATCTGCCGGACATACTTCAATCTTCCCCATCGTCGGCGAGACAGCGCCAACCCCCACTGCCGGTAAGGGACTGGCTAACATAATTCCCAAACTCCACGAGGCATCCGAATTGGTATCGCCAAAATAATGGTGAATATAGGCGTCCCAAGCCAATTGTCTGCCGCTGCCGCTCGTTCCCCCGTTGCTGACCCCGGCAGGTGGAAACATATCATTGTGATCCCGCGCGAAAAGTTGGAAACCCACCTGGAGCTGTTTCAGGTTGTCCTGGCATTGGATTAGCCAAGTGTCTGTCTTGGTGCTCGCCAGCGCCGGCACCAGCACTAATGCCAGCATGGCGACCATTCCCAGCACCACCAGCAGTTCAACGACCGTAAAACCGCGGTCAGGACAACCGCCAGCCAATAATGTTTGCGAAGTGTTTTCCGGATTATCAGCGAAGATCGCAGAAGTCTTCATAAGGGCTAGCTTATTTATAACCGAAACACATTAGATGTAAACTTAAAAAGTACTTTTTTGAATGATGGATTTCTCTTGAATGTTGGCTGATAACAAGTGAAATTAGAATAAATTCACCGGCTTGCCATTGTGAACAAAAGCTGTCTAACTCTCTTGGGTATTGTTCTTTTTGCTTTTTTATTCGTCTTCTCGAGTTCGGCCGACGTTCAGTATGCAGGTGTCAATCTTTCCGGGGCCGAATTTGGTGTCGTAGGGGGAGCGCTGCCCGGCACTTACAACAGTAATTATACCTGGCCGACGAATGGTGAAGCCGCCTACTACCAGAGCCGGGGAATGAATATCATCCGGCTCCCTTTTCGTTGGGAACGATTACAGTTTACCAACAATGCCGCGTTTAACTCTGCTTATTTTGCCAAGATGGACGCTTTTATTTCCTATGCCACCGCTCACGGCATGTCCGTGATTCTTGACCCGCACAATTTCCAGCGTTACTGGCCCCTGATTGATAATTACAACGACATGCAGAGCGGCAGCGTCGGTATCGTAGGCGGATCGGTCGTGCCCGATTCCGCATTTTCCAATTTCTGGTACCAGCTCGCCAGTATTTACAAGACCAATGCTCATGTCATCTTTGGTCTGATGAACGAGCCGAATGCGGTGCAGGAGACCCAAATGGTCGCCTCCGAGAACACTGCGATCGCGGCCATCCGCGCGACCGGCGCCACCAATATGATCTTCGTGCCCGGCAATCGCTGGACCGGCGCATGGACCTGGTCAAACTCTGATAGTTATGGGGCGGCGAATTCAAATGCCATGCTTAACATTGTGGATCCCGGCAGCAATTTTGTTTACGAAGTGCACCAATACCTGGACAGCGATGGTTCCGGCACTCAGAACAGCATTGTCAGCGTGGACATCGGCTGGCAGCGTCTGACCAATTTTACAGCCTGGGCCCGGGCGAATAATGTCAAAGCCTTTCTCGGCGAATTCGCAGTTCCCTCAGCCATCATTGGTGGCACGGGAATTGGCGGTCAGGCGTTGACCAACATGCTTTCTTACATCTCGACCAATTCGGATGTGTGGCTGGGCTGGACCTATTGGGGCGGCGGCCCCTGGTGGGGCAGTAATCCCACTTTCCTGGTTGAACCGGCGAACCCTGGCAACCCGACGGATCGGCCGACGATGAGCATCATCAAGGAGTTCACACCACTCCCGGTACCGACACTGCAAATTGTCAACAACAACACCCAATTCCAATATGCGGCGCCCCAGGGTTTCGTCTATCAGGTTCAATACTCAACCGACCTGACTTCCAGTGCCAATTGGGTGAACCTGGGTTCGGCCATCACCAATGTGCAACCGCCGGGCCCGCTGGGTCCCAGCACCAACGCGCCCTTTAAAGTGAATCTGGGATCGGATCCGCAAGGCTTTTACCGGGTCGTGGCCAGTCACGCGCCGTAAGTTGCGGCACCGCCGCTGCCAACCAGAGTAATTTCAAAAAAAGTGTAGCCGTGAAACAGATGGCCCATAGCCTTGGTACCACCCCGACCCTCTCCCCCACTTCGTGGCGGAGAGGGATAAAACATTGCCTTGTTCGCGCTGTAGAGCAATCCGAAGCCGCATTAGGGCTACAACATTTCTTAAATCGCTCTGGAGAGGGGCCAAACGACGGAAAATCACCCGCCGATGGCCGTCATCGGACGCAGCGGCTGATAGAGGTCGCGAAACTGGTGCTCCTGCGGCTTGGAGCGCAGCGCCTCCAGAAATAGTTGCCGCAACACCGTATCGTCACGGTGATAGCGCAGTGCTTCACGCAGATCAATTTCACCGTGATTGCCCAGGCAGGGCCGGATTTTTCCATCTGCCGTAAGCCGCATCTTGTTGCAGCTCTCGCAAAATTGCAGGTTCGTCAGCGCCCCCACGAAGCCCACCAGCGCGCCGGTTTGCTTGAGCAGGAAATACTTCGCCGGCCCGTGGCCGATCTTGACCTCCGGTTGCGGAATCAATTCGTCGCGCCGGCCAAGCAACTGCATCGCTTCGCCGACCGGAAGAAAATTCTTCTCCGTTAACACATCCGTTCGCGTCAAGGGCATCAACTCAATCAATCGCAACGGCAGGCGGTGTTCGGCGGCAAACAGGACGAGCGGCCATAGTTCCTGTTCGTTCACGCCGCGCATGAGGACACAGTTCAGTTTCACGCGGTCGAATCCGGCGGCGACCGCGGCGCGGATGCCGGCAATGACCGCGCTCACGTCACCGCCGGTCACCTGCCGGTAAACTGCCGGATCCAGAGCGTCCAGGCTGATGTTGACCGTGCCGGCTCCGGCGTCGCGCAACGGCTGTGCCCGCCCGGCGAGCCTGATTCCGTTCGTAGAAAGGCCAATGACTTCCACGCCGGAAACTCTTCTCATGCCCCGGATGATCTCCAAAATGTCGTGGCGCACGAGTGGTTCACCGCCCGTCAGCCGGAATTTGCGGAAGCCCAGTTCCGCCGCCACGCGCACGGCCCGGATGATTTCGTCCGCGGTCAGGTGGTCCTGGGTGCGTTCCCAGCCCTTGTAACCTTCCGGCATGCAGTAGAGACACCGCTCGTTGCATCGATCGGTGATCGAGATGCGCAAATAATCCACCGTGCGGCCAAACGTGTCGTTCATTTTCAACTTTTATGCGGGTCTTCTCCACGCAAATGGGCCATGCCCTCCAACATTGCCGGCGCGAGAATCTCCAGACACTCGCGCACCGCCGAAGGTTTGCCGGGCAAATTCACTATCAACGTCCTCCCGCGCGTACCGGCGAGCGCACGCGATAAAATGGCCGTTTTCACCCGGGCCAGCGATTGCATCCGCATCGCTTCGCTGAAACCCGGCAATTCCTTTTCCAAAACCGGACGCGTCGCCTCCGGCGTCACGTCGCGGGCGGCAATGCCAGTGCCTCCCGTCGTCACCACCAGGTCACAGCTTAATTCATCCGCGAATTTTTTCAACGTGGCGGAGATCTTTTCAACTTCATCCGACACCATCGCCCGTTCAAACTTTGCCTCGTTACCAAAAAATTCCCCCAATACCTTTTCGATCTCGGGCCCGCTGCGGTCCTCGTAAATTCCCGCCGCTGCCCGGTCGCTGACGGTGATGCGCCCGATTTTCATAGTAGCGCCCCGGACAAGTCGTTCATTGTTTTGTTTTCTCCACGACGCGAATCTCTCCAATTTGCATCGTCTTGTCCACCGCCTTGCACATGTCATAGAGCGTCAACGCCGCGACGCTGACACCGGTCAGCGCTTCCAGTTCGACGCCCGTCTGCGAATGCGTTTCCGCCGCGCAAACAATTTCGATGGCCGCAGCCCGGACGCGAAATGTAATTTCAACGTGGTGGAGCGCCAGCGGATGGCAAAGCGGAATTAATTCGCTGGTGCGTTTGGCCGCCTGAATGCCGGCGATTTGCGCCACGGTCAAAACGTCGCCTTTGGGCAGCGCGTTCTTTTTAAGGGCACGAAGGGTTGCAGGCAGGCAAATCAATCTGCCTTCCGCCACCGCCCGGCGGCGTTGCACCGGTTTGTGGCCGACATTCACCATGCGCGCGGCGCCTGCCGGGCCGAGATGCGAAAATTTCTTTGTTTTCACTTCGTAGCAGCCGACGTGAGCCGGCTCATTCATCCAAGCTTTGCCAAAAGGTTAGAGCGGACTCACGTCCACTGCTACAATTATTCGATTATTATCGGCAAAAAATCCGCTTCCGCGCCTGTTTCAATCGAGCTGCGATTCACCGGCACACGAATTAAAGCGTTGGTTTCTGCCAAACAAGTCAAGTCACCCGAACTGTTCCACGGCAGCGGCGTCAATTCCAGTTTCCCACCGCTCCCCTCGCAGCGTGCCGGCCAGAGAGTCTCGCGCGGATTCGGCCCGTCTTCAAGCTTCACCGCCAGGGTTCCGCGCCGGAAGGCTGGCCCCTCGCCGCCGGCCAGTCTGGCCAGGGCCGCCGCGACGAACAGATGGAAACAAACAAAATGTGACAACGGATTACCGGGCAACCCGAAGGCGATACGCATTTTACCCGGTGGAGCGAGGCTGCCGACGAGCTGGCTTGCGGGGACGCTCGACCCGCCATGGATGCCGAAAATCAGCGGCGCGCCGGGCCGGATGTTCACCCGGCTGAAAACATCTTCAAATCCGAGCCATTCGAGCAGCGGGCGGGTGAAATCTTTTTCGCCCACACTTGCACCGCCGGAAATCAGAAGCAGGTCCGCATCGTCGATCATCGATTGCCGATTGCCGATTTGCCTTTTGGCCACTTCGAAATCCTCGGGTAGATGAGATTGTATCACGTCGCACTGAAATTTTTGCAATAATCCGCGGATCAAAATCGAATTACTGTCCCGGATTTGTCCCGGCCGCGGCTTCCGGTCGGGTGAAACAATTTCATCGCCGGTGGTGAAATGGCAGACGCGCAGCCGTGGGCCAACGAGCGGCCGGGTGCAACCGACACTGGCCAGCAATGCTAAAGCGCCTTCGCCGAGCCGCACGCCTGGTTGCAAAACGGCTTCCCCCGCGCGCATTTCTTCCCCGCGCCGGCGAACATTCGTGGCAGACTCCCGCCGGAGAATTTTTACCTGGTCGCCGGTACATTCGACATTTTCCTGCATGACCACCCGTAAATTGTCGCACGGCAAAGACGCGCCGGTGGCGACCCGAGCGGCTTCACCGGTTTTCAACTGACGCGGTTTCCAATCGGCGGCGTGCAGCGTATCCACGACCCGGAAAGTTTCCGAATCGTCGTTCTGCAACACCGCATAACCGTCACGAGTGGAGCGGTCGCCATCGGGAAAATCTTCAGATGCACAAATGGTTTCGCGCAGCACACGGCCAAAACTTTCTTCCAGCGATGCCCGAACGGCGGGCAATGGCCGGCAGCGTGATCGGATTTCGACTAATGCTTCATCGAGCGACAAAGCTTTTTGCAGCCGCCGATGTGAATCGGCGGATTGACCAGAACTGGAAGTCCGCAAATTGACATTTGCGGCTACAGCCGGCAATGCCCGCCGTTTCCAAATCGGCACGTCCTGCTTGAGCTGGTTCATGAATTCCGTCAGCAAAGCAATGGCCTCGCCACGGTGACTGGCGGCGACACCAGCGTAAACCGCCGTTTCACCCACCGGAATGATTCCGACGCGATGAATGACTTTTACCGCGAGGCACGGATGCCGCGACGATATTTCTTCAAGCAACCGCTGGATTTCCCGCCTGGCCATTTCGGGATAGGCCTCGTATTCGAGCGCGGAAATTTTCCGTCCGTTTTCCTCGTCGCGGACAACGCCGCGAAATTCCAGCCAGGCGCCGGGTGTTCCAACCGGCAGCAGGGAAATTTTCCCGGCAATCGGCTCGGGTACGATCTGGATTTCGATTTCCATGGCAACATTTCAGCCGCCGGAGACCGGCGGTATCAAGGCGACTTCATCATCATGGGAAAACAGCGCGTCGGGCGCGGCGTATTCCCAATTCCGGGAAAGACGCACGTGGGCACGATGGGCGGCGAGCGCGGGAAACTGTTTCAGCAATGCCGTCCAGAGTTGCTCCGTGTTCAATGACGACGGCGGCGCGAGTTCAATCGAATCGCAACCGGTGGCATCCTTGAGCTGGGCGAAAAAGAGCACACGCATGGCAAATGTAATTTCAATGAGTGGCCGCCTCTATCAACAATTTTCCGCCGGAAAAAATCAGGATGCCTGCCAGCACGCGGCTGAAAATAACACTGCTCCAGCGTCGCGCGCCGTAGTGCGTGCCGAGCAACGCGCCGGTGACCGCGGGCACGGTAAGCCAAAGCAGCGGCCCGGCGTGCGTGATTTTTTGCCAGCCAGTCCCCACCAATCCCGCGATGGAGTTAAGGACAATGAACCCCGCCGCGATGCCGCCGGTTGTTTTTGGTTTCACCCAGCGGAACACATAGAGCATCGGGCTCAAAAAAACCCCGCCGCCGATACCGGTCAAGCCCGCCAGGAATCCGAGTACCGCGCCAATCAGCAGCCCCAGCGGCAGGAAAAATTTCTGGAGGACGACGTCCTCGGTTTGCCAGCGGGCGCGGAACAACAAGGTCAATCCGGCGGCAACCAGCACCGCGCCGAGAACAATTTTGTAAACCTCGGGGCTGATGTGAATCCGGCTGCCGAACCAGGCGCACGGTACCGAGACAATGGTGAATGACAACAGCACCCGCCAATCAAAGTGCCCGGCGCGCCAGAACTGGCCCCACGCAATGCCCGCCACGAGAACGTTGGCGATCAAAACCGCCACGCGCGCGGAAGCGGGCGCGATGCCAAGCAATGCCAGTGCCGCGAGATAACCGGTCGCGCCGCCATGGCCCACGGACGAATAAAAGAACGCCACCGCAAACACGGCGGTGAGCAGCAGGGCAATTTGGATTAGTGAAAGTCCGTCCATTTGTCAGGACATAATCTCCACCGGTGCGTCATGAAACATGCTTTGAAACGGCCTGTCAATCGGAACAGGCAAATTCCGTGATTCCCTGAAGACAACCGCTTGCAGGAGGGCCGGCGTAAAAAAATTTGAAAATTGATTGCCGCAGGGTCATTTACCGGAAGGACAACGGTATTTTGAAAACCGCGGCACGACATAATCAGGCGCGTGTCGGCGCTTACATCTCAATTCTTCAAGCTGGCCATGTCCGAAGTGGCGATGCGGTATGTCTTGAATCCGTTTGCATTAAAACTTCCACCTTGAAGACCGTCGCTCCATCAGGAAGGACCCTGCCGTTGACATCGTAATTCTGCCGCGTAAACCGCGCCAAACTCCCTGGTTCAAGGGTGTCCATTATTCACGGGACTGCACCATAACTGATTGGGAAGAATTTTGACAAAACGCCATCTCGTTCCACCTTGGACATTCCAGACACCATTCGCGCAGCCGGCCCAGTATGAAAATTGGCTGATCTCGATTCGCCGACTGCTGCCATCGAAAAAACCGACCACCGCACCCTTGCCGTATCGGCCCGAAATACCCTGGTCGGGGTAATTGGCAAAGTCATTAAAAAAGAAAGGTTGGGTCTCATCCGCTTCCCACATCAGGATGGCGCTCGGTTTAAACGCGCTGAGTTTAAAAGTGGGAGGCAGATGGCCACCGGAGGTGGGAAAACTTCCGTTATCATAACCGATGACCGCGCCATTCCAGACATAGCTGGTAATATAGATCTGACGCTGGTAATATCGACTGTTTTTTACGTCAGCGGGAGAGGCCATCACTCTCGGATCCTTGAGATAGACGTAGAGCTGGCCGTTTTTGAAATCGAGCATTTGATTGGTGTAATTCTGCTGATAGAGAGCCGGGGTGCCGCCCAGATCATTCTGGATGTTCGACGAGGAGGCCCAGCAATCGTCATACACGCCCCAGCCCGGTTGGGCCATGTAATCCTGACTAGAGCATTTTAAATAAAACTATAGCCACACGAGGCAAACCAGTTCCTGGCGTCCTGAGGGGTGACGGTTTGGAGGGCCAGCCCGATGGCCTCAATCAAGGCCGCCTGGGTTCTGGCTTGGACGCCGCGCAGGAAGGTTT
>DATNHM010000022.1:0-25766 GCA_035604955.1 Candidatus Limnocylindrales bacterium | reverse complement strand
CACCGGTCGGCCACCGTACGACCCGGCGGCGCTGCTCAAGCTGTACCTGTATGGGTATCTGCACCGGATCCGCTCCAGCCGGTTGCTGGAGGCCGAATGCCATCGGAATGTCGAAGTGATCTGGCTGTTGGGCAAGCTGGCGCCCGACTTCAAGACGATTGCCGATTTTCGGAAGGACAACCTCCAACCGTTGCGGGCGGTGGCACGGCAGTTTGTGGGGTTGTGCCGGAAGCTGGAGTTGTTCGGGGGCGAGTTACTGGCCATTGATGGGAGCAAGTTCGGAGCGGTCAACGCGCGTGACTGTAACTTCAACGCGGCCAAACTGGAGGAGCTGATGGCGCGGGCCGATGCGCGGCTGGCGGAGTATTTGAAGGAGATGGACGACGCCGATGCGGCGGCGGTGGCTGGTGGGGCGACCTTGGATAAAGCGGCCTTGGAACAGAAGATTGCGACGTTGCGGGAGAAGCAGGAGTGGCACAAGGAACTGCTGGAGCAACTGGACGAGGAACAGAAGCAAATCAGCGTGACGGACCCGGAGAGTCGGAAAATGCCGACGGCGCAAGGGACAGTGGTGGGGTATAACGCGCAGGTGGCGGTGGACGCCAAACACAAACTGATTGCGGCAGCGGAGGTAACCAACGAGGTGACGGACTTGAAACAACTGGCCAACGTGGCGTTGGCAGCCAAGAGCCATCTGGAACTAAAGGAAACCGAAGTGGTGGCCGACGCGGGCTACTACAACGCGGCGGAAGTCAGCCGCTGTGCCGAGCAGGGCATCCGGGCCTACGTGCCCAAGGCGGACACGAGCGCGAACACGGCGCGGGGGTTATATGGCAAGAGCCGGTTCAAGTATGACGAGCACAAGGATGTGTATGTGTGTCCGGCGGGGGCGGAACTGACGTATCGGTTCGCCACGTATGAGTTGGGGCGGGAGCTGAGATACTACCGGGCCAGCGGCTGCAAGACGTGTGCGCTCAAGAAACAGTGCACGCGGAACAAAGCCAACCGGACGATCACGCGGGAGGCGAACGAAGGGTTGATGGAAGCGATGGCACGCCGGATGAAAGCGGAGCCCTGGAAGTTTAAATTGAGGAAGACGCTGGCCGAACATCCCTTCGGGACGATCAAGCGGTGGTTCGGGTACACGCACTTTCTGCTCAAGGGGCTGGAGAAAGTCCGGTGCGAATGGAGTCTGACGACGCTGGCCTACAATCTCAAACGGGTGTTGAACCTGGTAAGCTTCGAGAAGTTGATGCAATCAGTCGGAGTAAAAGTGCCGCAAAGGGCCTGAACCGGGGCGGTCCCGCCCTTTTTACTTTCGTCGCTCCCATTAACCTCGGCGACGGCTACCCGCACGGACCCAATCTCTGGAAAGCAAAAACCGGCGACCCGAACTTTCGGACCGCCGGCGAATCTTTTTTCGCTCATTCCGCCAGACTTTTCACACGGCCTCGCGCGTTGTTAGGCGGCGACTTCCGTCTGTAACTCAAAATGCCGCACAACAAAAGGACTGGAATCGAAACTGAATACCAAGCAACGTCGCTGAAACGGGGAATATCTGAACTCAAATAACAATAAGCTGCCAGCGGCTCCAGAACAAAGCCGACGCCAAATAACAGCAAGTACGGCATAAGGTGGCGCTTGACGAACAAACCTGCCAAGACGCCAACAACCACAGCTACTAGCCAGTGCGGTAGGAAAATCCAGAAAATAAACCAACTCTTCGCCGCCGCCTGTCCGCCATGCGAATCAAGCCAATGTGCGACAGGCATCAAAATACCGAGCTTCTCCCAAAGCCGGAATAAAACTGTGCTCGTCAACTGGCTCAATACAGCGCCAGCACCGAACCAAACAATGGATGGCATGAATCGCTTCATGGCACTCGCCGCCTAACGTTCAGAGCTCAGCCACAGCCACCGGCGGCGGGCTGAGCAATGCAACAATGATATTCAAATTTCATGGCTCGGTCAAAACTGAACGGGCAGTGGCTGTTGGCTGCAGCAATTTGTTAGGCTGACGCCTCCGCAAAACAAATCGGGCACATACAAATGAGGCTATCAGCATAAGCAGCCAATCACCCACAATAATCGAATCTAGCCACAACACCTGACCCCAATGATATGACTCTGTGCCAAAAGAGAAATAAAGGAAACAAAAGACACTGAACAGGACTGACGGTAATAACGCCAAAAAGAGCTTCCGATGACGGACAAGCCAAGCCGCAATAAGGCCAAGCAAAGCACCAACAATGATGTGAGGAAGGAAATCCCCGAGCACCGTAGAGTGAACCCAGAATAGTGTGCGGCCTAGATGAAGCGAAATCCTGACGAGGCAAGCTTCTAACCACGGCAGAAAGAATATCGCCACACCTATGAGACCCGCAATTAGAACTGAATCAAGCAGCCAATCTCTAATGCTCGACTTTTTCATAACGGTCCTCGTCAGCCTAACTAGTAAGTAACCTTCAAAACTGATGGGATATTGGCCATCATGGAAATACAATAAATTCTTCTTTCCTTCGTGTCCAGAAAGATTTAGATAGTGAATACTCAGGATATTGAAAATGGCAAAGGCATCGTATCGCCCTAAAGGGTTGCTGACGCCTAATCCCAAGGCGCCATTGCAGGAACAGGTACGGGAGGTTTTGCGCTTTCATCATTACTCATTGCGTACGGAAAAGGCTTATTGGCAATGGATTAGGCGGTATCTTGTTTTTCACAGGAATCCTGATCACAGCGGGTCGCAAAGGGGCTGGCGTCATCCCAAAGAGATGGGGGCGCCAGAGGTGGCGAAATTCCTTGCGCATTTGGCCAAGGAAGGCGACGTGGCGGCCAGCACTCAGAACCAAGCGCTCAACGCTCTTGTGTTTTTATACGAGCAAGTGTTGCTGCAACCTCTGGGCGAATTGGGTGAGTTTGCGCGGGTGACGCGTCCGGCACGGCTGCCATCGGTATTAACCAAGCAAGAGACACAGCGGTTATTATCGGCGCTAAAACCCGGGACCGGAGGCTTGATCATCAAATTATTGTATGGAACGGGGATGCGGTTGATTGAGTGTTTGCGGTTACGGGTCAAGGACGTGGATTTTGAGGGTGGCCGGATTACGGTGCGGGAAGGGAAAGGCGACAAGGACCGGATAACGATGCTGCCGGACAAGCTGAAGCTTGAACTCCAACAGCACCTGGAGCGCGTGAAATTATTGCATGAGAGAGATTTGGCAGAAGGCTTCGGACAGGTTTATCTGCCTCATGCGCTGGCGCGAAAATATCCCAAGGCCGACCGTGACTGGATCTGGCAGTATGTGTTTCCGGCCCAGGGCCGGTCCAAAGATCCGCGCACGGGTATCGTGCGGCGACATCATGTCAACGAATTGGCGGTGCAGCGGATCATGAAAGAAGCGGTACGCTTGGCGCGGTTGAAGAAGTTGGCCACGTGCCATACGCTGCGCCATTGTTTTGCTACTCATCAATTGGAGGCGGGTTATGACATACGGACGGTGCAGGAGCTATTGGGACACTACGACATTGCGACAACAATGATCTACACCCATGTGATGCAGAAACCGGGAATTGGAGTTAGAAGTCCGTTGGATGGAATTTAGGAGTTGGAAGATGGAAGATTGGAATTTGTTTTCATCCCCACATCCCTCAACCGCCCTGCGGGCACCTTCTCCCGCTCCCGCGAGCGAAGGAATTTGCCCGTTCGAGGCGGAGAATGGTTCCGCGTTCTCACAAACGCGGCTACGGGGTTACGGGACGGTGATGACGACTTTGCCGAAGTGTTTGCCGCTTTGCTGATATTGGTATGCGGCGGGCGCGTCGGTAAATTCAAAGACCCGGTCAACCACGGGTTTGGTCTGGTGCTGCGTGATGGCGCGAGTCATGGCCTCGAACATTGCCCGGCTGCCCACATAAATGCCGCGCACGATGACGAGTTTGCGGATGATTTCGGTGAGCGGCACATCGGCGGTAAAACCGCTGACGCCGCCCACGAGATGAACCTGTCCGCCCGGGCTGACGGAGCGGAGTGATTTTACAAAGGTTCCCGCGCCGCCGACTTCGACGACCTGATCCACGCCCGCCTTGTCCGTCAGGCGGAAGATTTCCTCTTCCCAGTCGGGCGTGGAACGGTAGTTGATGGTTTCATCGGCACCGAGTTTTTTGGCCCGTGCGAGCTTTTCGTCGCTGCTGGAAGTGATGATGACGCGCGCGCCGTGCATTTTGGCAAATTGCAGGGCGAAGATGGAAACGCCGCCAGTGCCCAGCAGCAGAACGGTTTCATCGGCGGAGACATTTCCGCGTGTGACCAAGGCCTGCCAGGCGGTGAGGGCGGCGCAGGGCAGGGTGGCTGCTTGTTCAAAGTTGAGGTGCGGCGGGATGGCAACCATACCGGATTCGGAGAGCACCACGTATTCGGCGAGCATTCCGTTTAAGGCGCCACCAAGGGCGGTGTTGGCCATCTCACGCCGGAACGGTCCCGATGGCCAACCTTGAAAGAAGGTGCCAGCCACACGGTCACCGGTTTTCCAGCGCGTCACGCCTTCGCCGATGGCGGCAATTTCGCCCGCGCCGTCCGAAAGGGGAATGAGCGGCAGGGCGACCTTGCCGTAACGGCCGTCGGACACGAGCAGGTCGCGGTAATTAATCGAAGTGGCGCGCACGCGCACCAGGACCTGGCCGCGGGCGGGTTTGGGTTCGGGCAGTTCCACGACCCGCAGCGCGCCGGGTCCGGTCAGGGCGGTGAGTTGACAGGCTTTCATCTTTCTCAAAAAACGCAGGTTTAAACTGCACTGCGATGGCGGGAAGTCAAGGGGAGGCAAGTCAGGAGTTGGTAGATGGAAGCCGGGAGTTGGGGAAAACGGCTTCCACGTTAGAGCAAATCAACCAAATCATAGCCACAAAAATGCACAAGAGGCTCAAAATAAAACCTTTTCTTGTGACTTTTGCGCTTTTTGGCGGCTACGAAAGTTTACCGGGTTTTATCTGTGTTCATCCGTGCCCATCTGTGGTTCAAACCTGTTTCTCCCTGCTTTGAATCTGTTCCATCGCCCAGCGGGCGTGCTCGGCAATCAAAGGCTCAGCATAGAGAGCGGCTTTTTGCAGATGGGGCAGGGCGTAGGCGTCGCCGACGTTACCGAGGGCGACACAGACATTGCGCAGCAGGCCGCGGTGTTTCGCCCGCAAAATCGGGGTCCCGGCAAAGCGCGATTTGAAACCGGCTTCATCCAGTTGCAGCAATTCAATCAAGTCCGGCGAGTCCAGTTCCGGGCGCGAGCAGGTTTTCATCAAATTACCTTCGCGGGCAAACCGGTTCCAGGGGCAGACGGCCAGGCAGTCGTCGCAGCCGAAAATGCGATTGCCGATGGCTGGGCGCAGCGCGACGGGAATGGCGCCCTTCAGCTCGATGGTGAGATAGGAAATGCAACGGCGGGCATCGAGCTGAAACGGGGCGGTGATGGCGTTGGTGGGGCAGGCCGCCAGGCAACGGGCGCATTTGCCACAATGATTCTGCTCCGGCGCGTCGGATTCCAGTTCCCGGGTGGTGATGATTTCCGCGAGCAGAATCCAGTTGCCGAATTGCCGGCTGATGACATTGGTGTGCTTGCCGATAAAGCCCAGTCCGGCGCGCTGGGCGAAGTCGCGTTCCAACAATGGGCCGGTGTCCACGTACCACCACGAGCGCGTCTCCGGCGGGCCAAGTTGATCCACAAACGCGGTCAATGGTTTCAAGCGTCCGGCGAGCACGTCGTGGTAGTCGGTGAATTGCGCATATCGCGCGATGAGAGCGGTCGAGGGTCGAGAGTCGAAAGTCGAGGGCTGAAAGTCGCGTTGTGTTTCATGCCTGGCTCTCGACTCTCGTCTCTCGACTCTCGTCTTGTAGTTTACGGCCAGGCAAATGATGCTTTTGGCGCCGGGCAGGACTTTTTGCGGGTCAATTCGTTTGGGCGCGGTGCGTTCGAGCCACGCCATTTCGCCATGGCGTTTTTCCCCGAGCCAGTCCTGGAATTGCTTTGCGCCCGGAGGCGAGTCGGCGCTGGCAAAACGGCAGTCGTCAAATCCCAGTTCGAGCGCCCGTCGTCGAATGGCTTCTTTCATGCGCGGCTACGATATTGTCGGGACGCCCGGAATTTGCCGTGTCGCGGCCGCGGCTCGAAACCATCGGCGCACGGCGCTGACACCTACACCAATGGCTTGCCGGGATCGGCCATCGCAAGGCTTTGTCCCGACAAGCGCTCCCCTCACCAGGATGTGAAGACGAGGCAGGGCCTGGCAGTGTCCTGATTTGGCAGTAGGGCACGACGTAAGGAGTGCTCGAACAAACGACTCGTTACCTCGTCGCCTACCAATCAGGACATTGCCCGGGGCAATCTTCATGGCCGGCCGGATTGCGCGAACTTGAATTGATGCACGACCTGTTGCGCGGCTTCGCGGGCGGAGCGCAGGTCGGTGTTGATCAGCACGTCCGCCTGCCGGTAGAATGGTTCGCGCACGGCGAGCAATTCGCGGATTTTCAACCGGGGATTCGGATCGCACAACAAAGGCCGGTGGGTCTGGTTCCGCACCCGTTCCCAGATTTTTTCCGGTGAGGCCCAGAGGCAGACAACCAGGGCGTGGGTTTTAAGGCTGGCCAGATTGATGGGATTGACCGGCAGGCCGCCGCCGGTGGAGATGACCGTCCGCTTGCGGGCAGCCAGCTCTGAGACCAGTTGTTCTTCCAGTTTGCGGAAAGCCGGCTCGCCGTCTTTTTTAAAAATGTCCGCAATGGTCCGGCCCGTGCGTGATTGAATCATTTCATCCGTGTCGAGGTAATCGAAGTGCAATTGGTCGGCCACCAGCCGCCCCACGGATGTCTTGCCGGCGCCCATGAAACCGATGAGGGCGAGATTGACCAGGTGGCGGACGTTGTTCATGGCCATTTTTTAACGGGTTTTCAGGTGCGGCGCACGCCGATAATTGTGGCGACGCTCCAGGAGCGCCGCCGTTGAATCCGGGATTTTCGACGGTCATAGACGGCCGCCAGGCAATGTCCTGATTTGGCAGTAGGGCACGACGTAAGGAGTGCTGCCTCAAATGACTCGTAACCTCGTCGCCTACAAATCAGGACACTGCCCGCCGCCAGGAAGTGTCCTAATTTGTCTCCGGAGCGCGGGCTTCAGCCCGCTTCAACGCATCAATGCAATGGACGGTGAAGCGGCATAAATGGCGCGCTCCTTAAATCAGAACTCTACCCGCCGCTACCGCTGCTCGACAGTGTTGCCGGCAATGCTTAGATTTTTTGCATGGAATTGCCGCCGCTGATTCTGGCTTCCGCGTCGCCGAGACGCGCGGAGTTGTTGCAGCAGTTGAATCTGGAATTCCAAATCGTTCCCGGCGCCGTTGCGGAGACTTTTGATGAACAACTGTCGCCGCTGGAACTGTGCCAGCTTAATGCGCATCGGAAGGCGCGCGTCATCGCCAAAAAACATCCCGACGCGCTGGTACTGGGGGCGGACACGCTCGTATTCCTCGAAGGTGAAATCATGGGCAAGCCCGCCGATGTCGCCGAGGCGCGCCGGATGCTGGGCCGATTGCAAGGCCGGAGGCATCAGGTCGTCACCGGCGTCAGCCTGATTCATCTGCGCGCGTTGCGCGAACGAACTTTTGCCGTCAGCACCGACGTGACATTTCACCCGCTCACGGCGGAAGAAATCAACGGTTACCTTTCCAAAATGAACCCGCTGGACAAGGCGGGCGCCTATGCCATCCAGGAGCATGGCGACACCATAGTCTCGGAAATCTCCGGCTCGTTCAGCAACGTGGTGGGTCTGCCGCAGGAAATGTTAAAGGAGGAAATTCGAAGATGGGAACGGCGTTGACCGAGCCGCGCAGAATTTACGAGCGGCTTTGGCGCAAAACCGGACCGCTGTTGAAATCCGGCCAGGTCCGGATTGATCCTTACCTGCGCGACCGGACCGGCGACGACCGCCGGGGCGCCACGCTGGTGACGCTGCCGGATGCGGGTGTGCGGCGGCGGGTGGGGAAATTCCTGCGCGAAGCCGCCGCCCTCTGCCCCAGGCAACATTTTTACAGGCCGTCGGAATTACATGTGACGGTGATGGCGGTCATTGCCGGGTCGGAATTCTGGCGCGACGAAATTCGCCAGTTGCCGGCCTGCCGGGCGGTGTTGGACAGGGTTGTGAAGAAATGCCGCCCGTTCCGGGTTGTTTTTCACGGCGTCACGGTTTCACCGGACGCGGTGATGATTCAAGGATTTCCGGCGGATGAAGGGTTGTGCCAGTTACGCGATGAGTTGCGGGACGCCTTCCGGAAGGAGGGCCTCGGTGAAAATCTGGATCGCCGTTACAAAACGGTGACGGCGCATTTGACGGTCATGCGTTTTGCCGAACCGGAAGCGGACTGGAAACGGCTGCATGATTTTCTTGAGAAGCACCGGGAAACTGATTTCGGCCAGACGCGCTTCCATACGCTGCAATTGATCTGGAGCAATTGGTACGCTTCCGCCGACATCGTGCGTGTGCTTCAGGAATATCCGCTGAAAGATTAAGTGTGGTATCCGGCCAGAACCGATAACTCCCGCCACAGCAGCGCGCTCGTCCGTTGACAGTATTCAAAACGACCCGTTCGCCAGAGTACGCGTCGAGGCCGTATAGATCGGCATGGGCGGCAACGCCTGATTGCCCTGTTGAGTCAACAATGCGTCCAATCCGGCCAAAGACTGATTGGCCACCCTCTGGTAGTTGGCAAGCGTCGGTGCCAGATCAAAGTCCGTACTCGTTACCAAAGTGATTTGAGTGGCTGGATGTGGAGACACAGCCATCTTAGGTGGTTGCCGCCAGGCGCCGAGGGCCACGCCGATCACCACCAACGCCGCAACGGCCGGCAAAGCCACGCGCCAGTTCAAACCGGCCAAATACGCTGCCACGATTTCCCCGATGGAATCCGGTTTCGTCTCTCTTAATCTACCGGCTACCTTTCGGTGAAAGCTTTCGGATGTCTGAACATCGGGAATTGCTTCTGCTGCCGCCAGTCGTTTGGTCACATTTGAAATTTCCGCCAGATAGCAGCGACAACCTTCGCACGTGGCGATATGTTCGCGGAGGGTCTGCGCCTGGCGAACGTCCAACGCGTCCAGCGCCAGCCAGGCAATGAGTTTTTTGTTTTTGACACAAGGTTTCATAACGTCCCACCTTTCGTCTTTAGCTCTTTGAATTGTGCGTTGAGGGCGTTCATTCCGCGCAGCTTGTCCAGGGCGTGGAACAACCGGGATTTTACCGTCCCCACCGAACAGCCCAGGGCCGCGGCAATTCCCTCCAAGGAATCGTCCCCATAAAAGCGCAGATAGATGACCTGTTGATGTTTGGCCGGCAACGCTTGCAGGCAATCCCGCACTCGTACGGCCTGTTCGTGAAGTTGGGCCGCTTCGTCGGGCAGAGAATTGTGATCGGCCAGGTTGCTGATTTTGTTCTGGAATCCGTCGCGGTCATGCCGGGTTAAGGCCGAGAAGGGCAGGGGACGCTTTTCCCGAAGGAAGTTGCGATGTCGGTTCAACAGGATGGCGCAAAGCCAGGTAAAGAACTGACACTGGCCGTTGTAACGACGGAGACATTTCCAGGCTTCCACCAGGGTATCCTGCGCCAAATCCTCGGCGAGGGCGGCGTTGCCGCACAGCAGCGTGGCCTGCCGTAACAGCCGCGTTTCATAAACCCGGCAAAGTCCGCCGAACGCCTCGGCATCACCTGCTTGAGCCAGATCCAGCAGGTCCCGCGTGTCTGGGGTTTCGATTTCCACGAACGTTGGAGTCAGGCTGAACACATTGAGATGATAGCTGAAAAATGGGGACAGTTCCATAGTGAAACCGTCCGCCGGCCAATTCTAGTGTGGTAAATCATGGCTGTACCGCCTTGCCAAGCCGTTGCGGTCCGCCATTAACGTAAAATGGAGGTCCATCCTTCTCGACAAAAATCATCGCCTCCGGATAGCCGCGTCCGGCATAGGCTGATTTGAGTTCAAACCCGCGGTCCACGCCGTCGAAAACGAAACGTTGAAATTTAAATGGACCGTGCCCGTAAGGATCCTTGACGCTCTGTAATCCCGCTTCAGCGTGCAGTTTGTATTCCACCGCCGCGCGGACCATGGCCTGATCCGTCAGAGTCGCAAACTCCCGCGCCCCGGCTTTGGTAAAATCGGGGATGACGGCTTGGATAATCGGGTTGGATGATTTCTGAACGTCCGCATTGAGAAGTTTCATTTGCTCTTCAAATTTCGCCGGGGGCAGACCCGCGATTGCGGCGGCACGTGCATAAATCGGTTTCATTTCCCGCACCAGCTTCAGGAACCCATCACTCGTTCCCCCCGCGGCAGCAACAATCTTTGGCCAGGTATTGGTATCCGGCTGCCCTCCATCTCCGGAATCCTCAAAAACACCGCGAAAGCTGTCCAACACCCTGGCGTCGTCGCCGGGATATTCCTTACGCAGTTCCGGAATTCTGGTTTCGACCCAACCGGAGAAACAGAGCTGCTCCGTGGTGGCGATGGCATTGGCGACGGTGCCCCGGGCCGGGGCGGCATCGAATCCGTCCACCAACTGCTTCAACGTTCCCGGAGAAACCCGGCCGAAATTCGCCGATACGGTGGAATAGACGATGGTTTCAGCGGCGAATTGGACCAGCGCCGCAATCAGGCTGTTGTCACGGGAGCCATTTCTGGCCAGCGCGTAGGCCGCGAGTAAATCGTCACGGGCGTCGGTCTGCCGGTCATTTTGCAAGTCCCACATGGCCCGCAACTGTGCCATTTGGACGGTGGCCTTGACGCGGCTCAAGTGGGGAAGCAAGGTGTACGGCCCGGCACTCCAATCGATGCCCCAGTCACAGGGCACCTTGGCGTGCGCGGCCTGGCGCACGAGTTTGAAGGCGTTGTCAGACTGGCCCACCAATTCGCCGAACCGCGCCGGGAGTTTCTGGCCCTGCCATTGATTGGTGAACAGATAGTCGTGGTCCGTCTGGGGCAGCTCCGACCCGAGGATAAACGCCTGATAATAAAAAAGCGCCGGGTTGATATCGGTACGACACGGTTCGGCGCGCAAGCCGGACACGGTTCCCGCCAAAAATAACAGGCCAAGGCACGTGAATTTTGTGGTCTTCATAATGGTTTTAAATTTTGCATCTGCCCATTAATAACGGGAACGCGCCAAAAGGTTCATTTTTTCAGACGGTTGGCTGAAGATCGAAACACCGACGATGAGTTAGCCAAGCTGGGAGAAGAGCTGAGATTTCAAGACCTTCCACCTTCTCACGTCGGCGGCTACGGAAACCGGCGGCTTACGCCGTCAATTCCTGCCAGAGCAGGGCGCTCATCCGTTGGCCGTTTTCGAAACAATCCAGATCAAACTTCTCGTTTGGGGAATGCGCGTTGTCGTCCGGCAACCCCAAACCCAGCAGCAACGAATCCGCGCCGAGGATTTTTTTGAAATCGTTTACAATGGGAATGGAACCGCCCTCGCGCAACAAGACCGGCTCGCGGTGAAATGCCTCGCGCAATGCCCGCAACGCGGCCTGCGCCTGCCGGCTGCCGGGGGAAACGAGATAGGCTTCCGCGCCGTGGCCGGCCTCGATTTCCAGCCGGACCGTGGGCGGACAAATTTTCCTGAGGTAATCGCAAACCACCTTACGAATGCGCGCCGGTCTTTGGTTCGGCACGAGGCGGCAGGTGATTTTGGCGCGTGCCCACGCCGGCACGATGGTTTTGCTGCCCGTGCCCTGATAACCGCTGGTGAGACCGTTGATTTCAAATGTCGGCCGCGCGCTGCGCTGTTCCATAGGCGTAAAACCGCGTTCGCCGAACAATTTTTTTACGCCGAGCAAATTCTGGAGTTCGCGGTCGGTGGTGGGCAGGCGCTTGAATTCTTTGCGCTCATACGCGGAAAGGGGCGCGACGTCGTCGTAAAAGCCGGGAACGGCCACGCGGCCATTGGAGTTGCGCAACCTGGCCAGCAACTGGCTCAAGGCCATGGCCGGGTTGTCCACCGCGCCGCCGAAAATGCCGGAGTGCAGATCGCGCGACGGGCCGTGCACCGTGATTTCAAAGGCGATGATGCCGCGCAAGGCGTAGGTGAGCGCCGGATGATCGGCGTCGGGCATGCCGGTGTCGGAGACGACCACGGCGTCGCATTTGAGTTCGTTCCGGTGCGACTTGAGAAATTTTGCCAGGTTCGCGCTGCCGACTTCCTCCTCGCCCTCGATGACAAAGATGAGATCGCAGGGCAGGGGAGTGCCGGTTTTCAGGTAGGCTTCGACGGCCTTGAGATGCGCGAAGTGCTGGCCCTTGTTGTCGGTTGTGCCGCGGGCGAAAATGGCCCGACCGGCAATGCGCGGCTCGAAGGGCGGCGATTTCCACAGATCCAGCGGCTCGGGCGGTTGGACGTCGTAATGACCATAGACCATGAAATGCTTATTGGGCAGGGCGCGCAGTCCTCTGCGCGCCGCATCACGCGAAACTAGATCGGCGCGCACGGAGTGACGCGCCCTGCCATCACGTGGCGTTTTGGCGATGACGATAGGATGCCCCTGGGTCGGACAAACGCGGGCGTCGAGTCCGATTTGGCGGCAGTGTCTGGCGAGCCATTCGGCACAGGCGCGCATATCCTGTTTATGCTGGGGCTGGGCCGAGACGCTGGGAAGGCGAAGGTAATCGCACAATTCAGCCACAAAGCGGGCCTGGTTGCGTTTGAGATAATCGAGCACCAATTGCATGGCGCTTAGCTAAACGTGGAAGGCGGCAATTGCCAAGCAGAACCCGCAAAAAAACGTTGTCCACCTGAAATTATTTCAGCGTGGCAGACGATGAAGAATTGACCTCAAACACGATGGCGGGAGTCACGGACCGATGGACATGGAATTGGTCAAAAATAAAATAGCCGTCATGACGGCGGCGACACCAATCCCCACCCACAGCGCCACCATGAGCGTTTTGACTTCACGCTTTTGACGATAGTGCTGCCACCGCGGAAACAGCCGCCTTCCTAACCAATCCGTTAGCATATTGGTTTCGATTCCAAGTCATGTTGCTACTCACTCTTTTCTTCAAATTCCGAGCCGAATCAAACTAACACGCATAAATAGCAATTTCAGTAAGATGTTTGCCAAAATCAGATAAGTTCGGTCCTAATCCCTTGAACGACGGTGGATTATGAAAGTGAAGTGTAAAGCCATTCTGGCAGCCTTAGTGCTGCAAACCACCTGGTGAGCGATAGAATTTATGGACCAACAACCCATTGCCCAGCCCAAAAAGATTCTGGTGGTGGATGACAATAAAGTCATCCTGAAGGCAGTCGCTTCGGTTCTCGAATCGAACGGTTACCAGGTGGTCACCGCCACCGATGGCGCTGCGGTGGTGAACATAGTGGATCGGGAAATTCCGGATTTGATTTTGCTGGATATCCTTTTCCCACCCGATGCCATGGACGTGGGAATGCACTGGGATGGATTTGCCATCATGCGGTGGCTTCGCAACATGAGTGAAGCCAGGACGGTTCCGATTATCATCATATCGGGCACCGAACCGGTCAAATACGAGCCGCTCTGCCTCGCGGCCGGTGCGCAGGCATTTCTACACAAACCGCTCGACATGGGCGAGTTAATCGCCACCATCCACGGAGTCCTGGGAGAGAAGCAAAGCGAAGCCGCAGCTTGAAGTCGGGGAACAGCCTCACTTGAATTTTTGGTTGAATCAGGGCCGGCCAGGACTCATTTTCAAGATATGAAAGCTCTCAATCCTGAAAATTGGTTTTGGTTCCGCTTTTTATTGGTAGGCGTCCTGGCGGCCGTGCTTCTTGTCGTCATCGCCAAAGCGGCTGATGTTCAGTCAGCGGTATCGGCCGGCCAACTGGCGCCGGCGTTCCAAGCCAGGACCCTGGATGGCCAGGTCATCAATTTTCCTGCCGACTACAAGGGCAAGGTGGTGCTGCTGGATTTCTGGGCCACGTGGTGCGGGCCTTGCCGCCAGGAGCTTCCCAACGTCATCGCCACCTATCAAAAATTTCATCAATATGGTTTCGAGGCGGTCAGCGTAAGCCTGGACGAGCCGCGAAACGGGCCGGCGCTGCTCGAATTTATTCAGGACAACCACATGACCTGGCCGCAAATCTACGATGGCCGTTACTGGAAGGCGGCGGTTGCGCTCAAATATGGAATCCAATCCATCCCGTGCCCGATATTGGTGGATGGCGACACGGGAGAGATTATCGCTCTGAGTGACGACGTGCGGGGCGAGGGACTTCCGACGGAGGTGGAAAAGGCATTGCACGCCAAGGGCAAACCATTGCCGGGCATTGGCGCTTACGACCCGAACGCGCCTGGTAAATTGACCATCGTCATCAACGGCCAGACGATTAACGCCTGGCGCACCGGGCAATTGAAGAACGCAGAGCAGGAAGCTTCGGCGGAGCACAAGCCGATTGCCTGGATTGCTTCCTCGGCACAGTATCTGGACGGGATGGGTCAAATTTCTACGGATGGTTCGCGGGGCGCGAGTTTGCACGCACTTTATGCCTTACGTAATCGGGCGGTCCTGGTCTTTGAGGATGGCGACACAGAAAATCATAAAGTCATGCCGCTCGTGGACGAAGCCATTCACACGCCCAATCCGCACTGGAACGTGCCGGTCGTTGTGTTTTTGAATCCGGACGCGACACAAGTTCTCGCCAAAGTTCTCTACGAACGCGATTTTACGAAGCGCGCACACGCCCTGGCCAATGCTTTGGGTGAAGCTGAGGCGAAAATGGACACCGCACCGGGCGTCGCGAATAAGTAATAGCATTTTCACCTCGGAACTGCACCATTGGGCAGGGCGGCCTCTACCCGCCGATGGCAGGGCGAGAGTCCCCGAGCCGGCTCCCCAGTAGCCTCGCTCCGCCGAAAGATGCAATTTCAAACCGTAAGATGATGTGGAAAGGGCCCGTTTTTAAGCCCTTTCTGGCATAGAAACAGCTTCCCATCTCAAAAACGGAAATGTTCTGTGAGTCGGATTGTGCTGGAACTCTGCCTTATCTCATATCAAAACGGCGGCGTTGGAAAAGGGCGGAACGGTGTCAATCACAATGAAATTGGCGCAATACCGGATCATATATGATTCATCCACGCAAATTGCTTGAAACCAGCTTCCGCGCCAAGGTGCTGGCTCCGGTGGTTGCGTGCATGATCGTGGCCATGTTGGTCGTCTTCTGCATGGTCGATTATCGGGTGTCCAAACAATCGGAAATGGAAGCCCGCAATACCCTGGCGACCGCCAATGCGGTGATTGGATACTCTCAGGAACTTCGCCGGAAAAACCTGCTGCTGCGCTTTCACAATCTTCCCAATGAACCGCTCTGGCGACAGGTGCTCATGCTGGGGGTCGGCAACGCCATGCACGACACATTGCACCGGCTGATGGATATGCAGGACGTGGACATCGTCTGCTTTGCATCGAACAGCGGAAAACTCCAGGACAGCGTGCAGAATGATCCCATGATTTCAGTCCCCGAGTTTGTCGCGGTGGCGGCTCCCGCCATGAAACTGGCGTTGGGCGGCAACGAAAGGGTGGACACGGCGCGCGTGGGGGGCAAGCTTTACGATATCGTCGCCATCCCGGCTTACGACACAAACCAGAAGCAAATCGGCGTGTTGATGCTGGGATCGGAACTTGGCGTCGCGGCGACGCATGATTTCAGCCAGCTTGCCCAAAGCCAGATTATTCTGCTCGCCGGGGGGCATGTCATAGCCTCCACACTGCCGGGATTGGATGCCGATAAACAATTTGTCAATTTCTTCAACACATTGACAAGCGCCGCCAACGGTGGTGACCCGATGATGCACGTGAAGCCGGTCATATTGAACGGCGTGCATTATTACTGCACCGCCAGCCGGTTTGAATCACTGGGCGGCGACCATACGCTTGGTTATATCCTGTTGAATTCGAGTGAGCAGTCTTTGATCGCAAAACATGCAACTCAACGGGTGCTGCTGGCTGTCAGTTTTCTCGCGATTCTGGCCAGCGCCGGCGCGGTGTGGTTTTTCGTCAATCGGGTTACAGAACCCTTGCGCGAGTTGCGCAACAGTGCGGAGGCGGTGGGGCGGGGTGATTTTACCCGGCGGGTGACCGCGCACAGCAATGACGAATGCGGAGAGCTGGCCGCCGTTTTCAATCAAATGACGGAAAACCTGCAATCATCGCGTTCGCAACTGGAAACCGCCCAGACCCAGCTGTTGCAGAGTGAAAAGTTGTCGGCCCTCGGTGAATTTGTGGCCGGGATAGCGCATGAATTGAACAACCCGCTGGCGGCGGTGGTGGGCTTCTCGGAAATGCTCAAAGGGGAGAATCTGAATGCCCGATGCCAGCACTATTCGGACATGATTTTTAAGGCCGCGCAGCGCTGTCAGCGCATCGTCAGTCTGTTGCTCAGTTTTGCGCGTCCGCAACAATCCGAACGCAAACCCGTGCGCGTGAATACCCTGGTTGAATCCGTATTGGAGATTGTCGGCTACCCGTTGCGCACCAGCAACATTGAGTTGGTGACGCAACTGGATCCGGAACTGCCACTGATTTTGGCGGACGGAAACCAAATCCAACAGGTGTTGCTTAACATTCTCAACAATGCCCGGCAGGCCATCGAGGAAAACAAGCAGGACGGCCGGATTGCCATCACCACCACGACTTTCCGTTCCAACGTGCGCATCATCATCCAGGACAACGGCCCGGGCATCCCCCAGGAGATTCTGCCGCGCATTTTCAACCCGTTCTTTACCACCAAGGGCGTCGGCAAGGGCACCGGTCTCGGCTTGAGCCTGTGCTACGGCATCATCAGGGAACACGGCGGCAATATCACTCCGGCGAGCGGGAAGGGTGAAGGGGCGACGTTCACCATCGATCTACCCGCCGTGGAAGCCAACGGGGCCAAGGCCGAGGTGCCGGCTCCGCCAGCGCCGGAAGAAATTGACCTGGAAGAAGGGGCCGGCAAACGCGTGCTGGTGATTGACGATGAGGAACCTATTCTGAATCTGGTCTGCGAAAACCTTGGCCGTCACGGTTATGAAGTGATGGTGGCCCGGCACGGGGAGGCCGGGCTGAAAGAACTGAACCAAAATCGTTTTGATGTGACCTTTTGCGACTGGAAGATGCCCGGTTTGAACGGCCGCCAGGTTTACGAACGTCTGCGCACCATCAATCCCCAACTCTGCCGACGCATGGTTTTCATCACCGGCGACATCATCAACGAACCCATGCGCCAGTTCCTTGAATTGGAAAAGGTGCCGTGCCTGACCAAGCCGTTTGCGCTCCCGGAACTGCGCGCCGCCATCAAAACCGTGCTTAAGGCAGCCTGACCGTACCTGCGGACCAGAGGTGCGGCAGGAGGTCTCCGATTTGGCAGTAGTGGTACATTCTGCGACTTTTGGTGGGGCGAGCGTCCTCGCGAGCCGGCTCGTCAGTAGCCTCGCCCCACCAAACTTGTAACACTACCGATTTGGCTGGTTTCAACGGAGCTTTCAGCGCAAACTCTGAAATGAGCAAAACCAAGCCCGTCCGTCAGATTCGTTTGCATCCCTTGGAAACCGGCCAAGTATGGCAAGTGGCGGGATTGAATTTCCAGGTGGGCCTGATCGGCAAGTGGCTCGTGCATTACAAACTATCCAAGCCCAACGCCGTCAGGGTCGCCAACTCCGTTGGCGGCCGAAGCACCATCGAGAAATATCTCAAAAAGAACAAGGCCGTCCTGGTTAAAACACTGAAATAAGGGCAGGATGCCTGTTCGGTGGCCCTTTTAAAAAGTTAAATGAGCCACCCTCACGAATGGCTCGATTATCTCGCCAGATGGTTGGCTGCCAGAATGCCCTGCGATTTTGTATTCAACCGCTGCCAGCCGCAGGCAGACAAGCTGATGAAACCGGCGATGAACAGGGTAACGGTGCCCGGCTCAGGAACCGGAGATAATGGCACGGAAGATGACAAAGTCATTTGATCAAATTGCGGAAAACGATCATCGTAAAACACGTCCATCCGATGTGTTCCCGCCGACATGGGCGTGCTGGTATTGGAAGTATATCCGTAATGATCTTCCGCAGCCAGGGTCCCATCAATAAATAGCCAGGCGTCATCATCCACCTGCAACGTGAGTGCGATGGAGCCCGCCGATGCCAGGCTGAACGTGCCTTCAAAATGAACGGTGCGATAAAAGTTTTGATCACTGGTCTGGCCGGTGGGATACCATGGATTGGGGAACCCGTAGTTCATCGGCATGGGATTGGTCTGAACCGGGATCTGGTCGGGACTGACGTAAGGGTCAACGCCCGGACTCCACCACAACAGTTCGCCGGTCGTTGGATTCATGTCCGAACTCGTTCCAAGTCTGCTGATTCCAGCCGCCGAAAGCATTGGCAAGCCGTCAGGCCCCAGCTGGCTCTGAACCATGCCGGTGGCCAACGTACCGCCAGCATTATAGCCTCCGGAAAAATCCGGGTCTCCGAATGCGACTTGAGTATAAAGTCCGGTGAGAGAGTCAGCCCGGGCAGAGGCAGCCGACAGCATCCCTCCCAACATGACCAACCCGAAAAGGGTGGTGACAAGTTTTCCACGTTTAAACACGAGAAAACTGATGGTGGAGTGGAGTTTTGTTGTGGCGCAGACAAGGCGATTTTTATTTGTTTTCATAGTTTTTTGCGTTCAGGGGTTTGTCATGAAGTTTAGGTTTAAAGGGAGCAGCACCCTCCATTGCCCAAATAGCTGCTCTTCCTGGTCCTTATAAGAGCAAACCTCTGAGTTTCTTTCAAGAATTATTGCCGCTAAGCATGGCCGGGGCGCGAAAGACAGGAGAAGATTTGTGTAACTGAATAATTAGCTTTTCCCCTCTTGCCCATAAAGCCATACTGGCGAAACAGGTTCATCCAAGTGCCAGACGACGTTATCGAATCACCCCGCGGCGGCAAACCATTCGCGCCTGAAAAAGGCGGACGGGTGGTGCCGCATACGCCCAAATGGCATCAACACCTCGGCGCAAGGGCAATTTGGATTGTCGTCAAATTGGTTTCCCTGACCATCCGCCACCGTGTCAGCGATCCTCATGGATTCATGACGCGCAAGGACATTCGCCAGGTCATCTACTGCACCTGGCACAATCGTCTGGCGCTCTGCATGAAATTGCATTCGGTCCTGGGACTCCGTCATCATCGGGCCGCGGGCCTGGCCGGACTGGTCAGCGCCAGCCGGGATGGCGCATTTCTGGCGGCAATCCTCGGGCAATTCGGCGTGCGCTCGGTTCGTGGGTCCAGCAGCCGGCGCGGGCCGCAGGCGTTGCTGGAATTGGCAACCTGGATCAAACGCGGCTACGACATTGCCATCACACCCGATGGGCCGCGAGGGCCCTGTTATATCGTGCAGGACGGAGCGCTGGCCCTGGCACAAGTGACCGGGCTGCCGGCGGTTCCCGTGTCATATCATGTCAACTGGAAGGTCCAATTGAAAAGCTGGGACCGTTTTCAAATTCCAATGCCGTTTTCGCGCTGTGACATCACCATTGGCCGGATGTTGTCTGTGCCGCGCGAAAGCTCCCCTGCCGGCCGTGAATTGTTGAGGCAACAACTCGAAACTGAAATGCGGGCCATCACGCGTGACAACTGATGGTGATGGGGAAAAGCCGTGGAGGTTTACCAGGGATGGACACGGATAAACACGGCTGCCGCCAGAATTTCTCCCTCTTCGCCAACGAAATCGGGGGAGGACCGGGGCAAGGCGGGGCGCCCAATCATCCATTTCCCATGAATACCTTTGCCCGCACGGGCCAATTAGCACCAACAGAAAACGGGCGCCCGGAGTGAAAACGGCGAAATTGTGAGGAGCCATGCGCGAATCGGACCTGGTATGTCAATTGCGTTCAGAAATTCATGCGGAACTGACGTAGCCTGCCTGCAACCTTCAGCGGCTTCATTCTTCCAGTCCCGGCCGGTGGATCCATCTTCAGGCCGGGACTTGTTTTATTTGAGTGGTTATTAAAACCGCGTGTGGAGGAGAAATCTGTTTTTGCCGCCCGCTTCACCTGAATCCTCTCCCGGGAGAGGACTTCCATAGTTCTAATATTTCAACCCGATACAATTCAAGGTAATGTCTCCGCGTGAATACAATCACGCTGACCACCGACTTCGGCGCGCGCGACTGGTTTGTTGGCACGATGAAGGGTGTCGTGCTTGGCATCAATCCGCGCGCTGCCATCGTGGGCATTACGCACGAAATTCCACCGGGTGACGTTCGCGCCGGGGCGTTCGCGTTGATGGCAGCTTGCCAGTATTTCCCCAAAGGCACCGTGCAAGTGGCCGTGATTGATCCGGGCGTGGGCAGCCTACGCCGGGCCATTGCCGTGCAGACCGGGGATTACGTTTTCGTCGGCCCGGACAATGGCGTGCTATCGTGGGCAATTGCGCGTGAGAAAATCAAAACCATCCGGCAACTGGAGAATCCAAAGTATTTCCTCAAAACCATCAGCCGGACCTTCCATGGGCGCGACATTTTTGCGCCGGTGGCCGCGCATTTGAGCCGGGGCATGTCGCTGCAACGGCTCGGTCGCGAATTAAAGGATTTTGTCCGACTTCCCTGGCCAAAACCGAAAGAACGGGGCGGAACCATCTGTGGTGAGGTCGTTTATATTGACCGTTTCGGCAACGCGATTTCAAACATCGCAGCTGGACTCGTTTCTGGCGGGCGAAAGGCGACTTGCGAGGTGATGGGAAAATGGAAAATGCGTTGCGTTTGGGCGGAGTTTTATGGCGCTGTGCCGGTCAATGCTCCCGTTGCCGTGACCGGCTCCAGCGGTTTTTTGGAAATTGCGGTGAACGGCGGCTCAGCCGCCCAACGGTTCGGATTCAAACCCGGCAACGCGATAATCGTCCGGACGAATTGACAGAAGGAAACAAAGGCAACAACGAGCCTTCGTTATCTTCGCGAGCTTCTGTTCAAAGCCCGAATGAAATTTGTCATGTGTGCAGGAATATCTTCTGATTGTGGCAGGGCAGGGGAATTTCGTTTTCGAGTTTGTACGTTCCAGCAAGGTGTGCTAATCTGCGCGTGAAGTATAAATCATTGTCCTCTATTGAAAGAGACAAACAAAATTTCCAGCCGTGAGGTGACGCCGGAAGCTGTTTATTTCAGCCGGCGCACGTTCATCCGGGCCGGCATTCTGGCGGCCAGCGCCGTCGCCACGGGCGTGGTTTATCGGCAGCTCAATCCGGTCGGCCATGGCAAGGTGAATACGCCGGTGATTCAAGGGCTGGTTAAACCAACGGCAACGGAGGAGGCCCAGGGCTTCCGCGTGGATGAGCCGGAGACGTCACTTCAGAACATCACGCATTACAACAATTTCTACGAGTTCTCGACAGACAAGGAAGGCGTGGCGCCGGCGGCGGAAGAATTCGATACCAGGGGCTGGCAGGTATCGGTCGAAGGCCTGGTAAACAAACCGAAGGTTTTTGACCTCGATGATTTGCTGAAAATCAGTCCACCGGAGGAACGGATCTATCGGATGCGCTGCGTTGAAGCGTGGTCCATGGTGATTCCGTGGGTGGGCTTTTCGCTGTCCAAACTGCTCGACTTGGTCGAACCGCTCAGCAGCGCGAAGTATGTCGCCTTCCAGACCTTGCTGGACCCCAAACGCATGCCGGGACAGCGGAGTGATGTGCTCGACTGGCCTTATGTCGAAGGCCTGAGAATGGACGAGGCGATGCATCCGCTGGCGATTCTGGCGAGCGGACTTTATGGCCGGGCGTTGCCGCCGCAGGATGGCGCGCCCATCCGGCTGGTCGTGCCATGGAAATATGGTTTCAAGGGCATCAAATCCATCGTCAAAATCAAACTGGTGGCGGATCAGCCACCCACAACGTGGAGCGCGTATGCCTCGAACGAATACGGCTTCTACGCCAACGTTAACCCGCACGTGGACCATCCGCGTTGGAGCCAGGCCACCGAACAACGCATCGGCGAGTTCGGCCGGCGTCCGACGCTGATGTTCAACGGCTATGAAGCAGAGGTGGGTCATCTCTACGCCGGCATGGATTTGCACAAAGATTTCTGACCGGCCATGAAAGAAGGCGACATTCGTTTCATCAAGTTGCTCGTGCTTGTCTGCGGCGCCGTCCCGCTGGCGTTGCTGGTTTGGGACCAATCCCACAACCGGCTCGGCGCCAATCCGCAAAATTTCCTCATTCTCACCACCGGCATGATGACGCTGATTTTTCTGGTGCTGACGATGGCGGTGACGCCGTTGCGCAAAATCACCGGCCTGAACTGGTTGATTCAATTCCGGCGGATGCTCGGGCTTTACGCCTTCTTTTATGGCTGCGTGCACTTTCTCTGCTTCTTCAGCCTGGACCGCGCGTTCAGCATCACCAGCACGTTCACCGAAATGACAAAGCGCAAATACCTGATCCTCGGCAGCACGGCATTGCTGGTGATGGTGCCGCTGGCGATTACGTCCACGAACGGGATGATCAAGCGGCTGGGCGGCAAACGCTGGCGGGCGCTGCACCGGCTCGCTTACGTGGCCGCCATCGCCGGGGTGATTCATTATTACATGCAGGTGAAGGCAGACACGCGCCAGCCGCTGGTGTTCGCGGCGGTGCTGGCGGTCTTGCTCGGCTACCGGCTGGTAGTTTATTGGCAGCAGCGTAAACCGCCGCCACCAACGCCGGCGGCCATCAAGCCGAAACCCGGAGCGTGATATTTTTCTTTTGGCGGAAAGGCCAATTCTTCCTTGCTTCCCATGACGGGCGGATTACAAATGATGACAATCCTCCATGATCTGTCCCGATTGCGGCAACCCGATTGAGAAGGACGCGAAGTTTTGTCCGAAATGTTACGCCCGCATTGAACCGTCGAATTTGTTGCAGCGGCTCACCTCGTTTTTTCAAAGCCTGTCGAAGCCAGGGCCATTCGTTGTCGGGACCAAGAGCACGACGAGGATTACCCTTGTGGACAATGATGGCAACCGCCGCGAGTATAAATCCGTGGACGACGTGCCGCCGGGCATGAGGTCGCAAATTGAGGAATTGGAAGTGGACGCGATGAAAGAATCGTCCGGCCTCCTTTCAGCCGAGGCCTTGGCGGAGACCAAGGACCAGCTTGGAACCATCATTCACAAGAGCCTTACTGCGTACAAATTCAGAGACACGGCGGGACACGAGCATGTCTATCACTCGCTTGATGAATTGCCGCCAAACATCCAAGTGGCCCTGAGGCGCCTTCAAGGTCCGTCAGGCGTGGTTACCTGGCGGGGCAAAAAAGTCGCGGTGCGGGCCAATCTGGTTCCGCGCTTTCTCTTCAGCAGCGCGTCCATTGACGTGTATCTGGATGGCGAATGTGTTTTTCGCACCGGAGGTAAAATACAATCCATCGGCTCCCACAGCGCCGTCGTTCGCATTGGCGGCTCGGAGCATCAGGTGGAAGTGACGTGGCAACGCTCGCGCAAGTTCTGCTTTCCGTATCAACTGAAGATTGATGGCGAGCTGGTGGCGGACTCGCAGGTGCCGGTCGAAAACCAGCACCTGATGATCATTCCGGCATTTTTCATGTTCGCAGTGATGTTTGCCCTCGCTCTGGTGCTGTATGTGCTTTTTCAATTCTTGCAGCGATATCTCCACGGCGGTTGAATTTGATCCGTCAAATTTCCTTTTCTTCAATCGTTTTGCGGTTATTCTAAATCGCTCGGACACCCTTCGCGGACAGGGCAGGGGAGCCGGATTGTGATTAAGAGCGAGATTAGGATTAAGATTAAGATTTAAGACCCAGGATGGACGCAGCGCATATCAGAAATTTCAGCATCATCGCCCATATCGATCATGGGAAGACGACGCTGTCGGACCGGCTTTTGCATCGCACCGGCACGATTTCCGACCGGGACATGGAGGACCAGTTGCTCGACTCGATGGATTTGGAGCGCGAACGCGGCATCACCATCAAGGCACATCCGGTTACAATGCGTTACACGGCCAAGAACGGCGAGACGTACGAGCTGAACCTGATTGATACGCCGGGGCATGTGGATTTTTCCTACGAAGTGTCGCGCAGCCTGAGCGCGTGCGAAGGCGCGTTGCTGGTCGTGGACGCGGCCCAGGGCGTGGAGGCGCAGACGGTTGCCAACGTGCATCTGGCGATGAAGCAGAGCCTCGAAATCATCCCGGTCATCAACAAGATAGATCTGCCGCACGCAAATGTTCCACAAGCACGACAGCAGCTTGAAGAAATCCTGGCCATTCCCGGCGAGACGGCGATTCCCGCCAGCGCCAAAGAAGGGATTGGCATTGACGAAATCCTGGAGGCGATTGTGTCGCGAATTCCGCCGCCGAAGCCGACGGGCGCGCCGAGTTTGCAGGCGCTGGCGTTTGATTCGCTTTTCGACACTTACAAGGGCGTAGTGACGCATGTGCGTGTCTTTAACGGCGAATTGAAGGCCGGCCAGCAGGTGAAGTTGCTCCATTCCGGTAAAAATGTGGAGATCAAGGAAGTCGGCAGCTTTAATCCGAAGCCTTACGTCCGCGAAAAACTGCAAGTGGGCGAGACGGGATATTTCACGGCGAACATCAAATCGCCGCAAGAAGTCAAGATGGGCGACACGATTACGGACGCGCGAAATCCGTCGGGTGTATTGCCGGGCTTCAAGGAGATTCATCCGATGGTGTTCAGCGGCATTTACCCGATCAACACGGCGGATTACGAGCATTTGAAATCGGCGATGGCGAAGTTGAAGCTGAACGATTCAGCGTTTGTGTATCAGGCCGAGACAAGTGTGGCGCTCGGATTCGGTTTCCGTTGCGGGTTCCTCGGCTTGCTGCACATGGAAATCGTGCAGGAACGGCTGCGCCGCGAATATGACATGGACATCATCGCGACGTATCCGAGCGTCGTCTATCACGTGACCCTCACGGATGGCACGTTCAAAGAAGTGGACAACCCGGCGTTTTTGCCGGAGGTGACGTTCATCGCGAAAATCGAGGAGCCGATGGTAAAGGCGTTCATCATCTGCCCGAACGAAAACATCGGCGACATGATGGCGCTGATTTCCGAAAAACGCGGCTCATTCGACCACACGGAAACGCTCGACGCCAAGCGGGTGATGCTGACAACGTTGATTCCCCTGAACGAAATCCTGATTGATTTCCATGACCGCATCAAAAGCATGACGCGTGGTTATGGTTCGATGGATTACGAACTGGGCGGTTATCTGGAAAGCGACATGGTGAAGCTGGACATGCTGGTGAACGGCGAGCCGATGGACGCCTTCTCGAGCATCGTGCATCGCACCAAAGCGGAGGGCAGGGGACGCACGCTGGCCGAGAAGCTCAAGGAAGTCATCCCGCGCCAGCAGTTTCAGGTGAAAATCCAGGCGGCCATCGGCGGGAAAATCGTCGCGTCGGAGCACGTCAGCGCGTTCCGCAAGGATGTGACGGCGAAATGTTACGGCGGCGATGTGTCGCGCAAACGCAAGCTGTTGGAGAAGCAGAAGGAAGGCAAAAAGCGGATGAAATCCATCGGCAACGTGAACATCCCGCAGGAGGCCTTTATTGAAGTATTGAAGGCATGAACAAAAGTCGAGAGTCGAAGGACGAAAGTCGAGGGTACGTGTTGACTCACGGATAAATGTTACCCGGGGCGGGCGTCAGACATGACAACGTTGCCTCAGGTTGGAGGTTACTTTTGGCAGTGAAGAACAGGCGCAGTTTCAGTTCAATGCTTTTCTTCAAGGCGAAGGGGTTGAGT
>DATNHM010000021.1:0-25806 GCA_035604955.1 Candidatus Limnocylindrales bacterium | reverse complement strand
GATCCACCCGACTCTCCTGCGGATACCGGGCTGCCATCGCAATTAATAAGTCCTGTCTTCATACCTGAGTTGGGTCCGGAGGGAAACAATGGCGCCATCTATACCCCGCCCGCGGGTGGACCCGGTTCCTTCCCGGGAGCGCTGATTCAGTACAATATCATCAGCGATAGCCCGATTCCTGAGCCGGGCACTTTGGCGCTGGCAGCTTCAGGTGGCGGATTGCTGCTGATCACCCTGAAACGGCGGCATCAAACCAACATCTAACGGCATGTTTGACAAAACCGGAAATTCTAGCAGGCGACGTATTGTCGCTGCCCCATTCAACCAAACCAAAATACGAGAAAGAAATTAGCATGAAAACTTCAATCAAAATCCTGTTTACCCTCACCTGCACATACGCAATTACGGCGACTTCGTCGTTTGCCCAGTTGGTGTACACCTTCGACGAGAACGGCAATTCAAGCGGACCCTCATCCGCACCTCCGATTTCACCGGGAGTCCTGCAACCGGATCCTTCGGGAGCGCTTGGATTGCCTGTACCGGTCCTGGTTTACAATCTGCCATTGCCGGTTGTACCAGGCGATGTGGTGCTGACTGAGCCGGGGAACCCTGCCACCGGAGGCCAAAATTCCGACGTGATTCGATTCTGGAACCCAACGGGCATCAACGCGACTCAAATCATATTCTATTCGGATAATTCAACGACAGAACCGGGGGATGTGCCTCCGGATGCGGGCCTTGCGGATACTGGGCTGCCACCGCAATTATTCAACCCTGTCTTCATACCTGAGGTGGGTCCGGAGGGAAACAACGGTGCCACCTATACCCCTGCCCCAGGCGCGCCGGGTTCCATCGCGGGCGCAGTGGTGACCTATAACATCATCAGCGACAGCCCGATTCCTGAGCCGGGCACTTTGGCCCTGGCCGCCTTGATCGGCGGATTGCTGCTTATCACCTGGAAGCGGCGGCTTCACGCCAATGCCTGACGGTACGTCTGACAAATCTAAACCCGGCGGGCAGCGAATGTTGCCTGCCGGCTTTTTTTGACTCAATGCGCACGGTCATCACATGTCATTCCTTGGCATTATCCCGCCAAATAATGTTTGAACGTCTGCCCAACAGGCGTAAATTCGCCTTGTGAATCCGGTTGACACGGTTCCGTTGATGCTGTTCGCGTTGCACCTGCTGGCCTTGGGCGTGGGAACGGTCATGTTCCTGGGGATAATTATCTTGCATCGCCGCGCACGAGCGTTGCAGCAACTGTCACAGACCGGTGGTACGTTGTTTTCCGCAAACTCACGGTTTGTTCACCAACCAGCCGTCTGGCTGGCCATCCCTTCATCCAATCCCAAGGCCGTTCAAGCCGCACTGGGTCTAGGTTATCCCACGCCCTGCGCATGGGCGGAAGGCATTGCCGCTGAACACGAATTCTTCATCGGTTCACCGGTGAACGACTGGATCATCGTGACCGGCTCCGGGTTGCCGCATCCGGGTAATGACGTGGATCGCTGCTTTCATTTCCTGATTCGGCTGAGCCGCGCGCTCGGCCAGGTCCAGTTCTTCATGGCAGACCCTGTTTTACATCATCATGCCTGGGCACGCGTGGAAAACGGTCTCGTGACGCGCGCCTATGCGTGGGTAAATGAAACGGTGTGGAATCAAGGCGCCAAATCCATCGCTGAAATCGAATTGAATATGAAATGTTTCAGCTACGGCGAAGACACCGGAATGGACGATGCCACCAGAGAAGAATTTGCCGCAGCCAACGTTGAAAAAATTCCCTCGTTGTCGGCTCGTTGGAGTTTCGATCCGTCAGTCACGGACGGGAATCTGCAAAATCCCGCCGGCGGCATCGCCGGCAAGTCCTCGCGGTTTCTCAAAGATTAGATTGCGGACGGTGAGGGGTTGCCGCAAATTGCAAAGCAAATAGAAAGGGCATCCATGTCATTCAGCATCGAACTTGAACTGCAAAAGTTTCCCAAAGTTGTCACGCTCAAGGACGGCAAGCAGGCGACGTTGCGTCAGTTGCGCCGTGACGATGAAAAGGATTTTCACAAACTCTTTCTCGGCATTCCCGAACCGGAACGGATGTTCATCAAACACCGTGTCACCGACTTCGAGGTAATCCGTGACTGGTGCCGCAATATTGATTACGGCCGCAACCTGCCGCTCGTGGCGCTGATCAGCGGCAAAATCGTCGGTGATGCGACACTGCACCAGCAGCTCGGTGGATGGAGGCGGCACATTGGCCGGGTGAGCGTGCTCGTGCATCCCGAATTTCGCGGGCGCGGCCTGGCGCGGGCGCTGGTGGGTGAAATCATTGACATCGCGCGCAGCGCCGGCCTGGAACGGGTTGAAGCTGAATTCATCGGCGAACAGGAAACGGCCATCAAAATGTTCGCCATGCTCGGTTTCAGCCAGCTTCTGCGCCTGGAGGATTACGTCAAGGACATGCAGGCCATTTCCCACGATTACATTTTGATGAGTCTGGAGCTCAAAACCGACGAGGAATATGCCGGTGTGGGGGGCTGAATTATTTTCGATTTATGATTGATGATTTATGATTTTCGAACAGCCGCCGCGCCTCGAGATTTTTTTACCAATCATAAATCGCAAATCATAAATGAGTCCGGACATCTGCCCTAATTGCGGCGCGGAAGTTCCGCCCGGCGCCAAGGCCTGTCCGGAATGTGGCTCGGATGAAAAAACCGGCTGGTCCGGGAAGGCGCATTACGACAATCTTGACCTGCCCGAAGAGAATTTTGACTACGAAGATTTTGCAAGACGCGAGTTTGGCGGGAAGCGAATGGTCCCACGCGGCATTCATTGGTTCTGGTGGCTGGTGACCATCCTGGTCGTTTCCGGCCTGATTTGTTTGTGGTTGTTATAACTACCGTTGGACGAAAAAAAGCCCGCTCGTGCGAGCGGGCTGTAAATTTTGGCCAACTTATTTCTTCCCGGACTTCGTTTCGGCCGGTTTGTCGTCCGCGGGCCTGGTTTCCGCCGGTTTGGCCTCTCCAGCAGCACCAGCTTCCGAAGGCGCCGGAGCGGCCGGAGTATAATCCACCCATTCCAAAATCGCGCGCCCGGCAGCATCGCCCACGCGTTGATGCATCCTGATGATCCGGGTATAGCCGCCGTTGCGTTCTTTAAACGCAGGCGCAATCTCTTCAAAGAGGATTCGCAAAACGTCTTCGTTTTGACGCCATTTGCGGCGTTCGTCCTTGGTCAACTGGACCATCGGCCCGCGCGTGTGCAACCGCGCGGCGACCAGACGCCGCGCTTGAAGGGTGCCCCGTTTGCCAAGCGTAACGATTTTTTCGGCCACGGGCCGCGCCGCCTTGGCCTTCGCGACCGTCGTGGTTACACGCTTATGTTTGATGAGGCTGGAAACCAGGTTCGCCAGCATGGCATTGCGGTGCTCGGACGTGCGACCCAGTTTGGCCGTGTGTTTTAAGTGTCGCATACAAATGCTTAATTATTTTCCGGGGCTTCCTTGGGCGGGGTATCGAGCAGGCCCGCCTCAAAATTCATGCCCAGCGACAGCCCCAACGCCTGGAGCTTGTCTTTGATTTCGTTCAACGATTTCTTGCCGAAGTTGCGGTACTTGAGCATTTCCTGCTCGGTCTTCATTGCCAACTGGCCGACGGTGGTGATATTCGCGTTGTTCAGGCAATTCGCCGCGCGCACGCTCAACTCGATTTCGTTGACGCTCATGTTGAGCAGCTTCTTGAGCTTGGCCTTCTCGTCGTCCTGCTTCGATTCCGCTTCTTCAAATTCGACGGCATTCTTGTCGTAACCCACAAATACGTCGAGGTGATGGGCCAGAATCGCCGAGGCCTGGGTCAATGCGTCATCGGGCGAAATGCGCCCGTCCGTCCAGATTTCCAGGATCAACCGGTCATAATCCGTGCGGTTGCCGACGCGCGCGGCTTCCACGGCGTAACGCACGCGCGTCACCGGCGAAAACAGTGAATCAATGGCAATCACGCCGATGGGCTGGCCGGGTTTTTTGTTCTCGTCACTCGGGCAAAAACCGCGCCCGATTTTGAGTTCCAACTCCATCTCAAACTTTTTCTTTTTGTCGAGCGTGCAGATCGGCTGGTCGGGGTTGACCAATTCCACGTTCTGGTTGAGCTGAATGTCGGCGGCGGTCACCGCGCCGTCCTTGTTAACCGATAACAGCAACGTCTGCGGGTCGCGGCTGTGGGCCTTGAATTTAATCTTCTTCAGATTCAGAACCACGTCGGTCACATCCTCCACCACCCCGTCAATCGTGGCGAATTCGTGCATGGCGCCGTCCACCTTCATTGAGGTGATGGCCGCCCCTTCGAGCGAGGACAGCAACACACGGCGCAGTGAGTTGCCGATCGTGTGGCCGTACCCGGTTTCAAACGGGTCGGCGACGAATTTGGCGTAGGTTTCCGTGGCGGTCGTGTCGTCCTTCTGCAACCGTTTCGGCATTTCAAAACGTCCGAGACGTACTGGCATATTTTCCTTTCAACAATTTTAATCTGGCTTTGCCGGCGGTTTATTCCCGCGGCCGGCCAAGCCCGTATAATTGTTCAACGTGGTTATTGTTTAGCGGGAATAAAATTCGACAACCGCCTGCTCGTTGGCAATTGGCTGGATCTCGTCGCGCGTCGGAATCCGCATGACCGTGCCTTTGAACTCTTCCTTGCTCAACGACAGCCAGTCCGGCACCGCGCGGCTGGTGGCGATTTCCAGATTCTTCGTCGCCAATTGGCGCGACACGTTTGAATTCTTTACTTCAACCGCGTCGTTCACCTTGAGACCGTAAGAGGGAACATTCACCTTGCGCCCGTTCACCAGGACATGACCGTGCGAAACCATCTGGCGCGCCGCCGCGCGGGTGTTCGCAAAACCGAGGTGAAAGACAACATTGTCCAGACGCGTCTCCAAAATCTGCAACATCTGTTCGCCGGTCACGCCGCGGCGCTTCAGGGCCTTCTCATAAACCCCGCGGAACTGGCGTTCCAGCAGTCCATAGTAATAACGCAGCTTTTGTTTCTCGATCAGGCCCAGACCATAATCGGTGTGTTTGCGCCGCGACTTCGGACCGTGAACGCCGGGACCATAATTTCGGCGTTCCAGGTATTTTGACGGGCCGAAAATCGGCGTGCCGAAACGGCGGCTGATGCGAACGCGAGGACCTGTATAACGAGCCATTGTTGGTTGAGAGTTGAAAGTTGAATGTGGAGTCTTATACGCGGCGCTTCTTGCGCGGACGGCAGCCGTTGTGCGGAACCGGAGTCACATCTTTTATGGCGCTGATTTCCAGGCCAATGGCCTGCAGGGCGCGAATCGCCGATTCGCGGCCGGAGCCCGGGCCTTTAACGCGCACCTCAATTTCCTTCATGCCATGCGCCATGGCCTGGCGGGCGGCGTCTTGCGCGACCTGCTGCGCGGCGTAAGCCGTGCTTTTGCGCGACCCTTTGAAACCAACGCGGCCGGCACTCGACCAACCGATCAGATTGCCGTGCAGGTCGGTAATGGTGACTTGCGTGTTGTTGAACGTGGCCAGAATGTTGGCAACGCCGGTGACGATGTTCTTGGCGTGCTTGGCCTTGATGATTTTCTTGGCTGCCGCATCCTCACCCAAAAGCTCAGCGGCGCTCGGCGCACTCCCGGCCACCGGCGCAGCCGCGCCGGCCGCGGGCGCTTCTGCCGGCGCCGGAGCGTCAGCCGCGGGTGCGGCTTTTTTAGCGGACTTCTCCTCCGCTGGTTTCGCGGCTTTTTCGGCTGGAGCCGTTTCCTTTGCCGCCGCTTTTTCTCCCGCGGGCCTTGCCTCTTTTTCTTTCTTCGGCGCAGCAGGTTTCTTTTTTGTTTCGTCAGCCATTTAGTGGTTGCAAGTTGAGAGTTGAGAGTTGAAAGCCATTAGTGGATGCCGGTCTTGGCGTTCGGATTGCGCTGCACGCCGACGGTCTTGCGCGGGCCTTTGCGCGTGCGGGCGTTGGTCTGGGTACGCTGGCCGCGCACGGGCAACCCACGCATGTGCCGGACGCCGCGGTAACACTTGATGCCCTGCAAACGCTTGAGGTTCATGCCGATTTCCCGGCGCAGATCACCTTCAATGACGTACCTGCCCTCCTGGATGGCATGGACAATTTGCGAAAGCTGCTGTTCGGTCAAATCCTTCGCGCGGATGCCCGGATCAATATTGGCATGTTCCAGGATCTCCTTCGAGTTGGACGGCCCGATGCCATAAATGTAGCGCAGCGCGACGTCTATGCGCTTGTTCGGCGGAACTTCCACACCAATGATGCGTGCCATAAATCAACCTTGCCGTTGTTTGTGCCGTTTGTTCGAGCAAATCACGCGAATGACACCGCGACGCCGCACAATTTTGCAGTGCTCGCACAATTTTTTAACTGACGCACGAACTTTCATGTTTATTGTAATTCGTTTAATGAGTAACCGGTTAAATGAGTGATTTCCGCGGTTCAGACGTTGCTCGTCTGCTTTAACTTATTTAACCAATCACCAGTCGCTTATTTAACTTCCGCTAAAATCCGCCCCGCCGACAAATCGTAGGGCGCCAATTGCAATTTCACTTTGTCGCCGGGCTTCAGGCCGGCAAAATTCCGCTTCGCCCGTCCCGCCGCAAACGCCGTCAGCCGGTGTCCGTTGGCCAGCTCCACGCAATACGTCCCGTTCGCCAGAGCTACCCTCACCCGACCTTCAACCTGGAAGGCTTCGTTTCCGGGCATGTCAGTATCTCCGGTTCACCCTCGGTGATCAGGACCGTATGCTCAAAATGAGCGGACAGTAAACCATCTTGCGTGACCACTGTCCAGCCGTCTTTCAATATTTTTACGCCCGCCTGGCCGGCATTGACCATCGGTTCAATCGCCAGCGTCATACCCGGCCGGAGCTTCTGATTGCTCCTGGGATCCACAAAATTCGGCACCTGGGGCTCCTCATGCATCGAGCGCCCAACGCCATGCCCCACAAACTCGCGGACCACGCTGAAACCATTGCTCTCCACGTAGGTCTGAACGGCACGCGAAATGTCCGTCACCCGATTTCCCGGAACCGCCGCCGCAATACCTTCGTAAAGCGCGTGTTCCGTCACGTCCATGAGCCGCTGTGCCGCCACGCTGCATCCGCCGACCGCCACCGTACGCGCCGTGTCGCCGACAAACCCTTTATAAAAAACCCCCACGTCTATGCTCACAATGTCGCCAAAATGCAATTCGCGGTCACCCGCCAATCCGTGCACCACTTCGTCGTTCACCGAGAGGCACGTGTGGCACGGATACTTGCGGTAACCCAAAAATGCGCTTTTCGCGCCATGCTGCTTTATCCGCCTGGCCGCAAATTCATCCACCTGCCGCGTGGTCACACCGGGCTTGATGAACGCGGCGATTTCATCCAGCACTGTGCCCGCGACCGCGCAGGCCGGCCGCATAGAGTCCAAATCCCGTTCACTTTTCAAAATAATCATTTTTAGAACCGCCCGCGCAAGCGGCCCTTCCTCAAAAATCCGTCATAATGGCGCATCATCAAATGCGATTCGACCTGTCGCATGGTGTCCAGCAAAACGCCGACGGTGATTAAAATGCTCGTGCCGCCGAAAAACTGGGACACATCGTAGGGAATACTCATGGCGTTACGCATCAGGATGGGAATCACCGCGATCACCGTGAGGAAAATCGCGCCGGCCAGCGTGATCCGGCTCATCGCCTTGTGCAAATAATCGCTCGTCCCCTGACCCGGGCGCACCCCGGGAATATAACCGCCATTTTTCTTCAAATCGTCGGCAATCTGTAATTCGTTGAATTGCGTTGCCACCCAGAAATACGAGAAGAACAAAATCATCAGTCCGTAAACCGTCAGGTACACCCCGGACCCATATCCCAGCTGCATGGCGATTCCACGGAAGAAATCCTGCAAAAACGGAACATTCTTAAAGACGACATCGGCCAGCCATTCGCAGGCCGGCCCCGGAAACATCAAAATGGACTGGGCAAAGATGATCGGCATGACTCCGGAATAATTCACGCGCAAGGGCATGTAATTAGTGCCGCCCTGATACATTTTACGGCCGACGGCGCGAGCCGCGTATTGCACCGGGATTTTCCGCTGCGCCTGGGTAATGGCGATGACACCTCCGATCACCAGGGCCAGCAACAAAACCAGCATCACGCCCGTGCCCGCCAGATGATAACTCGATTCGATGCCACCCGCCGGATGAAACATGTCAATCAGTGCCACGCCTGCCCGCGGCAACCGCGCCACAATGCCGATGGTGATGACCAGCGAGACACCGTTGCCCACGCCGCGATCGGTGATTTGTTCGCCCAGCCACATGAGCAGCATCGTGCCGGTCGTCATGATCAGCGTCGTTTGGATAAGATACCAGATGGGATTGTTAATCAGCACCAACTGGCCTTGAAATCCATGGAAGATGGTTTGGGGGTGTTGCCAACCGTTGGCGAAATACAACCCCTGCCCCAGGCAAATCAACACCGTCAGATAGCGGCCGTATTTGATGATTTGGGCGCGACCGCCTTCTTCACGCGCCAGCTTGCTGAGTTTCGGCCAGACGGCCGTGAGCAATTGAATAATGATGGTGGCGCTGATGTACGGCATGATGCCCAGCGCCCCAATCGCGCAATTTCCAAAGGCGCCACCCGCGAACATGTTGTACATGCCGAGCAACCCGCCGTTGCTCTGCTCATTTTCCCTGAAAAAATTGGACAGCGCGGTTCCATCCAGACCCGGAATGACAATATAAGCCGTCAACCGGCAGACCCCCAACAACGCCAGCGTGAACAAAATCCGGGACTTCAGCTCCGGTATTTTGAAGCAGTTGGCAAACGTGTTGAAGATGTTACGGAACATGAGTCAGTCCCGCTCAGGCCTTGGCCGGCTCGGCGGCTTTGCGGCCTTTGATTTCGCAGGTGCCGCCTTTGGCCTCGATCTTCGCCTTTGCGGAGGCGCTGAATGCATGTGCACTCACCGTGAGCTTTTTGGACAATTCACCGTCGCCGAGGATTTTGACTCCGCTCGCGGGGCCATTGGCCAGGCCGACCGCGCGCAACGCGGTTTCGTCCACGCGCGCTCCGTCGTCAAATTGATTCAGCTCGCCGACGTTCACGGCTACGAATTGTTTCGCGAAGCGCACGTTGTTGAACCCGCGCTTGGGGATGCGCCGGATGAGCGGCATTTGGCCACCCTCAAAACCAATGCGGATGGAACTGCCTGAGCGTGCCGTCTGGCCTTTGCCGCCACGGCCGCTGGTTTTGCCGTGGCCGCTGGATTCGCCCTGGCCGAGCCGCTTGCGCCGATGTTTGGCACCGGGACGGGGTTTTAAATCGTGTAATCGCATAAACTAGTCAGTCGTCAATAGTCAGTCGTTAATAGCCGGCGCCCGTAGCGGGATGCTACTGGCCACTGACTGCTGACTACTGACAATACTAAATTCATTTCAGCCTGCGGTTGGGTTTGCTTCAGGAACTTTCGAAGTTTCCACTTTCTTAATCTCCAGCCCGCGGCCCCGGTAAATGTCTTCGCGCAATCGCAGGCTCAGGAGCGCCTTCAGGGTCGCTTTCACCACATTGGCCGCGTTGTTGGAGCCAAGTGATTTGCTCAAAATGTCCTTCACGCCGGCGGATTCCAAAACTGCCCGCACCGTCTTGCCTGCGATAATGCCCGTTCCCGGCGACGCCGGGCGCAGCAGGATTCTTGCGCCGTCAAACTCGGAAAAAACCTCATGTGGAATGGTGGCTTCCTTGAGGGAAACGGAAACCATCCGATTGCGGGCCAGTTCGCCGCCACGACGGATGGCGTCCGCGACCTCGCCCGCCTTGCCGAGGGCAACTCCCACGCGTCCTTTTTTGTCACCCACAACCACCAGCGCGCTGAAGTTGAATCGCCGCCCGCCCTTGACCACCTTCGCCGAACGATTGATATAGACCACCTTTTCCATCAGCTCTTCCGAAGCGCCACCCTCGAGTTGGAGTTCGGTTGCTTCGGACGCCGGCTTGCCGCGGCGGCCTCGCCCGCGCGGGCCACGCTGTTCTTCGCTTTCGGTTTTAGTGATTTCAGCCACGGTAATTTTCTTTGGTTACAGGTTAAAATTTCAGTCCCGCCGCGCGCGCCGCCTCGGCCAGAGTCGCCAGCTTGCCGAGCGCCAGAACCGGTTTGCCGTCCTTGCCCTTGCTTTCGTTGCGATGATAACGCGCGTTGCCGCGATCAAAAACAACGGCCTTGATTCCCTTGGCCAGTGCGGTTTCCGCCGCCAGCTTGCCGACCACCCGGGCGCCGGCCACGTTGGCCGCCAGCTTGTCGCGGTCGGGCGTGGCTTTGCTGGTGGTTGAAACTGCCGCCAGCGTCACCCCGGCATGATCATCAATGAATTGGACATGGATGTTCTCGTTGGTGAAACAGACACTCATGCGGGGACGTTCCCGGGTGCCGGAGACTTTTCGGCGCACCCGCCAATGGCGAAGTTGTGCCAATTGTTGTTTCTTTTCCGTTCTCATTTCAATGCGTCACGGATTTTACCGTGAATCAAATTTATTGGACCGTTTTGCCTTCCTTGCGCTGGACGTGTTCTCCCGCATAGCGCACACCCTTGCCTTTGTAAGGCTCCGGCGGATAAAAGGCGCGGATTTCGGCGGCGACCTGGCCGACCACCCGCCGGTCCGGGCCTTCAATTGTCAATTTTGTGTTTTCTTCGACCGTCACTTTGATCTGGTCGGGAATGACGTAATTAATCGGATGCGAATAGCCGAGGTTCAGGTTTACATTCTTGCCCTGCACCGCGGCCTTGAACCCGACGCCCTGAATTTCGAGCTTTTTAATAAAGCCTTCCGCCACGCCCTTGACCATATTGTTGACCAGGGCACGGCTGAGACCGTGCAAGGCTTTGGCCTGCGCGTCTTCACCTTCACGGCTCACGACAATTTTGCCGTCCTGAACCTTCAGGCTCGTGCGATGTGGCAGCTCCCAGTCGAGCTTGCCCTTCGGGCCCTCGACCAGCACTTTCTGCCCTTTGACCTCCACTTTGACCTTGGGAGGTATGACAATCGGCTGTTTTCCAATTCGCGACATAAAATCCTTACCAGATGTAACAAAGCAACTCGCCGCCAAGGTTTTTCTTGCGGGCTTGCACATCCGTCATCACGCCTTCCGGCGTCGAAATCACCGCCACGCCCAAACCGCCGCGCACCCGGGGAATTTTCGTCGCCCCGACGTAATGGCGCAAACCCGGCCGGCTGACGCGGCGCAGACCTTCAATCACGGTTTTCTTGCCTTGATATTTCAGCTTGATGTTGATGGTCTTGGGCAGGCTCCCTTCGACCGCCACCTCGGCCACATAGCCTTCCTTCTTCAGAATGGCGGCGATGTTTTCCTTCAGGCGGGAATGCGGCACGGCGACCGTCGGCAACAACGCGCGGCCGGCATTCCGAATGCGGGTCAACATATCAGAAATCGGATCAGTCATATCAAATCAATAGCTTAATCTTGGTCACCAACTGGCTTTCACCACGCCCGGAATCAAACCGTTCAATGCTGCCTCGCGAAACGTCAGGCGCGAAACGCCAAATTTCCGAAGATAACCGTGGCGGCGGCCGCTATAGGCGCAACGATTCACCAACCGCGTCGGGCTGGCATCGCGCGGCAACTTGGCGAGGCCGGCGTAATCCCGCTTGGCCTTCAGTTCCGCGCGGATCGCGGCGTATTTTTTTACCGTTTCAGCTTTGCGCTTGTTGCGCTCAAACCATGCTCTCTTGGCCATAATTCTAATCGTTCTCGTTCTCGTCCTTCGTTCCCGTCCTCGATTACGATTACGAGGACGACGACGAGGACGATTAAATATTTTACTTTTCAGCCAGCGGGAGGCCCATCAACTTCAGCAAATCCAGCGCCGTGCCGTCATTCCTGGCGCTGGTCACAATCGTGATGTCCATGCCCTGCTGCCGTTTGATCTTGTCCAGTTCAATCTCCGGGAAAATCGTCTGGTCGCCCACTCCGAACGTGTAATTGCCCCGACCGTCAAATTTGCGCGGCGACAATCCGCGAAAGTCACGAATCCGCGGCAGCGCCGTCGCCACCAGCCGGTCAAAAAATTCATACATCGCGTCACGACGCAGCGTCACGCGGCAGCCGATGGGCTGTCCTTCGCGCAGTTTGAAATTGGCGATACTGTGGCGCGATTTGCTGATGACCGCTTTGCGGCCGGTAATCAGCGCCAGGTCTTTGGCCGCGTCGTCAATGGCGTTTTTTTCCAGCGACGCGCTCACGCCCATGTTCACCACAATCTTCACCATCCGGGGGATCTGGTGGACATTGGCAAACTTGTGCTTTTCCTTCAGCGCCGGCACCACTTCATTCACGTATTTATTATAAAGTCTGGCTTTCATTTTTCAGGTCACGGATTTTGCCGTAACTTCATTTCGTCAATTCAATCGCGGCTCAGGCCGGGGCCGGTTGCGCCTTTCCATGTTTGGCTGCCCGCGCGTCGAACCGGTCAACCTTCATCAAATTCGAAAGGTGGATCGTGCCTTCCCGCTCGACAATCGCGCCCTGCGGATGGTCCTGGCTCTTGCGCGTGTGGCGCTTGATCATTTTCAGGCCTTCGACAATCGCCCGGTTTTTCTTCGGGCTCACCGCAATAATTTTGCCGCGCTTGCCTTTCTCCGCGCCGGCCAATACAACCACTTCATCGCCCTTTTTTATGTGAAATTTTGACATAATTTCAAATCACCTCCGGCGCGAGCGAAATAATTTTCATGAACTTCTTGTCGCGCAACTCGCGCGCCACCGGCCCGAAAATGCGCGTGCCCTTCGGGTTCAGCTCCGGGTCAATAATGACCACCGCGTTGCTGTCGAAACGCAGATACGAACCGTCGCTGCGGCGGATGGGCTGCCGGGTGCGGACGATCACCGCGTTATGCACCTCGCCCTTCTTGACCTGCCCGTCCGGCGCGGCGTCCTTGATATGCACCTTGATGACGTCGCCCACATGGGCATAACGCTGGTTGCGGCCCAACACGCCGATGGCCCAGGCAATCTTTGCACCCGTGTTGTCCGCGACATCCAAATGGGAACGAATTTGCAGCATAAAAATCAGGTCACTCGGCGGCAGAAGTTTCCACGTCGTTACGCACAACGACGGCAACGAGCCGCCAGCGTTTGATTTTCGACAAGGGCCGCGTTTCTTCAATGCGCACGCGGTCGCCCGGCTTCGCCTCGCCCTTTTCGTCATGGGCGTATAACTTCTTGTAAGCGGTCACGACCTTGCGGAATCGCGGATGCGGGAAGCGGCGTTCGACGCGCACCACAATGGTCTTGGCCATCTTGTTGGAGATGACTTCGCCTTCGCGCTGTTTGCGATGACCGCGTGCCGTTGCTGTTGCCGTTGGATTTGCTGTTTCAGCCATACAATTAAGCCGCTTTGTTGCGCAGTTGCGAGATCCGCGTTTCCAGGCGCGCGATGTCCTTGCGCAAGATGCGCAGACGCGCCGGTTTTTCCAGTTGTGCGCTCGCCTGCTGCAACCGCAGGTTGAACATTTCATGACGCAGGTCGCGGCTCTTGGCCGCCAATTCCACCAGCGTCATGTCTTTGACTTCAGGAAATTTCATAACCGTTTAACTCGCCCGCCGATGGCGGGCGATGAATTTCGTCTTGATGGGCAGTTTGGTCGCCGCCAACCGCAACGACTCGCGCGCCTCCACTTCCGTAATCCCATCCACTTCAAATAATATGTTTGCCGGGCGGATGACCGCTACCCAACCTTCCAACGGCGCCTTGCCCTTGCCCATGCGGGTTTCCAGCGGCTTTTTCGTAAACGATTTCTGCGGAAAGACGCGAAGCCACATCTTGCCGCGCCGCTTCATGTTGCGGGCAATTGCTACGCGGGCCGCTTCCAGTTGCTTGGAATCCATCCAGCAGCGTTCGAGCGCCATCAATCCGTATTCACCGAACGTGACCGCGTTGCCGCGGGACGCCAGGCCGGCGCGGCTGCCACGGTGCATCTTGCGAAATTTTACTCTTTCTGGTTGCAACGGCATAATTCGTTAAATCATTAAATCAGTGATGGGTTAAATCTTCAATTGTCGCATTGGCTGTTAAAAATTTATTTCACTCATTTAACCAATCCCTGGTTACTCATTTCACCGGCACCGGCTCGGCCGGCGGCTGCGGCTGCTCCTTTTTCTGCGGTTTGTTCTCACCCCGGCAAATCCAGCATTTGATGCCGAGCTTGCCATAGACAGTGAGCGCTTCGGCAAATCCGTAATCAATGTTCGCGCGCAACGTGTGCAACGGCACCCGGCCCCAGTGATATTGCTCGACGCGCGCCAATTCCGCGCCGCCCAACCGGCCCGCGCAGCGAATCTTGATGCCTTCCGCGCCGAAATCCTTGGCCGTCTGCAACGCCTTCTTCATCGCGCGCCGGAACGAAACGCGGCGCTCCAATTGCAACGCGACGTTTTCCGCGACCAGTTGCGCGTCCAACTCCGGGGTTTTCACCTCGACGATGTCCACATAGACTTCCTTGCCCGTCATGCGGCTCAATTCTTCCTTGAGCTTGTCAATTTCCGCGCCTTTGCGGCCGATGACCACGCCCGGGCGGGCGGTCAAAATCGTTACGCGGCAACGGTTGGTGGCGCGTTCGATTAAAATTTTCGGCACCGACGCCGTTTCGAGTTTCTTCTTCAGCAGGGTACGGATCTGCCGGTCTTCGTTGAGCAGCGGGCCGAATTCCTTCTTGCCGGCAAACCACTTCGAGCGCCAGTCCTTGTTGACGCCGACACGCAGACCGATTGGATTTGTTTTTTGGCCCATACTATTCGTCTGACAGGGTGATTTTGATGTGACAACGACGTTTGAGGATTGGACCGGCGGAACCGCGGGCTTTGGGGGTAAAACGTTTGATGATCATGGCCGTGCCGGCGACGGCTTCTTTGATGCGCAAACTTTCCGGTTTGAGTTTGTTGTTGTTTTCCGCATTGGCGATGGCCGACCGGAGCGTCTTGGCCACAAGCCGCGCGCCCTTGCGCGGCACCACCTGCAGCACCGCCTGCGCCTGCAGGGCCGGCAGCCCCTGAATCTGCCGCACGACCTCACGCATCTTTTGCGCGGACATCGGCACGTTTTTCATGATCGCATGAACTTCCATGTTATTTCGCCTCCGCCTTGGCCGTGTGCGCGCCGTGTTTCTTGAAAATGCGCGTCAGGGAAAACTCGCCGAGCCGGTGGCCGACCATGTTTTCGGTCACAAACACCGGGTTGAAAATCTTGCCGTTGTGGACACTGAACGTCAGGCCGACGAAATCCGGCGTGATCATCGAACGCCGCGACCATGTCTTGATCGGCGTCTTGGACTTGGCGTCCTTCGCCTTCTGGATTTTGTCCAGCAGGTGCAGATCCACAAACGGACCTTTTTTTATCGAGCGTCCCATGTTCTATTTTTGATTTATGATTTACGATTTACGATTTACGATTTTCTTCACGTTTCACGTTTCACGCTTCAACGTCATTTCACTTTGATCGGCAAACCATTCCGCCGAACGACAATAAACCGGTTCGAGTATCTGTACTTGTGGCGCGTCTTGCCGCCCTTGGCAATCCTGCCCCACGGCGACATCAACTGCTGCCAGCCGCCGCCGGACTTCGACTTGCCGGCGCCACCGCCATTCGGATGATCCACCGGATTGCGCGTCACCCCGCGATTGATGCCGCGATGACCGCGATGCCGCGTGCGACCTGCTTTGCCCAAAATCACATTTTCATGCTCCGCGTTGCCGACCTGGCCGATGGTGGCGTAGCAATTTTCATTCACCTTGCGGATTTCGCCCGAAGGCAGGCGGATTTGAGCATAACCTTCGTCGCGCGACATCAACGTCGCCGCGCCGCCCGCTGAACGGACCACCTGCCCGCCCCGGCCGGGAGTTAGCTCAATGTTATGAATGGAAAGGCCGACCGGAATTGCCTTGAGCGGCAGCGCATTGCCAACCTCGGGAGGGGCCGCCGGTCCGCTGGAAATAGTGCCGCCGACCTTGATGCCCGCCGGCGCGATGATGTAAGCCTTTTCGCCGTCCTTATATTGCAGCAAGGCCAGGCGCGCTGAACGCATCGGATCGTATTCAATCGCTGCAACCGTGGCCTCCACGCCGTGTTTCTGGCGCTTGAAATCCACGAGGCGGATTTTCTGCTTGTGTCCGCCGCCAATGCCGCGCGCCGTGACGCGGCCATACATATTACGTCCGCCCGACTTCTTGCGAATCTCGACGAGCGACTTCTCCGGCGTCGTCTTAGTAATGTCGCTAAAATCCGCGTACGTAACGTAGCGCAGAGACGGCGTTAGCGGTCTAAATGTTTTGACTGGCATAAAAACAAAAGTTTCAGCAGCAACTTTGAAGTCGGCAGGCCATCATTCCTGTCCCGGCAGGGAGTCAGTTATCGGTCTGCTAACATGCTGTCCATTTGCCTGAAACGATTCACCGCACTGTTGTAACCCAGCGGGGTTGTCTTCCGAGCGAAACGGAGCGGAGAAAATATCAGAAGTCCCTTTCGATGCAAGCGTTTTTTTGAAGAATTTTGGGAGTCCAAACCATCTGCAAATGCCTAGATGGCAACGGGGTTTCCATCATGGTTTGCCGCGCATTTCCAGCAAAACCCCGACGCTGGAGAAGGTGGAGACCCCATAAGGCACCATCACCGTCAGCAGCATTTTGAGCAAAACGCCCCGGGTGATTTGTTCGGAAAGGATCGCGTCGCTGTCATTGATGGCAATCAGGATAAAACCCACGATCAACGCATATTTGAGCGCACGTTTGACCACCGAGGGCTAGGAAGCCAGTTGGAACCATTCTTTCATGCGCGGCTGACGGTAAAGCATCTGTTGGATGGACTCAAGATTGGCGGTACCATTAACCGGGACGAGCGAAGTTTGGATTTTCTCGCACAGATGGCGCGAAGGCGGCAAGGGGAAAAGCGGCGGTGAACGCGCCGCAGTCCAAGACCTAGCGGAAATTCGGAGCGGCTCCCTGTCTAAAGTTAGAGCGAACTGACGTTCGCTGCTACGGCGGTGGTACTGGTGCTGGTTGCCAAGCGTTTTTCTCCTTTGCCTTTGGCTGCCAATAGGACTATTTTCATAGACCATGACAACGCTTATAGCGCATTTCGATGGAAAGGTGCTTGTGCCAGATTCGCCGGTGAAACTTCCGATGAATCAGCCGTTGAAAGTTTCTGTTTCGACGCTCGAAGCAAATGGCGGGGAAGACGATGATATAAATGAAGGCGCGTGGCTGCAAGCCGCGTCAAAAAATCCGTCCTTCGATTTCCTGCACGACGAACCCAACCTCTACCAGTCCACCGATGGCAAACCCTTCCACGACGCACAGTAAAGTCGTGCTCGTGCCGTTTCCGTTCGACGACCTCTCCGCGACAAAACTTCGCCCGGCAGTTTGCCTCACTGAACCGATTGGCGTGAATCGTCACGTCATTCTGGCTTTCATCACCAGCCGCGAAATTTCCGACTTGCTTCCGACAGACATCGCCCTGCCTACAAACCATCCCGGCTTTTCTGCCACCGGCTTGCGTGTCAATTCAGTTTTGCGGCTTCACCGATTGATCACGGTCTCGACAAAAATTATCCAACGCGAACTCGGAAGACTTTCATCAAATCTTGAACATGAAGCGGCTGAAAAACTTTCCTTGTTATTTTCTCTCAAAAGTTAATGCCGGAACTGGGCTTGTTTGCTGACCTTGGCCAGGCGCTTCTCCCATTCGCCCTTGTGCGCCAGCGGGTCGGCATCCGTGCCCCATAGTTTTTTCACCATCTCGCGCTGCGGCACAAATGGGCACTTCGCTTTCGGATTCTTGAAAGCATCCTCCATTTCGCGCAACGCCAGTTGCGCGCCGGTCATGATCGCCGGTTTTTCCGCGCGCGAAAATTGCGAGTTCAGTTTATGCGCCGCGTCGTCGAGCGCGCCCCAGCGTTCCGCGTGCGTGCGACCCCACAACGTCGGTTGCGTGTCCAGCCGCGCCAGGTTCCAGAAGGCAATGCGGATTTGCCGGACGGGCTTGAACTGTTTACTCATTAACTCGCGGAAAACGTCTTCCAAAACGGAGTTGATAACCGAATTTTGGAACTGCGGCGCGTGAAAACGATGGCCGCCGCTGACTTCGCTGAAATCAGTGAACCGGATCGTCAGGCCCAGCTCGCGCGCCTGCAACTGTTCGCGGCGTAACTGGCCGACCAGCCGCGTCGCCTCGCTCAAGGTGAATGTCAGCGCCGCCTCGTAGTCCGGCTCGTCGTAAGGCAGTGTGGTGTTGCTGGAAATCGTCGTGCGGTCCTTCACCTCGAGCAGCAGCGGCTCGCTCCACAGGCCGTTGGCAAACAGCCAGAGTTGCGTCCCCCAGATGCCGAATTTTTTTCTGAGTAACGGCGACGGCAGTTTGGCCACGTGACCAAAGGTCTGCGCGCCCAGTGACGCCAGCGCGCGTTGCCGGTTTTTGCCGATGCCGGAAAGCTCGCGCACGGAGCGGTCCTTCAAAAATCCCTTTTCCTGCCCGGCGGGAATCTCGATGAAACCCGGCTTGGCTGCGTCCGTCGCGAGTTTCGCCAGCCGCGAGGAATTCGCGAGACCGGCGGACACGGGCAATTTGACTTCCTGCAAGATCCGCCGGCAGATCTCCTTTACATAATTTTCCGGCGAGGTGTTTCGCCAGACCACCTTGTCCATCGTCGTAAAGTCGAGGAACCCTTCATCAATCGAGATCGGTACGAGGGTCGGGGAATATTCTTCGAGAATGTGGAACATCTCGGCCGAGAGCCGCCGGTATTCATCATAGTGCGGACGGCATAAAACGCCCTTCGGGCAAAGCCGCTTGGCCTCGAAGCACGCCATGCCGGTTTTGACTCCGAACGTTTTGGCCGCGCGATTGGCCGCAATGACGATGCCATCACCGCGGCGTCCGCCGCCGACCCAGACCGGGCGGCCTTGCAGCTGTTGGTTCAAGGCAATCTCGCAACTGGCGAAGAAGCTGTCGCCGTCCACGTGCAGGATGCGAATGGGTGTATTGGCATTCACGGGCAAACCTTAATTGAACCAAAATTCAAGCCGTGTCAAATCCTCGCATAATGGCAGGGACAAAGGCTGTCCAAGCCGCCTCAAGCCCGAAGGGCTTGGGGAAATTAGCCGGGGATGACATCCCCGGTAAACCAACCAAATGTGTATTGCGCCCCGGCAGGGGCGCGGGAAAATGAAATAAAATGTCCTCAACCCATTTAAGCCTGCATATCCACGTCATTTTTGGTACCAAACATCAGCGTCCGCTTATTGCATCCGAATGGCGTCCGCGTCTCCGCGCTTATCTCGGCGGCGCGGCAAAAACACTTGAGGCCGTCCCCGAAGCGGTCGGCGGTGTTGCCGATCACGTTCATTTACTGCTGGGAATCCGCGCGACGCACCGACTGGCCGATGTGATGCGCGATTTGAAACGGACTTCCTCTGCATGGATTCACGAGACCATTGGCGACGAACAATTTGAATGGCAGGATGGTTACGGAGCTTTTACGGTCAGCGCCTCCTTGATTGAAACGGTAAAAGATTACATCGCGCGGCAAGAGGAACATCACGCGAAGAAAAGTTTTCAGGAGGAATATCTGGAATTTTTGAAATTGAGTGGTGCGGAATTCGACGAGCGTTATTTGTGGTGAACTCCGCCGCCCCTGCCGGGGCGGATTTTTATGGTTGTCATTCCGGGGGCGTTGCCCCCGGCTAATTTCCGGAAGCCCTCCGGGCTTAATACAGGAGCAGGCTTGAAAACCAATGATCCGCAAAACAAAAAAACGGCGTGGAATAATTTCCGCGCTGTTCGAGTTTTCAAATCCCGTTCAGGTCAAAACAATCTTGTCGCCGTCTTTCAGCGTCACGATGGCTTTTTTCCAGCTCGGCGCCTGGCCGGCCTGCGTCGTGCGCTGGCGGCGGAGCTTGCCACGCACGTTCAGCGTGTTGACCTTGGTCACCTTGACCTTGAACAATTCCTGCACGGCCAGGCGGATTTCCGTCTTGTTCGCGCGGCGGTCGGCCACGACGGTGTACTGGTTGTATTTCTCGCCCTGGCGCGTGCCTTTTTCCGTCAAACGGACGGTCTTGATGACTTCAAAAGCGTTCATGTTATTCCTTGGTCAGACGGGCTTCGACTTTCTCAAACGCGCTTTTCGTGAAGAGCAATTTGTCGGGCCGCAAAATGTCGTACGTATTCAACGAATCGCTCGTCGCCAACGCCACATCCGGCAGGTTGCGTGAAGCCAGGGTCAGATTCTTATCTGCGGCGGCTGAAACGATCAACGTGGTGCCTTTCAATTCCAGGGCCGAAATCACCCCGACAAATTCCTTTGTCTTTGGCGAGGCGAGCTTCAAATCGTCCACCACCACCACGTCGCCGGCCTTGAGTCGTTCGCTCAGCGCCTTGCGCAACGCGAGCGAGCGGGTTTTCTTGGAAATCTTCTTGGCGAAATCGCGGGGTCTCGGCCCAAAGACCACACCACCGCCGACCCACAACGGCGATTGGAACGAACCGGCGCGCGCGCGGCCCGTGCCCTTCTGCCGCCACGGTTTCTTGTTCGTGCCAGAAACTTCACCGACGTTCTTGGTGTTGGCGGTGCCGCTGCGTTGCGCCGCCTGATAGGCGACGACCGCATCATGGACGGCCTGCGTGCCCTTTCCGCCTTCAACCAGCGGGAACTTCACCTGAAGTTCACCCTGATTTTTCCCTGCGATATTCTTAATGGCAATTTTCATGTTATCTTCGGGGCGCGTCACTCCGTGCGCGCCGCAAATCGTACTCTCGCAAACGGCGGGCAGAGGACTGACCGCCCTATCCTGAGTTATTTTTTAGCTTCGGCGGGCTTGGCCTCCGGTTTCTTCTCGGCGGCGCCTTTTCGTTTCATGGGTGCAACGCTCACCGGCGGCTTCCAGCCCTTGGGCCGTTTCTTGGATTCGCGAATGACCACATAATCGCCTTCCGCGCCGGGAATGGCGCCTTTGATGAGCAAAAGATTTTCCGCCTCGCGCACCTGGATGACCTCGAGGTTCTGTGTCGTGCGTTTGACTTGTCCCATGTGGCCGGGCATTTTAAATCCGCGCAAGACCGTGCCGGGGAATAGACGCTGGCCAATCGCGCCGACTCGGCGGTGCCAGCCCTTGTGACCGTGCGTCGAAGGGCCGCCGCCAAAACCGTGGCGCTTCATAACACCTTCAAAGCCGCGGCCTTTGGTAACGCCAATCGCATCCACAAAGTCGCCGGGCGCAAATAACGCGGGCCCGACCACGTCGCCGGGCTTTACTTCCTTGGAAAAATTGCGGAACTCCTTGATGCGTTTTACCGCCACGCCGTTCTGTTTTTTAATGTGGCCGAGCAGCGGTTTCGTCACGCGCTGTTCCTTTTGATCATCGAAACCGAGTTGAACGGCATTGTAACCGTCTTTGCCCGCCTGAGTCTTGACCTGCAAAACGCGATTGGGACCGGCGAGCACGACGGTCACGGGAATCAGCACTCCGCTGGCGTTGTAAACGCGTGTGCTGCCGAGTTTCTTTCCTAAAAGTCCGAGGGGCATGATCGTTCTCCTTAAATCTTGATGGTGATGTCTACGCCCGCGGGGAGATTGAGCTTCTTCAATTCATCCACCGTCTTGGCCGTCGGATCAAGGATATCAATCAGCCGCTTGTGGGTGCGTTGCTCGAAGGTTTCCTGCGACTTTTTGTCCGCGTGCGGCGAGCGTTGGACGGTAAAGCGCTCGATGCGGGTCGGGAGCGGAATCGGCCCGGCGACACGCGCGCCGGTGCGTTTGACGGTGTCGGCAATTTCGCGCGCCGACTGGTCTATGACCCGGTGGTCATAGGCCTTAAGTCGAATTCGAATGCGTTGGGCAGCCATACAAAGAACAATTGTCTGTTAATGGTTTCAATAGTTTGCCGCTTCAATCTTTCAAAAGCGGACGCAAAGTGTAACAATAGAACAGTCCCGTGCAACAAGTTTTTGGCGGCATTCTCATCTACGTCCGCGCCGCCGGCTTCTTCGCCGCCTGGTCTAAAATGGTGTTCAAGACGCTGTTCGGAACCTGCTCGAACGTCAACGGTTCCATCGAATACGAAGCGCGGCCCTTGGACAGCGACCGGATGGCTGTGGCGTAACCGAACATTTCGGCCAGTGGCACATTCGCATTTACAATCGTCTGGCCCAATTTGGCTTCGATGTTGATGATGTGCCCGCGGCGGCGGGTGATATCACCGATCAGATCGCCTTGGTATTCGTCAGGCGTAGTGCATTCCACCTTCATGATGGGCTCGAGCAAAATTGGCCCGGCCTTCTTGAAGGCGTCCTTGAGCGCGAAAATGCCGGCCATCTTGAATGCCAGTTCATTCGAGTCCACCTCGTGGAACGTGCCATCCACGATCTGCACCTTGACATCAATGACCTGATAGCCCGCATAGACGCCGCCCTTGATGGCTTCCTCAATGCCGTCAATAACCGCCGGAATGTATTCCTTGGGAATCGCGCCGCCGACAATCTTGTTTTCAATCTCGACGCCTTTACCCTTCTCGTTCGGCTGGAGCTGAACGCAGGCGTGGCCATACTGACCACGGCCGCCGGACTGGCGGATAAACTTGCCTTCGCCATCCGCCGGTTTGGTGACGGTTTCACGATAGGCGATTTGCGGCGCACCGGTGTTGGCGTCCACCTTGAACTCGCGCTTGAGGCGGTCAATGATGATTTCCAGATGCAGCTCGCCCATGCCGGCGATGATGAGCTGGCCGGTCTCCTCGTTGGTGAAACAACGGAAGGTCGGGTCTTCCTCAGCCAGCCGTTGCAAACCTTCGGACATCTTGTCGCGGTCCTGTTTCGTCTTAGGCTCAACGGCCATGCTGATGACCGGTTCGGGGAACGTCGGCGGTTCGAGTGTCACTTCCAAATCCTCGTCGCACAGCGTGTCACCGGTGGTGATGTTGCGCAGCCCGACCAGCGCGGCGATGTCACCGGCAAAAACCTGGTGGATGTCCTTGCGCTCGCTGCCTTGAATAATCATGAGGCGGCTGACGCGCTCGCGCTTGCGCGTGCGCGGATTGTAAATCATGTCGCCCTTTTCGAGCTGGCCGGAATAAACACGGAAGAACACCAGCTTGCCCGCGTAAGGATCCGTCCACAATTTGAATGCCAGCGAGCAGAACTTGCTGCTGTCGTCGGTCGGTACCTCGACCTTTTGGTCGGCCTGCCCCGGCACTTCGCCGGTGGCCGCCGGCACATCCAGCGGGCTGGGCAGATAATCCACGACCGCGTCAACCAGGGGCTGCACACCCTTCTTCTTGAACGCCGAACCGCACAGCACCGGCACCAGTTCAATCTTGCAGGTCAACCGGCGGATAGCCGCTTTGAGTTCCGGCGGCGTGACCGGCTTCTCGTGAAGTACGAGATCGGCAATCGCGTCGTCCTTGTTGGAGACTGCGTCAATCAACTCTGCCAGCGCCGCTGCCGCGCGTTCCTTGTGCTCGGCGGGAATTTCCCTTGCCTCAAAATTCAGGCCTTCATTGACCACATCGCCTGGTCCCCAGACGATCGCTTTCTGGTTCACGACATCAATGACGCCTTCAAATCTGTCTTCCGCGCCGATGGGCAGGAAAATCGGGTACGCATACGCCTTGAGCTTGGTGCGCATGTCGTTCAGCGCGTTATCAAAATTCGCACCCGTGCGGTCCATTTTATTGACGAACGCGATGCGCGGCACCTTGTACTTGGTCGCTTGGCGCCAGACGGTTTCCGATTGCGGTTGTACGCCGGCAACGCCGCAGAACACCGCGACGGCACCGTCGAGGACGCGCATGGAACGCTCGACTTCAGCCGTGAAATCCACATGGCCCGGCGTGTCAATGATGTTGATGCGGTGCGGAATGTCCTTGAACGCCTTGTAAAGCAACTCTTCGCCGTGCTTGTTCTGCTTTTGCGTCCAGTAGCACGTGACGGCGGCGGACGTGATGGTGATGCCGCGTTCGCGCTCCTGTTCCATCCAGTCGGTCACCGTGTTGCCGTCGTCCACGTCGCCGATCTTGTGAATGAGGCCGGTGTAAAACAGGATGCGTTCGGTCGTGGTCGTCTTGCCCGCGTCAATGTGCGCCGCGATGCCAATGTTGCGCGTGCGCTCCAACGTGTACTCGCGTTTGGGCGAATTGGCCGATTTCGTTTTTTCAGCAACTGCATCCATCGTTAAATCCAATAATAAAAATGCCCCCGGGCTTTGCAGCCTTTGGGGCATTGGTCAACTATATCCTACCAGCGGAAATGTGCAAATGCCTTGTTGGCCTGGGCCATCTTGTGCACCTCGTCGCGCTTGCGAATCGCGTTCCCCTGCCCTTGATAAGCCTCCAGAATCTCCGCCGCCAACGCCTCGCGCATGGGCGTGCCCTTGCGGGCGTCGGCAAAATCCACAATCCAGCGCAGCGCCAGCGCGGCTTGCCGGTCCGACGGCACTTCCAACGGCACCTGGTAGGTGGCACCGCCGACGCGCCGGGCCTTGGTCTCGATGCGTGGCTTGGCGTTGTCCACCGCGCGCTGCAAAATTTCCACCGGATTGCTAGCCGGATTTTTTTCCGAGATGCTCTCAAACGCCTTGTAAACGATCCGCTGGGCCGTGCTCTTCTTGCCGCAAATCATCACGGTGTTGACCAGCCGCGAAACCAAAGCGCTCTGGAATTTTCCGTCTTTGGGCACCTGCCGTCTGCTTGCTTGTCGTCTGCGGGACATGGATTTTGGTTAAATGAGTTAAATAAGTTAAATCGTCAAAATCTTCAGGCGGCTGCGGGCGCTGCCGGAGCAGCTGGAGCGGCGGCGGCGGCGGCGGCGGGTTTGGCGCCGGGCTTCGGACGTTTCACGCCGTACTTCGAACGGCTGACCCGGCGTTTCTCCACTCCGGCGGCGTCCAGCGTGCCGCGCACAATGTGATAACGCACGCCCGGCAAATCTTTCACGCGCCCGCCGCGCACGAGCACAATCGAGTGCTCCTGCAAATTGTGGCCCTCGTCCGGGATATAGGCGATGATTTCGTAGCCGTTGGTCAGGCGGACCTTCGCCACCTTGCGCATCGCCGAGTTCGGTTTTTTGGGCGTGCGGGTCATCACCTGGATGCAGACGCCGCGACGAAACGGCGAATTATCCAAGGCTGGCGACTTGGACTTGTACTTTACCTTGCGGCGGCCCTTGCGGACCAACTGGTTGATTGTCGGCATTTTTGCAAAATCGCTGTCAATTCACCGGCCTTCGATGCCGGAAAACGGAACGCGGAATATAGCAAATGCAACCGTCGTTGCAAGACCTATTTTGAGCTTTTTTAACTGAAAGTCCGTCCAGCCCTCGACTCCTCGTCGCGTCGAAGCGATGCGAAGGCGGATCGTCTGTCGTCTCTCGACTACCGTTTCAACCCTCAACTCTCAACCGCTGATAATATTTCACCGATGCAGCAATCGCGTCAGCTTGAACAAACCGACTGCTTGTCAGTTCAGTTCTTAACTTCTCTGTCCTGCCGGGTACACTCCCGGTGAATACCAAACTTCCATTCCTGAAATCAATGGACTTGGATTAGGTGGCTGGTAGCGCGTTTGGCTCACCCACTGTGTGCCAAGGTTACATACGTGTTGACTCACGGATAAATGTTACCCGGGGCGGGCGTCAGACATGACAACGTTGCCTCAGGTTGGAGGTTACTTTTGGCAGTGAAGAACAGGCGCAGTTTCAGTTCAATGCTTTTCTTCAAGGCGAAGGGGTTGAGT